>NZ_JAVKLM010000021.1:0-24857 GCF_031539105.1 Limnohabitans sp.
GGCTTTGATTTCTTGGACGCAAATACAATCAGGGCTGGCTTTTTCGAGCCAAGCTTCCACGCCCTTGCGGGCGGCCGAACGAATGCCGTTGAGGTTGAGGCTGGTTAGTTTGAACAAGGAATTTCCCCATGAGTCAGAGTGTGGCTGCCAACGATGCGTTGGCACAAGAATTTGTGCAATTTTCGCTGGATTGTGGCGTCCTGAAATTTGGGGAGTTCAAAACCAAAGCGGGCCGCATGAGCCCTTACTTTTTCAACGCCGGTTTGTTTGACGATGGTGCCAAGCTAGGCAAACTCGCCAGCTTTTACGCACAGCGCTTGGTGCAAAGCGGCATCGAGTTCGACATGATTTTTGGCCCCGCTTACAAAGGCATTCCTTTGGGTGCTGCGGTGTCGATTGAGTTGGCCCGCTTGGGGCGCAACGTGCCCTTTGCCTACAACCGCAAAGAAGCCAAAGACCACGGCGAAGGCGGCAGCTTGGTGGGCGCGCCACTCAAAGGTCGCGTGTTGATCGTGGACGATGTGATGAGTGCGGGCACGGCAGCTCGTGAATCCATTGCCCTTATCAAAGCCGCAGGTGCCACGCCGCACGCCGTGGCAATTGCATTGGATCGCCAAGAAATGGCCACCGAAAAACAAGCCGATGGCTCGACTAAAGACGTGCCCTACAGCGCCGTGCAATACGTGCGCGAGCAAGTGGGCTTGCAAGTGTGCGCGATTGCCGAGCTGAGTGATTTGCTCACCTACTTGAATGCGCAGCCCAGCAATGCGATGGGCGAGCATTTGGTACGCACGCAGGCGTACCGCGAACGTTATGGCGTCAACTAACTCAGCTTTTTCATCAACAGTTCGTTGACTTGGGCAGGGTTGGCCTTGCCCTTGCTGGCTTTCATGATGGGGCCGACCAAACCGTTCAAGGCTTTGGTGTTGCCGGCCTTGAACTCTTCCACGTTCTTGGGGTTAGCGGCCAGCACTTCGTCGATGATCGCTTCTAGCGCTCCGGTGTCGTTGATTTGTTTGAGGCCTTTGGCTTCGATCAGTGCATCGACATCGCCACCTTCAGACCACAGCGCGTCAAACACTTGTCGTGCCGCGTTGTTGCTGATGGTGTTGTCGGTGATGCGAGTGATCAACGCGCCGAGCTGTGCGGCACTCACGGGAATGTTGTCAAACGTCACTTCGCCGCTGTTTAAGCGGCGCGACACCTCGCCCATGATCCAGTTGCTGGCCAGTTTGGGTTGTCCGCAGGCTTTGGCCGTGGCTTCAAAGTAAGCCGCCGCCGCTTTGCTTTGCGTCAGCTGCGTGGCGTCGTATTCGGGAAGTGCGTAGTCTTTGACAAAGCGTTCAGCCATGACGCGTGGCAGCTCGGCCATTTCGCTTTTCACGCGCGCCACCCAATCGCGACCAATCACCAACGGTGGCAGGTCTGGGTCGGGGAAATAGCGGTAATCGGCAGCGTCTTCTTTGGTGCGCATGGCACGCGTTTCGCCGGTGTCGGGGTCAAACAAAACGGTGGCTTGCTGGATGGCGTGGCCGTCTTCGATTTGGTCGATTTGCCAACGCACTTCATAGTCGATGGCTTGCTGCATGAACTTGAAGCTGTTCAGGTTTTTGATTTCGCGGCGTGTGCCCAAGGGGGCACCAGGCTTGCGCACCGACACGTTGGCATCGCAACGGAACGAGCCTTCTTGCATGTTGCCGTCGCAGATGCCAATCCACGTGACGATTTTGTGCAGTTCTTTGGCGTAGGCCACGGCTTCTTCGCTGCTGCGCATGTCGGGCTGTGTGACGATTTCGAGCAACGGTGTGCCTGCGCGGTTGAGGTCGATGCCGCTCTGGCCAATGAAATCTTCGTGCAGGGATTTACCTGCATCTTCTTCAAGGTGGGCACGTTCTAAGCGCACGGTTTTGTGCACGGTCTCTTTGCCAACTTCTAAGAAGAACGACACCTCGCCGCCTTGAACCACCGGAATTTCAAACTGGCTGATTTGGTAGCCCTTGGGCAGGTCGGGGTAGAAATAGTTTTTGCGCGCAAAGATGCTGCGCTCGGCAATGTGCGCGTTGACGCCCAAGCCAAACTCAATGGCGCGTTCGACCGCGCCGATGTTCATCACGGGCAATGTGCCAGGCAGGGCCATGTCCACCGCGCAAGCTTGCGTGTTGGGCTCGGCGCCAAACGCCACTGAGGCACGGCTGAAAATTTTGCTCTTGGTGGAAAGCTGGGCGTGTGTCTCGAAGCCGATGACGACTTCGTAGCCTTGGACTAATTTGGGTGCAGTCATGTCAGATGCCCTCCGGTTTTTGGAGGTGATGGTCAGTGGCCAGTTGGTACTGGTGCGCGACGTTGAGCAAACGCGCTTCTTGCAAATAGTTGCCGATGAGTTGCAGTCCTACAGGCATATGGTCGGCACCAAAGCCCACAGGCACGCTCATGCCGGGCAAACCAGCCAATGAAGCGGGCAGGGTGAAGATATCGGCCAAGTAGTCGGCCAACGGGTCGCTGGCGTTGTTGCCCAGTTTCCACGCGACGGTGGGGGCGACGGGGCCGGCAATCACATCGCACTCGGCAAACGCGCGTTGAAAGTCGTCCGCAATCATGCGGCGAATTTTTTGGGCTTGCAGGTAGTACGCGTCGTAGTAGCCGTGGCTGAGCACATACGCGCCGGTCATGATGCGGCGTTTGACCTCTTCGCCAAAGCCTTCGGCGCGGGTCTTTTTGTACATGCTCACGAGATCGGTGTAGTCTTTGGCGCGGTGGCCAAACTTCACGCCATCAAAGCGGCTCAGGTTCGAGCTGGCTTCGGCGGGGGCAATGATGTAGTACACAGGAATGGCCAGTTCGGTGCGGGGCAGCGTGATGGGCACGAGCTTGGCACCTTGGGCTTCCAAGGTTTTGAGCGCGGCGTCAATCGCGGTGCGCACGTCAGATGCGAGGCCTTCGCCAAAAAATTCTTTAGGGATGCCAATGCGCAGGCCAGCCAAGCTGTCGTCCAGCTTGGCAGAGAAGTTCTCAGCAGGCACGTCGAGTGAAGTGGAATCACGGTCAAGGTCAGAGCCACACATCGCAGACAGCAACAACGCGCAGTCTTCGGCCGTGCGGGCCATGGGGCCGGCTTGGTCGAGGCTGGAGGCGTAGGCAATCAGCCCAAAGCGCGAGGCGCGGCCATAGGTTGGCTTGATGCCGGTGATGCCGCAAAAGCTGGCGGGTTGGCGGATGGACCCGCCCGTGTCCGTGCCGGTTGCAGCAGGCGCCAAACGTGCGGCCACTGCGGCAGCGCTGCCGCCTGACGAGCCGCCGGGAACGCGCGAGGTGTCCCAAGGGTTGGTGACCGCGCCGTAGGCTGAGTTTTCGTTGGCAGAGCCCATGGCGAACTCGTCGCAGTTGACTTTGCCCAAGGACACCATGCCAGCCGTGTTGAGTTTTTGCACCACGGTGGCGTCAAACGGTGAGCGGTAACCGCTCAAAATTTTGGAGCCTGCAGTGGTGGCGAAATCGCGGGTCACAAACACGTCTTTGTGTGCAATCGGCACGCCTTCCAAAGCGCCTGCTGTGCCAGCGGCAATGCGTGCATCGCTGGCTTGGGCTTGGGCCAGCGTGACTTCGCTGTCGATGTCTAAAAACGCGTTGTGTGGGTTGCCGCCTGTACGGGCCAAAAAGGCCGTGGCCACTTCGACAGCGCTGGCTTGCTTGGTTTGCAGCGTTTCGGCCAGTTGGGCCACGGTCATGTTGTGCAATTGGGTCGCAGATTGGGTCATGGTTTGGGCCTTACTCAATCACTTTGGGAACCAAGAACAAACCACGCTCCACGGCGGGGGCGCTGCGTTGGTTCAAGTCGCGTTGGTTGGGTTCGCTGGCCACGTCGGGGCGTAGGCGCAGCTCAATGTGTGCGCCTTGCATGGCGTCCACGGGATGGGCCATGGGCAACACGCCCGTGGTGTCGACGGCGCTGATTTGCGCGACGATGTCGAAAAAGTCATTAATTTTGCTGAGCATTCGCGCCTGTTCGTCAGGTTGTAGCTCTAGCCGGGCCAGGTTGGCGATGCGGCTGATGTCTTGGTCATTCAGGGACATACATATATGAGGGAAAAACCCGCGGTTTACGGGCGATGCGGTATTATCTCGCCTTTGTGTCCGCGCCCGCGGGCAAGCTTTGAGGACAGACATGTTTGGATCTTTTCGTCGGTATTTCTCCACCGATTTGGCGATTGACTTGGGTACCGCCAACACCCTGATTTATGTGCGCGACAAAGGCATCGTGTTGGACGAGCCCTCAGTTGTGTCCATTCGCCACGAAGGCGGCCCACAAGGCAAGAAAACAATTCAAGCCGTTGGCCACGAAGCCAAGGCCATGTTGGGCAAAGTGCCCGGCAACATCGAAGCCATTCGTCCCATGAAAGACGGCGTGATTGCTGACTTCACCGTGACCGAGCAAATGCTCAAGCAGTTCATCAAGATGGTGCACCCACGCTCGGTGTTGAAGCCCAGCCCACGCATCATCATTTGCGTGCCTTGCGGCTCAACCCAAGTCGAGCGTCGCGCGATTCGCGAATCTGCTTTGGGCGCTGGCGCCTCAGAGGTGTACCTCATTGAAGAACCCATGGCAGCGGCCATCGGTGCAGGTTTGCCTGTGTCTGAAGCGTCTGGATCCATGGTGGTCGACATTGGCGGTGGTACCACCGAAGTGGGCGTCATCTCCTTGGGTGGCATGGTCTACAAAGGCAGCGTGCGCGTGGGTGGCGATAAGTTTGACGAAGCCATCATCAACTACATCCGTCGCAACTACGGCATGTTGATCGGCGAGCCAACCGCTGAAGCCATCAAGAAACAAATCGGTTCTGCATTCCCTGGCTCTGAAGTCAAGGAAATGGAAGTCAAAGGCCGCAACCTGTCAGAAGGCGTGCCACGTTCTTTCACGATTTCGTCGAATGAAATTTTGGAAGCCTTGACCGACCCGCTCAACAACATCGTCTCCGCCGTGAAAAACGCCTTGGAGCAAACGCCTCCCGAGTTGGGCGCAGACATTGCCGAGCGCGGCATGATGCTCACCGGTGGTGGCGCGTTGTTGCGCGACCTTGACCGCTTGTTGGCCGAAGAAACTGGCTTGCCGGTCTTGGTGGCCGAAGACCCACTGACCTGTGTGGTGCGTGGTTGCGGCTTGGCCCTTGAGCGCATGGAGCGTTTGGGCTCCATCTTCACGAGCGAATAACTCAGTGCCACTGGGCACCCTCGACCGCTCCCCTCCGGCCTTCTTCAAGCAAGGCCCGTCCGCCGTCTCCAAATTACTTTTCTTCAGTGCCTTGTCGGTGTTGTTGATGGTGGCCGACGCGCGGTTTGGCGTGACCCAGCCTTTGCGTGCCACTTTGTCTGTGGCGCTGTATCCAGTGCAGTGGCTGGCCATGCGCCCGCAGGTGTTGGCTGAATATTCTGGTGAATACATGCAGGCCCGCGATGTGGCCCAAGCCTCGGAGCGTGACGCGCGTGAACAGCTGCTGGTGCAAGCGCGTCGCTCGGGCCAAGTGGAGCAGCTGGCGCTGGAAAACAAACAACTGCGCGAGCTGCTCAGCTTGAGCAAGCGACTCGAGTCCAAAGGCATTACCGCCGAAGTGTTGTACGACGCCGCCGATCCCTACACCCGCAAACTCATCATCAACAAAGGCTTGATGGATGGCATCAAAGCCAGCTCGCCGGTGATGGACGAGCATGGCATCTTGGGCCAAGTGACCCATGTCTTGCCCTTGGTCAGCGAGGTGACCTTGGTGACCGACCGTGAGCACTCCATTCCCGTGCTCAACACCCGCACCGGTGCGCGTGGCGTGGCCTACGGCGAAGCAGGCGGCGCACCTTTGCTAGAGCTGCGCTTCATGGCGACCAACGCTGACATTGAAGTGGGCGATATCTTGTCAACCAGCGGCGTGGACGGCATTTACCCACCGGGCGTGTTGGTGGGCAAGGTGAGCAAGGTAGAACGCCGTGCCGAAACCGCGTTTGCGCGCATCTTGTGTGAGCCTGTGGGCCGCGTGCAGGGTGCACGCCATGTGATGGTGTTGGAGCCTTTGAGCGACCAATTGCCGCCCCGTCCTCACATTGAAAAGCAAGCGCCTGTGGCCTCGCAAAAAGGAGGTCGCCGATGATCATGCCGCGCGGCCAGCAGCTGTTGTTGCCAGCCAATCCTTTGTTTGTCTTGTTCACTTTGATCACGGCCTTGTTTGCCAACATGGTGGCCAATATCAGCCTGGTGGGCAACGCCGCTTGGATGCCTGATTTCTTGGCGTTGGTGTTGGCGTTTTGGTGCGTGCACCAGCCCCGTTTGGTGGGCATTGGTGTGGCTTTCTTTTTGGGCGTGGCCTCGGATGTGCATCAGTCGGCCTTGTTGGGCCAGCACGCGATGAGCTACACCGCCTTGAGTTTCATGGCCATCATGGTCCACCGCCGTTTGTTGTGGTTCACGGTGCCTTCGCAGGCCATGCAAGTGTTGCCTTTGTTCTTGGTGGCACACGCTTTAGAGCTGACGGTGCGCATGATGTCTGGGGCTTTGTTTCCAGGTTGGATGATTCTTTTGGCACCGCTGCTTGAGGCCGTGTTGTGGCCCGTGGTCAGTGTGTTCTTGCTGGCACCACAACGCCGCGCACCCAACCCTGACTTGAACCGTCCCCTATGAGTGTGATTCGCGACATCGAGTCCGACCTGCGACGCTTCAGGTCGCGCATGGTGGTGGTCACGGCCGCGATTTTGGTGTTGTTTGGTTTGCTGTCGCTGCGCTTGTTTTACTTGCAAGTGGTGCGCTATGCCGAGCTCAATGCCCAAGCCGAGAGCAACCGCACCGCCATCGTGCCCATCGTGCCCAACCGGGGCGTCATCATGGACCGTAACGGCATTGTGTTGGCCACCAACTACTCTGCCTACACGCTTGAAATTACCGCTTCCAAAGTGGTGGTGCCGCTGGAAGAAGTGATCGAGCAGCTGTCTGGCGTGATCGACATTCAAGCGCGTGACAAACGCCGCTTCAAAAAGCAACTGGGCGAATCGAAAAGTTTTGAATCGGTACCGATTCGCAACCGTTTGACCGACGAAGAAGTGGCGCGTTTTGCGGCGCAGCGCTATCGGTTTCCGGGCGTTGAAATTCGTGCGCGTTTGTTTCGCAACTATCCCTACGGGCAGATGGCCAGCCATGTGATTGGCTACATCGGGCGTATCAACCCAGCGGAAAAAGGCAAGATTGAAGAGTCAGAAGACGCGGGCAATTACCGTGGCACGGACTACATCGGCAAACTCGGCGTCGAACAAAGTTACGAAAAACAATTGCACGGCACCACTGGCGTGCAAGAGATGGAAACCTCGGCGGGCGGCCGCGCGGTGCGCCGTCTCAACAGCAGCCAAGCCATTCCCGGCAACAGTGTGGTGTTGTCGATTGACATCAAGCTGCAAAAGCTGGTCGAAGATCTATACGGCAAACGCCGCGGCGCGTTGGTGGCGCTCGACCCCAAGACGGGCGAGGTGCTGGCCTTTGTGAGTAAGCCCACGTTTGACCCCAACTTGTTTGTAGACGGCATTGATTCTGAAAACTGGGCTGCGTTGAACGAGTCCATAGACAAGCCCTTGCTCAACCGTGCCTTGCGTGGCACCTACCCACCGGGCTCTACCTACAAACCGTTCATGGCGTTGGCGGCCTTGCAAACGGGCAAGCGCACAGAAAAAGCGCTCATCTCCGACCCTGGCTTTTTCATGTTTGGTAACCACCGTTTCCGCGACGACAAAGAGGGCGGGCATGGCACGGTGGACATGTACAAATCCATTGTCGAGTCGTGCGATACCTACTATTACTTGCTGGCGCGTGACATGGGCGTGGACTTGATGCACGACCAAATGAAGCCTTTGGGTTTTGGACAAATCACGGGCATCGACATCTTGGGTGAGTCGCGCGGCGTGCTGCCATCGACCGAATGGAAGCGCACCACTTACAAAAAGCCAGAGCAGCAGCGCTGGTACGCAGGCGAAACGATTTCGCTGGGCATTGGCCAGGGCTACAACAGCTTCACCATGCTGCAAATTGCGCATGCCATGGGTACGGTGGCCAACAACGGTTTGAAGATGAAACCGCACTTGGTGCGGGAGGTGGTGGACGTGGAAACCAAGGTGTCCACCCCCGTGGCCAAAGAGCCCGTGGGCCAGTTGCAACTGTTGGCTGAAAATTTGGAAATCATCAAAAAAGGCATGGTGGGCGTGAACATCGAGGGCACATCGGCCACCAGTTTTGTCGGTGCACCCTATGTGAGCGCTGGCAAGACCGGCACGGCACAGGTGTTCACGGTGAAGCAAAACGAAAAGTACAACGCCTCAACGATCGACGAACGCATGCGCGACCACGCTTTGTTTGTGGCGTTTGCACCCGCCGACGACCCCAAAGTGGCTTTGGCCATGGTGGTTGAGAACGCAGGCTTTGGTGCGCAAAATGCTGCACCCATTGCACGCCGCGTGTTTGACTTTGTCATCATGGGCCAATACCCCTCGCAAGAAGACATTGATGCCGTACAAAAAGGCCAAGCCACTCGCCCGATTGGCAAACCACGCGCCGTGGCCAGCGTGCCGTGGCCTCCGAAAGCGGCGGAGCTGGCAGTAGAAGAGCCGATCGTGGCGGCTTCGGCGACAGCTAAGGCGACGTCTGCATCTAGTGCTGCTGTGGCTCAAAAGCCTGCGGCAAGCGGCGCACGCTAAACATCTTCAGCGCAAGAACGCGTCGTAGCTGGTTTTGCAAATCAGCGCACTCACCACCACGATGAACATGCCGCGCACAAAGCCTGCGCCATGTTGCAAAGCCATTCGCGTGCCCAGCAAGCTACCCGCCACATTGGCCATGGCCAATGGCAAGGCCATGTGCCACCACACATGACCCTTGTAGGTGAACAACACCAGCGCGGCAATATTGCTGGCTAGGTTTAGCAGCTTGGCTGCCACTGAGGCATTGAGAAAGTCGTAGCCCAGCCAACGCACCAGCAAAAACACAAAAAAGCTACCCGTGCCCGGACCAAAAAAACCGTCGTAAAAACCAATCGTCAAGCCAATGGCGCTGGTGGCCAGCAACTCGGCACGGCCATGAAACCGCGGCGCATGGTGGCGGCCCATGTCTTTGCGCATCAGGGTGTAGAACAGCACCACCAGCAAAACGATGGGCAGCAAGCGCCTTAAAAACTCAGCCGACACAAGCGTGACCAGCCATGCACCAGCAAATGAGGCCAGCATGGTGGTGATGGCTGCAGGTAGCAAGGCAGACCAACTCACATGGATGCGGCGGCTGTATTGCCAAGTGGCAAAGGCCGTGCCCCACATGGATGCACTTTTGTTGGTGCCAAACAAAGTGGCGGGCGTGGTGTTGGGATAAGCCGCAAACAAGGCCGGCAGCAAGATCAGGCCACCGCCGCCCACAATCGAGTCCACAAAGCCTGCCAAGGCGGAGGCAAAGGTGGTGAAGAAAAGTTCCATGCGGGAATTGTGGTCTGAAAAATCGGGACTAAAAAAGCAAAAGGCACCGGGGTGACCGGTGCCTTTTTTGGGTGACGCCCCTTAAGAAGCGTCTGTTGTATTTGTCTCCTCAGACCCTCGTGATACAGCGCTGCCGCTGCATCGAGTGAGAGCACTGTAAGCCGCGCCCAAGTGCGGTTTGCCTAGGACATTCCCTTGAGGAAAAACCCTAGACGTTTCGCGTCAGGCCTGTTCTGCCGCGTGGGCCAGCCACTGTGCAGCTTTTTCAGCCATCATCAACGTAGGGCTGTTCGTGTTGCCACTAGTGATGGTGGGCATCACGCTTGCGTCAACCACGCGCAGTCCGCGCACCACGCCGCCGCGACCATCGCGCACGCGCAACTCGGGGTCGACCACGGCCATCGCGTCGTCTATGCGGCCCATGCGCGCCGTGCCCACGGGGTGGAAGATGGTGGTGGCAATATCGCCCGCTAAGCGCGCCAAGTCTTCGTCGGTTTGGTATTGCACGCCGGGTTTGAATTCCTCGGGTTTGTATTTGGCCAATGCAGGTTGGGCGGCGATGCGGCGTGTCACGCGCAGCGAATCAGCCGCCACTTTGCGGTCAGCTTCGGTGCTCAGGTAGTTAGGGGCAATCTTGGGTGCATCTGCAAAATTCGCGCTGGTGATGTTGACCGTGCCTCGGCTGGTCGGGTTCAAGTTACACACGCTGGCAGTGAACGCGTTGAAGCTGTGCAGCGGCTCACCAAAGGCATCCAAGCTGAGTGGTTGCACGTGGTACTCAATGTTGGGGTAGGGCTGGTCTGGGCTGCTGCGGGTGAACGCGCCCAGCTGCGAAGGCGCCATGCTCATGGGGCCGCTGCGCTTGAAGGCGTATTCCAAGCCAATTTTGGCTTTGCCCCACCAGCTGCTGGCCAAGGTGTTGAGCGTGTCCACGCCTTGCACTTTGAAGACCGAGCGAATTTGCAAATGGTCTTGCAGATTGGCGCCCACGCCTGGCAGGTCGATGACGGGTTCAATGCCGTGCTGTTTCAGCAAGTCGGCGGGGCCTAAGCCCGACAGTTGCAAAATTTGTGGTGTGCCAATGGCACCCGCGCACAGCACCACCGATTGTTTGGCTGTCACAGTGATGTGCTCTTGGCCAGTCCACACCTCTGCACCCGTGCAGCGTTGCGTGCCATCGGCATCGGTGCTCATGACCAGCTTGGAGACTTGCGCAGAAGACCACAACTCAAAGTTGGGGCGTGCGTAGCAAGCGGGGCGAATAAATGCCTTGGCCGTGTTCCAGCGCCAGCCGCTTTTTTGGTTCACTTCAAAGTAGCCCACGCCTTCGTTGCTGCCACGGTTGAAATCGTCGGTGGCTGGAATACCCGCTTGCACGGCTGCTTGGGCAAATGCATCCAGCACGTCCCAACGCAAGCGTTGCTTCTCCACGCGCCATTCGCCGCCAGCAATGTGGTGGCGCAAGGTTTCGCCGTACACCGTGGTGTCGGCCAGTAGCACGTCGCTTTTGTGCCCTTTGGCGCCGTGCGAGGCATTAGCGCCCGCATGGTGGTCTTCGTGCAATTTGAAATACGGCAGAGCGTTGTCCCAGCGCCAGCGAGCGTCGCCTGTGATGTCGGCCCATTGGTCGTAGTCACGTGCTTGACCGCGCATGTAAATCATGCCGTTGATGCTTGAGCAGCCGCCTAGCACTTTGCCACGTGGGTATCGCAAGCTGCGGCCGTTAAGGCCTGCATCGGGGGCGGTGTTGTAGAGCCAGTCTGTGCGTGGGTTACCAATGCAGTGCAAGTAGCCCACGGGGATGTGAATCCAGTGGTAATCGTCTTTGCGGCCGGCTTCGATGAGCAGCACGCGTTTGCTGGCGTTGGCGCTCAGGCGGTTGGCCAGCAAGCAGCCGGCTGTGCCTGCGCCGACGATGATGTAGTCAAACTGGGTGTCACTCATGCAGATGTCTCAACTCTTTGTTGTTGTGTGCAGGGATGGTAGCTTGCTTGTTTGCGTTTGTTGTAGTTGTAGTTGTAGTTGTAGTTGTAGTTGTAGTTGTGAGCGAAGGGGCTGGCTGGGGCAGTGTGTTTTGCTCCTCGTCTGCTGCGCAGCAGACGAGAAGCAAAACATGTTGCCCCAAGCTGCCGCTGCACACGCAACAGCGCCTACCCCAAACTAAGAGAAGTTACTTAGACGTGGGCATCACAAACTCAGCGCCCTTGCCAATGCTCTCAGGCCAACGCTGCATGACGCTCTTTTGCTTGGTGTAGAAACGCACACCTTCTTCGCCGTAGGCGTGCATGTCGCCGAACAAGCTTTTCTTCCAGCCACCAAAACCGTGCCAGGCCATGGGCACAGGGATTGGCACGTTGATGCCGACCATGCCCACCTGGATGCGGCGTGAAAATTCGCGCGCCACGTTGCCGTCGCGGGTGAAGCAGCTCACGCCGTTGCCAAACTCGTGGGCGTTGATCAGGTCCACGGCTTGTGCGAAGTCGGCCACGCGCATGCAGCTCAACACTGGGCCGAAGATTTCTTCTTTGTAGATGCGCATGTCGGGGGTGACGTTGTCAAACAAAGTGCCGCCCATCCAGAAACCGTCCTTGCAGCCTTCGCCCGCCGTTGACGCGTCAAAGTTGCGGCCGTCGACCAACAAGCGTGCGCCTTCTTTGACGCCTTGCTCGATGTAGCCGGTGATGCGCTTGTGCGCAATGTCGGTCACGATGGGGCCCATCTCGGCAGCTAGGTTTTCACCGTTGAGCACTTTCAAGGCTTTTGTACGCTCAATGAGTTTGGGCATCAAGCGGTCAGCCACATCGCCCACCAACACAGCCACGCTGATGGCCATGCAACGCTCACCGGCTGAACCGTAGGCGGCGCCAATCAAGGCGTCGACGGCTTGGTCGATGTCGGCATCGGGCATGACGACCATGTGGTTCTTCGCGCCGCCCAGGGCTTGCACGCGCTTGCCGTGGTGGGCGCCAGTCTCATAAATGTAGTTGGCAATGGGTGTGGAGCCCACAAAGCTCACAGCCTTCACATCGGGGTGGACCAACAACGCGTCGACGGCTTCTTTGTCGCCTTGCACCACGTTGAACACGCCGTCTGGCAAGCCTGCTTGCTTGAGCAATTCAGCCATGAACAGTGCGGGCGTTGGGTCAATCGGGCTAGGCTTCAAGATGAAGGTGTTGCCGGCGGCGATGGCCACGGGGAACATCCAAGCGGGCACCATGACGGGGAAGTTGAAGGGGGTGATGCCAGCCACCACCCCGAGGGGTTGGCGCATGGTCCAGTTGTCGATGCCGGTGGACACTTGCTCAGTGAAGTCACCCTTGAGCAACTGAGGAATGCCGGTGGCGAACTCGACGATGTCGATGCCACGGCTCACTTCGCCTTGGGCGTCGGTGAACACTTTGCCGTGTTCGGCCGTGATCATGTGGGCCAACTTGTCTTTGTTGGCATTGATCAATTCCAAGAACTTGAACATCACACGTGCGCGGCGCAGGGGCGGGGTGTCGGCCCAAGCTGGGAAAGCTTTTTGTGCAGCAGCGACAGCGGCGTTGACATCGGCCACATTGGCCAAGCTCACGTTGCCGGTGACGGCGCCCGTGGCTGGGTTGTAGACGGGCTGTGTGCGGGTGCTGCTGCCGTTGGCAACGGCACCGTTGATGTAATGCGCGATGTGATGTGTCATGGTGTGTCTCGGTTTATAAAAAAGATAGGGCAGTGTAGGTAGAGCTTGGGTATCAAACAAGTGCGAAAAATTGAATTGATTGTTCAAAATGGTGAACAATCAAGCTATGAATGAGCAAAAAATCAGCGAGCTTTGGCACCACCTGCATTGGCTGAGTGTGCTGGCGCAGCAGGGCAGCTTCACTGCGGCAGCTGCACGTTTGGGCGTGAGTAAAGCGGCCATGAGCCAGCGCATAGCCGAACTCGAACGAGCCGCCCGCGTGCCCTTGGTGCAGCGCACCACGCGCAGCGTGCGCTTGACCGAGGCAGGCCAGCGGCTGGTGGACGACACCCGCGCGTCGTTTGACCAAATCGAACACAGTTTTGCGCAAGTGCGCGACTTGGCGGGCGTGCCCAGTGGCCTCTTACGTGTGACAGCGCCTGTGGCCTTTGCGCGTCAGCAACTGGCGCCACGTTTGGCTGACTTTTTGCGCGAATACCCAGACGTTCGCTTAGAACTGGACATGTCAGACCGTCTCAGCACCTTGGCCACGGAAGGTTATGACTTGGCCATTCGCCACACGGCACGACCGCCCGACACGCATGTGGCGTGGACCTTGTGCAGCACGCACTCGGTGTTGGTGGCCAGCAAAGCCTATTTGCGTCGTGCGGGGACGCCGCAAACGCCAGCAGATTTGCAGGCGCACAACTGTCTGCACTACCTCCGCGCGCAAGATACGCCCACGTGGACACTGCAGCGTGTGTTGCCCAAAGCCAAAGAAAAAGCGAATCAAGAAAGCATCACCGTGCCCGTCACAGGACAGTTGGCTGCCAACAACAGTGAAGCTTTGCGTGAGGCCGCGTTGACGGGGCTAGGCATCGCACTGCTACCAGACTTCAGCGCACAAGCGTCGTTGCAGCAAGGCAAGCTGGTGCAGGTGCTGCCCGACTGGCAGCCCGTGAGTGCGTTTGCCGAACAGCTGTATGCCATTCGCCCTTATTCGCCCCATGTGCCACGTGCGGTGACGGCGTTTGTGGACTATTTGCGCTTTGCGTTGGCACGTGGTTTCGCGGTTGAAAGCTAGTGGCGATCAGCGTCCGCCAGAAATGTCCATCAAGCTCATGGTGGTGTAACTCGCGGCATCGCTGAGCAGCCACACGATGGCTTGCGCCACTTCCTCGGCTGTTCCGGCACGTTGGAGCGGTATCAAATGCGCCAAGTCGCGCGCCCGATTAGGCAAGCCACCTGAGGCGTGGATTTCGGTGTCGATGAGCCCAGGCCGCACGGCATTGACGCGAATGCCCTCGGCCGCCACTTCTCGTGCCAAGCCAATGGTGAAGGCATCGATGGCCCCCTTGGCTGCGGCGTAGTCCACATACTGGCCAGCACCACCCAGTCGTGTGGCCGCGCTAGACACGTTCACAATGCTGCCGCCAGAGCCACCATGCGCAGTGCTCATGCGGCGAACGGCTTCACGTGCACAGGCCATCGAGCCCAACACGTTGATGCGCATCATGCGTTCCCAGCGTTCCCAGCTTTGCGATTCGACTTTGGCGGTCACGTCGACCACGCCTGCGCTGTTGACGAGCCCTGAAATGCGGCCTAATTTGGCGTCCACCTCAGCGAACATCCGCATGATTTGCGCTTCGTCCCCCACATCCGCTTGTACCGAAATGGCTGTGCCGCCTGCGGCTTGTATCTTTTCCACGACGGTTTCAGCCGCGGATGCGTTGCTGGCATAGTTCACCGCCACGGCCCACCCTTGTTGGGCAGCCAGCAAAGCTGTGGCCGCACCAATGCCGCGGCTTGCGCCAGTGATTAAGAGAATTGGCTTCATGTGTGTCTCCAGAAAATTGTTTGCAGATAGCAAACACCATACATCGATGTTCATCAAACCAGAGTAACCTGACGGACATTCGCACTCAATACTTAGAGAAAGAGATTTGATATGACCGTTCGACTCCACGCCGCCGATGGCTTTGAATTGCCCGCTTATGTGGCCCACCCCAAAGGCACACCCAAAGGTGCCATCGTTGTGTTGCAAGAGATTTTTGGCGTCAATGCGCACATCCGCGAAGTGGCCGATGGCTATGCAGCGCAAGGCTATTTGGCTGTGGCTCCCGCCACGTTCCATCGCGCCAAACACGGCGTGGAGTTGGGCTACACGCCCGACGACATGCAAGCCGGCATGGTGCTGAAAACAGCAGTTGAGTCCCTGCCCGTTCCGGGCGTGATGGCCGACATCCAAGCAGCGGTCGATTACGCGGCCAAAACCAGTGGCGGCAAAGTGGGCATCGTGGGCTACTGCTGGGGCGGCTTGCTGACTTGGCGTGCCGCAGCCATGGTGACCGGCTTGAGCGCCGCTGTGCCTTACTACGGCGGTGGTTCAACCACAGACGAAGAAATGGCCCGTCATCCTCACTGCCCCGTGCTGGCCCACTACGCCGAGCAAGACCATTGGATTCCTTTGGACACCGTTGAAAAGTTCAAGCACGCACATCCTGAGGTGGAGGTGCATTTGTACCCAGCCGACCACGGGTTTAATTGCGACCACCGCGGCGCTTATCAAGAGGCGTCAGCTAAGATGGCTTTGCACCGCACTTTGGCTTTCTTTGCCAAGCACGTCGGCTAAGCGTTATTTGATCGATGTGTGGTTGCGCGTTCTGCCCAGCACCGTTGTGGTGGCATGAAACAAGGCCACCACCACAAAGCACCCCATGAAGTCACCCAACGCCATCGCGGCGCTTTTTTGCCAAAGCTCTTCACTAGTGGTGACGCCTTGAGTGATGTACAGCAGGTTATGCACGATGCCGTTGAGCATGCTGGCCGCCAGTGACAGCAGCACGATGTGGTGATAGCGCAGATTGCTGAGGTCCGGGCGGATGTGCAGCAAGCGCATCAAGCCAAAGGCCGCCATGGGGTAGGTCATCAAACTCACGAAGGCGAAGTAGACGATGGACGCCATCGACTTGTCAGGCCAAATGCCAGCGCCTAAGTAAATGCCCACCACCAGCAAGCCTACGATGGCAGGCATGCGCCCGACTAACACTGCCAATAATTTCACGCCGGCAGGTAAGAACAACAAGCTGATGCCTGCCGCGTAAACAAACTGCGCGTCAAAGTATTGGTTCAGCCGAAATGACAAGCTAAACAAAATACCCGAAGTCACTGCGGTGGCAATGTGTGACCAGCGAACTTCGGGCAGTTGAATCATGACAAACCGTTCAGTTTTTTAGCGGCGTCGATGGCGAAGTAGGTCAGCACCCCATCTGCGCCTGCGCGCTTGAAGGCCAGCAGACTTTCCATCATCACCGCGTCGTGCTCGAGCCAGCCGTTTTGAGCGGCGGCCTTGAGCATGGCGTATTCGCCGCTGACTTGGTAGGCGAAGGTGGGGACTTTGAATTCGTCTTTCACGCGGCGCACCACATCGAGGTAGGGCATGCCGGGTTTGACCATCACCATGTCTGCACCTTCGGCGATGTCTAAGGCGACTTCGCGCAAGGCTTCATCGGTGTTGCCTGGGTCCATTTGGTAGACCTTTTTGTCGCTTTTACCCAAATTGGCGGCAGAACCCACGGCATCGCGGAAGGGACCGTAAAACGCGCTGGCGTATTTGGCGCTGTAGGCCATGATGCGGGTATGAATGTGGCCCTTTGCTTCGAGCGCTTGGCGAATCGCACCAATGCGTCCATCCATCATGTCGCTGGGGGCCACGATGTCGACGCCAGCATCGGCTTGGGTCATCGCTTGTTTGACCAGCATGGTGGTGGTTTCATCATTCAGAATGTAGCCAGTGTCATCCAGCAAGCCGTCTTGGCCGTGGCTGGTAAAGGGGTCGAGGGCTACATCAGTCATGATGCCCAGCTCTGGAAAGCGCTTTTTTAATTCGCGCACCACATGCGGCACCAGGCCGTCTGGATTGGTGGCTTCCATGCCATCTGGCGTTTTGAGGTGGCCGCTGATCACGGGGAACAAGGCCATGACGGGGATGCCTAGTTTCACGCATTGCTCTGCCACGGGCAGCAGCAAATCCAAGCTCACGCGGTCCACGCCCGGCATCGAGCCCACGGCCTCGCGGCGCTTTTCGCCTTCCAGCACGAAGACGGGGTAAATCAAATTGTTCACGCTCAGGGTGTTTTCGCGCACCAAGCGGCGGGTGAAGTCGTCACGGCGCAAACGGCGAGGGCGGTTGGCGGGGAAGGGGGCGAATGGGTGTTGCATGGATGAAATTGTGCCTGTTTGTGGGTGTCACCTGTGCGAAATATGCGGTGTTACCCCCATTGATGGTGCTTGGGTGACTTGTTAGATTGCTTTCGGGCGGCTTGCTGCTCCCCGCTGTTCCTCCCTAAGCGGGCGTCACCTGCTTGACCGCAAGTGGCGACTTAGCCCGACCTTGTGTCGGGCTTTTTTTGAGCGCGGCTAAACTGGCTGCATGCTATTTATCAAATCATTTCACATCATCTTCGTGGCCAGCTGGTTTGCGGGCCTGTTTTACTTGCCTCGAATTTTTGTGAACCTGGCGATGGTGACGCCCGGCTCCGAAGCCGAAGAGGCGCGTTTGCTACTGATGGCGCGCAAGTTGATGCGCTTCACCACGCTGCTGATGCTGCCCGCCATGGCCTTGGGTTTGGTGTTGTGGCTCTACTACGGCATCGGCTTAGTGGGGGGCGGCAACGGCTGGATGCATGCCAAGCTGACCATCGTGTTGCTGGCGCTTGGCTATCACCACGTTTGCGGCCGTATGTTGCGTAAATTTGAAGCGCGCGCCAACACACGCGGCCATGTGTGGTTTCGCTGGTTCAACGAGATTCCCGTGGTCTTGTTGACCATCGCTGTGATCTTGGTGGTGGTCAAGCCTTTTTAAAACACGCCTTGGCCCATGCGCAAAACCTCCGCTTGGCCTCTCTCGCAAATATGCGTGGCGCTCGTTGTCTACGCCAGCCTGTATCCGTTTGACCATTGGCGTGACCAAGGCATTTGGACGTGGTCATTTTTAACTGCGCCTTGGCCTCAGTATTGGCTAGGTTTCGATGTGGTGGCCAATGTGCTGGGCTATGCGCCGCTGGGCTTTTTTTTGACCCTGAGCGCCATGCGCATGGGCTGGCAAACCCGAGCGGTGTTGCTGCCGACTTTGGCGGCGGCGTTGTTGTCGCTGACCATGGAAGGGTTGCAAAGCTATTTACCGGCACGCGTGCCGTCATTGCCTGACTTTTTGCTCAACACCTTGGGTGCCTTCATTGGCGCGGTGCTGGCCAATTCGCTGGAGCATTTGGGACTGCTACGCCGCTGGAGCCAGTTTCGTGCGCGTTGGTTTGTGCGCGACGCTTACATGGCCTTGGTGTTGATGGCCGTGTGGCCAGCGGCGCTGTTGTTTCCAGTCGCTGTGCCCTTGGGGCTGGGTCAAGTCTGGGAGCGCGTGGAAGACGCGCTGACCAGTGCCTTTGACGCGACGCCGTTTGAAGACTGGATTCCCCTGCGTGCGTTTGAGCTAGAGCCTCTGCTGCCAGGTGCTGAGCTGCTATGCGTGATGCTGGGTTTGCTCGTGCCCTGTCTGCTGGGCTTTGGCGTGATTCGCCAAGCAGGGCAACGGTTTTTGTATGTCTTGGCTGTGCTGGGCATGGCCCTGGGCATGAGCGCGTTGTCTGCGGCGCTGAGCTACGGTCCGATGCATGCATGGACTTGGTTGAATTTACCAGTGGTACTGGGCTTGGTGTTTGGTTGCGTGGTGGCCTTGGTGTTTTTGCCGCTGTCGGCCCGCACGGCGTGGACGTTTTTGTTATTGGCCCTCTTGGTGCAGCAAAGTGTTCTCAATCAATCCCCTGAGAGTGCCTATTTCGCACAAACCTTGCAGACGTGGGAGCAGGGCCGCTTCATTCGATTTCACGGACTTGTGCAATGGGTGGGCTGGCTTTGGCCCTATGCCGTGTTGATGCTGGCGCTGGTGCGCTTGTCGCGTGAGCGCAGCACACAAAACTAAAATCAAGCCATGACACAAACCTCGTACTACAAACACCATATTTTTTTCTGCCTGAACCAGCGTGACAACGGTCAAGACTGCTGTGCCAATCACGGTGCCCAAGCAACGTTTGACCACTGCAAAGCCCAAGTCAAAGCAGCGGGCCTCGCAGGCGTGGGCGGCGTACGTGTCAACAAAGCGGGCTGCCTAGACCGTTGCGCAGGTGGCCCCGTGGCGGTGGTCTATCCTGAAGGCGTCTGGTACACGGTGATGGACAAGGACGACGTGAACGAGATTGTTGAAAGCCATTTGAAAAACGGCCAAGTGGTGGAGCGCTTGGTGGTGCCCGCCAATGTGGGGCGCTGAGTCATGAATTCGCAAACCCAAAAGATCACGCTGCACGGCGAAGCGGGCGTCATCGAAGCTTTGCGCGACGAGCCCGAAGGTGCTTCGCGCGGCGTGGCGATCGTGGCGCACCCCCACCCGCTGTTTGGCGGCACGATGGACAACAAAGTGGTGCAAACGCTCGCACGTGCTTTTGTGCAATGCGGCTGGACGGTGGTGCGCTTTAACTTTCGCGGCGTGGGTGCTTCGGCTGGTGAGCACGATGCAGGCGCAGGCGAGGCGCGCGACTTTTTGAGTGTGGTGGCGCAAGTCGCACCCAGCGGCCCATTGGCCATTGCTGGCTTCTCGTTTGGTTCGTTTGTGGCCAGCCATGCCTTGGCTGAGTTGCATGCGCAACGTGCGATTGAAAAAGTGGCCTTTGTGGGCACAGCGGCGCAACGCTTCACTGTGGCAGCTGTGGCGCCAGAGTTGCACGACAAGACCTTGGTGGTGCATGGCGAGCAAGACGACACCGTGTCACTGGCTTCGGTGATGGACTGGGCACGCCCGCAAAGCCTGCCCGTGACGGTGGTGCCAGGTGGCGGTCATTTCTTTCATGGACAATTGCCGCTTCTCAAGAATTTAGTGGTGCGCCATTTGAAGGGCTAACCCCTTAGTTCTTTGACTTCTTTTTCATTTGAAGATCGCCATGACACGATTCCTGCGCACCACATTCATCGGCTTCTTGATGGGCTTGATTGGCGTGTTTCAGGCGCAGGCCCAAGTGCCGCAGCCGCCTGAAATTGCCGCACGCGCCTATTTATTGGTGGATTTGACGGCGCAACAAACGTTGGCTGAGTTGGATGCAGACAAGTCGATTGAGCCAGCTTCGTTGACCAAGCTCATGACCGCCTACATCGTGTTTGACGCGCTCAAGGCCAAAAAAATCAGCCTGCAACAAACGTTTGGCGTCAGCGAGCGCGCTTGGAAGATGCCAGGTTCTCGCATGTTCATCGACCCCAAGATGAAGGTGCCAGTCGAAGACCTCATCAAAGGCATGATTGTTCAGTCAGGTAACGACGCCACCATGGCTCTGGCCGAAGGCGTGGGGGGCACGGTAGAGCACTTTGTGCAAATGATGAATGCCCAAGCCAAAGTGTTGGGCATGAAGTCCACCGGTTACAAAAATCCAGAAGGCTTGACCGAGCCCGGCCACACCACCACCGCGCGTGATCTGAGCATCTTGGCCAGTCGCTTGATGCAAGATTTTCCTGATTACGTGGGCTACTACGCCATCAAAAAATACCGTTACCCCGGCACGCCGGCCGCGAACGAAACCAACCGTAATTTGTTGTTGTTCCGCGACCCCAGCGTCGACGGCCTTAAAACTGGCCACACCGACGCGGCTGGTTTTTGTTTGATCGCCACCGCCAAGCGCGATGCGCCAGGGGTGGGTCAGCGCCGATTGCTGTCCATCGTGTTGGGTGCGTCCAGTGAGAACGCCCGTGCCACCGAAACGCAAAAGCTGTTGAATTGGGGCTACAGCGCGTTTGACGCCATCAAGTTGTTTGACGCCAACCAAGCGGTGGTCACGCCCAATGTCTGGAAAGGTCGTGGCAACCAAGTCAAACTCGGCCGCTTCTCGCCCATCGTGGTGGCGGTGCCCGCAGGTGCTGCCGGACGCATCCAAACCCAAGTGGCCCGTCCAGAGCCTTTAGTGGCCCCGCTCAACCGCGGTCAAGTGGTTGGGGCTTTGAAGGTCACTTTGGACCAAAAGCCGCTGGTCGATGTGCCTTTGCTGGTGCTCGAGACCGTTGAGCAAGCCGGCGTCATGGGCCGGGCCTGGGACGCTGTGCGTTTGTGGGTGAAGTAAGTCCTATTTAGGCATTTCGGCCTAGGTTTGCTTGGCATTGGCGATGCTGATACACTAGAAGGCTTTTCGGAAATTCCGAAGGGATTCACGTTTTCTTTTTATTTCAACGTTTAGGGACGTTACAAACAATGCCAACCATCAATCAATTGGTGCGTCAGGGGCGCGAGGTCGAAACGATCAAGTCCAAAAGCCCTGCGATGCAAAACTCTCCACAACGCCGTGGCGTGTGCACCCGCGTGTACACCACGACGCCTAAGAAGCCTAACTCTGCGCTGCGTAAAGTTGCCAAAGTTCGCTTGACCAACGGTTTCGAAGTTATTTCGTACATCGGCGGTGAAGGCCACAACTTGCAAGAACATAGCGTTGTGCTCGTGCGCGGCGGTCGTGTCAAAGACTTGCCAGGTGTGCGTTACCACATCGTGCGCGGTTCGCTCGATTTGCAAGGCGTCAAAGACCGTAAGCAATCGCGTTCTAAGTACGGCGCTAAAAAGCCTAAGGCTAAGTAAGCACTGATCTTTTGATCAAACAGGTGCTGTTTCCCGCGTGGCGCGGTGAATCAGCGTAGTGACCCGCTGTGGGTCGAGTAAGTGAAAACCAAAATGGTTTTTGCGGTGTCTGAACAAGATGCCAACTGAAGCAAATAAGAGGTGAAATATGCCACGTCGTCGCGAAGTCCCTAAACGTGAAATCTTGCCGGATCCAAAGTACGGCAATGTTGAGCTGTCTAAATTCATGAACGTGATCATGGAAGGCGGCAAGAAAGCTGTTGCTGAGCGCATCATTTATGGTGCCTTGCAACAAATCGAACAAAAATCGGGCAAAGATCCGCTCGAGTTGTTCAATGTGGCCATCAACAACGTCAAGCCCATGGTGGAAGTTAAATCCCGCCGCGTGGGTGGTGCCAACTACCAGGTGCCCGTTGAAGTCCGTCCAGTTCGTCGCTTGGCTTTGTCCATGCGTTGGTTGAAAGAAGCTGCCCGTAAGCGCGGTGAGAAGTCCATGGCTTTGCGCTTGGCCAACGAATTGTTGGAAGCCTCCGAAGGCCGTGGCGGTGCCATGAAAAAGCGTGACGAAGTTCACCGCATGGCCGAAGCCAACAAGGCATTCAGCCACTTCCGCTTCTAAATTCAAAGGTAAAAAATGGCTCGCAATACCCCCATTGAGCGCTATCGCAACATTGGTATTTCAGCGCACATTGACGCTGGTAAAACCACCACGACAGAGCGTATTCTTTTTTATACCGGTGTGAACCACAAGATCGGTGAAGTGCATGATGGCGCCGCCACCATGGACTGGATGGAGCAAGAGCAAGAGCGTGGCATCACGATCACTTCTGCTGCCACCACTTGTTTCTGGAAGGGCATGGATGGCTCTTTCGCTGATCACCGCATCAACATCATTGACACCCCTGGCCACGTTGACTTCACCATTGAAGTTGAGCGTTCCATGCGCGTGCTCGATGGTGCTTGCATGGTTTACTGTGCTGTGGGTGGCGTGCAACCCCAGTCTGAAACTGTGTGGCGTCAAGCTAACAAGTACAAAGTGCCACGTTTGGCCTTTGTGAACAAGATGGACCGTACAGGTGCCAACTTCTTCAAGGTCGTGGACCAGATGAAGTTGCGCTTGAAGGCCAATCCTGTGCCAATCGTGATCCCAATCGGCGCTGAAGACAACTTCACCGGCGTGGTTGACCTTCGCAAAATGAAAGCCATCATTTGGGACGAAGCGTCTCAAGGTATGAAGTTCACTTTTGAAGAAATCCCAGCCAACTTGGTGGAGTTGGCCAAAGAGTGGCGCGAGAAGATGGTGGAAGCTGCGGCTGAAGCCTCTGAAGAGTTGATGAACAAGTACCTTGAAGAAGGCGACTTGACTGAAGAAGAAATCACACATGGCCTGCGTGTGCGTACCATCAACAGCGAAATTCAACCCATGTTGTGCGGTACAGCGTTCAAGAACAAAGGCGTTCAACGTATGTTGGATGCAGTGCTTGAATTGATGCCTTCTCCGTTAGACGTGAAAGCCATCAAGGGCTTTGACGAAGACGAAAAAGAAGTCATCCGTAAAGCGGATGACAACGAAAAATTCTCTGCCTTGGCATTTAAGTTGATGACCGATCCATTTGTGGGTCAGTTGACTTTCGTGCGCGTTTATTCTGGCGTTCTGAAAAAGGGCGACACCGTGTACAACCCTGTGCGCGGCAAGAAAGAACGTATTGGTCGTATCGTGCAAATGCACGCGAACAACCGTGAAGAAGTTGATGAAATCCGTGCGGGCGACATCGCTGCTTGCGTGGGTTTGAAAGACGTGACCACAGGCGAAACCTTGTGCGATCCAGCAGCCGTGATCACCTTGGAGCGCATGGTGTTCCCTGACTCCGTGATTCGCCAAGCTGTTGAGCCAAAGACCAAAGCTGACCAAGAAAAAATGGGCATGGCTTTGTCTCGTTTGGCTGCAGAAGATCCTTCATTCCGCGTGCAAACCGACGAAGAGTCGGGCCAGACCATCATTGGTGGCCAGGGCGAATTGCACTTGGAAATTATTGTCGACCGCATGAAGCGCGAGTTCGGTGTTGAAGCCAACGTGGGCAAGCCTCAAGTGGCTTACCGCGAAACCATCCGTAAGACTGTCGAAGAAGCCGAAGGCAAATTCGTTCGTCAATCCGGTGGTAAGGGTCAATACGGTCACGTGGTTTTGAAGGTTGAGCCTCAAGAAGCTGGCAAGGGTTTCGAGTTCGTTGACGCTATCAAAGGTGGTGTGGTTCCTCGCGAATACATCCCTGCGGTGGAAAAAGGCGTGATCGAAGCTTTGGGCCAAGGCGTGTTGGCTGGTTACCCAGTCGTTGACGTCAAAGTGACCTTGCACTTCGGTTCGTACCACGATGTGGACTCGAACGAAATGGCCTTCAAGATGGCAGCCATCTTTGGTTTCAAAGAAGGTTGCCGCAAAGCTCAACCAGTCATTCTGGAGCCCATGATGGCTGTTGAAGTTGAGACACCTGAAGACTACGCTGGTAGCGTGATGGGCGACTTGTCCTCACGTCGCGGCATGGTGCAGGGTATGGACGACATGGTCGGTGGTGGTAAAGCAATTAAAGCTGAAGTGCCATTGTCTGAAATGTTCGGCTACTCAACCACACTGCGTTCGATGTCGCAAGGCCGTGCAACTTACACGATGGAATTCAAGCACTACGCTGAAGCTCCTCGTAACGTTGCAGAAGCCATCGTGGCTGCTCGCGCAAAATAAAAAACCCCATGGGGCTGCGTCAAGCGGCCCCTGTCTGCGACGATGCGCCGCCCTGTTACCCGTGCGGGGCGAATCAGCAGCATCGTGCAAACATAAAACCTGTACACGGGTACTGCTCTTTGGAGAAAAGAAATGGCAAAAGGAAAATTTGAACGTACCAAGCCGCACGTGAACGTGGGCACCATTGGTCACGTCGACCACGGCAAAACAACTTTGACCGCAGCGATCACCACGATCCTGTCTTTGAAGTTTGGCGGCGAAGCTAAGGCTTACGACCAAATTGACGCGGCTCCAGAAGAAAAAGCTCGCGGTATCACGATCAACAC
>NZ_JAVKLM010000022.1:0-218881 GCF_031539105.1 Limnohabitans sp.
AACCGTGACGGATGAGGAATTGACTATGATTGAAAACCGATTGAATCACCGCCCCAGAAAGCGACTAGGATTCAAGACACCTCACGAGGTATTCCATGCCTCGTTAAAGCGTGTTGCACTTCGTCCTTGAATCCGCCTTCTCTTTTAGAAAGAAATTTATGAAAAAGCTCTTACACATCGCCGCTCTTGGGTTTTGCTTGGTCACGGCTCAAGTCCAAGCTCAAGACGAAAAAGTAACGCAAGCCAACAAAACGCCCGCCAAGACCATGGAGGAGAAAAAACCCAAAGGCACACAACAAGACAAGATGAAGCGTTGCAATGCCGAAGCCAAAGGCATGAAAGGCGACGACCGCAAAACAAAAATGAGTGCGTGCTTGAAGGGCTAAAGGTTAGGCGCCAGCAAGCGTTCTAAGTCTTTCACGGGCACGACTTGGCGCTGTGCCAAGTCGTGCACTTGATCGTCGCCAATTCGGCCCACGTTAAAGTACGTCGCCTCGGGGTGCGCCAAGTAAAAACCACTCACGCTGGCAGCGGGTGTCATGGCCAAGCTGCTGGTCAAGCCCATGTCGATGTCCTCGCACTGCAGCAACGCAAACATGTCTTTCTTAGCACTGTGGTCTGGGCAAGCGGGGTAGCCCGGTGCGGGGCGAATGCCTTGGTATTTTTCTTGGATCAGGTCTTGGTTGCTCAAGGCCTCATCTGCCGCGTAGCCCCACAAGTCGGTGCGCACGCGGTGGTGCATGCACTCGGCAAAGGCTTCGGCCAAGCGGTCGGCCAAGGCTTTGAACAAAATGGCCGAGTAGTCGTCGTGCGCTTCGATGAAACGCTTTTCTTGCTTCTCTGCGCCTAGGCCTGCGGTGACCGCAAACAATCCCACATAGTCGGCAGCTTGAGTTTGGTCGGCCACAAAGTCGGCCAAACAACGGTTGGGGTTGTTGTTTGGTTTGACCGTTTGTTGGCGCAAACCGTGCCAGGTCATCACCTGCTGCTGGCGGGATTCATCGGCGTACAAAACAATGTCGTCGCCCACGCGCTGTGCAGGGTACAAGCCCACCACCGCGTTGGCCGTGAGCCAGCGGTTGGCGATGATTTTTTTCAGCATCGCTTGGCCGTCGGCGTACACCTTTTTGGCTTCCACGCCCACGATTTCGTCGTCCAAGATGGCGGGGAATGGACCTGCCAAATCCCAGGTTTGGAAGAACGGGGCCCAGTCGATGTATTTCTCAAGCTCAGCGAGGTCAAAGTTTTTGAACACACGGCGGCCAATGAACTTGGGCTTGGCGGGTGTGTAGTTGTCCCAGCTGATGATCGTGGCGTTGGCGCGCGCTTGGGCCAAGGTCACCAAAGGTGTTTGCTTTTTGTTGGCGTGTTGTTCGCGCACATTGGCGTAATCGGCATTGAGCTCGGCAATGTATTTGGCAGCAAGGTCCGACAACAAACCTTGGGCCACGCTCACGCTGCGAGAGGCATCGGGCACGTACACCACGGGGCCGCTGTAGTTGGGGGCAATCTTCACAGCGGTGTGGACGCGGCTGCAAGTGGCGCCACCAATCAGCAATGGTATTTGACGGTCACGGAAATACGGGTCTTTCTCCATCTCGCTGGCCACGTATTGCATTTCTTCCAGCGACGGTGTGATGAGGCCCGACAAGCCAATGATGTCTGCGTTTTCTTCTTTGGCTTTGGCCAAAATTTCGTGGCAAGGCACCATCACGCCCATGTTGACCACTTCGTAGTTGTTGCACTGCAAGACCACGGTGACGATGTTTTTGCCAATGTCGTGCACGTCGCCCTTGACCGTGGCGATCACGATCTTGCCCTTGGCTTTCACGTCTTCGCCTGCCGCTTCTTGCGCGAGTTTTTCGGCTTCGATGTAGGGCAGCAAATGCGCCACCGCCTGCTTCATCACGCGGGCACTCTTAACCACCTGCGGCAAGAACATCTTGCCTTGGCCAAACAAATCACCCACCACGTTCATGCCGTCCATCAACGGACCTTCGATGACATGCAAAGGGCGACCACCCTTGGACAAAATCTCGCGATACGCCTCTTCGGTGTCGTCGTTGATGAAGTCGGTGATGCCGTGCACCAGCGAATGCGACAGTCGCTGCGCCACACTCACTGACGCGTCAGGTGTGCCGCGCCAAGCGAGTTTTTGGCTGTCGTCTTTGGCGGCGCCTTTGGCGGTTTCCGCCACTTCAATCAGGCGCTCGCCTGGGGTCAGGTGCGCTTCGCCGTCTTTGTATTGGGGCACACGGTTCAGCACCACGTCTTCCACGCGCTCGCGCAGTGTGGGTTCGAGGTCGTCATACACGCCCACCATGCCTGCGTTGACGATGCCCATGTCCATGCCTGCTTGGATGGCGTGGTACAGAAACACGGTGTGAATGGCTTCGCGCACAGGGTCGTTGCCGCGGAATGAAAAGCTCACGTTGGACACACCGCCACTCACCTTCGCGCCGGGCAGGTTTTGTTTGATCCAACGCGTGGCTTCGATGAAGTCCACCGCGTAGTTGTCGTGCTCTTCGATGCCGGTGGCAATCGCGAAGATGTTGGGGTCGAAGATGATGTCTTCGGGTGGAAAGCCCACTTCGTCTACCAACACGCGGTAGGCGCGTTCGCAAATTTCAATCTTGCGCGCATAGGTGTCGGCTTGGCCTTTTTCGTCAAACGCCATCACCACCGCTGCTGCGCCGTAGCGCTTGACCAGCGTGGCTTGACGCTTGAACTCGTCCAAGCCTTCTTTCATGCTGATGGAGTTGACGATGCCCTTGCCTTGGATGCAACGCAAGCCCGCTTCGATGACCGACCACTTGGATGAATCCACCATCACCGGCACACGTGCAATGTCGGGCTCGCCCGCCATCAGGTTAAGAAAGCGCACCATCGCGGCTTGGCTGTCGAGCATGGCTTCGTCCATGTTGACGTCAATCACCTGTGCGCCGTTTTCCACTTGCTGACGCGCCACAGCCAGAGCTTGTTCGTACTCGCCGTTCAAAATCATGCGCGCAAAGGCTTTGGAGCCCGTGACGTTGGTGCGCTCGCCAACGTTGACAAACAAACTGCCCTCGCCGATGGAGACTGGCTCAAGGCCAGACAACTTCATGGGGGGAACTGCAGTGGAATTCATGGGGGTACTCACCTGGGGGCTGACAAAACAGGTGAGCGTCGTTGCAAAAAATTTGCCCCAAGCCTGACTTCACGCGCGAGTCCTAAAGGACGGGTGAAGCTGCAACGCTCCTTGGGGAAGGTTGTATTTTAACCGCTGCACTGCAGCAGACCCCACAGGCCACCGAAAATGCCGCACACACCAAAAATCTTGCGACCCCATCGCAGGTTTCACCCTCACGCAAGGGGTGGAATGCGTTTTTTGGTACGCGTCGTATCGCAAAAACCGGCTCAGTGAGCTTTGAATTTGCTGTGGGCTTTGTAGCCGTTTTTGAAGTTGTCCCACGCCAGCACAGGCGCGTGGGCGCTTAAAAATTCGCGCAGCAATTGGCTAGATTGCAGCTTGCTAAGCGCCAACTTTTCGGAGATCAGCGAACGGTTCACATGGCCGTGTTCTTTGTAAATGGCCATGACGGCATCGACACGGCTCTTGAGGTGACGGCCGGCTGGGGTTTCAATAAATGTTGCTTCTGACATGTCGTGACAATTTTTTCAATTTCACGAATTCTCATAATTTGACTGCCCGCTGTAAATCCGCCAACTGGCGTATACGCCCCTCTTTCCACTCACATTTGTTGCGAGTGAAAAGCAAACTCGCCTCACTTGTACGAAGCGTCCAAGCAGGCGTGCAAAGCATGCGCCGCCGACAAGGTGAACGCATCCGCCCCAAGTGGCCCGACCACCTGCAAACCCACGGGCATGCCATTGGGCGCAAAGCCAGCAGGAATGTTGACGGTGGGTGTGTGCAACACCGTCCATATGCGGCAAAACACGGGGTCACCCGTGTTGTCTAGCCCAAGCGGCGCAGCACCAGGGGCGCTCGGTGCCAACAGCACATCGACCTCTTGAAACACATTGGCCAATTGCGCGCGGCAACGCGCCACCAGCGCTTGGGCTTGGTCGTATTGCTCAACCGTCACAGCCAAACCTGCCTGCACGATGCCCTGCAAACATGGGCTCAGTTGCGCCCAATGGTTCAAGCGCTCAGACGCAAAACACTGAGCTTGCTCTGCCAACTGGATGTAGGTTTGCGCTTGCGCCAACTGTTGGTAGTCCACGGGCAACTGCACGTCGCGAAGCGCCATGCCTGCATTGCCCCGAATGACATCAGCCGCGTTTTGCATGGCAGCCTGTGTTTCGGGCAATGCCTGCGCCCATTCGTAGGTGTGGCAAATGCCCACACGCAAAGGGCGCGACACATGCTCTACCAAGGGGCGCACAAGCCACGTCGAGCGACCCGTTAATGCCGCCGCAAACAAAGCGGCATCGGGCACGCTGCGGGCGATGGTGCCCACGGTGTCCAAGGTGTCAGACAAGGGCTTGGCGCCCGCGCGATTGATGCCGCCAAAGCTGGGCTTGAACGCCACCACACCGCAATAAGCCGCAGGCCGCATGAGCGAGCCTGCGGTTTGTGTGCCCAAAGCCAGCGGCACCATGCCATCGGCCACGGCAGCGGCAGAGCCTGAGGACGAGCCACCGGGCGTGTGCGCGAGGTTGTACGGGTTGCGAGTTTGGTTGGGTTGAAAGGTGGCGAACTCGGTGGTCACGGTTTTGCCCAACACCACCGCACCTGCCTCTCGTGCCAAGGCCACGCAGGTGGCGTCATTCGCGGGTTGATGGCCGGCATAAATGGGCGAGCCATACGACGTGGGCATGTCGGCAGTGGCAATGAGGTCTTTCACGGCAATCGGCAAGCCATGCAGCAAACCTTGATGCGCGCCTTGGTCCAAAGCTTTCGCCCTTGCCAAGGCAGCCTCACGCGCCACATGGGTCCAGGCTTGCACTTGCGGCTCGCGGGCATCGATGCGCTCTAGGCAATCGCGCACCAAGTCTTCAGCACGCAAGGTGCGTTGAGCCAATTGATGTGCGGCCTCGCAGGCGCTCAAGGGAAGCTTTGACATAGGGGGGAGTCTCCGGTTTATGGCTGATGTTCAGCCGCAGTCACGTGCGTTTACGCTGCTTCGCGGTAAAAAGGCCCCGCGCTCAAAGCACGTGCCTTTTGGTCAGCTACTGCGCTGCCAATGGCCGCGATGTGCTCGGGCGTGGTGCCGCAGCAGCCGCCCACGATGTTGACCAAGCCTTCAGCCGCAAACTCGTGCAGCAAGCGGCTGGTCACATCCGGCGTTTCGTCAAAGCCGGTGTCGCTCATAGGGTTGGGCAAGCCCGCGTTGGGGTAACAGCTGATGAAGGTGTCGCCCGCGACTTTGTTGAGCTCTTGGATATAGGGGCGCATCAGCGTCGCACCCAAGGCGCAGTTCAGGCCGATGGCCAGCGGTTGTGAGTGGCGCACGCTATGCCAAAACGCAGTCACGGTTTGACCGCTCAAGATGCGGCCTGAAGCATCGGTCACCGTGCCGCTGATGATCAGAGGCAGGCGCTCGCCCGAGGCTTCAAAAAATTCTTCAATCGCAAACAGTGCAGCTTTGGCGTTGAGCGTGTCAAAAATAGTTTCGACCAGCAACACGTCTGAGCCGCCTTCAACCAAAGCTTTGACTTGGTCGTAATAGGCGGCGCGTAGTTCTTCAAAGTTCACATTGCGCGCGCCTGCATCGTTCACATCGGGGCTGATGCTGGCAGTTTTGGGCGTGGGGCCGACGGCACCTGCCACGAAGCGAGGCTTGTCGGGCGTGCTGTATTTGTCGCAGGCTGCGCGTGCAATGCGCGCTGAGGCCAGGTTCATCTCGTAGGCCAGGTCGGCCATGTCGTAGTCGGCCTGGGCAATGGTGGTGGCGCCAAAGGTGTTCGTCTCGATCAGGTCAGCACCCGCAGCCAAGTAGCGCTCGTGGATGTCACGAATCACGTCGGGGCGCGTGAGGCTGAGTAATTCGTTGTTGCCCTTCACGTCTTTGTGAAAGTCTTTGAAGCGCTCGCCCCTGTATTGCGTTTCGTCTAATTTGAAACGCTGAATCATGGTGCCCATCGCCCCGTCAAGGATGGCGATGCGTTTGGCCAAGATGGCGGGTAATTCTTTTGCGCGTGTGTAGGCTTGAGTCATCCGACCATTGTAAGAAGCAGAGACAATAGGCGGCTCATGCCCTCGTTCACACCCTTATATCCACACGCCAGCGATGTCTGCGCAAGACGAAAGCTGCTGTGTCCACACCGGTGAACCCTCAAGACATCCTGCACGAAGTCTTTGGCTACAACGCCTTTCGCGGCCCCCAAGAAGCCATCGTCAACCACGTGTGCGGTGGCGGCGATGCGCTGGTGCTCATGCCCACGGGTGGCGGCAAATCGCTGTGTTACCAAATTCCGGCCATTGCGCGTCAACGCGCCGGACACGGCATCACCATCGTGGTGTCGCCGCTCATTGCGCTCATGCACGACCAAGTGGGTGCGTTGCACGAAGCGGGTGTGGAAGCCGCATTTTTAAATTCCAGCCTCAGCGGTGAAGAAGCCAACGCGGTGGAACAACGCCTGCGCCGAGGCGACATCACCCTGCTGTACGCCGCGCCCGAACGCATCACCACGCCGCGGTTTTTGGCGCAACTCGATGCCCTGCACGAGCAAGGCCAGCTCAGCCTTTTCGCGATTGACGAAGCGCATTGCGTGAGCCAATGGGGCCACGACTTCCGCCCCGAATACCGCGCACTCACCGTGCTGCACGAACGCTACGCGGGTGTGCCGCGTATGGCGCTGACCGCCACCGCTGACGCGCTCACGCGGGCCGACATTGTGGAGCGCTTGCAGCTCGAAGACGCGGAACAGTTCGTCAGCAGCTTTGACCGCCCGAACATCCGTTACACCATCGTTGAGAAAAAAGATGCTTCGCTGCAACTGCTGCGTTTCATCCAGCGCGAACACACAGGCCCCGACTGGCAAGACAGCGGCATCGTGTATTGCCAATCGCGCAAACGCGTAGAAGAAGTGGCCAAGAATTTGTGCGACGCAGGCATCGCCGCCCTGCCGTATCACGCGGGCTTGGACAGTGCCATTCGACAGAAACACCAGAACCGCTTTTTGCGTGAAGAAGGTTTGGTGATGGTGGCCACCATCGCATTTGGCATGGGCATCGACAAGCCGGATGTGCGCTTTGTGGCGCACTTGGACATGCCCAAAAACATCGAAGGCTATTACCAAGAAACCGGCCGTGGCGGCCGCGACGGCCAAGCCGCCCATGCGTGGATGGCCTACGGCTTGAACGACGTGGTGAACCAACGCCGCATGATCGACGAAAGCCCTGCAGCCGAAGATTTCAAACAAGCCATGCGCGGCAAGCTAGATGCGCTGCTGGCCTTGGCCGAAGCCACGGACTGCAGACGGGTGCGACTGCTGGGCTATTTCGATGAGACCTACAAATCAGCCGAGGACGGGCAAGTTCGGTTGACTTGTGGCAACTGCGACAACTGCCTACAGCCCCCAGACATTTGGGACGGCACAGAAGCCGCCCGCATGTTGCTATCCACCATTTACCGCGTCAAGCAGCAAAGCGGCATGTCGTTTGGCGCGGGCCACATGATGGACATCTTGCGTGGCAAAGCCACCGAGAAGGTGAGCCAATATGGTCACGAGAAACTCAGCACCTTTGGCATTGGCGCGCATTTCAGCGAGGTGCAGCTGCGCGGTGTGCTGCGCCAACTGATTGCCTTGGGGGCTTTGGGCGTGGACGCGCAAGCCTTCAACACCTTGTATTTGACCGAGGCCTCACGCGCCGTCCTGAAAGGCGATGTGTCGGTGCGGCTGCGTGCCTCGGTGTCCACCCCCGCGGACCGCAAAGGCGACCGCAAAGCCAAGGGTGCCAGCGGCACCTCCAAACCCGCCCCCATTGCGCTGGACGATGCAGGCCAACAACGCTACGACGCCCTCAAAGCCTGGCGTGCCGAGGTGGCACGTTCGCACAACTTGCCCGCCTATGTCATCTTCCACGACGCCACATTGGCAGCCATTGCGCAAGCCGAACCGCAAGACCTGGAAGCCCTGCAAGGCATTGCTGGCATCGGGGCCAAAAAACTCGAAGCGTATGGCGACGAAGTGCTACGCGTGGTGGCCCTGCCGGCTTAAAACATCGGCATGCCGGGTTGACTCTGTCGCGGCAAGGACAGACTTACGGCATAAGTCCCCTAGAATCTCACACAACACAAATCCCTCTTTAGGAGTCAACACATGTCCGAACACCAACACGCACACAGCAGCGAGCAAGACGTTGTTGAAGCCATCGTGCCGATGATGCCCATCGTGCTTCCGCTGGCTGGCGGCGTACTCATGTTTTTGATGATCTTCATCGCCATGTTCATGGCTTAAAGTCTTGATGGGGCCTACGGCTTGTCGGCCTCACCCATCAAAAGCGCCTTTTTAGGCGCTTTTTCTTTGTAACTTACACCTAGGGCCTTACTCTAGAAGTTACACAAAACAACCTACTAAGTAATACTTTTTGAGGTTTTCATGTAACTCTTAGGGTTTTTGCAAGCTTGGGACAGGCCAGAGTTTCATAAAATAGACATTCGCTCGGTGTAGGCCAGCGGCAATGAATTGAGGTCAGCGCCTCGCAGCAACGCGCAGGGCTCTGACCTCAATTTTTTGACTTAGGAGCTTTTCATGAACATCCATGCACCCGCATTTGTAAAAAACCCCAAGCTGGTCGCTTGGGTCGGCGAGATGGCAGCCTTATGCAAACCCGACACCGTTTACTGGTGTGACGGTAGCCAAGAAGAATACGAGCGCTTGTGCCAATTGCTGGTTGACAACGGCACCTTCAAAAAGCTCAACCCCGCCAAGCGCCCTAATTCGTTCTTGGCTTGCTCTGACCCAACTGACGTGGCGCGCGTGGAAGACCGCACCTACATCTGTTCAGAGAAAAAAGAAAACGCCGGCCCCACCAACAATTGGATGGCCCCCGCCGAAATGCGCACCACCTTGCAACCATTGTTTGACGGCTGCATGAAGGGCCGCACCATGTATGTGATTCCTTTCAGCATGGGCCCCATGGGCTCACACATTGCGCACGTTGGCATTGAGTTGTCCGACAGCCCCTACGTTGCCGTGAGCCAAAAAATCATGACCCGCATGGGCAAAGCTGTGTACGACGTCATCGGTACAGATGGTTCATTCGTGCCTTGCGTGCACACCGTGGGCGCACCTTTGACAGCCGGCGAAGCCGACGTGAAGTGGCCATGCAACAAAACCAAATACATCGTGCACTACCCAGAGACCCGCGAAATCTGGTCTTACGGCTCAGGCTACGGCGGCAACGCTTTGTTGGGCAAGAAGTGCTTTGCTTTGCGCATCGCGTCCAACATGGGCCGCGACCAAGGATGGTTGGCCGAGCACATGCTCATCTTGGGCGTGACCAACCCACAAGGCAAGAAGTACCACGTCGCAGCCGCTTTCCCCAGCGCTTGTGGCAAAACCAACTTCTCTATGTTGGTGCCGCCTGAAGGCTTCGATGGTTGGAAAGTCACCACCATCGGTGACGACATTGCTTGGATCAAGCCCAACGCTGACGGCAAGTTGTACGCCATCAACCCAGAGGCCGGCTACTTTGGCGTCGCCCCTGGCACCAACTTCCACACCAACCCCAACTGCATGGCCAGCTTGGACAAAAACGTCATTTACACCAACGTCGCGTTGACCGACGACGGCGACGTGTGGTGGGAAGGCATGGAAAAAGACACCGGCCAGTTGCCAGACCACTTGATCGACTGGCAAGGCAAAGACTGGACCCCTGCCATCGCCAAAGAAACTGGCGCCAAAGCAGCCCACCCCAACGCGCGCTTTACTGTGGCTGCCACCAACAACCCAGCCTTAGACAGCCAGTGGGACGACGCCAACGGCGTGGCGATTGACGCGTTCATCTTCGGCGGCCGCCGCTCCACCACAGTGCCTTTGGTCACCGAAGCACGCAACTGGACCGAAGGCGTTTACATGGCTGCGACCATGGGCTCTGAGACCACCGCTGCCGCCGCTGGCCAACAGGGCGTGGTGCGCCGTGACCCCTTTGCCATGTTGCCTTTCATGGGCTACAACATGAGCGACTACTTCCAGCATTGGCTCGACATGGGCGACAAGCTCAAAGCGGGCGGCGCCAAAGTGCCATCGATTTACTGCGTCAACTGGTTCCGTAAAGGCGACGACGGCAAATTTGTGTGGCCAGGCTACGGCGAAAACATGCGCGTCTTGAAGTGGATGATTGACCGCATCGAAGGTCAAGCCAAGGGCAAAGAAAACGTGTTCGGCGTGAGCCCCACGTATGAAGAAATCAACTGGACTGGTTTGAACTTCACATCGGAACAATTCAACACCGTCACCAACATCGACAAAGCCGCTTGGGTGGCTGAGTTGAAACTGCACGAAGAATTGTTCACGCAGTTGGCTTACCACTTGCCCGCAGAGATGACGACCACCAAGGCGGCTCTGGCTGCTCGTTTGGAGGCCTAACAGCTGCATCGGCACACAGCCCTGGCTGTGTGCTGTGCGCGTTGACCGTTCAAGGCCATAGCCCCGCAAGCTGCAAAGCTTGCGGGGCTTCTTGTTTGGCACTCCTGTTTGCGCGGCAATTCATGCTGTTCGTATGCAAAGGGCTTTGCCTTTTACAAGACAATCCATTCTTCACTGTTTTTAACGCTGGCTGCTCAAGCCAGCGACCGCTTTCAAAGGCCTCTGTCGTGAACACCACCCTCGCATCTGCCCTGCGTACCGCTGCCCTGATCTTCGGCGTGGCCGCCTTGCCCGCCTTCGCGCAAAACATTATCAAAATCGGTGAGATCAACAGCTACAAAGCCCAGCCTGCTTTCCTTGACCCCTACAAAAAGGGCATGGAGTTGGCGGTGGAAGAAATCAACGCCGCGGGTGGCGTGAACGGCAAGCCGCTGCAACTCATCACCCGTGACGACAACGCCTCTCCCGGCGACGCTGTGCGTGCCGCCGAAGAACTGCTGAGCCGCGAGAAGGTCGATGTGCTCTCGGGCGCTTTCCTGTCGCACATCGGTTTGGCGCTGGGCGACTTTGCCAAGCAGCGCAAGGTGTTCTTCCTCGCGGGTGAGCCGCTGACCGACAAATTGGTGTGGCAAAACGGCAACCGCTACACCTACCGCCTGCGCGCCAGCACTTACATGCAAGTGGCCATGTTGGTGCCCGAAGCCGCCAAGCTCAAGAAAAAACGCTGGGCCGTGGTGTACCCCAACTACGAATACGGCCAGTCGGCTGCCGCCACCTTCAAACAACTGTTGAAGGCTGCGCAGCCTGATGTGGAGTTTGTGGGCGAGCAAGCGCCAGCACTCGGAAAAATTGATGCAGGCTCGGTGACGCAAGCTCTGGCCGACGCCAAACCCGACGCCATCTTCAACGTGTTGTTTGCCACCGACCTGTCCAAGTTTGTGCGCGAAGGCAACACACGCGGGCTGTTCCAGGGCCGCGAGGTGGTGAGCCTCTTGACCGGCGAGCCCGAGTATTTGGAACCGCTCAAAGACGAAACGCCCAATGGCTGGATCGTGACCGGCTATCCGTGGTACGGCGTGCAAACACCCGAGCACAAAGCTTTTTACTTGGCCTACCACCGCAAGTACAACGACCATCCTCGCTTAGGCTCGGTCGTAGGCTACAGCATGATTCAGGCTTTGGCTGCAGGCATTGGTAAGGCCAAGAGCACTGAGACTGAAAAACTGGTCACGGCGTTCAGCGGCTTGAACTTCACCACACCATTTGGCAAAGCCACCTTCCGCAAACAAGACAACCAGTCCACCATGGGCGCGTTCTTGGGACGCACCAAAAACGAGAATGGCAAGGGCGTGTTGGTAGACTACCGCTACATCGATGGCGCCACTGTGCAACCCAGCGATGACGTTGTGAAAAAACTCAGACCGAGCAATTAAACGCCGTTCAAACCGAACCCACAACGCCCGCCTCTTGCGGGCGTTTTAATTTCAAACCGACACACCTGATGGACGCCGCCAGTCTCTTTGTACAAGCCCTCAACGGGTTGGCCAGCGCGTCGTCTTTGTTCTTGGTGGCGGCGGGTTTGTCGCTCATCTTTGGCGTGACGCGCATCGTCAACTTTGCACATGGCTCGTTCTTCATGCTGGGTGTGTATGTGGCTTACTCGCTCGTGTCACACGCTGCGCCGATGGTGTCGTCGGCTTTGAGCGTTGTGCTTGGCGGTGCAGCCAGCCAAACCACCGCCTACTTTTTGCTCATGCTGTGCGCAGCACTCGTCACGGGTGTGTTGGGCGCATTGGTCGAGGTGCTGGTGCTGCGCCGCATTTACAAAGCGCCAGAGTTGTTTCAATTGCTCGCCACCTTTGCCTTGGTGTTGGTCATTCAAGACGGCACGCTGATGTTTTGGGGCGCAGAAGATTTGCTGGGGCCACGCGCACCAGGACTGAGCGGTGCAGTGGACATTTTGGGCCGCCGTTTTCCCACCTATGACCTGTTTCTAATTGCCATGGGCCCATTGGTGTTGGGCGTGCTGTGGTGGTGCTTGCAGCGCACGCGCTTTGGCGTGTTGGTTCGGGCTGCCACGCAAGACCGCGAGATATTGGGGGCCTTGGGCGTGAACCCCCGCCACTTGTTCACCGCAGTGTTTGCCCTGGGCTGCGCACTGGCGGGCTTGGGCGGCGCACTGCAACTGCCACGCGAGCCCGCGCACTTGGGGCTAGACATGGTCACCATTGGTGACGCGTTTGTGGTGGTCGTGGTGGGTGGCATGGGCTCCATCTCGGGCGCGTTTGTGGCGGCTTTGTTGATTGCCGAAATCAAAGCGCTGTGCATCGCCGTGGGCACGGTGGAAATTTTAGGTGTGTCGTTGGCATTTTCCAAGCTCACACTCGTCGCGGAATTTTTGGTGATGGCTGCGGTGTTGATGGTGCGTCCTTGGGGTTTGATGGGCCAAGCGCAAAGTGCGCTGCGTGCAAACTCAGAACAAGAAAGCCCACTTGCTTTGGGCGGTGTTCGCTCACAGCAGGTATGGCTGTGCGTGGGTGCTGCGTTGTTGGCGTTGCCTTTGTTCACTGCGGACTCGCCGTACACGCTGGTGTTGGGCATTGACCTGCTCATAGCTGCCTTGTTCGCGGCCAGCTTGCACTTCATCATGGGGCCTGCGGGCATGCACTCGTTTGGCCATGCCGCTTACTTTGGCGTAGGCGCGTATGCGGCGGCGCTGCTGGTGTTGCGTGCGGGTGTGTCTAGCGAAGCCGCGTTGTTGTTGGCACCGCTCGTCAGCGCTTTGGTCGCAGCGCCCATCGCGTGGTTTGCGGTGCGTTTGTCTGGCGTGTACTTGGCCATGCTGACTTTGGCGTTTGCACAAATTGTGTGGTCTATTTGTTTTCAGTGGGACGACTTCACGGGCGGTAGCAACGGCATCACGGGGGTGTGGCCTGGTGGTTGGTTACAAGACAAGGCCATGTATTACTGGCTCACCTTGGCTTTGGTGGCTGCCAGCGTATTGGCGCTGCGCCGTGTGCTGATGTCGCCCCTCGGTTACGCGCTGCGTGCCAGCCGTGACTCGGTGGGTCGTGCCGAAGCGATGGGCCTTGATGTGGCGCATGTGCAGTGGTTGGGCTTTGTGGTGGCTGCAGGCTTTGCAGGTCTGGCAGGTGCTTTGTTTGCGTTCTCGAAAGGCAGCATCTCCCCCGATGTGTTGGGCGTGAGCAAATCGGTCGATGGTTTGGTCATGGTCATGCTCGGCGGCGTGCACACGCTCGTTGGCCCTCTGGTGGGTGCGGTGACCTTCACGGCGTTGCAAGACAGTTTGGCCCGCAGCACTGATTATTGGCGTGCAGTGCTAGGTGCCAGCATGTTGCTATTGGTGCTGGTGTTTCCGCAAGGCATTGCGGGGTCAGTTCAGGCTTTGTGGTGGCGTGTGCGAGGTGCATCCACATGAGCTTGTTAAACGTTCACCATCTAAACAAAGCCTTCGGAGGCAACCATGCCGTGAACGATGTGTCGTTCAGTTTGCAAGCCGGCGAACTGCTGGCTCTCATCGGCCCCAACGGCGCAGGCAAATCGACCACCTTCAATTTGGTCAACGGCCAGCTCGCGCCTGACAACGGCAGCATCACCTTGGACGGTGTATCGCTGCTAGGTCGCAAACCGCACGAGCTGTGGCGCATGGGCGTGAGCCGTACGTTTCAAATGGCACAAACGTTTGGTTCGCTCACGGTCGCTGAGAACGTGCAAATGGCGTTGCTGTCAGCCGATGGCCATTCGCTTTCTCCTTGGCAACGCGCCACGCACTACCGCCGTGCAGATGCGCTACAGCTTTTAGAAAGCGTGCAGCTAGACACACAAGCTAAACGCCCTTGCAGCGAACTCGCCTACGGCGATGTGAAACGCCTTGAACTCGCGATGGCGTTGGCCAACGAACCGCGCTTATTGCTGATGGACGAACCCACCGCTGGCATGGCCCCCGATGAGCGCCGGGCTCTGATGTCGCTCACACGCAGCCTGGTGAACCAACGCGGCGTGGCCGTGCTGTTTACCGAACACAGCATGGACGTGGTGTTTGAACATGCCGACCGCGTGCTGGTGATGGCGCGTGGCGCACTGATCGCAGAGGGCTCACCCGCGAAAATTCAAGCCGACCCGCATGTGCAAGCCGTGTACTTCGGCAGTGGCAAAGCGTTGGGTACTTCGGAAAAGCTACAAGGGACATCAACGACACGCATCGCACCGAGCCATGACACACCACTGCTAGACGTTCACGGCTTGAGCGCTTGGTACGGGGCTGCCCAAGTGGTGTTCGATGCAAAACTGCAAGTGCAACGCGGCGAAGTGGTCGCGCTGATTGGACGCAATGGTGCAGGCAAGTCCAGTGTGCTCAAAGCCATCATGGGCCTGATGCCGCGCAGCTCAGGCCGCGTGATTTTTTCGGGACATGACATCTCACAGGCTAAGCCCTATCAAGCGGCACAGTTGAGGCTTGGCTATGTGCCAGAAGACCGCCGCATCTTCACCGATCTCACTGTGCTGGAAAATTTACAACTCGCAGTGAACACCAAGCGCAATTTGGCGCATTTGTCAGCCAACGCGTTGACTGACGCAGACCTTAGTGAGCACACGCCACCATCTTGGTCGCTCGAGCAAATCTTTGCGCTGTTTCCTAACTTGGCGGACATGCAACAACGCCCCGCCAGCCACATGAGCGGCGGTGAACAGCAAATGCTCACCGTCGCCCGCACCCTCATGGGCAACCCGCTGATGGTGTTGCTAGATGAGCCTTCTGAGGGCGTGGCGCCTGTCATCGTCGAACAAATGGGCGAAATGATTTTGGCGCTCAAACGCCAAGGTGTGAGCGTGCTGCTGTCCGAACAAAACACGCACTTCGCGCAGTGGGTGAGTGACCGCAGCTACACACTAGACCGCGGTGTGCTGTCGGCCTAAACGTTAAACCGCTTGCGGCCCTGGCTTGCCGCTCTTCACCCTATAACTGGCCTGCGTTTTAAAACCGGTCTCTACGCCCGCTGGAAACTTGGTGGTTCTAAAGTCACAGCGCACTTCTTTGGGTGTGACGGTGATCAAGCTGAAGCCCCGTTCATCGGAACGGTAATGCAGCAAGTCGGGGTTGCTCTCGCGAATCACCGCCGCAGGCTTGTCGCCCAAACCGCGTGAGGTGATGGAGGTGGTCACAAACTCGCTGGCCACAATGGGCGACTGTGGGTTGTTTGGCTCTAGCCGCAAATTGGCCGCCACATTGCAGTGCACATCACCGCCTAGGGTGACCACGTTGTTCAGCTTGGCATCGACCACTGTTTGCAACAGGCGTTTGCGCGCCTCGGGGTAGCCGTCCCACGCCTCGTTCCAATAGCTGCGACCCACGGGCGCAGGCACATTGGTGGGGCTAATTTGTGTGGCTTGGGCCACCAGTTTCCATTGACGTTTGGATTGACTCAAGCTGTCGCCGAGCCACCGCTCTTGCGTTGCACCCAGCATGGTGCGCGCGGGGTCGTTGAGCTCATCGCACTGCATCACCATACGGCCACCGCCGCGCACGGGGTCTCGGCAGGCTTGAGCGCTGCGGTATTGGCGGCAATCGAGCGTCCACACATCGGCCAACTTGCCCCAGCTGAGTTGGTCATACAAATGCATGTTGGCCGGGTTGTTCGCATCAGGCCCAAGCAACACGGGTTGGTGTTCAAAATACGCTTGGTACGCTGCCGCGCGGCGCAACAAAAACTGCTGCGGGTCGGAGTAATTGCGATCCATGTCGTTGGCATAGTCGTTGACCACTTCGTGGTCGTCCCACATCAACACCCATGGATGTGCGGCATGCGCGGCCTGCAACATCGGGTCACGCTTGTATTGTTCGTAACGCTCACGGTACTGCGGCAATGTTTTGGGCTCTTCACCGCTGTGTTTGCGAATGGCGTATTGCGAGTTGCTACTTTCATAGATGTAGTCGCCCATGAACAACACAAAATCGAGTGCTTGTTTGGCAATCTCGGCGTGCGCGGTGAACTGCCCTTGCTCGTAATGCTGGCACGACGAGAGCGCGATGCGCAGTTGACGCACATCGGCATTCAGCGCGGGTGCCGTGCGCGTGTGGCCCACGGTGCTGCATGCATCGCCTTGGGTGAAGCGGTACCAATAATCGGTACTAGGCTGCAAATTTTGCAAGTGCACATGCACGCTGTGACCGCGCGCGTCGTCGGTCATGATTTCCGTTTTTTGCACGCGGCGTTTCAGCGCAGCATCGGCAAACACCTCCACCTTCACACGCAAGGCTTCGGCGCCTGTGGCGCGGTCTTCCTCACCAAAGAGCAAACGTGTCCACAACACCACCGAATCGGCACGGGGTCTGCCACTGGCCACGCCCAATGCAAAAGGGTTGCTGCGCCAAACGCGCGGCTTGTCTGCCGGCGCTGCGACTGCACGCAGCCATGGAGCCAGCGCCAAAGCGATGGCGCTGCGTTGCAGATGTTGGTTAAATTCGCGTCGTTGCATGGATGGGCTCACTGGTGGAGGCGATCATGTTAATCGCCCAACATCTGAGGCCTCCAGACTTAACGCTCGCGCAGCGCTTGGGACACGTTTTGCAAGGGTCGGAACAGGTATTCAAGCACGGTCTTTTGACCCGTACGAATTTCAACCGTGGCTGTCATGCCAGGTGTTGGCTCTATCTTCATGCCCTTGCGCACCAGGTTGGGGTCCTTGATACGCACCATGATGCGGTAATAACCTTCTTCCATGTCTGCGGGGTTTGCGCCTGGTTTGCGTTGCTGACGTTCGTCCTTCAGCGTGTCTGGGCTTAGATGCTCCAACTCGCCATCCAAACCGCCGTATTTGTTGAAGTCGTACGACGACAACTTGACCACCGCTTTTTGACCCACCTTCAAGAAGGCGACCTCGGATGGTTTCACGTAGGCTTCGACCATCATTTCGTCTTCGGTCGGCACAATTTCCAAAATCGGCTGTCCCGCTTGAATCACGCCACCCAAGGTGGTGACTTGCACATTTTTCACAACGCCCTTCATGGGTGATTTGATGGTGGTGTGCAAATAAGCATCTTCACGCGCTGACGCGTTTTCTTTGGTTTGCGACAACTCGGAGGACACACGTGTCAACTCAGTATTGGCATCGGTGATGTAGCGATTTTTACGTTCAGCACGTTGGCCCATCAGGTCGGCTTGTTGACGCTTCAAGCGCAACAACTCCACCTCAGACATCACACCACCCTTGACCAAAGGCGCCGTCAGCGTGATCTCACGGGTGATCGCAGCCAACGAAGCGTCCAAGGCTGCCAACGACTCCATCAATGCCTTTTTTCGCGCTTGGTAGGCCTGCGTTTCTTGCGTCACGAGTTGAGGCTCATCTTTTAGTTGCGGCGGAAATTGCAGCGCTGAGTCGCTGGACTCGGCACGCAAACGCGCAGCAATGGCCAACAATGACAAGTACTTTTCATTCGCCTCGCGGTAGCCAGCGCCTGAGCGTGCATCGTCCATTTGCAGTAACACTTGGTCTTTTTCCACCACGTCGCCTTCGCGAACCAGCATTTCCCGCAACACACCTGAGTCCAAACTTTGAATGATTTGTTCACGGCTGGAGGGAATAATTTTTCCCTGACCTCGCGTGATTTCATCCAAGCTGAAAAACCCAGCCCAAATCAATCCAAAAAACAAAGTGGCGGCTGTAGACCACACCAAGATTCGGCTGGCTTTGCGCTCATCGTCTTCGACGGTGCGCACACCAAACCCTGCTGCTTTTTTGTCGTCTTGCCACAGTTCAGCCCATCTGGCGCACACCACATGGGCCTTCGCCCAGTAAGACGTTTCTTTTTCATTCATGCTTGTGCTCCGGCCACCTTCACGTCGATGCCACGCGACAACTTGTCAATCATTTCTTGCTTGGGTCCGAGCATCACGCATTGACCCGCTTCAATCACCGCCACCACATCAGCCCACTCCAGCAGCTGGGGGCGATGCGTTGACATCATCAAGGTCCGGCCCTTGAGCCACTCTGTGAGCACGGCAATCACATGCGCTTCGGTGTTGCCGTCCATGTTGGCTGTTGGCTCGTCCATGAACACCAACTGTGGGTCGCGCAGCATCATGCGCGCGATAGACAACAGCTGACGCTGGCCGCCAGACAAACCACCGCCAGCTTCGGTGATGGGCATGTCTAAGCCACGCGGGTGTGCTGCAACCATCTCATACAGGTTCAAAGTTCTGAGCACATCCATGATCTTGGTGTCGCTGATCCATGTCTCGGACAGCACCATGTTCTCGCGCAACGTACCCATGAACAGCTGGGACTCTTGGCCCACGTAGCCCATGCAGCTGCGCACCTCGGCGGGTTCGATTTGCTGCATCTCCACACCATCAAGACGAACGCTGCCACCCTGCGGTGTGTACAAGCCCGCCATCAAACGCAGCAGCGTGCTTTTGCCGCTGCCCACGCGTCCCAACAGAGCCACGTGCTGGCCTGGTTCAACCTTGATCGACAGGCGCTTGATCACCGCAATGGCGTGCTCGCCGGGGTAACCAAAGTCCACCGCTTGCGCTTCTAGGCCACCCGCGATGTGCTCAGGCACCACGTAGGTGCGCCCGGCCACACGGTCGCGTGGCCGCTTTAACAAACCATCTAAGGTTTCGAGCGATGACACTGCTTGTTGATAACGCGAAGCCAGTGACATCACCGCACCCAATGGGCCCAACGCGCGGCCAGCCAAAATAACAGAGGCGATCAAACCGCCCAAGGTCAGCTGGTTTGCATGAATCATGTACACGCCGGCCACCACCATGATCACGGTCACCAATTGCGTCACGGCCGTGGTGCATCCCATGATCCAGTTGGTAATTGAGCGAATTTCTTTGTATGAGTCTGAGCCTGCTTTGTTAGACGCTTCCCAGCGTCGTTGCAAATAATTTTCAGCGTTATGCGCTTTCAGCAGCTCTAAATTCAACACGGACTCAACCAGCACGCTTTGCTTGTCGCCCGCTTCTTTCATGTTGGCGCGCATCGCTTTCATGAGAGGCTTTTGTGCCCACAAGCCCTGCAACACCAAGATAGGCACAGCCAAACCAGGAATCCACGCCAACGGCCCACTGACCAGGACAATCAGCAACAGATACATCAAGACGAATGGCATGTCAGCCAAAACGACCAACGAAGCGGAAGAGAAAAAATCGCGCAATGACTCAAAGTCACGCATGGAACTGGCAAAGATGCCCACCGATTGCGGGCGGTTTTCAAGGCGAATGCCCATCACCTCGCGCAACAACGTGGCGTTGATAGCGAGATCGGCTTTTTTACCGCCCAAGTCCACCAAGCGCGCTTTGAGCCAACGCATGATGAACTCCATCACAATGGCCACCGACGTACCAATAGCCAAGGTCCACAACGACGCATAGGCTTGTGTGGGCACCACGCGGTCATACACGTTCATGGTGAAAAAGACGCTTGCCAGTGTGAGGATGTTGGCCACCACCGTGGCAATCATGGACTCGACGTAAAAGTGACGGAAGCGCCACAGCGTGCCCCAAAACCAACTGAACGCCGCGCCTTGCATAGGCGCCAAAGTTTGGTCGTTGCGTTTAGGCGGCAACTTCACAATCAGAATTTCTTCGCGTGACAAACCTTGCAATTGTTCAAGCGACACACGGTCATCTTGCGCACCCGACTCTGCCCACCGAACCACTGCGGTGCTGCCCTCGATCGCGCGCAACACGCAAGCGCGGCCATCCACCAGCGACACCAGTACGGGCATCACATAGCTTGGGATATCGGACAATTTTTTCCTTGACCAGCCGGCCAACAAACCATGCTGGTGCGCCAAATCTGGATAAGCCTCTAAAGGAATACGCCCTGCATCATCTAACGCAAAGCCTTGTCGCATCGCCGGCACATGCAACGGTTGGCCCAATTGCTTGGCCACCAAGGCCAGACACACCAACAGTGCGTCCGCGGAACCATCCGCTTGTTCAAGAGCTCTCATCGCTTAAAACCTTTTGGCCAAATCACCCATCGCGGCCAACAGACGGGCGCGGGCAATGTATTCGTCATATTGCGCCGTTTTTGCAGCGCTTTGGTAACCAAACGCCTCGGCTTGAATGTTGAGTAAATCCAAGAGTTGGCGACGCGCCAAACGGAACTGCTGGCGATAGCCTTCGACCACCTTGTCGCCCACGCGGGCTTGGCTTTCGCCTTGAACAGCTCGCCCTTGGGCGTTGACACACTCTTGATATGCCACACTCGCTTTTTCGCGGGCCAATAAGCGTGTTTCTTCTAAACTATTTTGTGCCGTCGTGAGTTGACTGACTGCTGTTCGCACCCCGGCCGAGGTAGCTCCCCCACTGTAGAGTGGCATGTTCAGTTGCAACTGTGTAAAGGTATCTTCTTTGTACGTTGTTATAGAACCAGAGGTGATGGGATTGAGTTGACGCGTCGCCGTTAAATCAACGGTTGGCCAGTACTGCCCCCTGGCCAAACTCACCGCCGCCTCTGCGGCTTCGACTTGATATTTTTGTAGCGCAATAGAGGGCAGCTCATCCGACACACCGTCCATCACCTGCTCTATGCTTTGAGGCACTTGCCCTAAGCGGCCCCCAGAATGGGTTGTTTCTTGCAAACCATTGGGCTTGGCTGGCAGTGTGCCTTGCCAAAAACGGCTCAGGCGCTGGCGAGCTTGATGCAGTTCGGTTTGTCGTTGCAATTTGACCAACGAGGCGTTGTCCATGCGCACTTGGGCTTGCTCTAAATCGATGCGGCGGCCTGTGTCGACATTCACAATCTTTTGAATGTCATCTAAGGTGATGCGATGTGAATCTAGGTTCTTAGAAGCCAACTCGAACATTTCCAGCGCACGGGCCCAGTTGATATAAGCCTCGGCTGCCAACAAGGCCACGTCGTCGCGGGTGAGCGCCTCTTGAAACTCGCTGCTTTGCGTCAAAGCCTCGGCCTTACGCGCATCGGACTCAATGCGGCCGCCTGACCAAACATTCAAGCGTACCGACGGTGTGCTTGTCTTGGGCTTAATAGATGCGGGCAAATTGCTGTTGGCATATTGGCTGCGCGCCAAGCCGTAGCTGACTTGGGGCATGTGCGCGGCACGGGCACGGTCAATGTCTGAGCGCTGCGCATCGGTCTTGGCCTTAGCCGCCAGCATGCTGGGATACATGGCCAATGCGTTTTGAACCACGTCTGTGAATGACTGCGCCTGAGCTTGCAAGCCAAAAACCAGCATGGCTGAAGCAACGCAAACCAAATTGATTTGTTGTTGTTTTGTTTTCATATTTGATAGTTTCTATCAATATATGATTCGAAATATTAAAACTTGTAAACCAATTGAACTCTTTAAATTTCTATCCATAACAACAAATCGCGAAAACATTAAATAGGGCTTATTCCTTTAGCGTAAATGATGGCGATTCGCCCGTCTATACGCCAACGAGCGTATGGGCGGGGTTTGCAGCGGCTCACGTGTCTTCAGCGCGAGTGATTTTCTGTCTGGCTTCGCGACATGCGTTCGCTTTTCCAATACACATCGTCTCCGCCATTCATGCGGTTGAGCACGCGAGCCAACACAAACATGAGGTCGCTTAAACGGTTGAGATACTGGCGAGGCGCTTCGCCAATGGCCTCTTCGTTGCCCAAGGCCACCACCGCGCGTTCGGCACGCCGCGCCACGGTTCGGCACACATGGGCAAGTGCAGCGCCACGGATGCCTGCAGGCAGGATGAATTCTTCGAGTTTGGGCAACTTGGCGTTGTAGGTTTCCAACGCGGTATCTAGGGCTTGCACGGCCTCGTCTTTGAGCAACTCAAAGCCAGGAATAGACAACTCGCCTCCGAGATTGAAGAGTTGATGCTGAATGTCAACCAGCACATCGCGCACATCTTGAGGGATGTCTTCGCAAAGCAACACGCCGAGGTGTGAGTTGAGTTCGTCCACCTCGCCCATGGCATGCACGCGCAAGCTGTTTTTAGAAACGCGCTGGTTGTTGCCCAAGCCGGTCGTGCCAGCGTCACCCGTGCGGGTGGCGATTTGTGAAAGTCGATTGCCCATGTGCCTTGCCTCAGTGTTTTGGTTTGGCTTATTTTGCCTGTCACGCACGTTCTCTGGCTGACAGGGTCATCTTCTTAGAATTGGGCATTGCTCAGGAGATCCCACATGAACGCCCCCACCCATCACCAACACCTCACCCCTGCTGTGTCACAACGCGAGGTGCCTGCCGAAATGATTGCCGCGCTACAAGCCCGATTTGGCACGAACTGTTCCACGGCGTTGGTGGTGCGCGAGCAGCATGGCCGTGATGAGTCGCCCTTCACACATGTGCCACCGCCTGCCGCGGTGGTGTTTGCCGAGAGCACGCAAGATGTATCAGATGCAGTGACGTTGGCAGCGCAATACAAAGTGCCAGTGATTCCGTTTGGTGTGGGCTCTTCTTTAGAAGGTCATTTGCTGGCGGTGCAAGGCGGCATCAGCGTGGATGTGAGCCGAATGAACAAAGTGCTGAGCATCAACGCCGAAGACTTGACGGTGACGGTGCAACCCGGCGTGACGCGCAAACAGTTGAACGAAGAAATCAAAAGTACGGGCCTGTTCTTTCCCATTGACCCCGGCGCAGATGCGTCCATCGGCGGCATGTGCGCAACGCGGGCGAGTGGTACCAATGCGGTGCGCTACGGCACGATGCGTGAAAACGTGCTGACGCTAGAGGTGGTGACCGCCAGTGGTGAGGTGATTCGCACAGGCACGCGCGCCAAAAAGTCGGCCGCAGGCTACGACCTGACGCGCCTGTTTGTGGGCAGCGAGGGCACGCTGGGAGTGATGACCGAAATGACGCTGCGTATTTACCCATTGCCCGAAGCGGTATTGGCCGCGGTGTGTTCGTTCCCCAGCATTGAAGCGGCGGTGCACACGACGATTGCCACCATTCAAATGGGGGTGCCGATTGCGCGTGTAGAGCTACTCGACGGTGGCTCGGTGCGCATCGTGAACAACTATGCCAAATTAAGTTTGGCTGAAACGCCTTTGTTGTTGATGGAGTTTCACGGCTCGCCCGCCGGTGTGAAAGAGCAAGCAGAAACGGTGCAAGAAATAGCCTCTGAATATGGCGGCGTGGCCTTTGAATGGGCCACCACACCCGAGGAGCGCACCCGCTTGTGGACGGCGCGACACAACGCATACTTTGCCGCCATTCAAAGCCGGCCCGGTTGCCGTGCGGTAACCACCGACACCTGTGTGCCCATCAGCCGTTTGGCAGATGCGATGCTAGATTCGATTGCTGAGGCCGATGCGTCTGGCCTGCCCTACTTCTTGGTAGGCCATGTGGGCGATGGCAATTTTCATGTGGGGTATTTGATTGACCCCAACAACCCAGACGAACACGCGTTGGCCGAAGACCTGAACCACAAACTGGTGAACCGCGCATTGAGTTTGGGCGGCACCTGCACAGGTGAGCATGGCATTGGTTTGCACAAGATGGATTTCTTGCTGGCCGAAACCGGCGAAGGTGCGGTGAACTTGATGCGTACCATCAAGCAGGCGCTAGACCCGCACAACATCATGAATCCAGGCAAGATTTTTTCTCTGTGAGCATCTGCACCACTTGAGCGCAGACTTTGGCGGCATCAAAGGGTTTCAGCACCACGGCATTCACGCCCGCAGCCGCGAAGCGCTCTAAATCGATCGGGTTGACGTTGGCCGTCAGGCCCAACACTGGCGTATCGCACGTCGGCTGCGCAAAGCTCGAACGCAGCGCCGTGGTGGCCTCAATGCCGTCCATTTCAGGCATCACCATGTCCATCAAAATCACATCAAAGTCTTGTTGACGCAATGCCTCTAAGGCTTTGACACCATTCTCAGCTTCGACCAGTTCACAGTTTTTCCAATTATTTTTAAGAATTTGACGGACCAACAAGCGGTTGATGGGGTGGTCATCCACCACCAAAAAGCGCTGCACCGTTTGTGTGGCGGTGAAGGTAATTTTTACTTTTGGCGTTTCTTCTTTTGGCGCCGCCACCTCAACCAGTGGCAACGTGAACCAAAACATAGAGCCTTGCCCTGGCATGCTTTCAAAGCCAATGTGCCCGCCCATCAACTCCACCAAGCGCTGCGTGATGGACAAGCCCAAACCATTGCCACCGTAGCGTGATTGCGTGTCATCTTCAGCTTGCACAAAGCGCTGGAAGATTTTGGGTTGTTGCGCTTCGGGAATGCCAATGCCAGTGTCGCGCACAGAAAAATGAACGCACAAGGGCTGACGACGCACGGCCAAAGTGACATGCCCTAAGTGAGTGAACTTGATGGCGTTGCCCAACAAGTTCACCAAAATTTGCATCAAACGATGACGGTCTGCGCACACCCAGTGCGGTACGTTGTCATCAATGGTGCAGAGGTATTTCAGATGCATGCTTTCGACGCGCTGTGCAAATAAATCAAATGCGGTGTTGACGGTATCGCGCAACGCAAATGTTTCGGCTTGCACATTGATCTTGCCTGCTTGCAGCTGTGAGTAGTCGAGCACGTCGTTGATCACGGTCAGCAAGTGGTCTGCCGACTGGCGTGTGTGATTGAGAATTTTCAACGCTTGTGGATTGTCTGACACGCGCGCCAACAGCATGTTGTTGAAGCCCAAAATCGCATTCATGGGCGTGCGCAATTCGTGGCTGACGGTGGCAATGAATTGTTCGCGCAAAGCCGCTGTGCGCAAGAGTTCTTTGCGCTTGTCTTCCAGTTCCAAATTGCGCTGGGCGCTGGCCGCGTAAGCGCGACGAAACAAGCTGTCATACAAAAGCGGCACAGTGATGACGATGAGTGTGACCACCGTATAACTGGCAAATGACGACATGATCTGAGCCGCCCCCAGCGTGGGGTTATCTGGCAACCATGCATGCCAGGTGATGTAGGTCATGACTGCCTCATCAAGCAACACAATGAGCAACCACACCAAACCTGAGAAGCGACTGACCGCATAAAAAGGCACGAGCGGAATAGCGGTCATCCACGCCATGCGCGGAGAGAAGATGCCACCTGACATCCACGCGGCATAGCTGACTTGCAGCAAAGCCGCAAGCAGCCCTATATTTACCGCCCACTGCAAAGGCAGCCCCCAGGTGAACAAGACCATCAGCACAAATACGACCGCAGCAAACACCAGCGGTACAGGCACACCATTGGGATAGGGTGTGATCACGGCCAAGATGGTCATGACAAAAATCAACAGCCAAGCCACAAAAAAGAGATACGGCAGGCGCCCTTCTTGAAAGCGTTTGGGCAATCGCGGTACGGCCCAAGCGGTGAATTGGTCAAGCATGCTTGGGTTCATGGCTGTGTTCTAGCGGCATGCACAGCCAGCGCATTTGAAATTTTGGAAATCAGTTGCTGCTCATCCAACGGTTTGTGCAACACATCGTTCATACCTGAAGCTAGGCAACGGTCTTGGTCGACGGGATTAGCGCTGGCGGTCAGTGCAAGGACTGGCGTGTGACACACCGGTGCGGAAAAGTTTTGGCGCAAAGCTTGGGTAGCTTGCATGCCATCCATATCAGGCATGACCATGTCCATCAACACCAAATCAAAACGTTGAGCGGCTAGTTTGTCTAGCGCCAAAGGGCCGCTGCTGACTTCAACAATGTGGGCTTTGGGAAAACATTTTTTCAGCATCATGCGGGCGACCAACAAGTTCACCGCGTTGTCGTCGACAAGCAAAATTTGCAGCGCTTTGTCAACCAACATGCGCGCCATCTCTGCTGCCGCTTTCGCCTCTTGCACCGCGACGCTGCGCATGGGAAGCTGAAACCAAAACCGTGCACCCTGCCCTTGCACACTGCTCACACCGATGGTGCCGCCTTGCAGGCTAACCAAACGCTCGCAAATGGAAAGGCCCAAGCCTGTGCCACCGTATTGGCGGTTGGTTTGAACGTCGGCATGCTCAAAACCATTGAAGATTTGTTTTTGTCGATCGACAGCAATGCCAATGCCTGTGTCTTGCACCTCAAACAACACACCACCGCCCACACCTTGCGCGCGCACATGAATGCCCCCTACGGCCGTGAATTTGAAAGCGTTGTCGAGCAAGTAGGTCAGCACCTGAATGAGTCGACGGCGATCGCCTTTGATCCACATTTGATGAACGGCACTGGCATCTAGGGTCAGCGTCAATCCTTTGGCTTGTACTTTGGCACGATAAGACGCGATCGTTTCTAGCAAGGTTTCGTGCAGGGCAAATTTTTCTTCCTGCAGCGTGAGACGGCCAACTTGAAGTTGTGAGAAGTCCAAGATGTCGTTGACGACTTGCAGCAGTTGTTCGGTCGAACGGCGAATGTGGTCGACCACTTCCGCATCTTCGGCGTGTTCCGCCAGCTCAGTACGCAAGATGCCATTGAGCCCCAAAATCGCATTCATCGGTGTACGCAACTCGTGACCGACGGAGGCGATGAATTCATCTTTGTGCGCTTGCGCACGGATAAGTGCGTGATGTGTTTGCTCTAACTCCGCATTGCTTTGATCCATATCGGCAACTTGGCTTCGGTGCATCCGTTCGGTCAAGAACACCACAAACATGGCCAGGCTCAGCACCATGAACTTGCTGACCACGGTCCACGCCATGACGTCGTTGGCCATGTTGATATTGCTGTTGACCAAGTCATATTGACTGATGATCAACAACACCAAGTTGGCAACAAAAACACCCATGAACCAGAACAAAGCACCCGCACGATCCAGCAACAAAATAGCGGGCAACACAGCTGCCGTCATCCACACCATGACGGGCGAGTTGATGCCACCGGTCATGGCCGCAAGATAGGCGACAAAACTGATAGACCAAAACAAGGCACCGTGAGCCACCCACAAATAGGGCGCACCCTGCAAAAGTAAAACCAATAACCCCCAGAATCCTGCGGTGCCGACTAAATTGGCAATGTGGTCGTAGTCAGGGTGGTGCAAAAAGTAAAACGGCAACGAACAGGTGCCCACCAAGAACAGCTTGTAAATCAATAAGCTGCGACGTCGTTCAAGCTGAGAGCCTTTGAAAAAGCCCTGCGGCAAGACAATGTTTTGCAGCTTTTTCAGCATTCTTTATTTAGTGCTTGCGCAATTTGTCAATGAATCCGTTGAGTTCATCTATGGAACCAAACTGGATCGCCAGCTCACCCATTTCCTCAACTCTGCCATGACGCTTGACGCGTTTTTTTACGCGCACTTCCACTTGTGCGGTGAGCAAGTCCGAGAGTTCTTCCTCAACACGTTTGATGTCGCGTGACTTTTCGCTCTTAGGTTTTTGCGGGACGAGATTGAACTCAGCGCTGAGTTTTTTGACCAAGCTCTCTGCTTCACGCACCGACATTTTCTTGGCACTGATTTGATTGGCCGCTGTGATTTGCGTACCGCGGTCGAGCGCCAACAACGCGCGGGCGTGGCCCATGTCGATGTCCCCCGCCATGAGCATGGACTGCACAGGGTCGGCCAAGTTGAGCAAACGCAGCAAGTTGCTAGCGGCGCTGCGTGAGCGGCCCACCGCTTGTGCGGCCAGTTCGTGCGTGAGGCCAAACTCTTTGATGAGGCGCTGCAAGCCTTGGGCTTCTTCGAGCGGGTTGAGGTCTTCGCGCTGGATGTTTTCAATCAGCGCCATGGCCGCAGCGGCTTCGTTGGGTACGTTACGCACCAGCACAGGCACGGTGTCTAGGCCGGCAAGTTTGGCAGCTCGGCTGCGGCGTTCACCGGCGATGATTTCGTATTTGCCAGCGTTGGGGCCATCGGTGAGCTGACGCACAAGAATAGGCTGCATGATGCCTTGGGCCTTGATGCTTTCGGCCAGCTCATACAAAGCGCCCTCGTCCATGCGAGTGCGTGGCTGATACATGCCGGGCACCATTTGTGTCAACAGCAGAGTACTGGGCAAGCCATCGGCTGCGGCATTTTGTGCGGCAATGCTGTCGTCGACTTTGGGGCCGAGCAAGGCCTCCAAACCACGGCCTAGACCTTTTGTTTTTTTAGTGACCATGATGTGCTTCTTCTTTCAATAAATCTTGTAACAAGGCAAAGCCTTCAGGCCAATCGCCCAGGCGTGAATCGGTGTTGATGTGACCGCTCATGCCGCAATCGACCAAGCGTGAGCCCCAGGCGTGAGCCAACACACTGGCGCGCATGAGGGTGCAATAAGGGTCATTGCGGCTGACCGCTGTGATGCTTTGAAACGGCAAACGCGCACGCACGATGGGGCTCCAGCTGTGCAGCAAATGTTGCATTTCGGGGCGCTCGACATCGGCGGGGGCCACCAGCAAAGCGCCTTTGACTTTGTGTACATGCTGTGAATGAGCGGCCCAGGCGGCCACCAACACGCAACTTAAACTGTGTGCCACCAACACAACGCTTGGGTGTGTCAGTACCGCCTCTTCAAGTTGCATCATCCAGTCGCCGCGCAGTGGGAAATCCCAGTTGTGCTGCTCGACCCGGGTGAAGTCGTGCGCGTTCTGCCACAGGCTTTGCCAGTGGCCAGGGTCGCTGTTATGCCAACCAGGAAGAATGAGAACGGTGGGAGTCACGTGGGGGCTTAAAGCGTTTTGACGCGCTCGACCATTTCCTGCGCAAAGTCCACAAAGGCGTGACTGCCCTTGGCCGATGGGTCAAACACCACACCTGGCAAACCGTAGCTGGGCGCTTCGGCCAAACGCACGTTGCGGGGAATGACGGCAGCAAACACTTTGTCACCAAAGTGGTCTTTGAGCTGCTCGCTCACTTGCTGCTGCAAGGTGATGCGCGGGTCAAACATGACGCGCAACAGGCCAATAATTTTGAGGTCACGGTTGAGGTTGGCGTGCACTTGCTTGATGGTGTTGACCAAGTCGGTCAGACCTTCCAACGCAAAATATTCACATTGCATGGGCACGATGACACCGTGTGCAGAACACAAGCCATTGAGCGTGAGCATGGACAAGGACGGGGGGCAATCTATAAGCACAAAGTCGTACTCGGCGTCCACCGCAGCCAAGGCTTGCTTGAGGCGGTTTTCGCGGCGCTCTAAAGACACGAGCTCAACCTCGGCTCCTGCCAAGTCGCGATTAGCCCCCAACACGTCATAGGTAGGAATTTTGGCGCGCACGCCATCAGTACCCCAGTTGCTGCGAATGCGTGCCTCGGCAATGGTGGCTTCTTCTAGCAATACGTCATACACCGAAAGCTCCATCTCGCGCTTGTCGACACCCGAGCTCATGGTGGCATTGCCCTGCGGGTCGAGGTCAACCATCAACACACGCTGACCCACAAACGCCAAGCCAGCCGCCAAGTTGACGGTGGTGGTGGTCTTGCCAACACCACCTTTTTGGTTGGCTACGCAGAAAATTTGGGCCATACAGAGCTTTCGAAAGAGACGGAAAAATAATTAAAACAAGGCCAGTTTCAGACCAAAACCAATCAGCAAAGCACCCGCAACTTTGTTGAGCATGACGGTAGCCAGCGGGTTGGCGCGCACACGCTCAGCCAAGTGGTGGGCCAACATGACGACAACCAAACCATAGACAAAAGTCAACGCTGCAATGGTCAGCGCCATGAACCCAAATGTGATCAAGCCCATGTGAATCTTTGGATCGACAAACAAGGGAAAGAACGCCATGTAAAACACAATCGCTTTGGGATTGAGCACGGTAATGAACAAACCTTGACGAAAGTAATGGTCGGGCTTCATGTCCAGCACTGGCGCGTCGCCCGGTTTGGCATTGAACAAGGAATAACCCAAACCAATCAAATAAGCGGCGCCCGCCCATTTGACCGAGCTGTATAAGCTTGGATAGTTAATTAACACCGCAGACAAACCAGCCACGGCTAACCACAACAGCACTTGGTCACCGCCAATCACACCCAGCGTGGCAGCCATGCCCGCACGCACCCCACCCTTGCCTGTTGCGGTGAGCAAGGCCAAGTTACCGGGGCCGGGAATGGCCAAAAAGACAATGATGGCCACGACGAAAGCGCCGTAGTCCGCGATACCGAACATAGATGACTCAGATGTAAAACTGAGGGAAGTTTAACCGCGCATCCAAATGATGCAGCGCTCGGCGTCCAGGCCTGGCACTTGAAGCTGTTCCACGTGAAACACTTTGACGCTTTCGGGCAATACCGCCAGCTCTTGGTCTGGGTGCTTGCCCTTCATCGCCATCCACACGCCGTGGCTGGACAAGGCGGATTTGGACCACGTAGTGAAATCGATCAGCGAAGCAAAGGCGCGTGAGCACACCACGTCATAAGGCTGAGTCAAGCTTTCAACTCGGGCATGCAAACCTTTGAGGTTGGGCAGCTTGAGTGTGGCCGCCACTTGCTGGATAAAGGCGGCTTTTTTTGCCACCGTGTCCACGCATGTGACCGACACTTCGGGGCACGTGATAGCAATGACAATACCGGGTAGGCCTGCGCCCGCACCCACATCGAGCAGGCTGAAATTGGCTTGCGCCGACTTTCCCGCAACCTGCGCCTCAACATTTGTTACCCCATCTGCAAAACTTATGATGGGCAAACTCAGCTTAGCCAACTCACGGCGCAGCGGCGCAATGACCGCCAAACTGTCGAGTAGGTGATGGGTGAGCATTTCGTTGGCATCACGAACGGCTGTCAAGTTGTAGACCTTGGTCCATTTGCCAATCAAGTCCATGTAGGCAAGCAACTGGGCTTGCTGCTCATCGGCCAAAGACAAACCCAAACCGTTCAAGCCTTTTTGCAAAGCGGGCAACAGCGGATGCATTAAACAGCCTCGGCCGGATTGTTGGCCGCCGCATCTTGGGCAAAGCCTTTGACGCGTGAGCGCTTCAAATGAATGAGCAACAAAGAAATTGCCGCTGGCGTGATACCGGACATGCGCGAGGCCTGACCCAACGTTTCGGGGCGCTGGCGGCTCAGGCGCTGACGCGACTCAATCGACAAAGCGGTGACTTGGTTGTAATCCAAGTCCTCGGGCAACTTGAGATTTTCGTAATGCGCTGCGCGCACCACTTCTTCGCGCTGGCGGTCGATGTAACCCGAGTATTTGGCTGCGATTTCAATCTGTTCGATGATGGCTCGGGTTGTTTCACGTGAAACATCGTCACCCGCAAAGCCATCCGTCACCTCTTGGTTTTGGTACTTGGCGCCATCCAAAGACATCAAGCCTTGGTAACTCACATCGGGGCGACGAAGCAAATCAGCCAAGTTGTATTCGCGGTCGATGGCCTTGCCCATGACGCGCTCTGACTCAGCGGCAGGCAAGTTGCGCGGACTGACCCAGATAGATTTGAGGCGTTCTGTTTCACGTGAAACAGCTTCTTGTTTGCGGCTGAAGGCTTCCCAACGAGCGTCATCGACCAAGCCCATTTGTCGGCCAATTTCGGTCAGGCGCACATCAGCGTTATCTTCGCGCAGCTGCAAACGAAACTCGGCTCGACTGGTAAACATGCGGTACGGCTCGGTCACCCCCTTGGTGGTGAGGTCATCAACCAACACGCCCAAGTAGGCTTGGTCACGGCCCGGCGTCCATGCACCGCCAAAGTCGTTGGCCGCGCCGGCCAAACTGCGGCATTGCAATGCGGCGTTGATGCCGGCGAACAGGCCTTGAGCGGCGGCCTCTTCGTAACCGGTGGTGCCGTTGATTTGACCCGCAAAAAACAAACCGCCGATGGCTCGGGTTTCAAAACTGCGCTTCAACTCACGCGGGTCAAAGTAGTCGTACTCAATGGCGTAACCTGGGCGAATGATGTGGGCGTTTTCCAAGCCCTTCATAGAGCGAACCAAGTCGTACTGAATGTCAAACGGCAAGCTGGTGCTGATGCCGTTGGGGTAATACTCGTGCGTAGTCAAGCCTTCGGGCTCTAAGAAAATTTGGTGGCTGTCTTTGTCAGCAAAGCGATTGATCTTGTCTTCCACGCTCGGGCAGTAGCGTGGGCCAACGCCCTCAATCTTGCCGGTGAACATGGGGCTACGGTCAAAGCCGGAGCGAATGATGTCGTGGGTGCGCTCGTTGGTGTGGGTGATCCAACAGGGCATGTGTTGCGGATGCATGGACGCGCGGCCCATGAAACTGAACACAGGCACTTCGCCCAACACGCCCGCCGAACGTGCGCCGGTTTCGGTTTGGTTGGCCACGCCGTCACCCGGTTGTTCGGTGCATTGGCTGAAGTCAATCGTGCGTCCGTCAATGCGCGGGGGCGTGCCGGTTTTCAAACGGCCCTGTGGCAACTTGAGTTCTTTGAGACGCGCTGACAAACTTGCTGCGGGCGGGTCACCGGCGCGGCCTCCGGCGTAGTTGTTCAAGCCCACATGGATCTTGCCGTCTAAGAAGGTGCCCGCGGTCAACACCACGGTACGGCTACGGAATCGAATGCCAGCTTGCGTACAGGCGCCGACCACGCGATCACCCTCCACCATCAGGTCATCCACCGCTTGCTGAAACAGCCACAAGTTGGGTTGGTTTTCGAGCATGCGGCGAACAGCAGCTTTGTACAAAATGCGATCGGCCTGAGCGCGGGTAGCTCGCACGGCTGGGCCTTTGGAGCTGTTGAGAATACGAAACTGAATACCCGACTCGTCCGTGGCCAAGGCCATGGCACCACCCAAAGCGTCTACCTCTTTGACCAAATGGCCCTTACCAATGCCACCGATGGACGGGTTGCAACTCATCTGACCCAAGGTTTCGATGTTGTGGCTTAAGAGTAAAGTTTTAGCGCCCATGCGTGCAGAAGCCAGCGCAGCCTCTGTGCCGGCATGACCACCGCCTACAACGATGACATCAAACTCTTGGGGGTACAACATAAAAACCAATCTTTGAATGTGCAGGAGCACAAATGCGCAGGGGCTGTTCGTCGCTCTGCTTAGCAGCAGACAATTTTACAAGGCCGATCTTGCCGATGAAGCGTGTGCGGTTTCTAAGCCAAAATCACGACCATTAAAAACACAAGGTGAACGCATGAACAAAACAGTTTGGGCCCTCCTCTTTGCTGTGACAACGACTGGCGCATGGGCCGCCTCTGGCGAAGACACATACAAATCCGTATGTGCCTCTTGCCACGCACAAGGCCTGGCGGGATCGCCCAAGGTGGGCGACACCAAGGTGTGGGGCAAGCTGATCAAAGAAGGCCAAGCCCACATCACAGCCGACGGCTACAACGGGGTACGCAGCATGCCCGCACGTGGCGGTCGCTCAGAATTAACGGTTGCCGACTTTGGTGCTGCCGTGGTCTACATGGCCAACCAATCGGGTGCCAACTGGCAAGACCCCGATGAAGCCATGCTGAAGAAAATCAACGCACGCATCGAGAAACGCAACGCAGTGAAGAAATAAGACGCACGCCCTGGTATGCGCAGCAGCGCGCGCTCACAACGCTAAAAAACAAAGCGTGAAGATTACGGCTTCCAGCGTTTGAGCAGCAAAGCGTTGGTCATCACGCTCACGGAGCTGAGCGCCATGGCCGCACCAGCAACCACTGGGCTTAAGTAGCCCATAGCGGCAAGTGGAATACCTGCCGCGTTATAGGCAAACGCCCAAAACAAGTTTTGACGGATCTTGGCAACCGTACGCGCTGAGATATCGAGCGAACCAGCCACCAACGCCACATCGCCGCGCATGAGCGTGATACCCGCCGCCTGCATTGCCACATCGGTACCACCACGTTGACCGTCGGCATTGAGATTGGCCATGGCAAGACCCACATCAGCAGCGGCTAGCGCGGGAGCATCGTTGATGCCGTCACCCACAAAGGCCAGCACATGCGCTGCGCCGTGTGGGTTGAGTTGCAGGCTTTTCACCAATGCCGCTTTCTCGCCTGGCATCACATCAGGGTGTACTTCGTCAGCATGCAGTCCCAAACGTGCGGCCATGGTTTGTGCGGCACCCACGTTGTCGCCAGAGATCATGACCAAACGCAAACCGCGTGCGCGCAGTTTGGCGAGGGCATCTTGGACACCCGGCTTGGGTTCATCTCCGAAAGCCAACACGGCAAGCGCAAGCACCCCTTGCGGCGTTCGTTCGGCCAAGACCGACACCGTAGCACCCTGCGCCTGCAAAGCCTCTGCGTTGGCTTGCCATTCGCCATTCATAAGTTGGAGCGTTGCCATCCAGCGCAAGCTGCCCAACAGCAATTGGCGACCTTGCACACTGCCTTCACTCCCAAAACCAGGCACCGCTTTGACGTCTTTAGATGGATCCAAGTGAAGGTGCTGCGCTTTAGCCGCTTGCACCACGGCGTGCGCCAAAGGATGTTCGCTGCCACTTTGCAAGCTGGCGGCCAAGGCGAGCAAGGCTTGTTCATCGGGGCTCATTGCGATTGATTTCACCGAAAGAGATGCAATACATGGCTGCGCTGCAACTGCGTTTAATGACAACAAGCGTGGCTGGCCCAAGGTGAGCGTGCCGGTCTTATCAAAAGCGACCGTGTCCACCTTGTGCGCCACCTCAAGCGCTTGCGCATCTTTGATCAAAATACCGTGCTTGGCGGCCACACCCGTGCCCGCCATGATGGCCGCCGGTGTGGCCAAACCCAAAGCACACGGACACGCAATGACCAAAACTGCGACGCAATGAATGAGCGACACCTCTAGGCTATGGCCCGTGAACCACCAAACCAGCAAGGTCACCAAAGCCAGCACAAAGACCACTGGCACAAAGACAGCTGACACTTGGTCAACCATGCGCTGAATAGGCGCCTTGGCCGCTTGTGCGTCTTCCACCAAGCGGATGATGTTAGCCAGCACCGTGGTGGTGCCCGTGGCGCTAACGCGGACCACCAAACGACCTTCGCCATTGATGCTGCCGCCCGTTACGCGTGAATCAACGTCCTTGTGAACAGGCAACGGCTCGCCGGTGAGCATGGCTTCATCGACCTGCGTTTGGCCTTCCGACACAACGCCGTCAGCCGCAAAGCGTTCACCGGGAAGCACCACCAAACGGTCGCCAACAAGCAGCTCTTCTATCGGAATTTCAACCTCACCGTCTAAGGTGATGACGCGTGCGCGAGCCGGACGCAACGCATGTAAGGCGCGAATGGCATCGGTGGTTTGCCGCTTCGCGCGGGCCTCTAGCCATTTGCCCAACAACACCAAGGTGATGACCACCGCTGAGCCTTCGAAATACAAATGCACCATGGCTCCAGCAGGGGCGCTAAGCCACAACCACACCGACAAAGCCCAACCGGCGCTGGTGCCCAAAGCTACCAACAAATCCATGTTGCCGCTGCCAGCCAGCAAGGCATGCCACCCGGCTTTGTAAAAACGTGCACCCAACACAAACTGCACGGGCGTAGCCAACACAAACTGCCACAGAGCGGGCAGCATCCAGTGCTGGCCCAGTGCATCACCCAACATGGGCAAGACCAAAGGAGCGCTAAGCATGAGACCAATGGCCACGGGCATGAAGCCAGCCCATGCGCCCTCTGGCGCTCGTTCTAAATGTTCTGCTGCAAGTGGCTCATAACCAGCCTCACGCACAGCACGGCGCAAGCGAGCTTGCTGCGTTTGGCCCTCCTCTTGAGCTTGCGAAGCTGCCCACGTCACTCGGGCGGTTTCAGTGGCCAGGTTCACGCTCACTGATTCAACGCCGGGCAGTTTGGCAATGGCGCGTTCCACGCGGGCCACACATGAGGCACAGGTCATTCCACCAATACCAATATCGCTAGACAATTCAGACATGGGTTAAGGTTACATCTTTCAAAGGAACGCTACATGGACAACTCATTTCAAGTGCAAGGCATGACTTGCGGCCACTGCGAAATGGCCGTCAAAAAAGCCATTGCCCGCTTAGACCCAGAGGCCAAAGTTGAGATTGACCGCAGCACCGGCAAGGTCGATGTGCAAAGCAACCAGAAGCGTGAAGACATCGCGCACGCCATTGCTGAGGAAGGTTACCAAGTGGCATGAGCAAGATACAAGAAGCTCGCAGCGTTGAGCTCTTGGTGCAAGGCCAAGACACCCAAGACGGTGCAGGTGTGCGCCTAACCCGCGTATTGAGCCATGATTTGCAAGAACGCTTAGACCCGTTTCTGATGCTCGATGCGTTTGGCAGCGACAACCCCGGCGACTACATTGCAGGCTTTCCCAACCACCCACACCGCGGCTTTGAGACGGTGACTTACATGATTGCCGGCCGCATGCGCCACAAAGACAGTGGCGGACACGAAGGTTTGCTGCAAAACGGCGGCGTGCAATGGATGACCGCTGGACGCGGGCTGACCCACAGCGAAATGCCCGAACAAGAAGAAGGCGTGATGGAAGGGTTTCAGCTGTGGCTTAACTTGCCTGCCAAAAACAAACTGTGTGAACCTTGGTACAGCGACATTCAAAGCGAAGACATTCCAGAAGTCACGACAGCAAACGGCGTGTTGGTGCGTGTGATTGCTGGTCACTCACACGGCACAGATGGTGCGATCCAGCGCGAACACACCGACCCTTTGTATTTGGACCTGCACTTCCCTGCGACAGCGGACGTGATATTTGAACAACCATTGCAGACCACGCACAACGCGTTTGTGTATGTATATCGCGGCGGCTTAGATGTGATGCAAGGCGGCACAAGCACAACCGTGCCAATCAAACGTATGGCCGTGCTCACCAACAGTGGCGAGGGTTTGGTGCTACGCGCCCAAGCCAACACGCGCGCCATCGTGATTGCGGGCAAACCACTCAACGAGCCCATCGCTCAATACGGCCCCTTTGTGATGAACACGCGCGAAGAACTGGTGCAAGCCGTGGACGACTTTCGTGCAGGCTTGATGGGCTAAACGAGGATCGATTAAATATCGATGTTGGCAGCGCGCAGGGCGTTGCTTTCGATGAAGTTGCGGCGAGGCTCCACCTCGTCACCCATCAACATGGTGAACACGCGGTCGGCTTCAATGGCGTCGTCAATCTGCACACGAAGCAAGCGACGCACTGTTGGGTCCATCGTGGTTTCCCACAACTGGGCTGGGTTCATCTCACCCAAACCTTTGTAACGTTGACGGGCGGTGGCGTTTTCGGCCTGGCCAATCAACCACTTCATGGCTTGGCGGAAGTCAGAGACTTTTTCTTCTTTGGCCTTCTCGCCTTCACCACGGTGCACTTTTGAGCCCTCGCCCACCAAATCACGGAAGGTTAGGGCTGCTTCGGCCAATGCTGCGTAATCGGCACCATGCACAAAATCTTGGGTAATCACGCTGCTTTTGACATTGCCATGGTGGCGGCGGCTGATGCGCAAAATCGGTTTGTCGGTGCGCACGTCGAACTCGCCCGTGGCTTCTGAGCCGCTGCCGAGTTCACGCAATTTTTCTTGCATCGCCACTGCAGATTTTTCTGCATCGGCCACGGTGTCAAGGTTGACCGACACACCGTCAGCCATGGCGCGCAACGCTTCGGCATCCATGAAACCGCTCAAACGTGCAATGACAGCTTCAGCCACTTGGTGCTTGCGCGCCAATTCGTTCAACGTGTCGCCACTCAACACCTGAGAATTAGCACCACCTGTGGTGATGCTGGCGTCTTTCATGGCAATGCGCAGCAAGAAACCATCCAAAGCGGATGCATCTTTGAGGTACAGCTCCTCTTTGCCTGCCTTCACTTTATACAAAGGCGGCTGAGCAATGTAGATGTGACCACGCTCCACCAATTCCGGCATTTGGCGATAGAAAAACGTGAGCAACAGTGTGCGAATGTGTGCACCGTCAACGTCAGCGTCCGTCATGATGATGATGCGGTGGTAGCGCAGCTTGTCCACATTGAAGTCATCGGTGGCAGACTTGCCAGACTCTGCACTGGCTTTGCCTATGCCGGTGCCCAAAGCGGTGATGAGCGTCAAAATTTCGTTGCTGGTCAACAGCTTTTCATAACGTGCTTTTTCAACGTTCAAAATTTTGCCGCGCAGAGGCAAGATCGCTTGGAATTTACGGTCACGGCCCTGTTTGGCTGAACCGCCAGCGGAGTCACCCTCTACGATGTAGATTTCGCACAAAGCTGGGTCTTTTTCTTGGCAATCGGCCAATTTACCTGGCAAGCCCATGCCATCTAGCACACCTTTACGGCGTGTCATCTCACGGGCCTTACGGGCAGCTTCACGTGCACGCGCTGCTTCCACAATCTTGCCGCAAATGATCTTGGCGTCATTGGGACGCTCTTGCAAATAGTCGGTCAGTGTTTTGGCGACGATGTCTTCCACGGGTGCTCGCACCTCACTGGAGACCAGTTTGTCTTTGGTCTGGCTACTGAATTTTGGTTCAGGCACTTTGACAGACAAGACGCAACACAAGCCTTCGCGCATGTCGTCACCTGTCACTTCAACTTTGGCTTTCTTGGCAAATTCGTTTTCTTCGATGTACTTGTTGATGACACGCGTCATCGCAGCACGTAAACCGGTCAAGTGGGTACCTCCATCCCGCTGTGGAATATTGTTGGTAAAACACAAAACGTTTTCGTTGTAACCATCGTTCCACTGCATGGACACTTCTACACCAATGTTGGTGCCTGGGATGCCACCATAGGTTTCAGCAGGACGATCGCCTTCGGCATAAAACGCATTGGGGTGCAGCACCTTCTTGCCAGAGTTAATGAAGTCTACAAAACCCTTCACGCCACCGGCGCCAGAAAAGTCGTCTTCTTTGCCTGTACGTTCATCCAACAGGCGAATACGCACACCGTTGTTCAAGAAGCTGAGTTCTCGCAAACGCTTGCTCAAAATTTCGTAATGAAAATCTGTGTTTTGCGTGAAGATTTCTGTGTCAGGCAAGAAGTGAACTTCTGTGCCGCGCTTTTCGGTATCACCCGTGATGCGCATAGGGGAAACTTCAACGCCGTTCACCACTTCGATCAAACGATTTTGCACAAAACCTTTAGAAAACTCTAAGGTATGCACCTTGCCTTCGCGGCGAACTACCAAACGCAAGGATTTAGATAATGCGTTCACACATGACACACCGACACCGTGCAAACCACCTGACACTTTGTAGCTGTTCTGGTTGAATTTACCGCCTGCATGCAATTCAGTTAGAGCGATTTCGGCAGCACTGCGCTTGGGTTCATGTTTGTCATCCATCTTCACGCCAGTAGGAATACCACGACCGTTGTCGGTCACGCTGATGGAGTTATCGCTGTGAATGGTGACCACAATGTCATCGCAATGACCAGCCAAGGCTTCGTCAATTGAGTTATCGACCACCTCAAATACTAAGTGGTGCAGACCTGAACCGTCGGATGTATCACCGATGTACATGCCAGGGCGCTTACGAACCGCTTCAAGGCCTTCCAAAATTTGAATTGACCCCTCACCATAGCCTTCGCCGGCTGGAGGCGTCATAGGGGTTTCAGGGGTTTGAGTGGGTTCGGTCATAGCAAGTCTTCGTGCGTGAGGCATAAGCACCCCACGGTTTCAATCAGAAAAAAGGGAAACAGCAAGGCGTTAGATACGCATTGGCATCACCACATATTTAAAGGTGGTGTTTTCAGGAATTGTGATGAGGGCTGAACTGTTGGAATCAGCCAAGTCAACTTGAACCATGTCTTGATCCATATTGGTCAAAGCATCGATCAAGTACGTGACGTTGAAGCCAATTTCAATCGCATCACCGTTGTAGTCAATTTCAAGTTCGTCCACGGCTTCTTCTTGCTCTGCATTGCTCGACGCTACGCGCAACACACCGGGCTCCAAGTTCAGGCGCACACCCTTGAACTTTTCACTGGTCAAAATCGCTGTGCGTTGCAAAGTTGCCAATAAAGCCGTACGACCCATGGTGATGGTGTTCTTGTGGTTCTTTGGAATCACACGGTTGTAATCTGGAAACTTACCTTCAACCAGCTTTGTCACAAACTCCATGCCGTCAAATGTGAACTTGGCTTGGTTACCAGCAAATTGCATTTCTATCGCGCCTTCTTTGTCGCTCAACAAACGCTGCATTTCCAACACTGTTTTTCGCGGCAAGATAACTTCTTGGCGTGGCACTTCCACATCCAAGGTAGCAGAAGAAAAAGCGAGACGGTGACCGTCTGTGGCAACCAAGCTCAGTTGCTTGCCTTCAGCGACAAACAAGATACCGTTCAAGTAGTAGCGTATGTCATGCACAGCCATGGCAAATGACACTTGGTGCAACAACTCTTTCAAAGTTTTCTGCGGCACGCTGAATGAGGGACCAAAGTTGGCTGCTTCTTGCACCAACGGAAAATCTTCTGCAGGCAAACTTTGTAAAGTAAAGCGGCTTTTGCCACCTTTCAAAATCAATTTATTTTGATTCGATTCCAAACTCACAGTTTGATCTGAAGGCATGGTCCGCAAAATGTCAATCAGCTTACGTGCGCCAACTGTGGTCGTAAAGTTGCCTGCATCTCCGTCGAGCTCGGCTGTTGTGCGAATTTGAATCTCTAAGTCGCTGGTGGTTAGTTGCAAAGAACTACCAGTTTTTCGAATCAACACGTTTGCCAAGATTGGCAATGTATGACGACGTTCAACGATACCTGCAACAGATTGCAGAACTGACAAAACCTTGTCTTGTGTTGCTTTCAGTACGATCATCTCTTCCTCTTGTTTTCTTTATTTAAATTAGTAGTAGTAGATAAGCAAAGCATCTTTCTGTGGACAACAGCATTTTCCTCTTTTTTTTCAAGCACTTGGATTCACCGGGAAGGTGTTGGTAAGCTTGCTTTTCTACTGTCGTTCAAACGGGGATAACTTCTTAATTCCTACATATCTGTGGATAACTCTGGTGTTGTCCCGAAACTATCCACAAGGTTGTTCTTTTTGCTGTTTAACCTTTGAGTGTTTGCTCTAGGACGTGCAGCTGTTGGTTCAAATCAGCCATTTGTTGGCGTTCAGCTGTGATTTTGCGAACTGCATGCAGCACCGTGGTGTGATCACGCCCACCAAACAGCTCACCGATCTCAGGAAGACTCTTTTGTGTGAGTTCCTTGGCTAAATACATGGCAATTTGGCGGGGTCTTGCAATCGATGCAGGACGTTTCTTAGAGTACATGTCCGCTACTTTGATCTTGTAATAGTCGGCCACGGTCTTTTGGATGTTCTCTACAGAAATCTGACGATTTTGGATAGAAAGTAAGTCGCGTAGGGCATCGCGTGCCAATTGAATCGAAATTTCTTTTTGGTTAAAGCGCGAGTAAGCCAAGATTTTTCGCAAGGCGCCTTCTAGCTCGCGGACGTTCGAACGCACGTTCTTGGCCACGAAGAAAGCAACTTCTTCTGGCATTTCAGAGCCTTCAGCGCGTGATTTGCTGATCAAAATTGCCACACGCATTTCAAGCTCGGGCGGCTCAATGGCCACGGTCAACCCTGCATCAAAGCGAGATACCAAGCGCTCATGGATGTCGGTGAGACCTTTGGGATAGGTATCACTCGTCATGATGATGTGTGACTTTTTCGCCAGCAGAGCCTCAAAGGCGTTGAAAAACTCCTCTTGCGTGCGTTCTTTGTTTGCAAAAAATTGCACATCGTCGATCAAAAGAAGATCGAGTGAGTGATAACGCTCTTTGAATTCATCAAAAGTTTTACGCTGGTACGCTTTAACCACATCTGAAACAAACTGTTCTGCATGGATGTAGAGAACTTTGGCATCTGGGCGTTCTGACAACAGTTTGTTACCGACAGCATGCATCAAGTGGGTCTTACCCAAACCCACACCACCGTAAATGAACAAAGGGTTGTATAGCTGACCCGGCATCGTCGCGACATGCATCGCTGCAGCGCGCGCCATGCGGTTGGCGGTGCCTTCAACCAAGGTATCAAAAGTCAAGGCCGTGTTGAGGCGTGTGCGGGGGCCGCTAGGAATGCCCTCTTCTAAGCCGACAAAGCTTTCAGGCAATGACTCAAGTTCTTGAGAAAACGACACAGGCTTAATTCTGACGGGCGTTTCTTTAGGAGTGATCGCTAACTCAACTTGAATGGGTTGGCCATGAAGTTGTTGCAGCAAACCCGCTAACCGATTGGCATATTGGGCACGGATCCAGTCCAATTTGAAGCGGTTACCAACAAAAATAACGACTTTGCTGAGGTCGGCTGCGACGTTGGCAACGAGAGGTTTGATCCACGTATTGAACTGTTGTTCTGGCAGCTCTTGCGCCAATTGATCAACGCAGGCTTGCCACAAACCATCACCCGAAGGGGGTGAAGGGCCGTCAGCGGCAGAGGAAGGAAGACCCTGATTCATGAAAATTTTTCTGTGGATAGATGCTTTTAAAAGGCAGGCAATAGAGCACTTTATCAAAAATTATCCACAGCTTGGTTAAACAAGAAAGTCTTTTTTAAAAGACTTCGCTAAAAGAGTGTGGATAAAAGTCTGCAAGTGTCCCAAAAATTTGAGATAATCGTTGGTTTCCCTGATCTCTCAGGGCTTAGCTTTTTGGAAAAATCATGAAACGCACTTACCAGCCTTCTAAAACCCGTCGCGCCCGTACCCATGGCTTTTTGGTCCGCATGAAAACACGCGGTGGCCGCGCTGTGATTAACGCACGTCGCGCCAAAGGTCGCAAACGTCTGGCTGTCTAATTTTTGACCGTTGACCAGACCCGCGACCCAAGCGCCGTGGAACGTCTGCATCAGTGGTCAGAATTTCAAGCGGTCATGTCGGCAGGATCTGTGGCACGTACGCCGCATTTTGTGTTGCACCAGTGGCAACCTCCGGCCAAAGCCTCTACAGGGTCTGGGTTTGAAGAAACCCCGACCCTGTTTGTCGATGGTGTGTTGATGATGGGCGCACTCACCCCAAAACGGTGGGCCAAACGAGCCGTCACGCGCAATTTAATCCGACGACAAATTCACGCGGTTTCGCGCGAATTTGAAAAAGGCTTGACGCCGACCGCCTACGTGGTTCGATTGCGAGCAGCGTTTAACCCCTCAAGTTTTGTGAGTGCTTCGTCAGATGTGCTTAAGCAAACCGTTCGCGAAGAGCTCAAACAGTTGTTTAGCCGAGTGAGCGCCGCATGATGCAGTCATTCTTAATGACGCTGGTGCGTGGTTATCGTTTGCTACTTAGCCCTTGGCTTGGTTCTTCGTGTCGGTTTGAACCTACGTGTTCTGTGTATTCACTGCAAGCTTTAGAGCTGTATGGTGCTGCACGGGGTAGCTATTTGACTTTGCACCGGTTAGCGCGTTGCCATCCTTGGTGTGTTGGCGGGCATGATCCCGTGCCGCCTGCTTTGTTTAGCTCTTTGACCTCTTCCAACTCCGGAAAGAAAACTTCATGAATGACATTCGCCGCACCATTTTGTGGGTGATCTTTGGTTTCTCCATGGTTCTTTTGTGGGACCAATGGCAAGTTCACAACGGACACAAGGCCACCTTCTTCCCAACGCCTGCACAACCGGTCAAGGTAGCAACAGACGCAGCTTCTGCTGTGCCGCAAGCGGCAGGTGTGCCAACGCCAGTTTTGCCACAAGGTACGGCAGCAGCGGTTCCTGCGGTTGAAACGCGAGCAGCTACAAAAGAATTGGTTCAAATTGAAACCGACGTGGCTAAGCTTAGTTTTGACACCGAAGGCGGCACTTTGGTGCGTGTTGAGTTATTGAAGCACGAGGACGAGCAAAAGCCTGGCAACCACATCGTGTTGTTAGACGACAGCAAAGACCGCATTTACACGGCACAAACGGGGTTGATTTCCAGCGTTCCTGGTATTGCATTGCCCACACATAAATCAGTGATGACGGTTCGTCCAGGCGCACGCAAACTCAAAGACGGTGATAACGAGTTGTCCATCACGTTTGAATCTGCTGCACAAGGCGGCGTGAAACTGATCAAGACATACACCGTCAAGCGCGGTGCTTACGACATGGCTGTGAAGCACGACATCGTGAACACAAGCTCACAAGATGTGGTGCCTCAGTTGTATTACCAATTGGTGCGTGATGGCAACAAACCTGCTGGCGAATCTTCGTTCTACTCCACCTTCACCGGCCCTGCGATTTACACAGAAGCCAAGAAGTACCAAAAAGTGGAGTTTGCCGACATCAAAAAGAAAAAAGTAGATGTTGAAAAGCAATCCACTACGGGCTACATCGCCATGGTGCAGCATTACTTTGCAAGCGCTTGGATCTTGCCTGAAGGCGTGAACCGCGACATCTCTATCGATGCCGTGGACATTGGATCCACGATGCCCGATTGCTGCTACCGCGTGACCATGATTTCTCCTTTAGAAGCCATCAAACCTGGCCAGACAAAGAGCATTGCTGCCACCTTGTACGCAGGTCCACAAGAAGAGAAAAAACTCGAAGCCCTTTATCCAGGTTTGGAGCTGGTCAAAGACTACGGTTGGTTGACCATCTTGGCTAAGCCGCTCTTTTGGTTGCTCGATCAACTGTTCAAGATTTTGGGCAATTGGGGCTGGTCTATCGTGGCCCTGGTGGTCTTGCTCAAGGCCGGTTTCTATTGGTTGAACGCTCACGCTTACCAAAGCATGGCCAAGATGAAAGCCATCAATCCCAAAATCATGGAAATGCGCGAGCGTCTCAAAGACAATCCGCAACAAATGCAAACAGAAATGATGAAAATTTACCGAGAAGAAAAGGTCAACCCCATGGGTGGCTGCGTTCCTATCGCGTTGCAAATCCCCGTCTTCATTGCCTTGTATTGGGTGTTGTTGTCGACCGTTGAAATCCGCAATGCCCCATGGGTGGGTTGGATTCACGACTTGTCGGCACCCGACCCGTTCTTTATCTTGCCACTGTTCATGACGCTCACCACGTTGCTACAAACCGCATTGAACCCCGCGCCACCAGACCCCATGCAAGCCAAGATGATGTGGATCATGCCGCTGGCCTTCAGCGTGATGTTCTTCTTCTTCCCTGCCGGTTTGGTGCTGTACTGGATCACCAACAACGTGTTGTCGATTGCTCAGCAATGGCTCATCAACGTGCGCATGGGTGTGCCACCGCAATTCAACTTGCCCAAGTTCTAACGTCGACATTTGGACAATCCAAAAACCCGCCACCCTCGGATGGCGGGTTTTTTTCTGGACAATCACCCCATGCTTGCTCTTCACGACGCCCCCATCATTGCCATAGCCACAGCACCCGGTCGAGGGGCGGTGGGCATCGTGCGCGTGAGCGGCAAAAACTTAGGCGCATTGGTGCTGGCCCTGTGTGGGCGAGCGCTCAAATCACGCGAAGCCACCTACCTGCCGCTGCCCGACGAAACAGGCGCACCCATTGACCATGTGCTGGCCCTGCACTTTCCCGGCCCCAACAGTTACACAGGTGAAGATGTGTTGGAACTGCAAGCGCATGGCGGCCCCGTGGTGTTGCAGCTGATCGTCGCACGCTGCATGCGCGTTGCGGCTGTGTTGAACGAACAAAACAAGCCGCTGCTCAGTGGCTTGCGCTTGGCGCAGCCGGGTGAGTTCACGCAACGCGCATTTATGAACCACAAGCTCGATTTGGCTCAGGCGGAAGCGGTGGCTGATTTGATTGACGCCAGCACCGAAGCCGCTGCACGCGGCGCTAGTCGCTCGCTGGCAGGTGCTTTCTCGAATGAAATTCATCAACTGCGCGATGCGCTGATTCACCTGCGCATGTTGGTAGAAGCGACGTTGGATTTTCCAGAAGAAGACATTGACTTTTTAAAGCAAGCCGACGCGCAAGGCCAGCTCGACCGCTTGCAGCAAAACCTCGCACGCGTGATGGTGCAAACCAAGCAAGGCGCGTTGCTGCGCGAAGGCATTCGCGTGGTGATCGCAGGTCAACCCAACGCGGGCAAGAGCTCGTTGCTCAATGCGCTGGCCGGTGCAGAGTTGGCCATCGTCACGCCCATTGCCGGCACCACGCGCGATGTGGTGCAGCAAACCATTCAAATTGAAGGCGTGCCCTTGCATGTGGTGGATACCGCAGGTTTGCGCGAACACCCCGATGTGGACGAGGTCGAGCGCATTGGCATTGCCCGCGCATGGGACCAAATTGGCCAAGCCGACGCCGTGCTGTTTTTGCATGACCTCACTCGCAAAGACGATGCGGCCTATGACGCAGCCGATGCGCACATTCAGCAAAGCTTGCACGAAAAGCTCAACAGCCATGTTCCTGTGTTGCATCTGTGGAACAAAGCCGATGCGTACAGCGAAGCGACAACGTCAAACGCAACAACGCCAGCCGTTTCAGCGGCACAAGCTAACGTTAATCAAACAACACACATCACCTTGTCGGCCAAAACCGGCGATGGCCTACCAGCCTTGCGTCAACATCTGTTGCACCTAGTCGGCTGGCAAGGCGCAAGCGCAGAGGGAATGTTTATGGCCCGCGAGCGACATGTACAAGCCTTGCACGAGGTCGCCGAGCATTTGATGATGGCCAACGCCAGCCTACAAGCGCAAGTGCCGGCACTCGACTTGTTGGCCGAAGAGCTGCGCCTGAGCCAAAACGCACTCAACACCATCACGGGCGAGTTTTCGTCTGACGATTTGTTGGGTGTGATCTTCTCAAGCTTTTGTATCGGCAAATAAGCTCACCCCACCGATAAAATGACCGCATGACCCAAAACCATGCTCACACCGCCAGCCCCGCTGCGCAGGTGGACGACCAGCGCATATTGCAGTTGGCCCACGACACCCTTGAGATCGAGGCCGACGCCGTGCGCCATTTGCGCAGCGGTTTGTCACCGAGCTTTGTGCAAGCGGTGCACGCCATTCTCAAAGTCACCGGTCGCGTCGTCGTGATGGGCATGGGCAAGAGCGGCCATGTAGGCCGCAAGATCACGGCCACCTTGGCGTCTACGGGGACCCCCGCCATGTTTGTGCACCCTGCAGAAGCCAGCCATGGTGACCTAGGTATGGTCAAAGACACCGACCTTGTGATTGCTATTTCTAACAGTGGCGAGAGCGATGAACTCGCCGCCATCTTGCCAGTGCTCAAGCGCCAAGGCGTGCCATTGGTGGCGCTTACAGGAGGCCCGCAATCGACGCTGGCCAAGCATGCCGACATCGTGCTCAACACCGGCGTGCTCAAAGAAGCCTGCCCACTCAACTTAGCGCCCACTGCCAGCACAACCGCGCAAATGGCCATGGGCGATGCCTTGGCTGTGGCCCTGCTGGATGCGCGTGGCTTCAAGGCGGAGGACTTTGCACGCTCACACCCAGGCGGCTCTTTAGGCCGCCGACTGTTGACGCATGTGAGCGATGTCATGCGCAGCGGCAACGACGTGCCCAGCGTTCTGCCTACAGCCAGCTTTAGTGACTTGATGCGCGAGATGAGCGCCAAAGGCTTGGGTGCATCAGCCATCGTGGACGCGAATCAAAAAGTGCTGGGCATCTTCACCGACGGCGATTTGCGTCGCCTCATCGAAACCGGCACCGACATGCGCCAACTCAGCGCTGAGCAAGTGATGCACGCCAATCCGCGCACTGTGCGCGCCAGCGCCTTGGCCGCCGAAGCGGCTGAGTTGATGGAGCTCTATCGCATCACCAGTGTTCTGGTGGTGGATGAACACGGCATTTTGTGCGGCGCGATCAACACCAACGACCTCATGCGCGCGAAAGTCATTTGATGCACACACCCGCTTTGAACTTTGACCCCGCCTTACTACTGAAAGCACAAGGCGTGCGCGTGGCTTTCTTCGATGTCGACGGCGTGCTCACCGATGGCGGCCTCTTGTTTACAGAGAGTGGCGAAACCATCAAACGCTTTTGTACCCTCGACGGTCATGGTTTGAAGATGCTGCAAAAAGCAGGCATCACGCCTGCAGTCATCACGGGTCGCGACAGTGCGCCTTTACGTGCTCGACTTAAAGCCTTGGGCATTACCCATGTGCGCTACGGAACTGAAGACAAAGCCCCTGCGGCCCAAGAAATACTCAATGAGTTGGGCCTTGACTGGTCACAGGCTTCGCACATGGGTGACGATTGGCCCGACATGGCCGTGATGACGCGCACTGCAATTGCGTGCGCACCCAGCAATGCACACATCGAGGTCAAAGCCATCTCGCATTACGTGACCGAGCGCGAAGGTGGCCACGGCGCCGTTCGAGAGTTTTGTGATTTGCTGCTTGTGGCCAGCGGCCGTTATGCCGAGTTGTTGCGGGGTTATGTCAGATGAGCGCAGTTGCGCCGCTGTCCATGTTGATGCGCGTACGGCGCGTGTTTGATCGCTTGGCGGTTTACCTGCCTTTGCTACTCATGGGGCTCATGGCCATGGGCACGTATTGGTTGGTGCGCAATTCACCGGTGATGGGCGAGATCGAACAAGAAGCGCCGCCGCGACATGTGCCCGATTACTTCATGCGCGACTTTTCGGTCAAAGTGTTTGCCGAAGACGGTCGTCTGAAAAGTGAAATGGTCGGCATAGAGGGACGCCACTATCCCGACACCGATACGTTGGAAGTTGATCAGCCGCGAATTCGAATCTTAGGTACAGAAGGGCGCGTGACAACAGCGGTTGCTGTGCGTGGGTTGATCAATGCGGATGGTTCAGAAGCTCAGCTGTTTGACAAGGCGGTCGTGGTTCGCGAAGCCAGTATCAATGCACAAGGAGTGCAAACGCCGCGCAGTGAAATGCACAGCGACTTTTTGCACTTGTTTGCCAACACTGAACAAGTGCGCTCACACATGCCCGTGGTTTTGGTGCGCGGTGCGGGTGACCGCTTCACCTCACAAGAGGGCATGGACTACAACAATTTAGACCGTCTCATGCAGCTCACCGGTCGCGTGCGAGGAACCTTGCTTCCGCCAAAAGACAAAGAGAAGAAATGAAAAAGGCTCCCGAGGGAGCCTTTTGATGTGCAGCGAAGCAGATCGGTTAGTAGCTATTGCCACCGCCACCGAAGCCGCCACGACCGCCGCCGCCGCCACCTTCACGACGACCACCGCCAGCACCGCCGCCACCGTAGGGGCTACGAAAGCCACCACCGCCACCTTCGCGACCGCCACCACCGTAGCCGCCACCGCCGCCTTCGCGACCACCGCCACCGTATCCGCCGCCGCCACCTTCACGGCCACCACCATAACCACCACCGCCTTCGCGGCCGCCGAAGCCGCCCGAGCGAGGAGGACGTGGCTCCATGGGGCGAGCTTCGTTCACCACCAGGCTACGACCACCCAAAGGTGCGCCGTTCATGCCTTCGACTGCTGCCAGAGCTTCGGCATCGCTGCCCATCTCGACAAAACCAAAACCTTTAGAGCGGCCCGTGTCACGCTCCATCATGACTTTAGCGCTGGTCACAGTACCGAACTGTCCAAATGACTGCTCGAGATCGCTGTCGCGCACTGAATATGGCAAATTGCCGACGTACAGTTTATTGCCCATGAAAGGGACTCCTTAAAACACAAAAACAAAGCGATGGAGTCCCGAAGCGAAACTGACCAATCACCAAACACAACCTTTTAAATGACGTGCATTTATAAAGTCGCAATCATTATGGAGCACGAGATTGCCAAACATCCAAGCGTTTACCTGTATATGACGTAACTTATGGCCGAAAAACCACACTTGGTGTGGCTTACCAACTTGCTTCGCGGTCAGGTGAGGATGTGATTTTGTGGATGGTCAGATCGGCACCTTCGAACTCTTCTTCTTGGCTCATGCGCAAACCCATCGTCATTTTCAAGACGCCATAGACCACAAAGCCACCGACCAAAGCCCACACCACACCCAGCGCGGTTCCAGCTAATTGCGCCGTGGGGTTGATGCCACCCATGCCGCCCAGCGCTTGCGTGCCAAAAATACCAGCCGCAATGCCGCCCCAAGTGCCGCACAGACCGTGCAAAGGCCATACGCCCAACACGTCGTCAATGCGCCACTTGTTTTGTGTGAGTGTGAACATCACGACGAAAATACCCCCCGCCACAGCGCCCACCACGAACGCGCCCATGGGGTGCATCAAGTCAGATCCCGCGCACACCGCCACTAACCCAGCCAAAGGGCCGTTGTGCACAAAGCCTGGGTCATTTTTGCCAGCAATCAGCGCCACCAAAGTGCCGCCCACCATCGCCATCAGCGAGTTGACAGCCACGAGGCCAGAAATTTTGTCGAGGGTTTGTGCACTCATCACATTGAAGCCAAACCAGCCCACGATCAAAATCCATGCGCCCAAAGCGAGGAAAGGAATGCTCGAAGGCGGGTGCGCAGAAATGGCACCGTCTTTGCGGTAGCGGTTGCTTCGTGCGCCCAGTAGCAAGACGGCAGGCAACGCAATCCAGCCGCCTACGGCATGAACCACGACAGAGCCCGCGAAGTCGTGGAACTCATCGCCGGTTACTTCTTTGAGCCATGCTTGAAAACCGAAATGTTGGTTCCAGGCAATGCCCTCGAAGAACGGGTAAACGAAGCCAACGATCACAGCCGTGGCAATCAGTTGCGGCCAAAACTTGGCGCGTTCAGCAATACCGCCCGAGATGATGGCGGGAATAGCGGCGGCGAAGGTCAACAAGAAGAAAAACTTCACCAGTTCGTAGCCGTTTTTATCTGCCAAGGACTCTGCGCCGATCATGAAGCTTGCGCCATACGCCACGCCGTAGCCCACCACAAAGTAGGCGAGGGTAGATACGCAGAAGTCGACCAAAATTTTCACCAGTGCATTGACTTGGTTTTTACGGCGAACCGTGCCCAGTTCTAAAAACGCGAAGCCCGCATGCATGGCAAGCACCATGATGGCTCCCAACAGAATGAACAAAGCATCTGCGCCCTGTTTGTGTGCATCCATATATGTACCCTTGGAAAGTTTGTTTTATTTTGGTGCGTTTTTACGCAGTTCTTTTGAATCGCACCAGATGTAAGCAAAAAATGCACCAAATCAAATTGAAACCAAAGCAGAGGACGGCCCACAGTGAATTCGAATGACATCAGGGATTACCACAGGGTCTGAATGGGTGCACGGTAGGATGCGCCCATGGAAGCTTTTTTGATCTCAACGGGCATCGTCGCCCTCGCTGAAATGGGCGACAAGACGCAACTTTTATCGCTCGTTTTGGCCGCGCGATTTCGCAAGCCTTGGCCCATCGTGTGGGGCATTTTGGTGGCGACATTGGCCAACCACGCCTTGGCCGGTGGTTTTGGCGCGTGGATTACAAATTTCATGGGCCCGACGGTTTTGCGCTGGGTGCTAGGCGTCTCGTTTTTGGCTATGGCCGCATGGATGTTGGTACCGGACAAGTTGGACGATGAAGATGCCAATGTGGCGCCGAAGTTCGGTGTGTTTGGCACCACCGTCATCGCCTTCTTCTTGGCTGAGATGGGCGACAAAACACAAATTGCCACCGTCATGTTGGCCGCCGAATACCAGTCGTGGTTGTGGGTGGTGGCAGGCACTACGCTGGGCATGATGTTGGCCAACGCGCCGGTGGTGTGGTTTGGCGAGCGCATCACGCGCTTGGTGCCGCTCACTTGGGTGCACCGCATCAGCGCAGCGGTGTTTGTGGTGCTGGGCTTGCTGGTGCTGTTGGGCGGCAATGAACCCCAGGCGCCGAACGAGTCCGTGCCTGCCGAGCAGGCGGCACCCGCTGCATCCAACTGAGTTATTTGGCGATCACGCGCACCATCTCCAAACACTTGTTGGAGTAGCCCCATTCGTTGTCATACCAACTGACGACTTTGATGAAGGTGCTGTCCAATGCCAAGCCCGCATCCGCGTCAAACACCGAGGTGCAGGGCTCGCCGCGGAAGTCAGTGGACACCACTTTTTCTTCGGTGTAACCCAGCACGCCTTTCAACGCGCCCAAGCTTTGCGCTTTCATCTCAGCGCAAATTTCTTTGTAAGTAGCTTCGCTGCTGAGCTCGACCGTCAAGTCCACGACCGAGACGTCAGAGGTGGGCACGCGAAATGCCATGCCCGTGAGCTTGCCCTTGACTTCTGGAATCACCACGCCCACAGCCTTAGCCGCGCCTGTGCTGGAGGGGATGATGTTTTCCAAAATGCCACGACCGCCACGCCAGTCTTTGTTGCTTGGGCCGTCCACGGTTTTTTGCGTGGCCGTGGTGGCGTGCACGGTGGTCATCAGGCCGCGCTTGATGCCCCACTTGTCGTTCAGCACTTTGGCAATGGGAGCCAAGCAGTTGGTGGTGCAAGACGCGTTCGAGACGATGGCTTGACCCGCATAGGTGTCGTGGTTGACGCCAAACACAAACATGGGCGTGTCGTCTTTCGACGGCGCTGACAACAGCACTTTTTTAGCGCCGGCAGCCAAGTGTTTTTCAGCAGTGGCTTGGTCCAGGAATAGGCCTGTGGCTTCCACCACCACCTCTGCGCCTATTTCGTTCCACTTCAAAGCAGAGGGGTCGCGCTCTTGGCTCAGGCGAATTTTCTTGCCGTTGACCACCAAGTGTCCGTTGTCTACCGACACCTCGCCTTGGAAGCGGCCATGCACGCTGTCGAACTTGAGCATGTAGGCCAAGTAATCGGGCTCTAACAGATCGTTGATGCCGACAACTTCGATGTCGTGGAAGTTTTGAATGGCGGCGCGAAACACCATGCGTCCGATGCGGCCAAAACCGTTGATACCAATTTTGATGGTCATGTCAGTCTCCTTGATGCTTGATTCTATGAAACTTTGTTACATGATTTAACGAAAATACGTGTATTTTTTTTACCAACTGCAAACGTGTGGGCGCTATTCAGTAGAGAAACGAAGAGGTTTATTTCTTCTTGGCCACCACACGAACCATCTCCAAGCACTGCTTGGCATAGCCCCATTCGTTGTCGTACCAAGCGACGATCTTGACGAAGTTTTTGTCCAAAGCGATACCTGCTGTGGCGTCAAATACGCTGGCACATGGCTCGCCGCGGAAATCGGTGGACACCACTTTTTCGTCGGTGTAGCCCAGCACGCCCTTCATGGCGCCTTCGCTTTGCGCTTTCATTTCGGCGCAAATCTCGGCATAGCTGGCCTCATTGGTGAGTTCCACCGTCAGGTCAATCACGGACACATCTGACGTGGGCACGCGAAAGGCCATGCCAGTGATCTTGCCCTTGATTTCCGGAATCACCACGCCCACCGCTTTGGCAGCACCAGTGCTAGAAGGAATGATGTTTTCTAAGATGCCGCGGCCGCCGCGCCAGTCTTTGCGAGACGAGCTGTCCACGGTGGCTTGGCTTGCGGTCGCGGCGTGCACGGTCGTCATCAAACCACGCTTGATGCCCCATTTGTCGTTCAAAACCTTGACTACAGGAGCCAAGCAGTTGGTGGTGCAAGACGCGTTGGACACGATGGCTTCGCCCGCGTATTTCTTGTGGTTCACGCCATACACAAACATCGGAATACTGTCTTTGGACGGAGCAGAAATGACCACTTTTTTGGCACCTGCCGCGATGTGCATTTGGCTGGTGGGTTCGGTCAGATAGTGGCCGGTGCATTCCAACACGATGTCCACGCCTAAGGCGCCCCATTGCAAGTTGTGTGCATCGCGCTCATGGGTGAGTTTGATTTTTTTGCCGTTGACGATCAGGGCGTCTTCGGTGTGCTCCACGGTGCCATCAAAGCGGCCGTGCACGCTGTCGTACTTGAGCATGTAAGCCAAGTAGTCTGCGGGCTTGGGGTCGTTGATGCCGACGATTTGGATGTCGGTATAGCCGTGCTTGAGCGCAGCGCGCAAAGCCAAGCGACCGATACGGCCGAAACCGTTGATGCCTAATTTGATGGTCATGTGGAGCCTTGAGGAGGAAGTTAAAAACTTGTGTTGTTCAAGCCTGCTTTTGCAGCGCTGTTTCAACCGTGTCGGCCACGTTCTCAGGCGTGAATCCGAAGTGTTTGAACAAAATGGGTGCGGGTGCTGACTCGCCGTAGGTGTCGATGCCGACCACGGCGGACACACCGTATTTCCACCAGCCGTCCGTCGAGCCCATTTCCACCGCAATGCGGGGCAGGCCAGCTGGCAGCACAGCGGATTTGTAGGCCATGCTTTGGCGGTCAAAGGTAGTCGTGCTGGGCACAGACACCACGCGAACGGCAATCTGGCGCTCGGCCAACAAAGCTTGGGCTTTCATGGCCAGTTGCACTTCAGAGCCAGTGGCCAAGATGACAGCTTGCGACTTCTTCTTGAGGCCAACCTCGCTTGGCTCTGCCAACACATAAGCCCCTTTGTTGATGGCGTCAAGGCCAGAGATGTCGCCAGCGGCCAAGGTGGCCTTGCTGTGCACGGCTTTGCCCCGTGCATCACTATGCGCGTCACCTTTAGGCAGGTAAGGCAAGTTTTGGCGGCTCAACAACAAAGCGGTGGGTTTGTTTTTGTTTTGCAAAGCCACGGCCCAAGCCACAGCGGTTTCAGCTGTGTCTGCAGGGCGCCACACGTCGAGGTTGGGGATCAAGCGCAGCGAGGCAGCGTGTTCGATGGACTGGTGCGTCGGGCCGTCTTCGCCCAAACCAATGGAGTCGTGGGTGAACACATGGATGATGCGTTGCTTCATCAGCGCGGCCATGCGAATGGCGTTGCGCGAGTAGTCACTGAAGGTGAGGAACGTGCCGCCGTAAGGGATGAAGCCGCCGTGCAAAGCCACGCCGTTCATGATGGCGGCCATGCCGAATTCGCGCACGCCGTAGTTGATGTGACGGCCACCGACGCCTGCTTCGTTCTTCAATACATGGCCTGCCGCGTCAAAGCGCAGGTTGGGGGTGGATTTGGTGTTGGTCAGGTTAGAGCCGGTCAAGTCAGCGCTGCCACCCAAGAGTTCGGGCAAGGCGGCGGTGAAGGCTTCCAAGGCCAATTGGCTGGCCTTGCGGCTGGCCACGGTTTCGGCTTTGGTGTGGGCACCGATGACGGTGTCGACCACGATTTGTGCAAAGTTCTTGGGCAACTCGCCGGCCATGCGGCGCAGCAGTTCTTTGGCCAAGGCGGGGTGCGCGGCCTTGTAGGCGGCGAAAGCAGTTTTCCACTCGGCTTCTTGGGCTTTGCCTTTAGCGGCGGCATTCCAATCGGCGTACACCTCTTTGGGCATTTCAAACGGCGCGTGGTTCCAATGGATGGCTGCGCGTGTGAGTGCAATTTCTTCAGCACCCAAAGGTTCGCCGTGGGCCTTGGCCGTGTCAGCGCGGTTGGGGCTGCCTTTGCCGATGCTGGTTTTGCACACAATCAGCGTGGGCTTGTTTGTGCTCAGTTTGGCGGATGCAATGGCTTGGCTGACCACTGCGGCGTCGTGGCCGTTGATGGGGCCAATCACGTTCCAGCCGTATGACTTGAAGCGCTCGGGCGTGTTGTCGGCAAACCAAGGGGCCACTTGGCCGTCGATAGAAATGCCGTTGTCGTCGTACAAAGCGATGAGTTTGTTCAGCTTCCATGCGCCGGCCAACGAGCACGCTTCGTGGCTGATGCCTTCCATCAAACAACCGTCGCCCATGAAGGCGTAGGTGTGGTGGTCGACGATGTCGTGGCCTTTGCGGTTGAACTCAGAGGCCAACAGCTTTTCAGCCAACGCCATGCCCACCGCGTTGGTGATGCCTTGGCCCAAGGGGCCTGTGGTGGTCTCGACGCCAGGCGTCACGCCCACTTCGGGGTGTCCTGCTGTTTTGCTGTGCAGCACGCGGAAGTTCTTCAACTCGCTCATGGGCAAGTCGTAGCCGGTGAGGTGCAACAGCGCGTAAATCAACATCGAGCCGTGGCCGTTGGACAGCACAAAACGGTCGCGGTTCAACCAATGGGGGTTCTTGGGGTTGTGACGCAGGTGGTCGCCCCACAAAGCGACAGCCATGTCGGCCATGCCCATGGGCGCGCCGGGGTGGCCTGAGTTGGCTTGTTGTACAGCGTCCATTGCCAAGGCGCGAATTGCGCTGGCCATTTGTTGGGTGTTTGCCATGTCAGGCGGCTCCGGTGGGTAATGAGGGAAAACCACGATTTTAGCGAGCCAGCCCCCCTTTGGCTAACCGCGCGTGACAGATGTTTTGCAAATAGCCAGCACCGCTGGCTAGCTACACTGACACGTGATGACAAAACGCCTCATTTCTGCCTCCTCACCCGCCCTTGCCACGGCCCTGCTTTTGGCCGCAGGTCGCGGCGAGCGCATGCGGCCGCTGACGGATGGCACGCCTAAACCGCTGTTGCCTGTGCGTGGTCAGCCGCTGATGCAATGGGCCATGCAAGGCTTGCAGCGCGGCGGCGTTTCTCACTTGGTCATCAACACGGCGTGGCTGGGCGAACAAATTCCTCAGCGATTTGGCGCTGTCTTTGAAACGGATGGCCAAGTCCCCGTGCACCTGCACTACTCGCAAGAAGGCGTGGACTTTGGCGGCGCTTTAGAAACCGCTGGGGGCATTGCGCGGGCATTGCCTCAGTTGGCCGATGTGTTTTGGGTCGCGGCGGGCGATGTGTTTGCGCCAGATTTTGTGTTTGCCCCCGAGGCTTATGAACGATTCAATGCCAGCCCACAACTAGCCCACATTTGGCTGGTGCCCAACCCTGAGCACAATTTGAGCGGCGACTTTGGTTTGTCGGCGGATGGTTTGGCATTGAACTTGCCGAAGTTGGTTGTTGAAACAGTTGCTGATGCGACGAATGTTTCCGCCGTCGCTGCAAATCAAGAGCCGCCGCGTTACACCTTCAGCACCATCGCGCTTTACAAGCGTGCCTTCTTCGAGGCCGCTTGGTGTGACATACCAGCCGGTAACCCAGCGGGCGTGAAAGCCCCACTGGCCGCCATGTTGCGAGCCGCCATGGACAATGGCGCGGTGAGTGCGTCGCTCTACAGTGGCGCGTGGACCGACGTGGGCACGCCCGAACGTTTGGCGCAACTCAACGTCACCTGAACACACAAGGCAAGACATGACACAAGCGATAGCACACGCCCAAATTTACGCCGCACGTCGCGCGCGTTTGGCCGCACTCTTGGGCGATGGCGGCGTGGCCATCATTCCCACCGCACCAGAACATGCACGTAACCGTGACAGCGACTTTGCGTACCGCCATGACAGCTACTTTTATTACCTGACGGGTTTTACCGAGCCCAATGCGTGGTTGGTGCTCGACGCCACAGGCCGCAGCACGCTGTTTTGCCAGCCCAAAGATTTGGAACGCGAAATTTGGGATGGCTTTCGTTTGGGGCCAGACGCCGCCGTGGCCGCGCTGGGCGTGACCGCTGCGGTCTCGGTGGTTGAGTTAGACAAGCAGTTGCCCAAATTGCTGGAGAACCAACACACCGTTTGGTACCCGTTTGCGACTCATAAAGGTTTAGAAACACGCCTGGACGGCTGGCTCAATGCCGTGCGCGCCCGTGTGCGATTCGGCGCGCAATGCCCTGCGCAGCAGCGCGACGCCTGCGGCCCACTCGATGAAATGCGCCTCATCAAAGATGCACACGAGCAAGACGTGATGCGCCGCGCCGCGCAGATCAGCGCCCAAGCCCATATCCGCGCCATGCAAACCAGTGCACGCATGTTGCGTGCGGGCCAAGACGTGCGCGAATACCACTTAGACGCCGAGTTGCTGCACGAGTTCCGCATGCATGGCTCGCAGTTCCCCGCCTACACCTCCATCGTGGCCGCAGGCGCGAATGCTTGCGTGTTGCACTACCGCGCTGACGCAGCGCCCGTGCGCGATGGCGAGTTAGTGTTGATTGATGCGGGTTGCGAGTTAGATGGCTATGCCTCAGACATCACGCGCACCTTCCCCGCCAATGGCAAGTTCAGCGGCCCACAGCTGGACCTTTACAACTTGGTGCTTGCCAGCCAAGACGCAGCCGTGGCCGCTACCAAAGCCGGTGCGCGGTTTGTGGACCCGCACGACGCCACCGTCAAAGTGCTGGCGCAAGGTTTGTTGGACCTCGGTTTGTTGAGCAAAGCCAAACACGGCAATGCGCAAGACGTGATTGAAAAGCGTGCCTACTTCCCGTTTTACATGCACCGCACCAGCCATTGGCTGGGCATGGATGTGCACGACTGCGGCAGCTACGTGGAGCCCACCGAGCTGAGTCAAACCAGTAACCGCAAAGACCCGTTGTCTGGCGAAACCATCGTCAACCGCCCCAGCCGTATCTTGCGTGAGGGCATGGTGCTGACGATTGAGCCGGGCTTGTATGTGCGTCCTGCAGATGATGTGCCAGAAGCGTTTTGGAACATTGGCATTCGTATTGAGGACGACGCTATCGTCACGTCGGGTGGCTGCGAGTTGATTTCTCGTGGCGTGCCTGTGATTGCTTCTGAAATTGAAGCGTTGATGCGCGGTTAATTTCTTTGGCGGGGCATCGAGGTGCGGGTGCCGTGAGCCCGCCCTCCTCAGAGTCTCACGCCTCGATTGCGTCGGGCGAGCTCACGGCACCCACACCTCTAGTTGGCGCGAAATATTTTTGTGGCCAGTGTCTAGCTTGGCTGTGGGGCGGTGTGCGCGTAGGCGATATTCTGGCGCGAAGCGACAGTAAGTCCTAGCGCATACCTCCCCACAACCAAGTGGCATCTAGACAAACAAAAACGCAACCACCTGACCGCTAAAGTTTGCTTTTGCGAATAAGTAAAAACCATTGCCACCTGCATAAGCACATCCACGCACAAAGTGCCCTAGACAGAGGCCTAAAATGAAATCACAAGCTAAGGCGGCATGCTTTGCAAAAGCACGCCGCCTTTTGCATCACAAGGAGATTTCAATGAGTTCCAACGCCTCTCACAACAGCCCTGAAGCGCGCGCCGAATTACGCCGCGCCGCCCTTGAGTACCACGAGTTCCCCACCCCTGGCAAAGTGTCGATTCAAGCCACCAAGCAGTTGGTGAACCAACACGATTTGGCGCTGGCTTACTCGCCTGGTGTGGCTGCACCTTGTGAAGAAATTGTCAAAGACCCCAACAACGCCTTCAAGTACACCAGCCGTGGCAACTTGGTGGCCGTCATCACCAACGGCACCGCCGTGTTGGGCTTGGGCGACATTGGCCCGCTGGCGTCTAAGCCAGTGATGGAGGGCAAAGGCGTTCTGTTCAAGAAGTTTGCCGGCATCGACGTGTTCGACTTGGAGATTGACGAGAAGAACCTCGACAAATTGGTGGACATCATTGCCTCGTTGGAGCCCACTTTTGGCGGCATCAACCTCGAAGACATCAAAGCCCCCGATTGCTTCTACGTTGAGCGCAAGTTGCGCGAGCGCATGAAGATCCCAGTCTTCCACGACGACCAACACGGCACCGCCATCACGGTGGGCGCGGCCATTTTGAACGGTCTCAAGGTGGCGGGCAAAGACATCAAAACCGTCAAGCTCGTCACTTCGGGCGCTGGCGCTGCAGCCTTGGCTTGTCTTGGCTTGTTGCTCAAGATGGGCATGCCACGCAAAAACATTTACGTCACCGATTTGGCGGGCGTGGTCTATGAAGGTCGCACCGAGTTGATGGACGAAGACAAGATTCAGTTCGCCCAAAAAACCGATGCACGCACCTTGAGCGACATCATCGAAGGTGCGGACGTGTTCTTAGGCTTGTCTGCTGGCGGCGTGTTGAAGCCAGAGATGGTCAAGAAGATGGCGGCTAGCCCCATCATCATGGCCTTGGCTAATCCCAACCCTGAAATCACGCCCGAAGAAGTGAAGGCTGTGCGCGACGACGCCATCATTGCCACGGGCCGCAGCGACTATCACAACCAAGTGAACAACGTGCTGTGCTTCCCCTACATCTTCCGCGGTGCCTTGGATGCTGGCGCTTCCACCATCACCGACGAGATGGAAATTGCTGCCGTGTACGCCATTGCCGAATTGGCGCAAGCTGAGCAAAGCGAAGTGGTGGCCGCTGCGTACGCGGGCGAGACCTTGGCTTTTGGTCCTGAGTACTTGATCCCCAAGCCGTTCGACCCACGCTTGATGATGAAGATTGCGCCTGCTGTGGCCAAGGCTGCTGCCGACAGCGGTGTGGCCACGCGCCCCATCCAAGACATGGATGCCTACATTGAGAAGCTGCAAGGCTTTGTGTATGCATCGGGCTCCATCATGAAGCCCATTTACGCGGCCGCTAAGCGAGCCAGCAAAAAGCGCGTGTGCTTTGCCGAGGGTGAAGAAGAACGCGTGTTGCGCGCGGTGCAAATTGTGGTGGACGAGGGCTTGGCCCAGCCCACTTTGATTGGCCGTCCCGCAGTGATTGCCCAGCGCATTGAAAAATTTGGCTTGCGTCTCAAAGAAGGCGTGGACTACCAAGTGGTCAACGTCGAACAAGACCACCGCTACCGTGATTTCTGGCAAACCTATTACAAGCTCACCGCCCGCAAAGGCGTGACGGAGCAGTTGGCCAAAATCGACATGCGTCGCCGCTTGTCACTCATTGGCACGATGATGCTGCACAAAGGCGAGGTCGACGGCCTGATTTGCGGTACGTGGAGCACGCCACTGACCCACTTGAAGTATGTGGACGAAGTCATCGGCAACCGCAAAGGTGTGAGCACCTATGCGGCGATGAACGGATTGATCTTGCCTGACCGCCAAGTGTTCTTGGTGGACACGCACATCAACTACGACCCCACGGCAGAGCAGTTGGCCGAAATCACGGTGATGGCTGCTGAAGAAATGCGCCGTTTTGGTATTCAGCCCAAAGCCGCCTTGCTCTCACACTCCAACTTTGGCAGCAGCGACATGCCGTCAGCGATCAAGATGCGCGAAACCTTGGCGTTGGTGAAACAGAAGGCGCCTTGGTTGGAAATTGATGGCGAAATGCACGGCGATGTGGCGTTAGACGGCCATGTGCGCGAGGCGCAAATGGCTGACACCACGCTGATGGGTGATGCCAATTTGCTGGTCTTACCGAATTTGGACTCGGCCAATATCGCCTACAACCTGCTCAAGACAGCAGCTGGCGGCAACATTGCCATTGGCCCAGTGCTCTTGGGCGCGGCCAAGCCGGTGCACATTTTGACTGCGAGCACCACGGTGCGACGCATCGTCAACATGACCGCTTTGACTGTGGCAGATGCCAGCGCGGTGCGCTAAAACAGGCTATTTCTTCCGAAATTAACTAATTTTGGTTAAATAACCCTTCAAGGGGCCTCCAGAAATGGATGGCCCCTTGCTTTTTTGTTTCAATTCGAAGACACTTGCGCTTCCAAATTTTCGGGTTTACCCGGGGATTCATTGAATCTTTAGAAGCTTTAAGAACGGCTAATTTCCATGCCTTTACGTACCGTCAAAACCAATATCGTTCAGTCCATTCGCGCGTTCCGCGTGCCTGACTTGCAAGAGGCCGCCCAAGGCCTTGGCCACCACTTTCTGTATGTCAACTTGGCCCAAGCCCAAAGCAAGCAAGACATCTTGGACATCATTTCCAAAGAGTTCAACTTGGCTGTCACGGCCAGCAAGAACTTTGATTCTTTGTACGACGGCATGACCGACCCGCTTCACAAGTCGGGCCCACAGCCTGGCTTTATCTTGGTGTTGGAGCACATTCCTGCGCACGCCAAGTTTGACAAAGAAGCCCGCGAACAGCTGTTGGACATCTTCCGCGAAGCGGCTGATTACTGGTCTGACCGCAAAGTGGCTTTCCGTTGCTTCTACTCATTCTCGGTGGCGCGCGCACCGTCTGCTGAAAAAGCAGGCATGGCCGCTGAAGGCATCGAGTTGTTGGAAGAAGGCGAAAAAATGCCAACTGACAAGTTGGTGGACGTGTCGCCCATGGCGTTGCGCATGAGCAGTCCCTTCAACGCAGGCTACTGGCAAACAGCGGCTTGATTGACTGGCTGCTTCAATGCAGCGTTCAAAGTAAAACCCGTCGCAGGCAACTGCTGACGGGTTTTTTGTTGGCGTCTAAAGGCTTTGAACCAGCGCCACGTATTCAGCCACTGGCACTTCTTCGGCACGCCGTTGCACATCGAAAGTGCCCGCAAAGTTGCGGCCTTCCAACCAGCGACCCAAGGTGTGGCGCAGCAGCTTGCGGCGCTGGCTAAAGGCTACCTTCACCATGTCTTCCATCAACTTGACGTTGATGTGTGGCGGCTCAGCCAGCGGCACCATGCGCACCACGGCGCTGTCTACACGCGGTGGCGGGTCAAACGATTCGGGCGGCACAAACAGCACATCTTCCATGTCGTAGCGCCATTGCAGCATCACGCTCAGGCGGCTGTAGTCGCTGGTGCTGGGCTTGGCCACCATACGGTCAATCACCTCTTTTTGCAGCATGAAGTGCTGGTCTTGCACCACGGTTACATGTTCGAGCAAGTGAAACAGGATGGGCGACGAGATGTTGTACGGCAGGTTGCCCACCACGCGCAATTTGGGTACCTTCAAGTCTGCGGCCAACTGTGTGAAGTCCACGCGCAGCACGTCGGATTCAATCACGTTCAAGTGCGGGTGCTCGCGCAGACGCACCGCCAAATCACGGTCCAGCTCAATGACGTTGAGCTTGCCTAAGCGTTCTACCAAGGGCTGTGTGAGTGCGGCCAAACCTGGGCCGATTTCGACCATCGGGTCATTCGGCTGTGGATTGATGGCGTCAACGATGCCTTCAATGATGGCGCCGTCGGTTAAGAAGTGTTGGCCGAAGCGTTTGCGTGCAATGTGTTTCAAAGTGGGGTCTGCTTATTGCGGTGCGTCGCGGTATTCCACATAGGCGCGGCCACGCACTTCTTGTGACCACAGCTGATAGGTCTCATCAAATTTTTTGTCTCGTAAGCCATTGCGGACCATGTCACGCAGCTCGCGTTCGCTGATGGGCGCTTCGCGGCGTTCCAACACTTGAATCAGGTGAACACCAAAGCGCGAAATGGTGGGGTCGGCAATTTGGCCAATTTGCAGCTTGTTCATGACCTCTTCGAACTCAGGCACAAACATGCCCGTAGAGACCCAGCCCAAGTCGCCACCATCGGGTCCGCTGGCGTCTTGTGAGTGTTCGCGTGCCAGCTTGGCAAAGTCGGCCTTACCCGCTTCAATTTGGCGCTTGTATTCCGCCAACTGGGCGCGTGCTGCGGTCTGGCTCAGTTGGCCACCCGGACGCAACAAAATATGACGCGGATGGGTTTGCGTCACGGTCACCACATTGCTGGCGCGCTTGGTGACCAACTTCAGCACATGAAAACCAGCGCCAGAGCGAACCAAGGCCACGTCGCCTTCGTTCATGCTTTTTGTGGCATCTACAAACAAAGTGGGATAACGGTTGGCTGGGCGCAAGCCCATCAGGCCGCCTTTGTCGCGCTCAACACCGTTAGAAAACTCTTTGGCCACACGCGCCAAATCGTCTCCGCGTTTCAAGCTAGCCAATGCGGTTTGTGCTTTGGCTTGAAGCGCTGCTATCTCGGTGTCGGTGGCTTTTTCAGGCACGGCAATCAGCACATGGCCGAGTTCGATGTCGGGGTTGGTGTCAATGCTGGCGCTTTGACGCAAGCGCACAGCTTGGTCAATTTCAACCTCGCTGACTTTGATGCGGCTTGGTACGTTACGGTCTGTGAGACGTTGCAAAATTAATTGCTCGCGCAGATTTTGGCGTAGCCGCTCAATGCTAGAGCCTTCCGCTTTGACCTTCTTGTGCAGTGCATCCACACTGATCTGACTTTGTGCCGCCAAGCGTTGCTCAGCTTGGTTGACCACATCGTCTTCAAGGGTGATGCCCGACTCTTTGGCGTGTTGCAGCAGGGCTTTCTCGACGATCAAGCGCTCCAATGCACTTTTAAGCAACGCATCGTTTTCTGGAACAACACGGCCTTGTTGCTTGAGCTGCTCGCGCAGCAGCGGCGCACGTAACACCACATCGTGGTTGGTGATGGGCTCAGCGTCGACGACCGCCACGATGAAGTTGCGGCCATTCGCTTGGGTTGGGTCGGTGGTTTGTGCCGTGGCGGACAGCGCCCATGCCACGAAGGCCCACAAGAGATAGGAACGAGGTTTTGGGTGAAGCATGGTGACCATCAATCGTAATTGCCGAAACGGCTAGCAGGCATAGCGGGTTGGCGCAAGGGTTGGTAGCGCGGGATGTTGGTGCGCAGAGAGCCAATGGCATTGGTGCCCAAACGTGACAGCCCCACAAACTCAAGCTGGAACAAGATGCGTTGCCGCGCCAAGCCATCCGCAATGAGCTGGCGCTCGATGACTGTGCGACTCAACCAGCAGCCTGCATCGTATTCGAAACCAATGATCGATTCAACGGGCTTCTTGGTTGCCATGTCCACGTTCACGCGTGCCACGCTAAACCAACGGCCTTCGCCTAAGCCCCTGTTGAGTCCGTCATGGCTGTCAGCGCCACCCCACAGGTCATGCAATGGCCATTGCCAGCCAAGATCTAACTGCTGAGACACAGAGTTACCTGCCGCATCATTTTCTGTACGCCACGCGGCATTGATCACCCGATAAGGCCCAGGGTTATATCGCCCACCCACAACTCGTCGGCGAAAGTTGTCGGTCGTCGGGTCGTACTGCACGGTGGAATCTAGGGCCCAGCTGCGTGAGAGGTTCAAGGTCGCACCCGCCAAGATGTCGCTCAAGCCGGTTTGGGCGGTCGGGTCATCGGGCAAGGTGACGCGTTGCTCTTTCATGCGCAGTCGCTGCGCAAGACCAAAGCGGGCGCCTTCGGCCCCAGTCTCGGGGTCAATGAAGCGCGAGGTCACGCCAAAGGTGAGGAGGTTGCTGTCTGAAATTCGGTCGTGACCACCAAACGCGTTTTCTGTGAAGATGCTGGCGAAGTTGAAGGAGTTACCACCGGAGTCGTAGTTGGGCAGGTAGTTTTGTTCGCGGTAGGGTGTGTTCACATAGAACACGCGAGGCTCAAGGGTTTGAATCCAAGCACGGTCAAACAATCGGCTATCGCGTTCAAAGGCCATGCCCGCGTCTAGGCTGAAGGTAGGCACCGCTACGCTGGCAGATGTTTGCCCTTGATGGCCGTTGTAGAACAGGGTGTTGGGCAAGCCGCCCTCAAATTGGTAACTCCGGCCATGCAATTGCACTTTGGGTGTCACATAACCATAGGGGGTGACAAAGGGGCGGCTGAGCTGAGCCCACGTCACCGCGCGGTCAGCGTTGGGTGCGCAGTTGTAAAACAGCTTGCTTGAGCTGTTCGCTGCAGCATTTGTACAGTCAATGTCGCGTAAAGAGCTGAACCGCGTGAAGTCTCCGTCTAGGCTGAAATCGAAGCCCCCTGTCACGTCGTAGCGCTGAATACGAGCCGTGAGTTGAGGCAAACGGTCAAAGGGCGGTGTGATGCGGTTGCTGACATTGGCCAAGTCTTGCAAGGTTTGCCACTTTTGTGCACGCATGCCTGTGGTGATGAACCCGTTTGTCCAAGAAATCCCCACATCGCTGGACAGCAGCCTTTGAATGCCCAAGGTGCTTCCGAGTGAGAAATCTTTCCAGTAGTTGTCGTCACTCACCCGGTTCACGTTCAATGTAAAGCCAAGCCCGCCACCCGCGTAAGCTGGATTCAGCAAACCGGTGTGTGCGTAGTTGATGCCCCAGCGCATCTTGTCATCGCGCAGTTTGTCGCTTTGCATGTAATCGAAGCGCATGAGCCCTTGAAATGGCGGCTGGGGAGCCATGCCTTCTAAGTAGCGAAACTCGGTGCTGAGTTTGATGCCGCGTTGGCTCCAATACGTGGGAGTGAAGGTGACGTCACGGTTGGGTGCCAAGTTCCAATAATAGGGTTGTGAGTATTCCAAGCCGCCAATGTTGTCCACACCAAAACTGGGTGGTAACAGGCCTGATTTGCGTTCGTCATCCAGTGGGAACTCAATTTCGGGGTAGGGCAGGATCGGCACACCCTTGAAATGCAGCGAGCCACCCTCCACCACGCCAAGGTGGCGGTCTGCATCGGTTGAAATTTTGTCACCACTGAAAAACCAATCGGGCATCCAGTTCGGCCCCGGCTTGCGTTGGCAAGTGGTGAAGCCTGCGTTGTGCATGACCGTGTGCGAAGGGTCGACAAAGTCGATGCGAGAAGCGCTGCCGTAGGCGTTGTTTTTTAACAGCCGGTAGCTAGGTTGCGTGAAGAAACCTTCAAACGCATCCATCTGCAAATCGAGTGCTGGGCCTTGGTACACATTGCCCGCGCGGTTGATGTACACATTGCCACGGGCCTTGGCGAAGTCATTGGTCGGGTCATAGTCGACCTTGTCAGCTTTGAGAAAAATCTCCCCGCGACGCAGCACCACTTGACCTTCAAGCGTCGTGAGCTGGTTGGCGTTTTCGCTCAGCGAGTTGCTTTCTAGGAAGGTGGGCAGTTGCTTGCGCGCATCGGAGGAAATGGCTTCTTGCAACAAGCTGCTAGAGCGCAAGACCAAGGGAGGTTCGTTTTGCTTTTGCGCGTGCGCGAAACCGCCGCCGCCGAACATGCCGACCACCAGCCATGACAAGGCGCGAATTTGGCGGTGAAAATGAGGCAACAGCATGAAAACGAGAAGACCTTCAATTGAGCAGCCCCTTCCAATGCAAAGCCCGAAAAGTCGGGCTGCTTGGGGCCGTTTGTAGAATTTAGATTATCCATGAGCACACCCCCTATTTCCCAGCCTTCGGGCACATCGCCCCACGCGTCTACCTACGCCCCCATTGAATGGGCGCAGCCCGAGCGCCAAGCGGCTTTTCACCAGTGGCTAAACGCCCAAGCCAGCGCTCACGGCGTGTTGCCCGCGACGGTGCGTGCGGCTTCGGCAGACGCCAGCTTTAGGCGCTATTTCCGCGTGGACACGGCCAGCGGCTCGTGCATCGCCATGGACGCCCCGCCCGACAAAGAAAACTGCGAGCCCTTTGTGCGCATCTCCCGCCTGATGGCGGACGCGGGTCTGTATGCCCCCCGCATCTTGGCCTGGGACGAGCCACAAGGCTTCATGTTGCTCGACGACATTGGCGCACAAACCATGATGGACGTCATCAACCGCGACGACCCGCAAGCCAACCACGGCCTTTACATGCGCGCGCTAGACGCCTTGTTGGCCTTGCAACAAAGCAGTCGCCCTGGCGTGCTGCCCGTGTATGACGAGGCACTGCTTCAGCGCGAACTGTCGCTGTTCCCCGATTGGTACCTCACCCAACATCGCCAGCTACAAATTGACAGCACCCAGCGCGAGATGCTGAACAAAACTTTCCAAAACATCGTTCAACGCAACTTGGCCGCGCCCAGCGTGTACGTACACCGCGACTTCATGCCGCGCAACTTGATGATGCCGCACGACCCGACCGAGCAACGCGCAGACAGCGCCGTGGAAACACGCTTAGGCGTGTTGGACTTCCAAGACGCCGTCTATGGCCCCATCACTTATGACATTGCCAGCCTCATGCGCGACGCGTTTTTGACGTGGGAAGAAGACTTTGTGCTCGATGTCACCATCCGCTATTGGGAACGCGCTCGCAAACTTGGCTTGATGGACTTTGACGGTTGGCATAACGACTTTGGCGCGTTCTACCGCGCGGTGGAGTGGATGGGCTTGCAACGCCATCTCAAAGTGGCTGGCATCTTTGCGCGCCTGACCCTGCGTGACGGCAAGCCCAAGTACTTGGCCGACGCGCCGCGTTTCATCAACTACATCCGCACCACCGCCAGCCGCTACAGCGAGCTGACGCCCTTGCTGCGTTTGATTGACAAGATCGAAGGCACAGAACCCGCCATCAGCTTGGCTTTCCCAAGGCTCACGCCCGGTGTACGGGGCTAAGGATGGCGCGCTTTTACTGCCCACTGCCTTTGGTGCCAGGTCAAGTGGTCGACCTGCCGCCCACCGCCGCTCGCCATGTGCAAGTGTTGCGCATGCAACCCGGTCACAGCTTGACCTTGTTCAACGGCCAAGGCGGAGAGTTCAGCGCCGAGGTACAACACATGGGCCGCAGTGATGTGCGCGTGGTCGTGGGCGAACATCGCAACGTGGAATGCGAAGCGGCAGCGCAGGTGCACTTGGCTGTCGGCATGCCTGCCAACGAGCGCATGGACTGGCTGGTGGAAAAAGCCACGGAGCTGGGCGTGCACCGCATCACCCCCTTGATGACCGAGCGCAGCGTCATTCGCCTGACGGGCGAGCGCGCCGAAAAGAAACAAGCCCATTGGCAAGCGGTGGCGGCGAGTGCGAGTGAACAATGCGGACGCAACCGCGTGCCCCTCATTGATGCGCCTGAGCGTTTAGACGCATGGCTGGCGCGTCAAACTTCGCAGGCCGATGTGGTGCATGGCGTGCTGTCGTTGCACGCCAGCACCCAGGCTTTGACCGCCGTGCGCGATTTGCAACCCTTGCGTGACGCTGGCGTAGCCGCTGCTAAAACGTGGGTGCTGCTCAATGGCCCCGAAGGCGGCTTGACCGATGCAGAAGACGCGGCCGCACGTGCCAATGGTTTTATAGCCTTGAGTTTGGGTGAGCGTGTGTTGCGTGCAGAAACTGCGGCCCTCGGTGCGTTGGCTTTGCTCACGCTGAACTAAACGGCAACCACGCGATGGACCTTCATGCTGAACTTTGGCTGTCCATGGCGGCGTTTGCTTTTGTGACATCCATCACGCCGGGTCCCAACAACATGATGTTGTTGGCGTCTGGAGTGAACTTTGGCGTGCGCGCTACATGGCCGCATCTGTTGGGTATTTCATGCGGGCACTTCATCATGTTGATGGCCGTTGGCTTGGGTTTGGGCGAACTGTTCATTCGCGTGCCCATGATTTACCAAGTGATGCAGGTGCTGGGCATGGCGTACATGCTTTATTTGGCGTTTGGCATTGTCAGAAGTGGCCCACCGCCAGAACAGGGTGCTGCGAATGAAGCTGCGAAGCCCATTGGGTTTTGGGGCGCAGCCGCATTCCAGTGGGTCAACCCCAAAGCGTGGGTAATGACGCTGGGCTTTTTTAGCAATTACTTGCCTCAAGAGGCGGGCTTGGTGTTGATTGCCGCTGCGTCGTTGCTGTTCAGCCTGGTTAATTTGCCCAGCATCGCGTTGTGGGCGATGATGGGTGCACGCATGGGCCACTACCTGCAAGTTGATCTTTATCGACGCATCTTCAATTGGACGATGGCGGTGTTGCTCGTGGCCTCGATGGCCGCGAGCGTCTTCATGCGTTGAACTTAAATACAGCGGTGCCCGCCATCAAGTTGGGCCACACATCCACACGTTGCCCATCTTGCAGGCCAAAGGCGCGTGTCACTTGCAAACCGTTCTTTTCGGCCAACACCTCAAAGTCTTTGAACGTGCCCACGCGGATGTTGGGCGTGTCGTACCACTGGTAGGGCAAGCGCTTGGTCACGGGCATGCGGCCTTGCAAAATGCTCAGACGGTTTGGCCAGTGGCCAAAGTTGGGGAATGCGACGATGCCGGTTTTTCCCACGCGTGCGGTTTCGCGCAGCATGGTTTCAGCGTTGCGCAAGTGTTGCAAGGTGTCGATTTGCAGCACCACGTCAAACGATTGGTCGGCAAAGACGCTCAGGCCCAAGTCGAGATTGAGTTGCAGCACGTTCACGCCGCGTTGCACGCAGGCGTGCACATTGGTGTCGTCTAGCTCCACACCATAGCCGGTGCAGCCTTTGTGTTGTTGCAAGTGGGCCAGCAAAGCGCCGTCGCCACAGCCGAGGTCAAGCACGCGGCTGCCCTGGGGCACGAGGGCAGCAATGGCGAGCAGGTTGTCGTGGGTCATGCGGCATCTCCGGTCAATTCGCCGCTGATACGCGCAAAGTACGAGCGCACCACATTCATGTAGCGGGCGTCGTCCAGCAAGAACGCATCGTGGCCATGTGGCGCGTCAATTTCGGCGTAGCTCACATCGCGTTGGTTGTCTAACAAGGCCTGCACCATCTCGCGACTGCGTGCGGGTGAGAAGCGCCAATCGGTGGTGAAGCTCACCAGCAAAAACTTAGCCGCCGTGCGTGCAAACGCCGCCGACAAATCGCCGCCATACGTGCGGGCTGGGTCAAAGTAGTCGAGCGCCCGGGTGATGAGCAAGTAGGTGTTCGCGTCAAAGTACTCGCTGAACTTGTCGCCTTGGTAGCGCAGATAGCTTTCGATTTGAAACTCCACGTCTTGGGTGGTGTACAGATAATCGCGTGTGTCGCCGTCCGATGCAGAGACACCCAGCGTTAGCCCAGCAGCTTGCGCTACGGATGAGGGGCGTAACTTGCGCCCAAACTTCTCGTTCATCACATCGTCGCTCAAATAAGTGATGTGACCCACCATGCGGGCGATGCGCAAACCGCGTTGTGGCACGACGCCGTGTTCGTAAAAGTGGCCGCCATGAAAGTCGGGATCGGTCACGATGGCGCGACGCGCGACTTCGTTGAAGGCGATGTTCTCAGCCGTGAGGTTGGGCGCGCTGGCCACCACCACGGCATGACGCACGCGGTCTGGGTATTGCAGCGTCCAGCTCAGGGCTTGCATGCCGCCCAAGCTGCCGCCTAAAACAGCGGCGAGTTGGCTGATGCCCAAACGGTCGAGCAGCAAGGCTTGCGCATTCACCCAGTCTTCCACCGTGACCACGGGGAAGTCCGCGCCGTACACCTTGCCCGTGTCTGGGTGGGTGTGCATGGGGCCGGTGGAGCCAAAGCAAGAGCCGAGGTTGTTCACGCCAATCACAAAGAAGTGATCGGTGTCCACGGGCTTGCCTGGGCCAATCATGTTGTCCCACCAGCCTTCGCTCTTGTCTTGCCCTTCGTACACGCCCGCCACATGGTGGGAGGCGTTCAGTGCGTGGCACACCAGCACCGCGTTGGAGCGGTCGGCGTTGAGCGTGCCGTAGGTCTCGTAGGCGAGGGTGTAGTCGCGCAGGCTGGCGCCGCTTTGCAGGGGCAGCACTTCGCTGAAGTGCATGGCTTGCGGCGTGGCGATCAGCGGCGCGGGGGTGGGGGCTGCATTCAAAGACATGCGTTCACTCTTGTTGATTCACCTAACTTATTCACCAATGGGTCGCAGGTGTTTGCCTGCAATGCCCGCCAGTTCAAACATGGTCACTTGGTCCTTGTCAAACACGGGCTTGAGCTTGGCGTCCGCGTTGATGGCGCGTTTGTTGGTGGCGTCTTGCAAGCCGTTGGCCTTGATGTAGTCCCACAGCTTCTTGATCACTTCGGTGCGGGCCACAGCTTCAGCGCCAATCACGTTGGCCAAATCAGCACTGGGCAAATAACCTGCGGTGACTTTGCGAGGCACTTTGGGCTTGGCCACTTTTTCAGCCTTGACCTTGGTGGCCTTCGTTGCTTTGGTCGCTTTGGTGGTTTTGGCGGGTACTTTTTTGCCAGCGGCTTTGATGAGCGCATTGGTGGTGGGCGTTTTGCCGCCTTTGGGCGGATACTTGCTTACACGGGGCTCAAATGCAAAGTTCACCTTGCCCGCTTCGGCATCCCACTGCAAAAAGGCCTTGAACGAGCGGCGCGTGCGCATGGACACAAACTTGTCGAGCAAATCGGTTTTGCCTTCGCTCAACAGCTTGGTCATTTGCTCGCGCTCGACCGGCTGTTGCAAGATGATCTTGCCGCTCTTGAAGTCGCAGCTCGGTGTGGCTTGCGCGTGCGTGGGCACGGCTTTGCTACACAGGTAATTGCTGCCGTGTTCGTGCACGGGGCTTCCGCACTTGGGGCAGTTGCCCAAAGGTGCTGCGTCGCTGAATTCCACGATTTCGCCGGAGTCCGCACCGTCGTCACCAAAGTCGAATTCGAGTTTCCAGTTTTGGTCTTCTTCGCTGTACTTGAGCGCGATTTCGGCGGTGAACGGCCAGCCCGCTTTGGAGCGGAAACCGTCGAGTGGGCCAATCTTTTTGTCGGTCAAGAACTGTTCAACTTCGGCTGCATCAAACGTGCGACCACCCGGAATTTTGCTGATGGAGAAGCCGCAGCCTGCACCGTTTTCGCCGGAGTCAGACGCGCTGCCGTCTTTGCCTACGCAGGCATAGCGGCGGTAGTTTTCTTTCACCACGCCGCCGCACTTGGGGCATGGTGTGGTGAGGGTGGCGTAGTCACCGGGGATGGTGTCGCGGTCAAACTCTTTGGCTTTCTTGACGATGTGCTCGGTCATCTCGGCAATTTCGCGCATGAACTCGGCGCGGCTCAGTTGGCCTTGCTCCATTTGCGAGAGTTTGTATTCCCAACCGCCCGTGAGTTCGGGCTTGGACAATTCTTCCACGCCCAAGCCGCGCAGCAGCGTGAACAACTGAAAGGCTTTGGCGGTGGGAATCATCTCGCGGCCATCGCGGATGAGGTATTTCTCGTTGAGCAAGCCTTCGATGATGGCGGCGCGTGTGGCGGGCGTACCCAAGCCTTTTTCTTGCATGGCTTCGCGGAACTCATCGTCCTCCACCAGTTTGCCTGCGCCTTCCATCGCGCCCAGCAACGTGGCTTCGCTGTAGCGTGCGGGTGGGCGGGTTTTCAGGCCTTTGGCGTCGGCTGATTCGTTCTTGGCGGCTTCGCCCGCTTTCAAGGCGACGAGGGTCTTGCCGTCTTCTTCGTTGTCAGAGGCTTCTTGCGCGGCGTCTTTGCCGTACACGGCCATCCAACCGGCGTTGACCAGCACTTTGCCTTCTGTGCGGAAGTTGTGGTCTTTGCCCGCGGCTTTGACCGTGCTGATGCGCGTGGTCACCATGTATTCGGCGCTCGGGAAGAACACCGCCATGAAGCGACGCACCACCAAGTCGTACAGCTTTTGCTCGGCTTCAGACAAACCGCTGGGCGCTTGCAAGGTGGGGATGATCGCAAAGTGATCGCTGACCTTTTTGTTGTCAAACACGCGGGGCAGTTTGCGCACGTAGTTGTTGTTCAGCGCCACGGTGGCGTGCTGTTCGAGATGCTTCATGCCGCTGTCGGCGAGCATCTCGAAAGTTTGCTTGACCACGGGCACGTAGTCCTCTGGCAAGTGGCGTGAGTCGGTACGTGGGTAGGTCAGCGCCTTGTGGCGTTCGTACAAGCTTTGCGCGAGGGCCAACGTGGTTTTGGCCGAGAAGCCAAAGCGGCCGTTGGCTTCGCGTTGCAGCGAGGTCAGGTCAAACAAACCGGGGCTGGCTTTGGTGGTGGGTTTGCTCTCTTCGGTCACGCGCGCTGGTTGGTTGCGCACGGCGTCAGCAATGGCCAAGGCTTCTGCTTCGCTCCACACGCGGTCGTGCTTTTTCTCGGCGTCTTCCGCGTCTTTTTTGTGCTCGGGGTTGAACCACTTGGCGGGGTAGCTGCCAGCTTCTACCTGAAAGCTGCCATGAATCTCCCAATAGTCGCGGCTGATGAACTTGCGAATTTGTTCTTCGCGCTCCACCACCACCGACAAGGTGGGCGTTTGCACACGGCCCACGGTGGTTAAGAAGAAACCACCCTCGCGTGAGTTGAACGCGGTCAAGGCGCGTGTGCCGTTGATGCCCACCAGCCAGTCGGCTTCAGAGCGGCTGCGTGCGGCATCGGCCAAGCCTTGCATTTGTTTCTCTGAACGCAGCGAATCGAAACCATCACGAATAGCTTGCGGCGTCATCGATTGCAACCACAGGCGCTTCACCGGTTTGTCGAGCGGCTTTTTGCCTCCCGCGTATTGCTCGATCAAGCGGAAGATCAATTCACCTTCGCGGCCCGCGTCACAGGCGTTGATGAGAGAAGTCACGTCTTTGCGTTTGGCCAACTTCACCACGGCATTCAAGCGCGTCTTGGTTTTCTCGACCGGCTTCAAGTCGAAGAAGGGAGGAATCACGGGCAGGTTGGCAAAGCTCCACTTGCCGCGCTTGACGTCAAATTCTTCGGGCGCTTGGATTTCCACCAAGTGGCCCACGGCACTGGAGACGACGTAGGTGTCGCTCTCAAAGTGATCGTCGTGTTTTTCGAACTTCCCCGCCACAGGCGTGAGTGCGCGCACGATGTCTTGCGCGACCGAAGGTTTTTCGGCAATCACGAGGGTTTTGCTCATTTCAACGTTCCTTAAAAACTGACCACTACAATTCGTTCTCTCGCGTGCGCACGCGCGCCCATGTGCGCGCACGCACATGCGTACGTATCAAAGTTAACAGAAAAACGCAGTGTTCAAAAAATCTCTCGCCCCAACCCCCGCGCCCATTCAAGGCCGCCGCATTCAAACTCGTCGTTCTGGTGTGCATGGCAAAGGCGTGTTTGCGCTGACGGATTTTGCCAAGGGCGAGACCATCATTGAGTACGTGGGCGAGATCATCAGCTGGAAAGAGGCGCTGCGCCGCCACCCCCACGACCCCACCGACCCCAACCACACGTTTTACTTTCACATCGATGAAAAGCATGTGATCGACGCCAAGTACGGCGGCAACTCCTCGCGTTGGATCAACCACTCATGCAAGCCCAGCTGTGAGCCCGATGAAGAAAACGGCCGCGTGTTCATCAAAGCCATCCGCGATATCAAGGCGGGTGAAGAGCTGAACTACGACTACGGCTTGGTCATCGACGCGCCCATGACCAAAGAGCTCAAGCTCGAATACCCCTGCTGGTGTGGCGCGAAGAAGTGCCGTGGCACGCTGCTGTCCTCTACGTCTGAATTCCCCAAAGGCAAAGACGCGAAAGCCAAAAAGTCAGACAAGAAGAAAAAGACCAAAGCCAAAAAAGGCTGAGCCGCATGATCTGGCCCGCTGAAGACCTTTGGCTTGCGATGGTTGCTTTGCAGCCAGGCTTGACGGTCGAGGTGTTGCCAGAGATCGACTCCACCAACACCGAGCTCATGCGCCGCGCCCGTGCCGGCCAAACCGAACCCGTGCTGCTGGTGGCCGAAACCCAAACCGCTGGCCGTGGCCGCTTAGGCCGACCTTGGCATGGCGAAGCGAGCCATGCTCTGACCTTCTCCTTGGGCCTCATGCTCAAGCCTGCTGACTGGTCAGGCCTGTCCTTGGCCGTGGGTTTGTCGCTGGCGCGCAGCTTGGACCCCCAAGGCGCCTTGGGCGTGCGTTTGAAGTGGCCCAATGATTTGTGGGTGAAGTGCCCGCTTGCGTCCACAAATACGCCTACAGGCTGGGGCAAATTGGCGGGCATCTTGATTGAGACCGCTTTGCCCACGGGCATGAGTTACGGCAGTGACCAAGGCCGCGAGCAAGGCAGGTATTGCGTGGTGGGTGTGGGCATCAACATCGCCCCGCCCGTGGCGGAGGGCTTGTCTACCGCGCCATTGGGTCTGCAAGACCTGCAAAGCGGCATCACCGCACCCGAGGCCTTAACCAAAGTGGCCGAGCCCTTGTTGGCTAACTTGCTGGCGTTTGAGCGCACAGGCTTTGCACCATTGCAAAATGCTTTCAATGCGCGTGATGCGCTGCGCAACCTGAATGTCACCCTGAGCGATGGCCGTCACGGTGTGGCAAGGGGTGTAGACGCCACTGGCGCAATGCTGGTGGACACTGAACAAGGCCAAGAGGCCATCAGCAGCTCAGAGGTCAGTGTGCGGCCGGCTTAGTGCCAATTCAACCAACAAAGGTAGGTTTTATGAAATCAAAATTTTTGCTGCGCAACGTGGTTTACGTGCTGGCCGCGGTCAACCTGCTATTTTGGTTGTGGAACGATGGTGGCTTGCGTTTCTTAGGCCTTGGTCCTAAACCCGTGCAAGAGCCGCATCGCTTAGAAAACCAAGTGGACCCAGAGTTGTTGACCATCAAGCCTGTGGCGTCTGCGTCTGCTTCACACTAAAGCTTAAGAAAAAAAGCCCAACGCACATCACATGCGTTGGGCGCGTCAGAGACGTAGGCGCTTATTGGCGAATCAAATAATCAAACGCTGACAAAGCTGCTTTTGAGCCTTCACCCGCAGCAATGATGATTTGCTTGTACGGCACGGTGGTGCAGTCGCCCGCTGCAAACACGCCAGGCATGCTGGTGTGGCCTTTGGCATCGATCACGATCTCGCCAAACTTGCTCAACTCCAACGTGCCTTTCAAGAACTCGGTGTTGGGCACCAAGCCGATTTGCACAAACACGCCTTCGAGTTCGATGTGGTGCACAACATCCGTGGCGCGGTCTTTGTAGCTCAGGCCATTGACCTTCCCGCCTTCGCCCGTGATTTCGGTGGTTTGGGCATTGGCATGGATGGTCACATTGGGCAAGCTCTTGAGCTTGTTGACCAACACGGCGTCGGCTTTGAGCTGGTCGGCAAATTCAATCAGTGTCACGTGTTCGACGAGGCCAGCCAAATCAATGGCTGCTTCCACGCCTGAGTTGCCGCCACCAATGACCGACACGCGCTTGCCTTTGAACAAGGGGCCATCGCAATGGGGGCAGTAGGCCACGCCTTTGTTTTTGTACTCGGCTTCGCCGGGCACGTTCACATTGCGCCAACGTGCGCCAGTAGACAAGATGACGCTTTTGGCCTTGAGCACGCCGCCGTTTTCTAAGTGCACTTCGGTCAGGCCGCCGGTTTGTTCGGCAGACACAATTTTGCTGGCGCGTTGCATGGCCATGATGTCCACGCCGTAGTGGTGCACTTGCGCTTCAAGGTCAGCGGCGAGCTTGGGGCCGTTGGTCTCGAGCACCGAGATGTAGTTTTCAATCGACATGGTGTCGTTCAACTGGCCGCCAAAGCGCTCAGCCGCAATGCCCACGCGAATACCTTTGCGAGCGGCATACACAGCAGCAGCAGCACCGGCTGGGCCACCACCCACGATCAACACGTCGTAAGGGGCCTTCTCGCTCATCTTCACCGCGTCGCGAGCGGCGGCGTTGGTGTCAAGCTTGGCCACGATTTCTTCGACGCTCATGCGGCCAGAACCAAACACTTGGCCATTCAAGAACACCATGGGCACAGCCATGATTTGACGGTCTTCCACTTCCTTCTGGAACGCGCCGCCTTCGATCACCACGGTCTTGACCTTGGGGTTGACGATGGCCATGAGCGAGAGCGCCTGCACCACGTCGGGGCAGTTGTGGCAGCTCAGGGACATGTAGACCTCAAAGTTGAAGTCGCCATCTAGGCCCTTGATGCTGTCAATCACATCTTGTTCCACTTTGGGTGGGTGGCCGCCGGTCCATAACAGGGCCAACACCAAGGACGTGAATTCGTGGCCGAGTGGCAAGCCTGCAAAGCGCACGCCCTGTGCTTCGCCTTCACGCACCACGGCGAAGGATGGCTTGCGTGCATCGTTGCCCGAGGTGTCGAGGGTGACTTTGTCAGACAAGCTCACGATGGTGTTGAGCAACTCGCCCATGTCTTTGCCGGTCTCGCTGTCGTCGAGTGAGGCGACCAACCGGATGGGCTGGCGCAGCATGCCAAGGTATTGTTGAAGTTGGGCTTTGAGTGTGTCGTCGAGCATGGTGTTCTCCTATTTCGGGGTGCATTAACTCAAGGTCATGCGCTTTTGGCGCTGTCCTTGTTGGTTAAAAGGTTGGGGGTGATTCGCTGAGTACAGCGCATGCCGGCTCGTGGTCAGTATGCGCTGCGCTCAACGACCTGCGCTAGCAGGTGTGTTGATCTACGAACGCCCTGCTTTCGCAGGGTTTGATTCAGTGGGCAAAAATTAGATCTTGCCGACCAAGTCGATGGAAGGAGCCAAAGTCTTCGCGCCTTCTTTCCACTTTGCTGGGCACACTTGGCCTGGGTTAGCGGCGGTGTACTGAGCGGCAGTCAACTTGCGCAATGTCTCAGACACGTCACGAGCGATTTCGTTGGAATGGATTTCCATGGTCTTGATCACGCCGTCTGGGTTGATCACGAAAGTGCCGCGCAATGCCAGGCCGTCTTCTTCGATGTGCACGCCAAAAGCGCGTGTCAACTTGTGTGTGGGGTCGCCGATCAATGGGAACTTAGCTTTGCCCACAGCAGGTGAAGTCTCGTGCCACACTTTGTGTGAGAAGTGTGTGTCGGTGGTGATGATGTACACCTCAGCGCCGGCTTTTTGGAAAGCAGCGTAGTTGTCAGCTGCGTCTTCGATTTCTGTTGGGCAGTTGAAGGTGAAAGCGGCTGGCATGAAAATGAACACGTTCCACTTGCCTTTGAGCGTGGCTTCGGTGATTTCAACGAACTTACCGTTGTGGAAGGCTTGGTTCTTGAACGGTTGGATTTGGGTATTGATCAAAGACATGTGGTTTCCTTTGGGTGGTTGATAAAAACTATCGAATGAGAAAAACTCATTGACGTGAATGATAGACAAAATTTCTCAGGCTGGTGATTGTTTGTCTCAATGAGACCGATTGACGCAGCCTTGCGTGGCGGTGTCAGTGCGCTAGGTCACTTGGTCAAAATAAGTTTGCCAAAGCGCGTGGTCTGTAGGCGGTAGACCTCACCCAGATGCACGATCTCCAGCACGCGCTGGCCGCCCATCAGCTCTGCGCTGTCTACGCGCCGCGGTGCCAAGGGTGCGGTCACCGTGGCTGGCGCTGGCACATGCTGCGGAGCCGATGTGGCTTTTGAGGCCGATGCGGGTGGGCGAGTGCTCATGGCTTTAGTGATGGCGCATCAAGGTTTTTGCGCGATGAAATTTACCTTGGCCAAGCCTGCGCCTTGTAAGGTGCTGAGCGTTTGCAGCACGCGCTCGTAAGGCACAGCGCGGTCGCCGCTCAGGCGCACCACGGGCTGAGGATCAAGCGTGGCGGCTTGCTGGGCTTGTGCTTTGAGTGCATCCTCCTCAACTGCCTTGCCATTCCAATAGGTGCGGCCTTGCGCGTCGATGTCCAAGCGCACGGGTTCGGCAGGTTGCTGTAGTGCAGCGCTGCTGGCACGCGGCAGTGTCAATGGCACTGAGCTGTGAACGGCGGGCACGGCCAAGATGAACACAATCAACAACACCAACATCACGTCAATCAATGGCGTCATGTTGATTTCGGTCATCACTTCGTCATCGTCGTGGGAGGGTAAGAACGACATGCTCAAACTCCTGCGCGGTCACGCTGGCCCACACGCGCACCTGTGACCAGAAAGGCATGCAGGTCGTGTGCGAAGCGGTTGAGTTGGCCCAAGATGAATTTATTCCCGCGCACCAACGCGTTGTATCCCAACACCGCAGGCACAGCCACCACCAAACCCAGCGCCGTCATGATGAGTGCTTCGCCAATCGGGCCTGCCACGCGGTCCATGCCCACTTGGCCCGAAGCACCAATGCTGATGAGCGCGTGATAAATGCCCCACACCGTGCCGAACAAACCGACGAACGGCGCTGTCGAACCAATCGAGGCCAATACGGCTAAGCCTGCTTGCAAGTGTGCAGTGGAATCGTCAATGGCGTTACGTAAACTGCGCGTCACCCAATCGCTCACGTCCAAGCTGTCGTGCAGCTGCTCTTGCGTGGCGCGGTGGTGGGCAGAGGCTTCGTGACCTTGTTTGGCCAGGCTGTAAAACGGATTGGCGTCGGTGGTGTGCATCGCTGCGCCATCTAAGGCGGCCAAGCCCTCGTCCAAATTGCTGCTGTGCCAAAACGATTCCACGTTGTGCGCCATGCGCTTCAAGCGCACGATGTCGAGCGCCTTCATGACGATGACGACCCACGACAAAACAGACATGCCCACTAAGAGCAAAGCCACGATGTGGGTGATGACGTCGCCTTGTTGCCAAAAATTCAAAATGCCGGCTTGGTTTTCCATGATAGTTTCCAAAAATGCTTTCCGTAGGGCCGCCCCAAGGAGAGCAGAGCCCCCTCGGGGGGCAGTGAGTACACAAAGTGTCGAACGTGGGGGCTCATCACTTCATTCCAAAACAAAATTAACGGGGATGTTGAACCACATCGCCTCGGGTGTGCCAAAGCGTTGACCTGGCACAAACCGCCAGCGCATGACGGTGCGTAGGGCTTCTTGGTCTAAGCGGTCAAAGCCGCTGCTGGTTTTGATTTCGCCTTGTTGGGGCGAGCCGTCAGCAGCGACAAACACCCGAATGACGACTTGCCCTTGCTCATTTAAGCGGCGGCTTTGTTTTGGGTAAGCGGGCTTGGGATTGTTCAAGCCATGGGCCTCGCTGCTGGGCAGGCTGAAAGCGGGGGCGCCTTTCGCTTGTCCAGATTGAGCGGGCGTTGCAGCTGATGTGGCGTCCGCACTTGGAGCCGCTGGTGCACTGCTGGGGGTGGTCTGTTCAGCTTTTGTCGCGGCTGATTTAGGAGCAGCTGTTTGCGTGGCAACTGGTTGATGCTGCGCTTTTGCTGGTGTGTTGCTGACGGGGGCCAACACCATTTCCATGGCGATGCTTTGTTGGTTGTCGATGTCCGTTGTGCTGTGTGATAGCAAAAAAGAGGCGATGGCCAACACATGCAACGCCACCACGCACAGCACCACGATGGCGGTGGTTTGTTGCACGGGTGGCTGCGCCGATGCGTAGGCGAGTTGCAGCATCAGGTGTCCGCCCACATGCGCAAGAGGTTGTGATACACGCCGGTTTGTGTCACCGTCTCGGGCAGTTCGCCATATTGGTCGCGCAAGCTCAAGATGCTCATGTCGAGCTCGTACAGCAAGCGTCGCTGTTCGTCGCTGCGTACCAAGCTTTCAATCCAAAAGAAGCAAGCCAAACGCTCACCGCGGGTGACGGGTTTGACTTCATGCAAGCTCGTTCCTGGGTAGATGACGATGCTGCCTGCGGGCAGCTTGATGCTTTGCTCGCCATAGGTGTCGGCGATGGTCAGTTCGCCGCCGTCGTAGCTGTCGGGGTCGCTTAAAAACACGGTGCACGAAATGTCGGTGCGCACGCGTTTCTCATGGCTCAACATGCGAATAGCGCCGTCAATGTGTTTGCCAAAGTAATTGCTGTCGCCCGCGTAGCGGTTGATGCGTGGCGTGTAAATCTTCTTAGGCAAGGTGGCCGAGAAGAAGGTGGGGTTCGCGTTGAGTGCCTTGAGCACCATCTCTCGAATGTTGACGGCGGCGTCACTGGTTTGCGGCAATTGCTCGTTGTGTTTCACCATCGCCGCTTGCCGGCCCGCCGTGCCAAGGCCGGGCTCCCATGGGGCATCTTTGAGCCAAGCACGGGCTTGGCTCAGCTGTTCGGGTAACAACACATCGGGCAAGGTGAGCAGCATGTTTGTTTCCTTTGAAACTCAGAACTTGTAAGAGCCCGTTACCTGCACCAAGCGCCCAGCACCCGGCACGTAATGGCCGCTGTACAACTGGTCGGCGTAGAGCTTGTTGGTGAGGTTGCTCACGTTGCCCTTGAAGGTGAGCTGTTCGTCGTAGCGGTACTCGGCCATCACATCGGCGGTGGTGAAGGCGGGGGCTTCCCAGCCAGGGTTGCGGTTGGGCGTTTGCGCGCCTCGATAGTTCAGGCCCGCGCCCACGCGCCACTGACCGTTGATTTGGTAGGTGTTCCACAAGGTGGCGCTGACGCGTGGCGTGAGCGAGGGGCGTGCGCCAGTGCGCTCGTTGTCGCTGCCACCCGGCGCTTTATAGGCTTCGTCAATGCGTGCATCGGGAATCCACATGAACGAGCCATAGGCTTCCCAGCGCGGTGTGATGCGACCTGTGAAATCCATCTCCAAACCCATTGCGTGGCGCTTGCCCGACAACACGGCGACGTCGACCAAGGGGTCGGTGTTGCGTTCGTGGAGTTTGGTGGAGTGAAACAGCGCGTAGCGTGTGGTGAAGTTTTTATCGGCCGAGTCAATCTTGGCGCCCAGCTCTAAATTGATGCTTTGCTCGGGCGGTACGTCGGCGTTGCCCGCCCCCAAAGAGTAGGCGTCGCCTGAGGTGTTGAATGAGGTGGCGGCAGAGAAGTGGTACGACTCACGTTCGCTGGGTTGGAACAATGCGCCTATGCGCTTGCTCCACTCGCCCACGTTCATTTTGTAGTTGCTCAAAGTGCCGTTGCTTGCGTTGGCGGCGGGTGGAGCAAACGTGTTGTAGTTGCCATTAAGGCTGTCGTAACGCAAGCCTCCCAACAGCTTCCAGTGCGGGGCAATTTGCATCAAGTCTTGTGCGTACACCCCCCAAGCGGTCGAGGTGTATTGGTTGTTCACGCGTAAAACGCGCACGCCTTCATTGACCCAAGCGCCATCGTCAGGCGTGCCGACGGATGTGTTGGGTTTGTTCAGATCAACGCCGCCCAAGCCTTGTGCGGCAGTGCGTGCGGCATAGACGGTTTTTTGTTCGCGAGCCACATCAATGCCGCTGAGCAATTCATGCCTCATGCCCAGGGCATCAAACTTCGCACTCAAGTCGCTTTGCATGTACACCGAGTCCAAGTCTTGAATCTTGTTTTGCGTCCCGCGTGTGAGTGCCGTGTTGGGTCCAAAGTTGGACAAGTTCTCGCCTGCAGTTAGTCGAATGGTGCTCGCGCGTTGGTCACGCGTGTAAGCACCTCGACGCACGCGCGTGGTGAGTTCGGTCTCACCGTCAAAGCGGTGCGTGTGTGCGAGCGTGGCATAGGTGGCGGTGCCGTTGTTGTAGTCGCTGGCCATGCCATAGTTGCTCGTTGGGCTCACGGGCAAAAGCGTGGTGGCGCTGGTTGGACTGGTGTTGGTGGGCTTGATCCACGGCATGCCGTAATTGATGCCGTTGTTGTTTTCTAAGCGGTAGAGGCTGGCGGTGAATTCATCACGTTCGCCAATGCCCCATCGGTAGCTGCCAGCCAAGCCTTGCTTGTCGATGCTGCTGCCCGCGCCGTTGTTGTCGGCGGTGGTTTTCATGGCGCTCACGCGCAGGGCCGAGCTTTCACCGGTTTGTTGGTTGAAGTCACCCACCACGCGGCGGTGGTTGTGGCTACCCACGGTCATGTCGATTTGGTTTTCATCCATCAAGCGCGGCATTTTGTTGACCATGTTGACGGCGCCACCTGTGGAGCCGCGGCCAAACAACATCGAGGCCGAGCCACGCAACAGTTCAACACGGTCTAGGTTGAAGGTGTCGCGGTCGTAAAACGCGGGGTCGCGAATGCCGTCCACAAAAATATCGCCCGTGGTGGACAGTGCAAAGCCGCGCAAGCGAATGTCTTCTTCGCCACCCTCTGCGGCTTGAAAGGTGATGCCTGCGGTTTGCTTGAGCGCGTCCTTGACGGTGTCGAGGTTGCGGTCATCCATCATGCGCTCCGTCACTACTGTGATGGATTGCGGAATGTCGCGCAGCTTTTGTTGGCCCTTGCCAATGCGGGTTTCTGTCGCGCGTAAGCTGTCTTTGCCTTCGGCCACTTCAGCTTTTTCACGCACGGTGACGGTGCTGAGTGTGTTCTCGGTCTGCGCGTGAACAGCACCTGCAAAACTAGCCGCTAGCAACATGGCGCCTAAGGGCAAAAGTTTGGCGTGTTGCGTGGCTTGTACGCGGGTGTTGCGAGACGCAGGTAAAGACAGACGGCGTCGGTTGAGCCGCGAACGAGTGGTCGCCATGGAAGAAGCTCCGAAAGTAGTCGCCGAACCAAGTCGGCAGTTGTGATCAGAGGCTGGCTACACGCCCTAGCACCGAGGGCGACAAACACGGGGTTTGTTGGCTGGCCGAAAAGTCAGGCGCTGTGTGCGCCTGGGGTGCTTGGTTTTTCTAGCGCCGTTGCGTCAACGGCGCATCGTGCGAGCGCTTACTTGAAGCCCACGCGGTCCAACATCTGTTGCACCTTGATTTGGTTCATGCCCACCGCGCTGATGGGCACCAGCTCGCTTTTGTAGTTGCCGCCCGTCATGGCTTTGAGGGCTGGGTTGTCCAACTTCATGCCTTTGACCACGGGCCACTCGTTGTTGCCGTTGGCAAAGTGGTTTTGTGCTTCGGGGCTGACGAGGTATTCCAAAAATTTCACGGCGTTGGCTTGGTTTTTCGCGTAACGCGCCACTGCACCACCGGCCACGTTCACATGTGTGCCCCAGCTTTGTTGGTTGGGGAACACCACGCCCACGCGCTCGGCCACCGCTTTTTCGGCGGGGTTGGTGGAGCGCATCAAGCGCGCCAAGTAATAGGTGTTGGTCACGGCAATGCCGCACTCGCCGCTGGCCACGGCTTTGATTTGGTCGGTGTCGCCGCCCTTGGGTGCGCGGGCCATGTTGTCGACCATGCCTTTGAGCCACGTTTCAGTCGCAACGGGTCCGAGGTGTTCGGTCATTGCGCCAAACAAACTCAGGTTGTACGGGTGTGAGCCAGAGCGGATGCAAAGCTTGCCCTTGTTTTTTGGGTCGGCCAATTCTTCGTAGGTGTCCACGTCTTCGCGTTTGACTTTGAGTTTGTCGAACACCACGACGCGAGCGCGGGTAGACAGGCCAAACCAAGCTGTGCCGCCGTCGTCGGTGGGTTTTGAGCGCAGCTGCGAGGGAATGGCGGTTTCCAATGTTTTGGACTTGATGGGCATGAACATGCCGTCGACTTCGCCCTTCCACAAGCGTGCGGCATCGACCAACAAGATGACGTCGGCGGGCGATGCGCTGCCTTCGGCTTTCAGACGGGCGATGATGCCTGCGTCGTCTGAATCGACGCGATTGATCTTGATGCCCGTGGCTTTGGTGAAGTCACTGTACAGCGCCTCATCGGTCGGGTAGTGACGGGCCGAGTACAGGTTGATGACCTGATCATCGGCGACGGCTGACGCGCTGAACAAGCCACCAGTGACAACTGACAAGGCCAAAGACAAAACAGACAGTGTGCGACGCATGAAGCGACTCCAAGTTAAAAGCTTGGGCGCAGTGTACATCAAATGCGAATCATTATCATTTGATTTAGATCAAATGCCCCCGCTGGATGTGCAGGTTTTGTCGCGAAGGCTTAGCGACGGCTGGGTTGTGGCTTAGCTGCGACGCAGCGTGCGGCTCAACAAGATGACTGGCAACAAGCCCACCAGCACCAAGGCCAGCGATGGCAAAGCGGCTTCACCCAAGCGTTCGTCGCGTGCCAGTTGGTAGGCCATCACGGCCAAGGTGTCGGTGTTGAAGGGGCGCAGCACCAAGGTGGCAGGCAGCTCTTTCATCACATCGACCAGCACCAGCAGCGTGGCGGCGGCCAGTGGCTTTTTGAGCAAGGGCCAATGCACGCGGTGCACCAGTGACAAGCCCGATGTACCCAACATGCGCGCACTGTCGTCCAGCGATGCAGGCACACGCGCATAGCCGCTTTGCACCGATTGCAAAGCCACGGCCACAAAGCGCACCAGGTAAGCCCACACCAAACCCAACACCGTGGCCGTGAGCCAAAACCCCACGCCCGATTGCGGCCACGTGGCTTGCACCCAACCCACGGGTAGCAGCAAACCCACCACAATCACTGCGCCCGGCACGGCATAGCCCAAGCTCACCACGCCCATGACTTGGCGCGTCAGCCAATTGGGGTGCAAACGCGCTTGCGCCGCCAGCAGCAGCGCAGCGCCCACAGCCAGTAAAGCCGTCATGCTACCCAGCGACAAGCTGGTGACAGACCATTGCACAAAGCGCGCCCAAGGCAAATCCATCATGCCGTCACCTTGCAACAAGGCGCGGAACATGAACAGCACAGGCAATACAAAACCGCACAACACGGGCAGCACACACAGCGTCGACACGAAGGCTGCAGACAGGCCGTGGAGCTTCAAAGGTTGTGATTCCGTGCCATGGCGATCAACCCGGGCACTGGAAAACCGCAAGCGCGATTGCGCGCGTTGCTCGGCCGCCAGCAAGACCACCACCACGACCAACAGCAAGGTGGCCAGCTGCGCCGCGGCAATGCGGTTGTCCATCACCAGCCACGCTTTGTAAATGCCAGCGGTGAAGGTTTGAATGCCAAAGTAGCTCGACACGCCAAAGTCAGCCAGCGTTTCCATCAAGGCCAAAGCCGTGCCCGCCGCAATGGCCGGACGAGCCAGTGGCAAGGCCACGCGCAAGATGCGGCGCGACAGTGGTGCACCTAACAAGCGGGCCGCTTCCATCAAATGGTTGGCGCGTTCAGACAAGGCAGTGCGGGCCAGCAAATACACATAGGGGTAAAGCGCGAGGGTGAACACACACGCCGCACCCCACACATTGCGCACCTCGGGAAACACCCGGCCTTCTATGCCAAATGCAGCGCGAATGGTCGTTTGCAATGGGCCGCTAAATTGCAAATAGTCGGTGTAGGCATAAGCCACCACATAAGCAGGCATGGCCAGTGGCAACAGCAGCGCCCACTCCAAACTGCGGCGCATCGGAAAGTCAAACAGCGTCACTGCCGCCGCAGACACTGTGCCCATGCTGATCACGCCCACGCTCACCAACACGCAGAGCAGCAACGAGGTGCCCACATAATCGGGCAACACCGTGCTGGCCATCTCGGCCAAGATGCTGGCCGAAGCGCCGTTCCACTGCACCCATGAAAACAGCACGGTCAACACTGGCAGTGCCAACAGCAAAGCCAGCACGGCCAACACGCAGCGTAAAAACAAGCGGGAGCTAAAAACCATGCGGCATTGTAGGTAGCCGCACAGCGTGTGGCGTTAAAGGCCGTCTCTACAATGGCAGTATGTTTTTAGATGTCGCCCAGCTCTCCGTCAGCTACCCCGAACGCACCCGTCCCTCGGTGGACCGCGTGACTTTGGGCTTGCGTGCTGGCGAAATGGGCGTGCTCATTGGCCCCTCGGGCTGCGGCAAAACAACGCTCTTGCGAGCAGTGGCCGGCCTGGAGCGTGTCAGCGCAGGCGAAATTCGTTTGGCGCAATCGGTGGTCAGCAGTGCCAGCGTGCATGCGGCACCCGAGGCGCGCCGCATTGGCATGGTGTTTCAAGACTACGCCCTCTTCCCCCATTTGAGCGTGCAAGACAACATCAGTTTTGGCCTGCACAAGCAGCCGCGCATAGAGCGCGAAGCACGTGTGCGCGAGGTGCTGGCGCTGGTGGGCTTGAGCACCAGTGCGCAGCGTTACCCGCATGAGTTGTCGGGTGGCCAGCAGCAACGCGTGGCCTTGGCCCGTGCGCTGGCACCTAAGCCGCAGCTTTTGTTGCTCGACGAACCCTTCTCCAACCTCGACGTCGAACTGCGCGAGCGCTTGGCTTTGGAAGTGCGCGGCATTTTGAAAGAGGCGCAAACCACGGCCTTGTTTGTGACGCACGACCAAATGGAAGCCTTTGCCATTGGCGACGTGATTGGCGTGATGTCTGAAGGCCGTCTGCACCAGTGGGATGACGCCTACACGCTGTACCACCGCCCAGCCACGCGCTTTGTGGCCGAGTTCATTGGCCACGGTGTGTTCACGCCGGCCACCTTGCGTGAGGTGAACAACCAAGTGGTGGTCAGCACGCCGATGGGTGATTTGGTGGATGTGGCCGAGTGCCCGCTGCCTTGTACGTTTGCATCAGGCGAGTGCGATGTGCTGCTGCGAGCTGACGACATCGTGCACGACGACGATGCACCCGTGAAAGCCGAGATCATCCGCAAATCATTTCGCGGCTCGGAGTTTTTGTACACCCTGCGTTTGAAGACCGGCGAAACGGTCATGGCCCATGTGCCCAGCCATCACGACCACACCTTGGGCGAGTGGATTGGCATTCGCGCCGAGGTGGACCATGTGGTCACCTTCAACCGTGCCTGCCCTGTGAACGGCAACGACTTGTGCAACATGCCATGTGCCGAGCACGAAGCGCCGCATGAGCAAGCCCAAGTGCAGCCCATTCACTTTCACGAAAAGTCATCGGCTTAAGCCAATCCCCTGCGTCTGAAAAGCGGCTTGCGAGCCGCTTTTTTACGCCTGTGTATTTGAGAAGCGAACCGTGAACCGCGCACCCGGCATGGCCTTGCCGGGCGTTGCATCTTCCAGAGTCACCACGGCGGCGTGCTGGTCGGCAATTTCCATCACGATCGGCAGACCTAGGCCAGAGCCATCAGCCTCGGTGCCCAAGGCACGGTAGAAAGGCTGGAACACCAAATCGCGCTCAGCTTCAGGAATGCCGGGGCCCGAGTCTTCCACTTGCAACACCACCACTTTGCCAAACTTGTCAGCCAGCAAGCGCACGGTGATCACGCCAGGGTTGTCCTCGGTGGAGGGTGTGTAGTTGATGGCGTTGTCCACCAAGTTGCGCACCATTTCTTTGAGCAGCGTGGGGTTGCCCATCACGCGCACGCCCGTGCTGCCCGATTCCACGCCTTCGTAGCCCAGGTCAATGTGCTTATCCATGGCGCGGGGCAGCGAGTCTTGAATCACGTCGCTCACCAAGCTCACCAAATCGCACGAGCTGCGTGCAATGTGCGTGCTGCCGCTTTCCGCGCGGGCCAGCGATAGCAGTTGGTTGACCGTGTGCGTGGCCCTGATGCTGGCGCGGCCAATGAGCTTGAGTGATTGCTTGAGCTCATCCGCACTCGAGTCTGCGCGTTGCGCCAAATCGGCTTGCATGCGCAAACCTGCGAGCGGCGTTTTAAGCTGGTGCGCTGCGTCGGCCAAAAACCGTTTTTGGGTGGCGATGGATTCTTTGAGCCGCGTGAGCAAGTCGTTGATGGAGGCCACCAGTGGTGCGACTTCTTGCGGCACAGCTGACTCGTCGAGTGGGCTTAAATCATCGGGCTTGCGTAAGCGAATGCGTTCTTCGAGCTTGTTCAGCGGGCGAATGCCACGCGCCAAAGCCAGCCACACCAACAGCACGGCAAGCGGCAAGATGACGAACTGCGGCAGCATGACGCCCTTGATAATTTCGGTGGCCAGTACCGAGCGCTTTTCTAAGGTCTCGCCCACCTGCACCAACACGGGCTTCGCGCCCGGCATATCCACGCGTACCCACGTATAGGCCACGCGCACATCGGCGCCTCGCATTTCATCGTCGCGAATGCGTACTTCGCCTGGCAGAGGTTGCTCTTCGTCGGGCGGAAGCGGAAAGTCGCGCTCGCCGCTGACAAACTCGCCGCGCGTGCCCAGTACTTGGTAATAAATCAAGTCGGCTTCGTCGGCGCGCAAAATTTCGCGTGCGGGCAAAGGCAAGTTGAAATACATACGCGTTTGGTCGCTCTTGACGAGCTGCGCGAGGGCTTGCACGTTGTATTCCAAGCCCCGGTCAAACGGACGGCCCGCAATGTTTTGTGCCACCAGCCAGGTCAGCGCCAAGCTGACCGGCCACAGCAGCAGCAGCGGCGTGAGCATCCAATCCAGAATCTCGCCAAACAGCGAGTGTTGCTCGCGCCTAAACAACTTTGCCATGCAAGTGAGGTGTGTTTAGCCCGGAATTTTTTCGAGGCAGTAGCCCAAGCCGCGCACGGTGGCGATGCGGATGGGGCCCTTTTCAATCTTCTTGCGCAGGCGGTGGATGTACACCTCAATCGCGTTGTTGCTCACCTCTTCGCCCCACTCGCACAAGCGCTCTACCAACTGGTCTTTGCTCACCAAGCGGCCGCTGCGCTGCAACAGCACTTCGAGCAAACCGAGTTCACGCGCAGACAATTCCACCATCTTGCCGTCGATGGTGGCGACACGACCGGTTTGGTCATACACCAGCGGGCCATGTTTGATCGATGACGAGGTGCCGCCCATGCCGCGACGCGTGAGCGCGCGCACGCGGGCTTCGAGTTCTTGCAGGCTGAAGGGCTTGGCCATGTAGTCGTCGGCGCCGTAGTCCAAACCTTTGACGCGCTCTTCCACGCCGTCTGCAGCGGTGAGGATGAGCACAGGAATGGATGAGCCGCGTGATCGCAAGCGTTTGAGCACTTCAAGGCCGTGCATTTTGGGCAGGCCTAAATCCAGGATGAGCAAGTCAAACTCATCGGTGGTCATCAAGGCGGCGTCAGCTTCAGAGCCGCTGGCCACGTGGTCGGCCGCAGCGCCAGACGCACGCAAGGTGCGCAACAGGCCATCGGCCAAGACCAAGTCGTCTTCTGCAATCAGGATGCGCATGTTGTTGTCTCCAGCTTTGTTCGCGTTTTTAGAGGTGTCAGGCATGTGATTCTAGGCTGGAGTAACCGCCTGAATAGGCTTCCAGACCTAAGCTCACGACCGTGGCCACGTCTGCGCCCACCTCTTGTTTGAACTCGGTCTCGGTTTGCGCCACGGCTTGCTCAAAGGCCCGCAGCCAAGCCAGTCCCGTTTCGGTGAACACAATGCGCCGCGCGCGTGCGTCTTGCGGGTCAGGTGTGCGCTGCACCAAGTCCCACGCTTCGCATTGTGTGACGAGGTCGCCCATGGCTTGCTTGGTCATGCCGGCGCTGGCTGCCAAGTCGATCAGGCGCGAGCCCTCAAGGCTCAAGTGGCGTGTGATGTGAATGTGTGCCGCGCTGACCTGTGATCGAGCCGCGAGATTTGACAAGGCCAGTGGCACATCTTCGTTGTGTGCCATCAGGTGCAACACGCGGGCATCAAAGCGGCGCATGGCATGGCCCAGCAGGCGGCCTAGATGAATTTGCCGCCAGTCTTGCTGGATGGAAAAGGTGGGTGCAGAAGCCATTGGCATATAGTAAGGCAAACTGACCAAAAAAAGTGTTTACAAGTTTTGACTTTGCGGTAAAGTACTGGTCAAGCATCCAGTTGTTGTTAAACACAGTGACTGGACATCCTCGGTAAGCCTTTGATTTCACGGAGATTTCTCATGAACAACAAACCCATCGTCGCTGACAGCGAAAAAGCCAAAGCCCTGCAAGCCGCCTTGGCGCAAATCGAAAAACAATTCGGCAAGGGCACCATCATGCGCTTGGGCGAAGGCGAAGTGATTGACGACATCCAAGTCGTGTCCACCGGCTCTTTGGGTTTGGACATCGCTTTGGGCGTGGGCGGTTTGCCTCGTGGTCGCGTGATTGAAATTTACGGCCCAGAGTCATCCGGCAAAACCACCCTCACCTTGCAAGTCATCGCCGAGATGCAAAAACAAGGCGGCACTTGCGCCTTTGTGGATGCCGAGCACGCTTTGGATTCGCAATACGCCCAAAAGCTTGGCGTGAATTTGCAAGACTTGCTCATCAGCCAGCCAGACACCGGCGAACAAGCGCTGGAAGTGGTCGACAGTTTGGTGCGCTCAGGTGCGGTGGATTTGGTTGTGGTCGACTCGGTGGCCGCGCTCACACCCAAGGCTGAACTCGAAGGCGACATGGGCGATTCATTGCCAGGCTTGCAAGCCCGCCTGATGAGCCAAGCGTTGCGTAAGTTGACGGCTTCTATTAAGAAGACCAACTGCACGGTGATTTTCATCAACCAAATCCGCATGAAGATTGGCGTGATGTTTGGTTCGCCCGAAACCACCACCGGCGGCAACGCGCTCAAGTTCTACGCCTCTGTGCGTTTGGACATTCGCCGCACCGGCACCATCAAGCGTGGCGACGAAGCGGTGGGCAATGAAACCAAAGTCAAAGTGGTGAAAAACAAAGTGGCGCCTCCGTTCAAAACGGCCGAGTTCGACATCTTGTTTGGTGAAGGCATCAGCCGCCAAGGCGAAATCATCGACATGGGCGTGAACGCCAAGGTCATCGAAAAGTCTGGCGCTTGGTACGCCTACCAAGGCGAAAAAATCGGCCAAGGCCGCGACAACGCGCGTGAGTTCTTGCGCGAAAACGAAGCTCTCGCCTTTGAGATTGAAAACAAAGTGCGTGAATCGTTGGGCATTCCTTTGTTGGCCGGTGGCGTGGAAGCGCCTGCAGCCAAAGAAGAAAAAGCGCCGAAGGCCTCCAAGGCGATCAAAGAAGCGAAAGACGTCAAGGGCGCTGCTGACGCAGATGCCGACGGCGTGGTGGCTTAAGGTTGGATGTTTAACGCCAGTTAAAAACCAGCCTCGTGACACACGACGTCGATTCAAACGAAGAAGAGAAACCTCCGGCGAAAAGGGCCAGGGGGTTCCAAATCTCGCTCAAGGGCCGAGCCTTGCGCTTGCTGTCGCAGCGCGAGCACTCGCGTTTTGAGCTCGAGCGCAAGCTCAAACCGTTTGAAGAAACGCCAGGTGAGCTCGCCGAGGCCTTGGATTTTTTGCAGGCCAAAGACTTCATCAACGAGCAGCGCGTGGTGGAGTCTGTCGTCAACAGCCGCTCTCGCAAGCTCGGTGCATCCCGGGTGCGTCAAGAGTTGCAAGCCAAGGGGTTGCCTGTCGAGGCCATCGCCGAAGCTGTGCAAGCGATGCGCAGCACCGAGCTAGAGCGGGCCCGCGAAGTTTGGCGAAAGAAGTTTGGTGAGCCGCCTGTTGACCAAGCGGCTCGCGTCAAACAAGTGCGGTTTTTAGTGAGCCGCGGCTTTGCGCCCGAGGTGGTGCGCAAAGTTGTGTCAGGCGCAGAAGACTTTTAAACGCCCAACATCAATTGCAAGTTCTGTACCGCAGCGCCGCTTGCGCCTTTGCCCAAGTTGTCCAAACGCGCCATTAGCACCGCATGGCGATGGGTTTCGTTCGCGAAGACGCTAATTTCTAGTTGGTTGGTGTTGTTCAATGCGGTGGCGTCAAATTTACCGTTCTCGGTGGCGGGGTGCACGCTCACCCAGCCGCCTGGATGTTGGCCGTAGTGCTGGGCCAGTGCGTCGTGCAGGTCAGCGGCTTTGGGTTTGCCAGGCAACATGTCTAAATGAATGGGCAGTTGCACCAACATGCCTTGGCGGAAGTTGCCCACCGACGGCACAAACAACGGGCGACGTGTGAGGCCGGTGTAGGCCATGATTTCTGGAATGTGCTTGTGCTCAAGGCCCAAGGCATAAGCTTCAAACAGCGGTGCTTTGCCCGCTTCATAGTCTTCAATCATGGCGCGACCGCCGCCCGAATAGCCGCTGACCGATGGCAGGGCCACGGGAAAGTCGGCAGGTACCAGGCCTGCATTCACCAAGGGGCGCAACAAAGCGATGGCGCCGGTGGCATAGCAGCCGGGGTTGGCCACGCGTTGGGCGTTGACCACGGCGTCGCGCTGGCCAGCAGCCAATTCTGGAAAGCCATAGACCCAACCGGGCGCCACGCGGTGCGCGGTGGAGGCATCGATGATTTTGGGTTTGTGGCCCGTGAGGCTGTCGATCATGGCAACGGAAGCAATTGCGTGATCGTCATGCAAACACAAGATGACCATGTCCACGCCCGCCATGAGCTCGCGTTTGGCTTCCGGGTCTTTGCGTTTGGCGGGGTCAATGCTGACCACTTCGATGGCTGGCATGAGGGCCAGACGTTCGCGAATTTGAAGGCCTGTGGTGCCGGCTTCGCCGTCGATGAAGACTTTAGACATGGTTGTCGCCAAAAAGTACAAAAATGTTGGGCGTCCTTAGGCTGTTGTAAGCCAGTTAAAAGATTGACGCAATGCAGCATGATACAGTCTTAAGGCTTTGTGGGGTGCGGCTCTTCGGTGTCGTAGACCACACAGAATGTTACAAATCCACCGATTACTAAGAGAGATCTCATGAAGATTCACGAGTACCAAGGCAAGGAAATCTTGCGTCAATTTGGTGTGCCAGTGCCACGCGGTATCCCTGCGTTCACGGTACAAGAAGCGGTGGAAGCCGCGCAAAAGTTGGGCGGCCCAGTTTGGGTTGTGAAAGCTCAAATTCACGCGGGTGGCCGCGGCAAAGGCGGCGGCGTCAAAGTGGCTAAGACCATTGATGATGTCAAGCGTTTGGCCGAAGAGATCTTGGGCATGCAGCTCAAGACCCACCAAACCGGCCCAGAAGGCCAAAAAGTGCGTCGCCTCTACATCGAAGACGGCGCCGACATCAACAAAGAATATTACGTGTCGGTCGTGACTGACCGTGCCACGCAAAAGATTGCTTTCATCGCCTCCAGCGAAGGCGGCATGGACATTGAAGAAGTGGCCCACAGCACGCCAGAAAAAATCATCACCGAGTTCATCGACCCGTTGACTGGTTTGGGCGATGCACAAGCCAAGAAGATTGCAGACGCCATCGGCATGCCTGCAGACTCCACCGCTCAAGCCGTGGACATCTTCAAGAAGCTGTACCAGTGCTACATGGAAACTGACGCTTCTTTGGTAGAAATCAACCCACTGAACCGCGACAGCAAAGGCAACGTGATGGCTTTGGATGCGAAGTTCAACTTCGATGCCAACGCTTTGTTCCGTCACCCAGAAATCGTGGCTTACCGCGATTTGGACGAAGAGGATCCTGCTGAAGTAGAAGCTTCTAAGTTTGACTTGGCTTACATCAGCTTGGACGGCAACATTGGTTGCTTGGTCAACGGTGCTGGCTTGGCCATGGCCACCATGGACACCATCAAGTTGTTTGGCGGCGAGCCAGCTAACTTCTTGGACGTGGGCGGCGGTGCTACAGCTGAAAAAGTCACTGAAGCGTTCAAGATCATGTTGGCTAACAAGAATGTCAAAGGCATTTTGGTCAACATCTTCGGCGGCATCATGAAGTGCGACACCATCGCCAGCGGCGTGATCACAGCATGTAAAGCCGTGAACCTGTCCGTGCCATTGGTGGTGCGCATGAAGGGCACCAACGACGAGCTGGGCAAGAAAATGTTGGCCGAATCAGGTTTGCCCATCATCTCTGCCGACACCATGGCCGAAGCCGCAACGTCCATCGTTGCTGCCGTTAAGTAAGGACACCACATGTCAATCTACATCAATAAAAACACCAAGGTCATCACCCAAGGTATCACCGGCAAAACCGGTCAGTTCCACACTGAAAAGTGCATCGAGTACGCAAACGGCAAAAACTGTTTCGTCGCGGGTGTGAACCCCAAGAAGGCTGGCGAGTCCATCTTCGGCGTGCCAATTTTCTCCTCCGTCAAAGAAGCGGCTCACAACACAGGCGCGACCGTGTCCGTGATCTACGTGCCACCAGCCGGTGCAGCTGCTGCCATCTGGGAAGCTGTGGAAGCTGACCTCGACTTGGCCATCTGTATCACCGAAGGCATTCCCGTCCGTGACATGCTTGAAGTCCGTAACAAGATGAAAGCCAAGGAAGCTGCTGGCGGCAAGAAGACTTTGCTGCTCGGCCCTAACTGCCCTGGTTTGATCACCCCTGACGAAATCAAGATCGGCATCATGCCCGGTCACATCCACCGCAAAGGTCGTATCGGTGTTGTGTCTCGTTCAGGCACATTGACTTACGAAGCCGTGGCGATGTTGACCGAAGTGGGCTTGGGCCAATCCAGCGCCGTCGGTATCGGTGGTGACCCCATCAACGGTTTGAAGCACATCGACGTGATGAAGGCTTTCAACGACGATCCAGACACCGACGCCGTCATCATGATTGGTGAAATCGGTGGTCCAGACGAAGCCGAAGCCGCGATGTGGTGCAAGGCCAACATGAAGAAGCCAATCGTGGGCTTCATCGCGGGTGTGACTGCCCCTCCCGGCAAGCGCATGGGCCATGCGGGTGCCTTGATCTCTGGCGGTGCAGACGCGGCAGATGCCAAACTGGCCATCATGGAAGAGTGCGGCTTCATCGTCACACGCAACCCCTCTGAATTGGGCAAATTGCTCAAAGCTCAGTTGAAGTAATCTCCTTCGGGAATTACTAACTCAGAAGCGAGCGGTGTTTTCACCGCTCGCTTTTTTTTGGACTCGCACATCGCCCATTCGCAGGCAAGTGCTGCCTAGAATCCGTGCCCAACTTCCAAAGGACTTGCAATGAAACACACCCTGCAACGCGGCTTCACTTTGATCGAGCTCATGATTGTTGTCGCCATCATTGGCGTGCTGGCCTCGGTGGCTTTGCCCGCTTACCAAGATTACATGATCCGTGCCCGTGTGAGCGAGGGCTTGGGCTTGGCGTCTGCCGCAAAAACCAATGTGTTGGATGTGCTCAACAGCGGAAACATCGCCACGATTGGCACGGATGGCTATAAGACCGGCTACACATTTGGCGGCGCGACCAAGAACATCAGCAAAATCGACATCACCGCAAGCACAGGGGTGATCACCATCACCACAACTGCGGCAGCGGGCGGCGGCAGTTTGTTGCTGGTGCCGTTCACGAAGAGCGGCAGCACAGAAGCAGCGTTACCCGCACCAACAGCCACAAGCGCCTCAATTGATGGCGTGGTGCAATGGAAGTGCATGGCGAAGGATGCGCCAGCATTTGTGAATGTGTCTGTGCCCAGTGATGCTTTGGACAAAAAGTATGTCCCAAGCGATTGCAAATAAGGGCTGCAAACTTTTAACAAGGCGCCTGCGGGCGCCTTTGTTTTGAGGGGTGTGAGTAATAGAAAATCTATCCATGAACTCGTCTACAGCTCAAAGCCTTCTGGCGCGCAATGTCATCCTCATTTTGTGCGTTGCACTGCCCTGGCTTAACCCATTTGCCAACAGTCCGTCCACAGCCGTCATTCCATTATTGGTGAGCTGGATGCTAGCTGCATGTGCATTGCTAGCCGTCGTGGAGTTGCCGCTGGTTAAGCCGCGTTGGACAGCTTTAGACGTGGTGGTGTGCGGTGCGCTATCGGTGTGGCTCGTTGCCTCGTTGTTGTGGGTGCCACAGGTGGTGGATCGTGCTTTGACCGCAGGACTGGTTGCCTCACTCATGTGTGTGTGGCTCATGGCCGCCGTCGTGCGTCGTGCGGCTGTGGATGAGTCACTGTTGCGCTGCTTGGTGGCAGGTTTGTTGTTGGCTGCTGTCATCAGTGCGGTACTGGGCATGCTGCAGTATTTAGGCTTGGCGAGAGAGCTATCGCCTTGGGTGAACCAGCCTGTGAAGGGCGATGCTTTTGCAAATCTGCGCCAACGCAACCAGTTTGCCTCGCTCACCAGCTTGGGGCTGGTGGCCTTGCTGGGTTGTGTGGCTGCGCAGGCAAAGTCGCACAGCATGTCGCGTCTGGCTTGGGTGTTGGCATGGGTGCTGATCAACCTGCTGGCCGCAGGTGTGGCGTGTTCGTTGTCGCGCACGGGTGCCATGCAGTGGGTGCTGGTAGGTGTGCTGATGGCCGCATGGGGTTGGCGCAGCGCCAAGCGAGAGGCTGGTTTTGGCAAGGGCTTGATGTGGCTTTCTCTGGCAGCGCCCGTCTTGGTGGTGGTGTGGTCGGTGGTGATGCCGTGGTTAGCGTTGCAAACCACAGGCGAGTGGGGCGCGAGCATGATCTTGCGTGTGACGGGTCAAGCCCAAGACTACGCAGCATGCGGTGGTCGCCGCGTGTTGTGGGCCAACGTGTTGGCGTTGATTGCGCAGCACCCATGGCTGGGTTGGGGTTGGGGCGAGACCGACTTCGCTCATTTCATGACGGGTTACAGCAGCTTGCGTTTTTGTGACATGCTCGATAACGCACATGATTTCCCGCTGCACTTGGCGCTGGAGTTTGGCGTGCCGTTTGCCGTTACCGTCATCGCGGTCGTCGGCGTGTGGGTGCTGCGCCGCGCACCTTGGCGCGAACAGCATCCATGGCGTGTGATGGCTTGGTGTGTGTTCGCGGTGTTGGGTTTGCACAGCCTGTTGGAATATCCGCTTTGGTACGGTCCATTCCAAATGACCCTGGGTTTGGCCATTGGTTTGTTGTGGGTGACTCCCAGCGCGCAAATAAGTGCACACATCAAGCAAGAAGCACAAGAAGGCCCCATGCTGGTGGCGGCCATTTTGTTCATTGGCTGCCTCTATGCCGCGTGGGACTTCAATCGGGTGGGTCAAATTTACCGACAAGCTGCTTCGCGAGATGCCGCGTATCGTGACAACCCTTTGCACCACGCCAAACAATCGTGGTTATTCAGAAACCAAGCCGACTTTGCCGAGCTCACCACGCAAACCATCACCGCAGACAACGCGGCTGAGTTGTATCCGCAAGCTGTGCGTTTGATGCACTACTCGCCCGAAGCACGCGTGGTGCAACGCGTCATCGACAGTGCCAAGTTGCTAGGGCATGACGAAGAAGCGCAAACGTTGACTGAGCGTTTAGAAGACGTGAAACAACATACACCACGCTAAACTCATCCGTCATATGACCCACACACGTCCCACCCTCTCGGCCATCATCATCACGCGCAACGAAGCGCACAACCTGCACGACTGCTTGCAGTCCATGCATGGCCTGGTCGATGAAATCATCGTGGTGGACAGCCAAAGCACCGATGCCACCGTGGCCATCGCGCAGCAGTACGGCGCCAAAGTGGCACAGCCTGCCGATTGGCCTGGCTTTGGCCCGCAGAAAAACCGTGCGCTTGATTTGGCCACGTGTGATTGGGTGTTCTCTATTGACGCAGACGAACGCGTCACTCCCGAGCTAGCGGCAGAAATCAAACGCGTGTTGCAAGCCGGTGATGCAGATGCGGCCTACAAACTCCCCCGCTTGTCGTCTTATTGCGGTAAGTTCATTCACCACGCGGGCTGGCAGCCAGATTACGTGTTGCGCTTGTTCAAACGCGGCACAGCCAAGTTTTCAGACGACTTGGTGCATGAGCGCGTGTTGAGTGAGCAAACAGTGGTCGCCTTGCGCCACCATTTGCTGCATTACAGCTATCTCAACTTCTCGCAAGTGCTGTCCAAGGTGGATGCTTATTCCAGTGCGTCAGCCAAGCAAGCCTATGCGCGTGGCAAGCGGTCATCCGTGGCCGGTGCCTTGGGCCATGGGGCGTGGGCTTTCTTTCGCACCTATGTGATACGCCGTGGCTTCTTAGACGGCGCACACGGCTTGGCGCTGTCCATCTCCAATGCCGAGACCAGTTACTACAAGTATTTGAAGCTCTGGCACATGCAGTTGGCCGAAGAGGTCGATCCAAGATAAATCGTTCATTGAATTGGCACCGACAGAGTACCCGCTAATCGAAAGCACCAATAGCGTCAGAGTTAGGGAATGCTTGGCGAAAAAGAACTACAAATTACTGGGTTAATTTGAACCCAGCATTGTTTCGAAATTAGGCATGGGCAATGTAGCTGCCCGACTTGCCGCCATGCTTCTCTAGCAAATGCACGTCGGTCATCGTCATGCCTCGGTCCACCGCTTTGCACATGTCGTAAATCGTTAGCAAAGCCACTTGCACGGCGGTGAGGGCTTCCATCTCCACGCCAGTTTGGCCAACGGTTTCAACGGTCGCCGTGCAGTGCACACTGTGCGTGACCTCATCAATGGCAAATTCCACAGCCACACGGGTAAGAGCAAGCGGGTGACACAAAGGAATTAAGTCGCTGGTTCTCTTGGCGGCTTGAATGCCCGCAATACGTGCAATGCCCAACACATCCCCTTTCTTGGCCGTGCCGCTTTGAATCAAAGCCAAGGTGGCGGGCAGCATGGCGATACGGCCCGTGGCCACGCCCACGCGTTTGGTGTGGGATTTGTCAGCCACGTCCACCATGTGGGCTTGGCCTTGCGCATCAAAATGTGTGAGTGTGGACATGCTGAAATTTACAACGGGTTAACATGAAAGCCGCATCATACGGTCCATGGCACACATGCTTTCTTCCTTGCTTTCACCTCACCTGTTACGCCGCTTGGGCGTGCTGGGCGTGTGTACGGCTTTGCTGCTGCCAGTGGCCCCTGCGCAGGCGCAAATTAACAACAACCGCTTGCCCAATTTAGGCGATGGCGCCGAAGTGCCGCTGGGCGTGGAGCGCCGTTTGGGTGAGAGCATTGCCCGCGAAATTTACCGCGACCCTGATTATTTAGATGACCCCGTGCTGGGCGACTACGTACAGTCGATTTGGCAAATCTTGCTTGCCTCGTCACGACAGCGTGGGGAATTGACACCCGAACTAGAGCAACAGTTTGCGTGGGAGGTTTCGCTCATTCGCGACCGCAGCATCAACGCGTTTGCGTTGCCAGGCGGATATTTGGGTGTCCATCTGGGTTTGATTTCGGCGGTCAGCAGCGCAGACGAATTGGCCTCGGTGCTGGCGCATGAGCTCAGCCATGTCACGCAGCGCCACATCGCCCGCATGATTGCGCAGCAAGGCCGCCAAGGCCCGATGGTGATGGGCGCCTTGATTTTGGGCATGTTGGCGGCCAGCCGGTCTGTCAACAGCAGCAGCATCAGTGCAGGAAATGCATTGATGATGGGCGGTCAAGCCGCAGCCATTCAAAGCCAGCTCAATTTTTCCCGAGACATGGAACGCGAAGCCGACCGCATCGGCTACGGTGTCATGACCGAAGCGGGCTACGAGCCGCAAGGCTTTGTCACCATGTTTGAAAAGTTGCAACAAGCCGCGCGTTTGAACGACAACGGCTCATTCCCCTACCTGCGCAGCCACCCCATGACGACTGAACGTATTTCAGATGCGCAGGCGCGTCAGCAGTTGTTACCGGCACGCGCTGCAGTGGCCACCACAACCACACACGCCATGATGTCTGCGCGTGCGCAAGTTCTGGCCAAGCCCGGCGTGGATGCGCTGCGCAGCATCGCGGGGCTAGCCAATGCCACGACGTTGGGCGCTGAAAGCAAACCCAAGCAAGCGGGCGTTTTGTATGGCGCGACCTTGGCCGAGATGGAGCAGCGCAACTTTGCGGCGGCTCGTCAACATCTGGCACGTCTTCAAAGTTTGAATGGCCTAGAGTTGAACGCCACACGTGCCGTGCGTTTGTTGGCGGCCGAGTTGGCTTTGTCGGCCGGAGACGCCTCACAAGCGGTGGCTTTGCTGGAACCCAAAGCCACGGTGATCGCCAACAACGATCGCGCCACGCGTATGTTGCTGGCACGCAGCCGCGTGGGTACACAAAAGCCAGCCCAGGGGAAAACCGCTGCGAGTGATTTGTCTTGGTGGCTCAGCCAGCATCCGCGCGATGCGTCGGCGTGGTTGCTACAGGCCTCGGCATACGAGTTGCAGGGCGATGTCTTGCGTGCCATTCGTGCACAAGCCGAAGCGCGTGCCATGGAGTTGGATTACGGTGCAGCCGTAGATCGGTTCAAGGCCGCACAAACGCTGGCGCATCAAATGGCGAGTGAGGGCAAGCTAGACCGCGTGGGCCACATGGAGGCGTCGATCATCGACGCCCGTTTGCGTGAGTTAGAGCGACTGCGGCGGGAACAAGCGCTCGAGCGCGGCATCAATTAACACGCCAAAGGCTGAGTAAATCAGTGAGCCCAACAGGGCCGAGCCAAAGCCGCGTACCCAAAAGCCATCCAGCAAACCAGCCGCGGCCCAGAACATGAACGCGTTGATGACAAACAAAAACAGACCCAATGTGAGAAACGTCACGGGCAAAGTCAACACCACCAGGGCTGGGCGCACGATGAGGTTAAAAATACCCATCACCAACGCAGCGGCCATGGCCGCGCCAAAGCTCGTGACTTCGACGCCGCTGTAGAGATGCGCCAAAGCCATCAAGGCTGTGGCGTGGAGTACCCAAGTTAAAAGTAGTTTCATTGCATGGTCAGCATAGCATTGCCGCTATCATCCACAGCCCACTTTCACCTTGCTTTCTAGGTAACAAACTCTAACGCGATGGCTGCCATTCACATCACCGACATTGAGGCGGCCATCAACTATTGGCGCGAACAAAAACCCTCGCCCGACGGCGTCACACTCGCGCCCGAAATTCGTGCCTTGGCCGAGGTCTATGCCTTGATGATTTATTACCACCACGACGAAGCGGCTGAGCAAGGGTTTCCTAAAAAAGCCTATGAGGCATGGCTGGGTTGGTACCGCACCACAGCGGATGCGCCCTGCATTGCCATTTGCTCGACTAGCCAAGGCGATGAAGAGTGCAAGGGCTGCGGCCGTACCTTTGAAGAAGTGCAGTACTGGCCAGAAATGTCACCAGGCGAGAAGCGCAGCACCTGGCGACGCATCACCATGATTGGCACGTCTTGGCGCTTCAACAAATACGCTGAGCGGGCGCGGGGCGAGTAAGTTTTTACAGCGCTCTTTACAGCACTATTTCCAGCGCTCGCACTCGATGTCTACGGTGGTCTTGCCGTTGCTCATCATCACCACACCTTCTTGAACTGTCGCTTGCAACTGCATGCTTCGCTCAGCGAGCTTGGCTAAGTCTTGCGAGGCGCTGCTAGGGATGCGCCACACCTGCAATGACGTGGGCTTGATGAGTTTGTTTTGCATGTTCTTCCACCAAACATCACCTGAGCTGGAAAACACATACAACATCACTTGATCAGCTTTGCTACATGCTTTGAGCAGTGGCTTTTCTTCCGGTTGCCCCACCTCAATCCACAAGCGCTTGCGTCCCGTGAAATCGGTCAACATCACATCCGGTTCGTCGGGATTGGACAGGCCAGCGCCAAAGGCCAACACGCCGTCGCCGTTGCACACGTCTTGTAGCAAATGCGCTTGCAATGACAGAGCGACCAAGCGCACCATCATGCGTTCGTCCGTTTCGCTGGGATGACGCGCGAGGGTGAGCGCGTGGTCGGCATAGTAGCCGTGGTCAATGTCAGCGATTTGAACGTTCGCTTTGAAGATGGTGGATTTGATGGCCATCTTGCTTAAACGCGACGCGCCAGTTCGGCGGCTTTGCCCACGTAGCTGCCGGGCGTCATGGCCAGCAAGCGGTCAATGTCGGCTTGCGGAATTTGCAACGAGGCAATCAAACCATGCAGGGCTTCGGCGGTGACAGTTTTGCCGCGCGTCACTTCTTTCAGTTGCTCGTAAGCGCCTTGCACACCATAGCGGCGCATGACGGTTTGGATGGGTTCGGCCAATACTTCCCATGCAGCATCAAGGTCGGCGGCCAACGCTTCTTCGTTGAGTTCGAGCTTGTTCAGGCCGACGCTGAGCGATTGGTACGCCAATGCGGTGTAGCCCAAAGCCACGCCCATGTTGCGCAACACGGTGGAGTCAGTCAGGTCACGTTGCCAGCGGCTGATGGGCAGCTTTTCGCTCAGGTGCTTGAGCATGGCGTTGGCCAAACCCAAATTGCCTTCGGCGTTTTCAAAGTCAATCGGGTTGACTTTGTGCGGCATGGTGGACGAGCCAATTTCACCGGCTTTCAAACGTTGCTTGAAGTAGCCCAACGACACATAGCCCCACACGTCGCGCGACCAGTCGATCAGGATGGTGTTGGCGCGCGCTACGGCGTCAAACAACTCGGCCATGTAGTCGTGGTGTTCGATTTGAATGCTGTAGGGCTGGAACGTCAGGCCCAAGCCCAAAGGCGCAGGCGTTTCCACCACTTTGCGGCTGAAGGCTTCCCAGTCGAAGTCGGGCCAAGCGCTCATATGTGCGTTGTAGTTGCCCACGGCACCGTTCATCTTGGCCATGATGTGTACGCCTGCAATGCGCTCGCGCACTTGTTTCAAGCGGACCACCACGTTGGCCACTTCTTTGCCCACCGTGGTGGGGCTGGCGGTCTGGCCGTGGGTACGGCTGAGCATGGGCACGTCGGCAAAGGCGTGGGCCATCTCGCGCAGCTTGGCAATCAGGCCGTCGAGGCCAGGCAAGATGACTTCATCACGGCCCGCTTGCAATTGCAGGGCGTGGCTTGTGTTGTTGATGTCTTCGCTGGTGCACGCAAAGTGCACAAACTCAGAAGCGGCTTCAAGCTCGGTGTGGCCTTTGAATTTTTTCTTGATCCAGTACTCCACCGCTTTCACGTCGTGGTTAGTGACTTTCTCTTCGTCCTTGATGGCCAGCGCATCTTCGGTGCTGAAGTTCGTCACCAAACTGATTAGATAGGCGCGTGAGGCGGCGCTCAAAGGTTTGAATTCGGCAAAGCCCGCATCGCTCAAAGCGATGAACCATGCAATTTCCACTTGCACGCGGCGGTGCATATAGCCTTGCTCGCTCATCAAGGGGCGCAGCGCGGCGACTTTGCCAGCGTAGCGACCATCGAGTGGCGAGAGGGCGGTGACTTGGGAGATTGCTTGCGAGGTGGCTTGGGATGTATGGGTATTGCTCATACAGCAATTTTAGGTGCATGGCCCAATGGCGATGTATACGCAAGCCAGATAAACTACACACCCAATAAAACTGTGAAAAGCTTATGAAACTGATTGGTTCAATCACCAGCCCCTATGTGCGTAAAGTGCGCATCGTCATGGCCGAGAAAAAACTGGACTTCCAGTTTGTGACCGAAGACGTGTGGGCGGCAGACACCGACATCTCTGCGTCTAACCCTTTGGGTAAGGTGCCCTGCTTGGTGATGGAAGGCGGCGAAGCTATTTTTGATTCGCGCGTGATCGTGGAATACGTAGACACACTCTCGCCCGTGGGCAAGCTCATTCCAGAGCGTGGCCGCGAGCGCGCCGAAGTGAAAACTTGGGAAGCCTTGGCCGATGGACTGTTGGACGCAGCCATTCTGGCCCGCCTCGAAGCCTCATGGCCAGGCCGCAAAGAGGGCGAGCGCAGCCAAGCTTGGATTGACCGTCAAATGAAAAAAATTGACGACAGCTTGATCGCCATGGACCGTGCCTTGGCCGAACGCAGCAACTGCGTGGGCATTCACCTGAGCTTGGCCGACATTGCGGTAGGCACCGCGGTCAGCTATTTGGACTTCCGTTTCCCCGCCATCGATTGGCGTGGACAACACCCCAACCTTGGGGCTTTGTACGAACGCTTGGCGCAACGCCAAAGTTTCAAAGACACGCTGCCGACTTAACTGTTGGCGCGTTTTTTTAACCAGCGCATCAAGCCCCCCACCACGGGCAGTTTTTCGTACAACTCTTCAGCCGCGTCCCAGTAGTCACGGTGTACGGCGACGCGCCACAGGCCCGCTTCTTCGCGCAACACAAAGTGCGTGGCCCCGCGAATGGTTTGAGTTGTGCCGCCATCTATGCGCGCCATGGCGAACAAAAAATCCCAAGTCACAAAGCACTGCGTACCTTGTAGTACTTGGGTGGTGATCACAAAGCGTGGCGCATCCAGCGCTTCAAACATGTGGACAAAAATGTGTTCGATTTCGGCCAAGCCCTGCACTTCGTTGAACGGGTCTTTGAATTGCGCGTCGGCTGTGTAGAGCTCGGCCATGCGTGCGACATCCGTGGGCTTGAGATGTTCAAAGAAATGAACCACACGCTGCAAGGCAGCTTCAGGCGTGTCTGACGATTGGGTGTTGAAAGACATGTTTTCCGTTCACATGCCAGTGCCGCGTCGCACCAAGGCAAAGTACCAGCGGTAGGGCAGCAAGCGCAACAACATCATCATGCGCGTGAAGCGTTTAGGAAAGTGAATGTGAAATTCGCCTTTGCGCCAACCTTTGAGAATCTCGGTTGCAGCCCTTTCAGATGAAATGAGTGCTGGCATTGGAAAATCATTGCTCGCCACCAACGGTGTCTCCACAAAGCCGGGGTTGATCAAGCTCACGCCCACGCCGTGCGGTGACAAGTCGTAGTGCAAAGCCTCGGCCAAATTGATGAGCGCGGCTTTGGTGGGTCCATAGGCCAAGCTCTGTGGCAAGCCGCGAAAGCCTGCGACGCTGGAAATGAAGCTGAGGTGCCCCGAGCCTTGCGCCACCAGTGTGGACAGCACGGCATCTAGCACGCGCAGTGCGCCTGTGTAGTTGACGTCAAGGTGGCGCAGTATCTCCGGCAAGGCGAAGTTAGCCGCGCGCATGGGCTGGTAGTAGCCGGCGCAATACATCACCACATCTAAGCCTTGTTGTGCCTGCACGTACTTGGCGGCTTCTGCCATGGCCGAGGCATCGCTCACATCCAGCACCACGGCTTGAGCGCCGGGGTGCGCATCGACAAACTGTTGTAACAACTCGGCCTTGCGCGCCGACACCACCACACGTGCGCCTGCTGCGTGCAAGGCTTTCGCCGTGGCCAAGCCAATGCCGCTGGATGCGCCAATCAGCCACACGCTGCGGCCATGCCAGTCGGTGATGGGTGGGTTGAGAGGTTTTAAAAGATGCATATCAAGAACCCGTGTGAACATTGCGTGGCATCACCATACCATCCCGACCATGTACATGGGTCATGGCTGTGCGCCTGCTAACAGGTGCTGACGAAGTTTGCGTTGTGAGGTTTCGGGCGCTAACCAAATGCCCATGAAACGCTGCGCCAAGTCGAGGTCGCGCAGCTCACCCAACAAGCGGTCTTGGTGCAACAGCTGCATGCCTTTGTCGGGGGCGTAAATGCCGGTGATGCGTTCGCCCGCGCGCACATTGGGAATGATCCCTTGCAATGTGGCTGACCAAGTGTTTTGTTGGACGGCGCTCAACGGTCGCTGACCTTGCATCTCGTCGATGGAACGCTGCGCAATGTCTGTACCTTTGAAGTCGCGCAAATAGCGCAGCTCAAGCACCAGCAGTTGTTTGGCCCAGTCCTCAGCCACAAACGCCGAGCTGGCCCACAGGCTGGCGTCGTACACGTCAAACCCCCAATAGGTGAGGCGTTGTTGCCCCACCAAACGCGGCGCGGTCAACACCTGGCGCAACTGGGGCGTGGGTTGCAACGGTTCGCGGTTGGTTTGAGCATGCGTCACGCGCAACGGCCCAAAGCTCGCAGTCGCCACCAGCGCTGTGTGAAACCCAAGCCTTAAAGCCGCGCGACGTGTGGTCATGGTTTGAGCAAGGTGAACTGAATCACGTCGGTGTTGTGTTGCTCAAACGCAGCCTCGCAGTAAGCGAGGTAAAACTCCCAAATGCGCATGAAGCGTTCGTCAAACCCGAGCTGCAACACCTGTGCTTTGTCCGCCATGAACTGGTGACGCCAGCGGCGCAGTGTCTCAGCGTAGTCCAAACCAAAGGCCAACTCGTCCACCACTTTCAGGCCAGCGCGCTCAGCGTGTGCGCGGAACGCGCGGGGGCAAGGTAAGCAGCCGCCGGGGAAGATGTATTGTTGAATGAAGTCGGTACTTTTCACGTAGCGCTCAAACAGCGCGTCGTCGATGACGATGGTTTGCACACAGGCTTTGCCGCCCGATTTAAGTAAGCGGGCCACGCTCTCAAAATACGTGTCCCAATATTCTTGACCCACGGCCTCCAGCATTTCGATGGAGCAAATGGCGTCATACGGGCCATCGTCAATGTCGCGGTAGTCTTGCAAACGCAAGCTGCTGGTGCTGTCTAAACCCAAGCGCTGCATACGCTGGTTGGCAAAGGCCAGTTGTTCGTGGCTCAGGGTCACGCCACTCATGTGTGCGCCAAACTCTGTGCCGCCGAGCTCGGCCAATGCGCCCCAACCGCAACCGATTTCAAGAATGCGATCACCCGCTTTGGCGTTCACCATGCGCAGGGCGCGCCGCACTTTGGCGGTTTGCGCGTCGGTCATGGGCTTGGCGTGGTCGTTGTCAAACCAAGCGGACGAGTAGTTCATCGTGGGGTCTAGCCACAACTTGTAAAACGCGTTGCCCAAGTCGTAATGTGCGTGGATGTTTTTCTTGCTGTTGCTGCGCGTGTTGCGATGCAACAGGTGGCGCACGCGGTAATACAAGCGGCCCAGCCAGCTGCCAAAAATCAGCTCGTCCATGTCGCGGCGGTTGGCCACCAAAAGTTGCAGCAAGTCGGCCAAGTTGTTGGTGGTCCATTCGCCGGCGATGTAGCTTTCGGCAAAGCCAATGTCGCCGGATTTCAATGCCTGTGTGAGCGGTGCGTAGCTGTGCAAATGCAAAGTGGCATTGAGCTCTTTGCCAGAAGCAGACGGTGAGCCAAATTGCTCCACACGGCCATCGGGCCACTGCACATGCAGCGTGCCGTGTTGCAAACGTTGCAGCAGGCTCAGCACGCGGCGTGCGGCGGCGGGCATGGCTTCGGTCTGAGAGGAGCGAGTGGTGGAGGTCGTGCTATTCATGGGCGGGTCTCAACATCAACGAGTCACAAAATCTTGCGGGGGTGTGGGCTTGGTGAAAAACGGCACGCGCTTGAGCCACAGCTTCAAGGCCTGCCAGTGAATGCGTGCCATCACCATCAGCGTCATCAGCGGGTAGCCCCATAGGGCGTGGCGCAACTCGGATGGGGTGATGGGTTTGAGTTGGCCGCTCACGCTGGTTTCAATCAAGGGGCCAGCGGCATCGTCGTGGTCGACGCGGGCCAGGGTGTGGTCTGCCGTGCGCATGAAGCGAAAGCGGTAGTCGCCCTGCACGGCGCAAAACGGCGACACATGAAACACCTTGTTGGCGCGTTGCTCCACGCCGTAGTGCGGGCGGTCTAGCAAATAGCAATGACGCTCGCCAAAGGTGTTGTTCACTTCCACCACGATGGCGCGCAAGCTGTTGTCTGCGGCGTGGCAATACCAAAAGCTCACGGGCTTGAAGGTGTAGCCCAGCACGCGCGGGTAGCAGTGCAGCCAAACTTCGCCCGTCGCGTCGGCGATGCCTTCGCTGTGTAGCAGCTCGTCTAGCCAAGCCAGTGCGCCGCCTTCTTTCGTGTCACGGCCGTCGCCATGGTCCACGTCGTGAAAGCTGATGGCGCCTGCGCGGTTGATGGGCAGCACGGCATCGTTATCGCTTTGCAGCGTGCGCATGGGCAACATCAAAAAGAAGGTGCTGTAGTTGAATGCGTGCGGCGTGGGGCGCAATCGCGTGTGACGCACTTGGCCAAAGCCAATCATGGCTTTGGCTTGGTCGGTGGCGGTTGCAGCGCTTGACATCATGCGCTGAGCGTGCGCGATTTGGCCAGCAAAGTCTGTGCGGCATCACGCCCAGCCTTGAAGCCATCTTCATGGAACCCGTAGCCCATCCACGCGCCGGCAAACCAGGTGTGTTGCTGGCCTTGCAGCTGCGGCATTTGGGCTTGCGCCTCAATGGCTGGCAAATCAAACACGGGGTGGGCGTAGTCGTATTCGCCAAGAATGTGGGCGGGGTCAATCTCGTGCACAGGGTTGAGCGACACGATCACGTCTTGTGTGAACGGCAACGGCTGCAACAGGTTGAGCCAGTAGTGCAAGCAAACGCGTGTGGACTCGGTGTTGCTGTGCGCGGCGCGTTCGTAGTTCCAAGCGGCCCATGCGAGTTTTGTCTTGGGCATCACCGAGGTGTCGGTGTGCAACACGGCGCGGTTGGGGTGGTAACGAATGGCGCCCAAAGTGGCCACTTCTTGCGGCGTGGGCTCTGCCAGCATGGCCAGCGATTGGTCGGCGTGGCTGGCCAAAATCACTTGGTCAAACCTCTCTGAGCCGTTGTGCGTTTGCAGTGTCACGCTGTGTGCGTCGCGTTCAATGCGAAGCACCGGTGTGTTCAGCCGTTTGTCTGCAATGCCCGCCAAAATTTTCTCAACATAGTGGCGTGCGCCGCCTGCCACCGTGTACCACTGTGGGCGGTTGTTGACTTGAATCAGACCGTGGTTGTGGCAAAACCGAATCATGGTGGCCACTGGAAACTTCAGCATTTGGTCGGTGGGGCAACTCCAGATGCAGCCCAACATGGGTAGCAAATACCAATCGCGAAACGCCTCACTGAATTTGTGCGAGAACAAAAAACCGCTCAGCGGCTGCGCGAGTTCGTGGTCTTGGTTGCGCTCGGCCAGCTCGGTGGCCAGCGTGTTGAAGCGCATCACATCGCGCAGCATCAGCAAGAAGTTGGGCTTGAACAGGTTGCTGCGTTGGGCAAACACGGTGTTGAGGTTGGCGCCGTTCCACTCCAAAGCGCCCTTGCCATTTTTGTTCGGCACTTGGACCGAAAACGACATGTCAGATTTCACGGTGGCCACGTGCAGCTTTTCAAACAAGGCAATCAGCCCAGGGTATGTGCGCTCGTTGTAAACCAAAAAGCCCGTGTCCACACCGTGTGTTTGCATGCCAGTGGCAGTGGGCAAGGTCACGTCCACGGTGTGGGTGTGACCGCCGAAATAGTCACCCGCTTCAAACAGTGTGACGTCAGCTGCTCCGTGCAAATGGTGTGCGGCAGACAGGCCAGAAATGCCCGACCCTACGATGGCGATGCGTGGCTTCATTGCGCAGCACCTTTAGAAACAGTTTGTTTTTCTGCCAATTGCTTTTCAATCTCTTGCACAAAACTTTTGTCTTGCGGGCCTGTCATGCTGCTGAAGCTCTTGATGCTTTTGCCATCGCGGCTGATCACGTATTTGTAAAAGTTCCACTTGGGCGCTGTGCCAGTTTGTTCGGCCAGTTGTTTGAACAGTGGCAAAGCGTCTGGGCCACGCACGGTGGTTTTCACAAACATGGGAAATTTCACGCCAAAGGTGTTTTCGCAAAAGTCAGCAATCTTGGCGTTGCTATCGGGCTCTTGTGAGAAGTCGTTGCTCGGAAAACCCAGCACCACCAAGCCACGGTCTTTGTACTTGGCGTGCAAGGCTTCTAGGCCTTTGTATTGCGGTGTGAATCCGCAAAAGCTGGCGGTGTTCACGACCACCACCACTTGGCCTGCGTATTGGCACAGGGCTTGCGGTTTTTCATCTTGTAGCCGTGCCACCGTGTGTTGCAACACGCGTGGGCAGCCGGCCGATGCGGCCGCGCCTTCGGGTGCGCTGTAGGCTGGGCTGAGGCCAAAAAATAGCCCAATGGATGCGAATACAAAACGGTAGATCACGGGAAAGCCCTTTTTCGAACAGGGGCAATCATGGCTTAATATGAAAAAACTGTCTAGGACGCAACTATTCTCCACGTTCAATTGCGGGGGATTTCTAACCATGAACGCACGTGAAGACCCTTCACAAATCACGCTGTCTATTTCGGCCGTCGAACGTGACACCGGCATTGGCAAAGACACCCTGCGCGTGTGGGAGCGCCGCTATGGGTTTCCCACGCCTGCCCGCGATGCCAACGACGAGCGCACGTACCCCATGGCCCAGGTCGAGAAGCTACGCGTCATCAAACGCTTGATGGACCAAGGCCATCGCCCAGGGCGAATCGTGGCGCAATCGATGGACGCCTTGGAACACTTGAGCCGAGGCGAGGCTTCTTTGCAGTCAAGCCAGTCCATGGCTGTGCCTGTGCGCGAAGATTTGACGGCCTACATCACCCTGCTTCAAGCCCAAGACCACGATGGCATTCGCCGTGAACTGCTGCACGTGTTGACGCAAGATGGACTGCAAAAGTTTGTGACTGATTTGGTGGCGCCTTTGACCACGCTGGTGGGTGATACCTGGGCGCGTGGTGATTTGGCTGTGCACGAAGAGCATCTCTACACCGAGTGCGTGAGCACCTTGATGCGTCAAGCCATAGCTGCCATTCCCAAATCCGCCCTCGGTGGCGGGCCGACAGTGCTGCTGACCACCTTCCCCAAAGAGTCGCACGGCTTGGGTCTGTTGATGGTCGAGGGTTTGCTGACTTTGCAGGGCTGTCGTTGTGTGTCGCTGGGCACACAAACCCCGGTGCGCGACATTGCGCAAGCAGCTATCGCATACCGCGCCGATGTGGTGGCCTTGAGCTTCAGCCTCAACATGAATCCCAACCATGTGGTGGATGGCTTGCGTGAGTTGAATTCACTCTTGCCTTCGACGGTCAAGGTTTGGGCGGGCGGCAGCGCACCCGTGCTGCGTCGCCGCCAAATTGAGCAGGTGCTGGTGTTGCAAGGCCTGACGTCAATTTCTGAGGCTGTCGACCAATGGCGTCATCCACAAACCAAAGCGAAAAGCAAGGTCGCTGCGGGTCTGCACAGCTGATCCGTTAGGCTGGCGCCGCCTAGAATTGCGCCACCATGACCGACATCACCTTGCTTCCCCCCGCTTTTCTCTCCAAGCTCTCTTCACGACAAGACGCGGTGCAACGCGTGGCCGCTTTGCGTGCGCAGGGTCCGGTGGTGTTTACCAATGGCGTTTTTGATGTGCTGCACCGTGGCCACGCGTCGTATTTAGCACAGGCCCGCAGCGTGGGCGGCAGTTTGGTGGTGGCCTTGAACAGCGACGCCTCCGCACGCCGTTTGGGCAAAGGCCCAGACCGCCCCTTGAACAACGAGCTAGACCGCGCGGCGTTGATGGCCGCTTTAGAGTCTGTGAGTTTGGTGACTTGGTTTGACGAAGACACACCGCTGGAACTCATCACCGAGTTGCGCCCCGATGTGTTGGTCAAAGGCGGCGATTACGACATGAGCAAACTCGCTGAGACGCAAGTGGTACTGGCCTACGGTGGTCGCGCCCAAGCGATTCCGTTTGTCGATGGTTACTCGACCACGGCCTTGGTGAAGAAGATTCGCCAAGGCTAAAAGCAAGGGCACGCCGCAGCGTGAGCGCTTGCGTTTTAAGTTGTGCCAAACACGCAGCGCCATAAAGCTTGGATGGCTGCGCACTCTTTCTCTAGTTCAACCGTCGGCACTTGTGTCGGCTGTTCGTCCAATCGGGCACGGTGTTGCACGCGGCGAAGTTCACGGTAAGCACTGCCTGCCGCCGCACCTACGCCCGAAGGCAACAAGCCTGATATTTCAGCGCTCAGCAACAAAGCAATATTGCCCACGTTGGCTAGCAAGTCGGGGTGTTGCTCTGCGTGGGCGAGCACCAAATATTGAACGGCAAACTCCACATCCACCATGCCACCCGCGCTGTGTTTGACGTCAAACAAATCTGGTTTCAAGGGATGGGCGGCGCGCATCTTGTCGCGCATGGTCACAATTTCTTGACGCAAAGCAGCCAGGTCGCGTTTGGCATTGATGACATTGGCACGCACGCTGTCGAAACGCGCTTTGAGTTCGGGTGCGCCTAGGCAAAAACGCGCACGCGTCATGGCTTGGTGTTCCCAAGTCCACGCGGTGTTTTCTCCGCGTTGGCCCTGGTAGTCGGCATAGGCGTCGAAGGTCGAAACCAAGAGACCCGAGTTGCCGTTGGGGCGCAGCGCGGTGTCTATCTCGTACAAATCGCCGTCACCGGTTTTCACGGTCAGCCAGTTGATGAGCTTGCGCACATAGGCCGCATAGATTTCGCCCGCCCGTTCATGTGCGTCTTCGTACACAAACACAATGTCCAGGTCGCTGCCGTAGCCCAGCTCTTTGCCGCCTAACTTGCCGTAAGCCAGGATGGCGAACTGCGGTTCGTCGCGGTGGCGTTGTTTGAAGTGTTGCCAGACCCAGCGGCTGGTGATTTTCAGCAGGCAATCGGCCAAGGCACTCAAATCGTCGGCCACTTGCTCCACCGTGATGCGGCCCTCTACGTCACGTGCCAAGGTGCGAAAGACTTCTGCATGGTGGGCACGGCGCAGCAAGTTGAGCAGAGTTTCTTCGTCGGCTTGGCCGGTGGATTGGAGCGAGGCCAAGCGACGTTCTAGCTCTTGCTCAAACTCTTCGGGCACAAAGCGCTCAGCCAACAAAGCCTCACCTGCTAGCTCGTCAATCACGCCAGGGTGCTGCTGCAAATACTTGGCAGGCCAACGTGCCATGCCGAGTAGTCGCATGAGTTGTTCGTGCACACGCGGGCGTTCGATCAACAAGGCCAAATAGCTTTCGCGGCGCAGCAGCGGCTCCATCCAGTCAGTCCAACGCACAGCGGCTTCTTCACTCACACGGCCAGCGTCAATCCACGCGTTGGTGCGTTGCAAAAGTTTGAGTAAGCGCTGCACGCTGTCATCGCGCAGGGCGCGGATGCGGGGCAGCTCGCACCAGTGCATGACGCGCTCACGCAAGCGTGGGTTCAAGTCGGGCAGCAAGGAGGCCAAATCGACGTAGTCGTGTTTGGGCGTGCAGCCTTTGCAGTCGCCGTTGTTGTTGCCATTGCTATTGCTGTTGGGCTCGGTCTTGTCGCCCAAACCCAGCAAGCGGTCAAACTCTTGCGCCACCAGCTCGCGATGGCTGTCGAGCTGGCTCAAAAAGTCGCAAGTGTCGCCAAAGCCCAAGGTCAGCGCCATCCAGTTCAAGTCGTCGTCGTTGGTGGGCAGCACATGGGTTTGTTGGTCGTCCAAGTATTGAATGCGGTGCTCGACTTGGCGTAAAAACACATAGGCCTTGGCCAGCGCATCGGCGGTGGCCGCGGGCATGAGGTTGGCTTGGCTCAAGCGCTGCAAAGCGGCCAAGGTGGGGCGCGTGCGCAGCTCGGGAAAGTGGCCACCACGCACCACTTGCAGCAGCTGCACCGTGAACTCAATTTCACGGATGCCACCGCGCGACAGCTTCACATCGTTGGCACGCTCGGGGCGGCCCGCGCTGCGCGAGGCCGAGTGTTTGCGAATTTGCTGGTGCAGTCCGCGCAAGGACTCGAACACGCTGTAATCCAAATAGCGGCGAAACACAAAGGGCAATATGGTGTCACGCAACTCGAACGCATGGGCCTTCGCGCTGAAGGGTGCAACCACACGGCTCTTGAGCCACGCAAAGCGTTCCCATTCGCGCCCCTGAACCAAAAAATATTCTTCCAACGCCTGGCGCGACACCACGCTCGGGCCCGAATTGCCGTTGGGGCGCAATGCCAAGTCCATGCGAAACACAAAGCCGTGGTCTGTGGTGTCGCCAATCAGCGCGTAAATCAGTTTGACGGCTTTGGCAAAGTAGTCGTGGTTGCTGATGCGTCCGCGCCCATCGGGCAGGCCCGTGGTGTCGCCGTCTTCGTCGTACACATAAATGAGGTCGATGTCGCTGGACACATTCAGCTCGCGCGCGCCAAATTTGCCCATGCCGATGATCCACAGCACCGCCCGTTCGCCGCTGGGTGTGGTGGGCGAGCCGAAGCTGACGTCCAGCTGAGCTTGGGCTTCGCGAAAGGCGATGTCGAGGGTGAACTCACCCAGCTTGGTCACCGCGCGGGTGATCACATCGAGGCTGGCACCTTGTTCGCAGTCCAGCACCACCAAGCGTTCCATCACCAGCTGGCGCAGCATGCGCAGCGAGTCGGCGCAGTTGTGGGTTTGGCGCAGCGCTTTAAAACAGGTTTGCATCGTGGCCAACACGGGTGCACCTTCGGGCAACAAATGCAGCTCATTCGCGTACCGGCGACGCAAACGCTGGACGAAGCGCGAATAAGTACTCAGATTGGGCAGAGAGGAGGGGATAATTCTGGTCACGTTGCTAGCACCATGAAACATTTGTCAGACTCTGTAAAACCCACCCCCGAAAGCCTTGCGGCTGATTTGAAAACCAAGTCAGGCTGGCGTCGTGCGCTTCATTGGGTCTTGGGTTTGGTGTTCTTCGCGTGGGTGGCTGTGTTGCTGGCTTGGAGCGCTTTGCACATTTTCATTGTGCCGCGAATCGGTGATTACCGCGAAGTGATGCAACAACAAGCCACACGCGCTTTAGGGCTGCGCGTGGAAATCGGCAGCATCACCGCCCAAGGCGGTTGGCTGGTGCCATGGTTTGAGCTCAACGACATTCAGTTGTACGACCGCGAAGGCCGCGAGGCACTCAGCTTGCCACGCGTGTTGGCCGCGATGTCGCCGCGTTCGGTGTTGCTCGGTCAGTTTGAGCAACTCGACATTGAACAACCCGAGCTCGAAATTCGCCGAGATGCCAATGGTCATGTGTGGGTGGCGGGCATTGACACGGGTGCTGCGGGTGACGGCAGTGGTGCGGATTGGTTTTTTTCGCAACCCGAATTTGTGGTGCGTGGCGGTCTGATTCACTGGCGTGACGACAGCCGCACAAGTGCTGCGCAAACCCCTGCGCCTGTGTTGACGCTGCAAGGTGTTGACCTGTCTATCAAGAACCAATGGTTTCAACACGCGTTGCGTGCTGACCTTACGCCGCCCGAGGCGTTCGGTCAACGCTTGTCGGTGCGGGGCAAGTTTTATCAGCCGCCGTGGCAGCGTGCAGGCGACACCTCGCAATGGTCGGGTGAGATGTTTGGAGACTTGCCGTTCGTCAACCTGGCCACTTTGCGCCAATGGGTGCCCATGGACAAAGGCTTGTCTTTGCAAGAGGGCCGAGGCGCGTTGCGCTTGTGGGCCGATGTGAAAAATGGCGTTCCCCAGGGCGTGACCGCTGACGTGGCCTTGGATGCTGTGGATGCCCGTTTGGGTGTCAATGTGTTGCCTTTGGCTTTGCGTCATGTACACGGGCGCATCGGTGTGCAGTGGCAAGACGGTGAGGTTGCAATCAGCAGCCAAGACTTGGTGTTCGACACCCAAGAGGGCGAGCATTGGCCTGGCGGCGTTTTGCGCGTGAGCTGGCGCGGTGATGCGTTTGAGGCGGGCACTTTGACCGCTGATCGTTTGGACTTGGAAGCCTTGGCGCAAATCAGCCAACGCTTGCCTTTGCCCGAAGCATTGCGTGCCATGTTGTCGCGCGTGCAGCCGCAAGGTCAGGTGAACCAGCTCAAAGCCACATGGCAAAAAAATTCCGATGCCTCGTTGAACTACAGCGCCAAAGGCCAAGTCCGTCAGTTGGCCATGCAACGCGATGCTTTGCCCACCAGCCCCTTGGCCGACGTGCCCGGCATGCAAGCGGCGCAGCTGGAGTTTGACTTGACGCAAAAAGGCGGCAAGGCGCGGGTCAGCATTCTCAACGGCAGCATCACCTTGCCGGTTGGGCTGGACGAGCCCCGCATCGCGTTAGAAGAAGCCTCGGCACAAATTGCGTGGCAACACAAAGGTGACGAGGTGGCGGTGCAGTTCACCCAAGGCCGCGTGGTGAACGCCGACTTGGCGGGCGAGTTCAGCGGGAATTGGAAAACAGGCGAAGCCAGCGCACGCTTGCCCGGCGTGTTGGATTTAACCGCCACACTCAGCCGCGCCAAAGTGGCACATGTGCATCGTTACTTGCCCAACACATTGCCGCGCGATGTGCGTGCCTATGTGCGTGACGCCGTGCAAGCAGGTGACGCCAGCCATGTGACGATGCGCTTGCGCGGCAACTTGCGCGACATGCCGTTTGACAACCCCAAGCTCGGAGAGTTCCGCATTGCCGCGCAAGTGGCGCAGGGCCACTATGCCTATGTGCCCCCCGTGCCAACCAAGGCCAAGACGGTGCAAACCGCCGCATGGCCAGCCCTAACCGAAGTCAACGGTGATCTGGTGTTTGACCGCAGCACTTTGCAGTTCAAAGGCAGCACGCAACTGGCAGGTGCGCCCCAAGTGACGTGGCAAAAACTGGTGGCCAACATTCCCAAACTTGACCAGCCCGTGGTCAGCGTGACGGGTGAGGCCCGTGGGCCTGTGGCCCAAGTGTTAGACATGATTTCCAAATCTACCCTCAATGATTTAACCGGCACGGTGCTCAGCAAAAGCCAAGCCACGGGCGATGCCAATTTCAAATTGGCCTTGACCTTACCCATTGACCATCTGGACAAATCCACGGTGCAAGGCAGTGTGGTGTTTGCTGACAACGCCTTGCAAGTGATGCCAGGTACGCCGGTGCTCAACCGCATGCGCGGCACCTTGCAGTTCAGCGAGCAGGGCTTTCAGCTCAAGGGCCTGCAGGCGCAATTGTTGGGAGGCGATGCCACGCTCGATGGTGGCCTGTCGTTTGTGGCGACTGAAGGCCAATCACCTTTGCAACTCAAGATCCGTGGTGACTTGACGGCCGAAGGCCTGCGACAAGCGCGTGAACTTGGGTTTGTCTCGCGTCTTGCGCAACGTGCTACAGGCAAGTCGGCATACAGTGCCAATTTAGGTTTGCGTCGTGGCGTGCCCGAGTTGTCTATCAACAGCGACCTCAAAGGCATGGCCTTGACCTTGCCGGCGCCTTTGAGTAAACCCGCTGCCGCGTTGATGCCGCTGCGCATTGAGTCCCAGCTCACGCGTGAATCATTACAGCCCAAGTCGCGCGTGTTGCAAGACCAAATCAGCGTCACGCTGGGGCGGGTTGTGTCGGTGACTTACGTGCGCGACCTCAGCGGCGCGCGCACGCGTGTGGTGCGAGGTGGCATCGCCGTAGGCCAGTCGGTGATGGATGCGGTGCCCATGCGCGACAACGCGGTGAGCTTGAATTTGCAATTGCCCGTGCTAGATCTGGATGCGTGGAACACGGCACTGACACAATTCACCGGTGTTTCGCCACTCAAGCGCAAATCAACGCGTCAATCGGTGGTTGGGTCTGAGGCCGCATCGGACGATGCGCAAGACTACATGCCTGCATTCGCAGCCTTGCGCGCAGACCAAATCAAAGTGTCTGACCGTTTGATCCACAAGGTGCTGGTTGGCGGCACGCGCCAAGGGGAGCTGTGGCGCTTGAACATCAGCGCCGACGAACTCAATGGCTCTGCTGAAGTTCGCCCACCCAATGGCAACCTGCCCGCACACTTGTATGTGCGCTTGGCCTATTTGAATATTCCACCAAGCTTGGTGCCCGATGTCGAAAGCTTGTTGACAGAGCAGCCCAGCAGCATTCCCGGCCTAGACATCGTGGTGAATGACCTGACCTTGCGTGGCAAAAAACTGGGCCGGCTTGAAATTGAAGCCGTCAACCGCGTGGGCACCAATGCCGTGCGGGAGTGGCGTTTGAACAAATTCAACGTCATCCTGCCCGAGGCCACGTTGACCGCCAACGGCGTCTGGGCGGCAGAGGGGCCGTTGGTGCGACGCACCCAATTTAACTTTGTGTTGGCCATTCGTGACAGTGGCGATTTGTTGACCCGCTTAGGCACCCCCGGCGCGATTCGCCATGGCGAAGGTCGCCTAGAGGGCCAAGTGTCTTGGCAGGGTTCCCCCATCACGTTGGACTACGCCAGCATGAACGGTAAGATGCATTTGGCGATTGAAAAAGGTCAGTTCTTAAAGACCGAGCCAGGCGCGGCGCGATTGCTGGGCGTGCTCAATTTGCAAGCCCTGCCACGCCGCTTGACCTTAGATTTCAGTGACATCTTCAGCGACGGCTTTGCCTTTGATTTTGTGCGTGGCGATATTGGCATTGACCAAGGTGTGGCATCGACCAACAACTTGCAAATGAAGGGCGTGGTGGCCGGCGCGTTGATCGAAGGCAGTGCCGACTTGGTGCGTGAGACCCAAAAACTCAAAGTGGTGGTGGTGCCTGAAATCAATGCGGGCACAGCGTCACTGTATGTGGCCACCATCAACCCCCTGATTGGCTTGACCACCTACTTGGCGCAAATGGTGTTGAGCAAACCGCTGGTGCGTGCAGGCACGAATGAATTTTTTGTAGATGGCACGTGGAGCAGCCCGCGCGTGACCAAGGTCGACTGATGCCGTTCTCGTTTCCGCTTGCGTCGCGCACACGCCGCCGTGTGTTGTGGGCGGTTTTGGTCATTCTGGTGTTGTCCATGCTCAGCACCTTGGTGTGGCTTGCGGGTCGCTATGAGGTGACGCAAGTGCAAAGCCGAATTGAGCGTGACGCAGCCGATGCGGTGAGCGACATCCGTACCGCGCTCACCCGCAATGTGCAAAGTTTGCAAGCTTTGCAATACGCCAATCATTCGGCAGTGCCCTGGACGCAAGAGGCCAGCACCATGCTGCGCGAGCACCGTGAGTGGCTGCGTTTGGAGTTGCGCGACACCGAGCTGCGCGTTCTCAACAGTGTGGACACGCCCTTTCATGCACCCGTCTTCAGCCGTTTTGGTCGCGAGGCCAACCAGCCCGAAGTGGTGCAAGCCTGCGGTGTGGCGCGACGCCAAAGTGGCCCCGGTTATGGCGCGAGCACTTACGTGCCGCAAACCAATGGCTTGGGGCTGGAGATCATGGATCTGTGTTTGCCCGTCATCACCGATGGCGTATTAACGGGTTACACCGTGGCCACGTATTCTTTGGGCGAAATCTTGGTCAACATGGTGGGCCAGCAGCTCACGCGTAGCCAAGAGGTGTCATTCACAGAGTCGGACGGCACGCGCTTGGCCATGCATGGCACGGCGCGTCGTGGCTCGCGCGTGTTCATTGCCAAGCAGCTGATAGATTTGCCCGGCCACACCATGGTGCTGCGCATAGACAGTTGGCGCGCTGCACCCGACCTCTTTCCCAATGTGTTGACGGCGTTGGTGACCGCCATGGCGCTTGCCTTGGTCACCGTGTTGGTCATGCTAGCGCGTGACATGCGCAGACGCCAGCGCGTCGAGCTAGACCTGGCCGATGCCTTGGCCTTTCGCAAAGCCATGGAAGACTCACTGGTCACGGGCTTGCGTGCGCGTGACAGCGAAGGTCGCATCACCTATGTGAACCCCGCGTTTTGCGAGATGGTGGGGTTTGAAGCTAAAGAATTGATTGGTCAAAGCCTTCCTGCGCCCTATTGGCCGCCCGAGATGGTGGACGAATACGGCCAACGCCAAGCCTTGCGCTTGGCTGGCAACGCACCGCCGCGCGAAGGCGCTGAATCGGTGTTCATGCGCAAAAACGGCGAGCGTTTTCCCGTAATGATCTTTGAGGCCCCGCTCATCAATGCCTTGGGCGAACAAACGGGTTGGATGGGCGCCGTGCTGGACGTGAGCGAGCAGCGCCGCGTGGAAGAAGTGTCGCGTGCCAGCCAAGAGCGGCTGCAAGCCACCGCGCGTTTGGCCACCGTGGGCGAGATGGCATCGCTCTTGAGCCACGAGCTGAATCAACCGCTCGCTGCTATTTCCAGTTACGCAACCGGCAGCATGAACTTGTTGCAAGACGCGGCATTCAAAGACCCACAGTTGGCCGAAACTTTGAGCAGTGCGATACAACGCATTGGGCAACAGGCTGAGCGAGCAGGCAAGGTCATCAAAAGCGTGCATGACTTTGTGCGACGCCGCGACCAAGCGCGTGAGGCCGTCAAGCCGCGTGCCTTGCTTGACGACGTGATGCCCTTGGTCATTTTGCAAGCACGCAAACTCGGGGTGCGCGTGGTTGTTCATTGCCCGTCTGATTTGCCCGCCGTGCTGTGCGACCGCACCATGGTGGAACAAGTGTTGCTGAACCTCGCGCGCAATGGCATGCAAGCCATGGCGGGCGATACGCCACACAAGGTGCTGACCCTCAGCGTGCGCCCTGCGGCATCCAATGCCAACAGCCGCTGGTTGGAGTTTTTGGTGGCCGATGTAGGCCAAGGCATTGCGCAAGGCGTGGCCGAAAAACTCTTCACGCCCTTCTTCACCACCAAACAAGAAGGCATGGGCTTGGGGTTGAGTTTGTGCCGCACCGTGGTCGAACAGCACGGCGGCTTTTTAAGCCACCATGCCAACACCCCGCGCGGCACAGTCTTCAGTTTCACCCTGCCACAATCCGGCGCAGAGGCCTGACACATGCAACCCACAGAAGACGCTTTGGTATTTATTGTTGACGACGACGCTGGCGTGCGCGAGGCCCTGGCTTGGTTGCTGCGCTCGCGCCGTTTGCCCAGCCAATCGTTTGACAGTGCCGATGCATTTGCCGAATCCTTGATCACCTCAAACGGGCCATGGCGGCCCGCTCAACCGGGCTGCTTGTTGCTTGATGTGCGCATGCCAGGCATGAGTGGCTTGGCTTTGTTTGAGCAACTCATCGAACGCCAATTGCTGGATGTGTTGCCCGTGATCTTTTTGACCGGCCACGCCGATGTGCCGACTGCGGTGGATTCGGTCAAGCGCGGCGCATTTGATTTTTGCGAAAAACCTTTTTCAGACAACGCCTTGGTCGACCGCATCGAGCAAGCCTTGGCGCGTTCTGCACACACCTTGCAAAGCTTGCGCACCAAACAAAGCTTGCAACACAACTTGGCCGATTTGACGGAGCGCGAACGCGATGTGATGCACTTGGTGGTCGAAGGCCTGCCCAACAAACTCATCGCAGACCAGCTCGACATCAGCGTGCGAACGGTGGAAGTGCATCGCGCCCGTGTGTTTGACAAGATGAATGTGAAGTCGGCCGTGGAGCTGGCCAACTTGTTGCGCGGCGAGTGAGTTATTGGGCGTCTTTGGCCGCTTCTTTTTGGGCCGCTTCGTGTTCAGCCTCGGTTTCTTCCCGGCCTGAGAACATGGTCCACCAAACGATCAACACCAAGATGCAACCTGCGCCCAGCGCTTCTAGCAAAATTAACAACATGAGACACACCCTTTGGCGTTGGACATGGGTCCTGATTGTAGGAAGCTTGGTGGCGTGCAGCACACCGCGCCAAGCGCCTGTGAGCGACTACGCCCGACCTTCTGCGGCTCGCCCTGCTGCCGATGCGCCGCGTGCCACGGGCAGCTTGGCCGGTACACCGGGCACGCCCAACCCGCAACAAAGCTATCGCAGCCGTTGGGTGGCCACGTCTTGGAACGATGTACCCGGTTGGCAAAACGACCAACTGCAAGACGCATGGAACGCATGGCTGCAAAACTGCGAACGTCCCGGCCCCTTGTTTGCGCCGCTGTGCAAAGACGTGCGTCAGCTCATGCTGGGTAGCGACGCCGACCGCCGTCTGTGGATGATGAGCCACTTGCAGCCCTACCGCGTCGAGTCACTCGATGGCGCAACGGATGGTTTGCTCACCAGCTATTACGAGCCTTTGTTTGATGCGTCTGCGCAAATGCGTCCCGGCTTTGAAGTGCCTTTGTACGCGCCCCCAGATGGCTTGGCTGAAGCGCGTCGCGCTGGCCGCCCATGGTTCAGCCGCCAAGACATCGACAACCACCCACAAGCGCGTGACGCCCTGCGCGGCCGCGAAGTGGCATGGTTGGCTGACCCGATTGACGCTTTGGTGTTGCACATCCAAGGTTCTGGCCGTGTGCGCATGGCCAATGCCGATGGCAGCACACGCGTGGTGCGCTTGGCTTTTGCGGGCTCGAACGAGCAGCCTTATCAAAGCGTGGGTCGTTGGCTGCTGGACCGAGGCCTCATTCGCGATGCCTCGTGGCAAGGCATCAAAGCATGGATCGTCAGCACCCAACAAAGCAACCCGCGTTTGGTGCAAGAGATGTTGTGGAGCAACCCACGCTATGTGTTCTTCCGCGAAGAAACCCGCAGCGCCGCCGATGCAGACCTCGGCCCTCGAGGTGCACAAGGCGTGCCGCTGACCTCGGGTCGCTCCATCGCGGTTGACAAAGATTCCATTCCCTACGGCACGCCGGTGTGGCTGGCCAGCGCGGGGCCCAACGGCAATTTGCAACGCTTGGTGTTTGCGCAAGACACCGGCAGCGCCATCGTGGGCGCGGTGCGAGCCGATTACTTTGCGGGCACTGGCCTAGAGGCAGGGGACTTTGCCGGTCGCATGAAGCAGGGCTTGCGTTTGTGGGTGTTGTGGCCCAAGTGACGCCATGAGCATCAAACAGTTCAATGGCGAGTGGGTGTGTCAGCAAGACCGCGTCTTGTTTCGCTTCAACACCAGCGAAGACCAAGAGTTCAATTTTTGGCTCACGCGTTATGTGCTCAAGGGTTTACTGCAAGGTGCGCAGCAGTTGACCGTGCAGGCCTTAGAAAAAGTGCACACGCCGCAGGTTGCGCAAGTCGTGCAATCGTTCCAACAGGCGTCGGTGACGCAGCAGCTCAACTTTCAAGAAACCTTCCAAGTCGCCAAAGAAAAGCCCATGGGCGAGGCGCCGTTGTTGGTCACGGGTTTGCTGCTGAATCGCCAGGGCGAGGTGGTCACGCTCAAATTTGATTTGGAAGGCGGCAAGTCTGTGCAAGTGCAGATGAATCCATCTGTCTTACAAGTCATGTTGGCTTTGCTGAACAAGCTGCAAGGCATTGCGCAGTGGGGCGTTGGCTTTGAGACTGAAGGCCCAACCGACCCCAACAGCCCAAGCGCTAGCGCCCCACCTTTGATGCACTGATGAAGCGAAGTCCATGACCCGCAGGTGCCATGGGTGACAGGCGTGTGTGGCATCTCGTCCTAAACTTTGGCAAAGCACGCCATTGATTGGAGCAAGCCATGAACGCCCCCCTGCCTGAGCATATTCGCCGCGCACTCGACACCGTGTCGCTGGACGACAAATACAGCCTCGACACGGGTCGCGCTTTCATGAGTGGCGTGCAAGCCTTGGTCAAACTGCCCATGTTGCAGCGCCAACGCGATGCGCTCCAAGGTAAAAACACGGCAGGCTTTATCAGTGGCTATCGCGGCTCGCCCTTGGGCACGTATGACCAATCGCTGTGGAAGGCCAAGCCGTATTTAGAAGCGCAAAACATCGTCTTTCAGCCGGGTGTGAACGAAGAATTGGCTGCCACCGCGCTGTGGGGCACGCAGCAACTCGGCTTTGCACCGCCGGGCAGCAACAAGTTTGATGGTGTGTTTGGCATTTGGTACGGCAAGGGTCCTGGCGTGGACCGTTGCTCTGATGTGTTCAAGCACGCGAACATGGCGGGGACCACCCCATGGGGCGGCGTGCTGGCCATTGCAGGTGACGACCATGTGGCCAAAAGCTCGACGGCCGTTCATCAGAGTGACCACATCTTCAAAGCCTGCGGCACACCCGTGTTCTTTCCCAGCAACGTGCAAGAAATTTTGGATTTGGGTTTGCACGCCATCGCCATGAGCCGCTTCAGCGGCGTGTGGTCGGGCATGAAGACGATTCAAGAAATTGTGGAGTCCAGCTCGACCGCGGTGATCGACCCTCAGCGCGTGAACATCGTCATTCCCGAATTTGAAATGCCTGCGGGTGGTCTGCATATCCGCTGGCCCGACACCGCGCTAGAGCAAGAAGCCCGTTTGTTTGACTACAAGTGGTACGCAGCTTTGGCCTATGTGCGCGCCAACCGCTTGAACCACAACGTCATCGAAGGCCCGAACGATCGCTTGGGCTTGATTGCCAGTGGCAAAGCGTATAACGACACGCGCCAAGCCTTGCTCGATTTGGGGCTGGACGACGCGACCTGCCGCCGCCTTGGCATTCGCTTGCACAAGGTGGCCGTGGTGTGGCCTTTAGACGCACAGCTCACGCGCGATTTCGCTACGGGGCTGCAAGAGATTTTGGTGATTGAAGAAAAACGCCAAGTCATTGAGTACCAGCTCAAAGAAGAGCTGTACAACTGGCGCGCCGATGTGCGGCCCAATGTGTTGGGCAAGTTCAACGAGATCGATGGCGACGACGGCAAGCAAGGCCCCTTCGGTGGCGGCGGTGGCGAATGGTCCATGCCCAATCCCAGCGCCAACACCTTGCTGCGTGCCAACGCTGACTTGAATCCCGCACTCATTGCCAAAGCCATTGCGCAGCGTGTACTCAAGCTCGGCGTAGATGCCGACACGACCGCACGTATCCATGCGCAGCTGGCCATCATCAGCGGCAAAGAAACGCAGATGCAAACCGTCACGCTCAAGGCCGACCGCATGCCTTGGTTTTGCTCGGGATGCCCCCACAACACCTCCACCAAAGTGCCTGAAGGTTCGCGTGCAATGGCAGGCATTGGTTGCCACTTCATGGTGTTGTGGATGGACCGCGACACGAATGGCTTCACACAAATGGGTGGCGAAGGCGTGCCTTGGGTGGGTCAACAACCGTTCGTGAACGACTCACACATCTTTGCCAACTTGGGCGACGGCACTTACTTTCACAGCGGTATCTTGGCGATTCGCCAAAGCATTGCAGCGGGTGTCAACATCACTTACAAACTGCTTTACAACGATGCGGTGGCGATGACGGGAGGCCAGCGTGTGGGCGAGAGGCCAGAGGGCCACAGCGTTTTGCAAATTGCACAAAGCATGAAAGCCGAAGGCGCACAACGCATCACCGTGGTGACAGACGAGCCCGAGAAATACGAAGGCGCAGGCTTGGTGGAAGGCGTGGCCGTGTTCCATCGCGACGAGCTAGACCGCATCCAACGTGAGATGCGCGAAATCAAGGGCTGCACCGTCATCATTTACGACCAAACCTGTGCCACCGAAAAACGCCGCCGTCGCAAACGCGGCACCATGGCCGACCCCGCCACGCGTGTGCTGATCAACGAGTTGGTGTGTGAAGGCTGCGGCGACTGCGGTGTGCAAAGCAACTGCATGAGTGTGGAGCCACTCGAAACCGAATTTGGTCGCAAGCGCACCATCAACCAAAGCACGTGTAACAAAGACATCAGCTGTGTGAAAGGCTTTTGTCCAAGCTTTGTCACGGTGGAAGGTGGCAGCTTGAAGAAGAAAGCCAAGGGCGTGTCTCGCATCGCCCTGCCCGAGCTTGAATTGCCACAACCCACCTTGCCCGATACAGAGCAAGCTTGGGGCATGGTGGTGGCGGGTGTGGGCGGAACGGGTGTCATCACCATTGGTCAGTTGCTGGGCATGGCCGCGCACATTGAAGGCAAAGGCATCGTCACGCAAGACGCGGCAGGCCTCGCGCAAAAAGGCGGTAGCACTTGGAGTCATGTGCTCATTGCCAACCACCAAGACGACATTCGCACCACACGCGTGGGCGTGGCGGCGGCAGACTTGATCATTGGCTGTGACCCCATTGTGGTGGCGGGCAAAGAAACCTTGCAACGCATGCGCGCAGGTCGCAGCCATGTGGCGCTGAATGCGCACAGCGCACCCACCGCTGCCTTTGTGCGCAATGCCAATTGGCAAAACCCGGGCGAAGAATGTGTGGCCACCATCGCACACGCCGTGGGTGTTGAAGCCGTGAACGCCTTTGATGCCAACCGGGTAGCCACCCAAGTGCTGGGCGACAGCATTTTTGTGAACCCCATGGTCTTGGGCTTCGCGTGGCAAAAAGGTTGGGTGCCACTTGGCCATGAAGCGTTGATGCGCGCGATGGAACTCAACGACATGGCCGTGGCGCAAAACAAAGCGGCGTTTGAATGGGGCCGTCATTGCGCCGAACATTGGGAGACTGTGCTGACTTTGCTTGCGCCCTTGCAAGTGGTGCAGTTTCACAAGCCCGAAGGTGTGGATGCACTCATCGCCAAACGCGCCGAGTTTCTGACCGATTACCAAAGCGCAGCCTATGCCAACAGCTACCGCGCCATGGTCGAGCGTGTGCGAGAGGCGGAAGCGCCGCAGCACAAAACCTCGCTCACCGAAGCCGTGGCCCGCAACCTGTCCAAGCTCATGGCCTACAAGGACGAGTACGAGGTTGCTCGCTTACACACAGACAAAGCCTTCTTGCAAAAGATAGACGGCATGTTTGAAGGCGACTACACCCTCAACTACCACTTGGCACCGCCCCTCATTGCCAAGACCAATGCCAAAGGTGAGTTGCAAAAGCAAAAGTTTGGGCCGTTCATGCTTACGGGCTTTAAGCTGCTCAAACATTTGAAAGTGCTCAGGGGCACGGCGCTGGATGTGTTTGGTTACACCGAAGAGCGCCGCACCGAGCGCGAACTCATCCAGCAGTACACGGACAGTTTGGTCATGGTGATCGCCAAGCTCGACACCAGCAACCACGCTTTGGCGGTGGAGCTGGCGCGAATCCCTGAACAAATCAAAGGCTTTGGCCATGTCAAAGCCCGCCACTTGGCGGCTGCGCGTCAGAAGTGGGAGACCTTGAAAGTGCAGTGGTCCGCCCAACATTGAGGTGACAAACCAGCCGCATACAATCCGCGGTTGGCCTGCCGGGGCGTTTTGTACCCTGGCAGCAGTCCCTCAATTTGGAGTCTGATCGTGTTGATTTCTTCTGCTTTTGCCCAAACCGCTCCTGCCGCTGCTGCCGGCACTGACCTGATGTCTTCTTTGCAAGGCATGTTGCCCTTGGTGTTGATGTTTGTGGTCTTGTATTTCGTGATGATTCGCCCACAGATGAAGCGTCAAAAAGAACACAAAGCCATGATCGAAGCGATCGCCAAAGGCGACGAAATCGCCACCGCTGGCGGTTTGCTCGGCAAGGTGACCAAGTTGGCTGATGCCACTGTGACCATCGAAATCGCTGCTGGCGTGGAAGTGCAATTGCAACGCCAAGCCGTGGTGCAAGTGCTGCCCAAGGGCTCACTGTAATTCGTACCCACCACTAAGACGACGAAGCGATCATGAACCGTTACCCCCTTTGGAAGTACGCGATCATCGTGATCGCTTTGTTGGTCGGCAGCCTCTACACGTTGCCTAACTTTTTTGGCGAAGCGCCTGCGGTGCAGGTGTCGGCTGCCAAGTCGTCGGTCAAGGTCGATTTGGCTGTGCAAGACCGTGTGCAAGCGGCCTTGGCCGCTGCCAACCTAGCGCCCGATGTGGTGACCTTGGACAACGGTTCACTCAAAGTGCGCTTTGACAGCACCGACAAACAAATCAAAGCCAAGGACGCCATCCAGCAAGCCTTGGTGCCAGACGCCAACGACGCCTCATATGTCGTGGCGCTCAATTTATTGGCCCGCTCACCTGCGTGGCTGACCTCGCTCAACGCAGCGCCCATGTATTTGGGTTTGGACTTGCGCGGTGGCGTGCACTTCATGTTGCAAGTGGACATGCCTGCGGCGTTGACCAAAAAGGCGGAGTCCTTAGCCGGTGACATTCGCACCGGTTTGCGCGAAAAGAACGTGCGCCACAGCGGCATCAGCCGTAACAACCAAACCATCGAAATTCGCTTTCGCGACATGGCTACCTTGGACGCTGCGCAACGCGTGATTCAAGACCAGTTTCTAGACTTGCAAACCGCAAGCAGTCCTGATGGCGCTGACTTCAAACTCACCGCGGTCATCAACCCCGTAGCTGCCAAGCGGGTGCAAGAGCAAGCCATCAAGCAAAACATCACCACGCTGCACAACCGCATCAACGAACTTGGCGTGGCCGAACCTGTGATTCAACAGCAAGGCACCGACCGCATCGTGGTGCAACTGCCTGGCGTGCAAGACACCGCCAAGGCCAAAGATATTTTGGGCCGCACCGCCACGCTGGAAATCCGCATGGTGGACGACAGCGCCGAAGCGCGCAGTGCAGAGTTTGGCAATGGTCCTGTGCCGTTTGGTACAGAACGTTTCTTGGATCGCAGCGGCCAAGCGGTGATTGTGAAAAAACAAGTCATCTTGACCGGCGAAAACCTCACCGACGCACAACCCGGCTTTGACACGCAAAACCAAGAGGCGGCCGTGCATTTGACGCTCGACGCCAAAGGCGCACGCATCTTCAAAGACGTGACGCGTGAGAGCGTGGGCAAACGCATGGCTATTCTGCTGTTTGAAAAAGGCAAGGGCGAAGTGGTGACCGCGCCTGTGATTCGCAGTGAAATCGGCGGTGGTCGTGTGCAAATTTCTGGCCGCATGAGCACCGTGGAAGCCAACGACACCGCCTTGCTGTTGCGCGCTGGCTCGCTGGCTGCACCCATGGAAATCATTGAAGAACGCACCATTGGCCCAAGCTTGGGTGCTGAAAACATTGCCAAAGGTTTTGACTCGGTCACTTGGGGTTTTGTGGCCGTGACCGGCTTCATGTGCATCTATTACATGTTGTTCGGCGTGTTCTCTAGCGTAGCCTTGGCTGTGAACTTGTTGCTCTTGGTGGCCGTGCTCTCGATGTTGCAAGCCACGCTCACCTTGCCCGGCATGGCTGCGATGGCCTTGGTGTTGGGTATGGCGATTGACGCCAACGTGTTGATCAACGAACGCGTGCGCGAAGAGTTGCGCAACGGCGCATCTGCACAGTCTGCTATCCACGCGGGTTATGACCGCGCCTGGGCCACCATCCTCGACTCCAACGTCACCACCCTCATTGCGGGCTTGGCCTTGTTGGCCTTTGGCTCTGGTCCTGTGCGCGGCTTTGCTGTGGTGCACTGTCTCGGTATTTTGACCAGCATGTTCTCTGCGGTGTTCTTCTCGCGTGGCTTGGTCAACGTTTGGTATGGCCGCCAAAAGAAATTGCAAAGCGTGTCTATTGGCACCGTCTGGCGCGCTTAAAAGGAAACCATCGTGGAATTTTTCAAAATCCGTAAAGACATCCCGTTCATGAAGCACGCGGTGGCATTCAATGCCATCTCGTTCATCACGTTTGTGGCGGCGGTGTTCTTTCTGTTTAGCCGTGGCTTGCACCTGTCGGTCGAGTTCACGGGCGGCACGCTGATGGAAGTCAGTTACAGCCAACCCGCCGACCTCAACGCCGTGCGCGACCAAATTGCCAAGCTCGGCTTCTCCGATGTGCAAGTGCAAAACTTTGGTACCGCACGCGATGTGATGATTCGCATGCCTGCGGTCAAAGGCCAAAGCTCTGCCCAGCAAAGCGAGCAAGTGCTGACCGCACTCAAGGCGACGGACGCCAATGTGCAGCTGCGCCGCACCGAGTTTGTGGGCCCGCAGGTGGGCGACGAGCTGGCGGTGGACGGCCTGAAGGCCTTGGCCTTTGTGGTGGTGGGCATCATGATTTATTTGGCCATGCGCTTCGAGTGGAAGTTTGCTGTGGCTGCCATCATTGCGAACTTGCATGACGTGGTGATCATCTTGGGCTTCTTCGCGTTCTTCCAATGGGAGTTCTCGTTGCCCGTCTTGGCTGCGGTGCTCGCGGTGCTGGGCTACTCGGTGAACGAATCGGTGGTCATTTTTGACCGTATCCGCGAAAACTTCCGACGTTTTCGCAAGATGGACACGGTCGAGATCATCGACAACGCCATCACCTCCACCATCAGCCGCACCATCATCACCCACGGCTGCACGCAGCTCATGGTGTTGTCCATGCTGTTGTTCGGTGGTGCCACGCTGCACTACTTTGCGTTGGCGCTGACGATTGGCATTTGTTTTGGCATTTACTCATCTGTGTTCGTGGCCGCCGCCATTGCCATGTGGTTGGGCATTCGCCGTGAAGACTTGATCAAGCACCACGCCAACAAAGTGGCGGGCGATCCCGATGACGAGAACTCGGGTGCTGTGGTTTAAGCCGTTAAAGCTTCAGCTCTTGCCCTAAAGAAAAAGCCGGTTTGCGAACCGGCTTTTTTACGCCCATGTGGCAGTCGGTCGTGTATCAGCCTTTAGTTTTGTCTTGCAGGTGACTGAAAGACGGGTTTACCCCTTTGCAGTCGGCGCTTTCGATGATTAGCATGTGCGTCCTAGACAGACGGACACTCACTGAGGCTACAGGTTTGACACGCAACGACTTCATTTTAGAAACCAAGCAGCTCACACGCGAATTCAAAGGCTTCATCGCTGTTGACGGGGTGGATTTGCAAATCAAGCGCGGCTCTATCCACGCCTTGATTGGCCCCAACGGCGCTGGCAAAACAACGGTATTCAATTTACTGACCAAGTTTTTGCCTGTGAGTTCGGGCCAGATTTTCTACAACGGCCAAGACATCACCGCGCTCAAAGCCGCCGAGGTGGCACGCATGGGCATGGTGCGTTCGTTCCAAATTTCTGCCGTTTTCCCGCATCTCAGCGTCTTAGAAAACGTGCGCATCGGCTTGCAGCGCAAGCTTGGCACCAGCTTTCATTTTTGGAAATCTGAAGACAGTCTCAACAGCTTGAATGAGCAAGCCATGCACTTGTTAGAGCAGGTGGACTTGGCCAGTTTTGCCCAAACGCAAACCGTTGAGCTGCCTTATGGTCGCAAGCGTGCGCTGGAGATTGCCACCACCTTAGCACTCGATCCCGAGCTGATGCTCTTGGACGAGCCCACCCAAGGTATGGGCCACGAAGATGTGGGCCGTGTGGTGGATTTGATTCGCAAAGTCTCGGCCAACCGCACGGTGCTGATGGTGGAGCACAACATGAACGTGATTGCCGATTTGTCCGACACCATCACCGTGTTGGCGCGTGGTTCCGTCTTGGCTGAAGGCCCTTACGCCCAAGTGTCCAAAGACCCACGCGTGCTGGAAGCCTATGTGGGCACCACCGAGGAGGCCGCATGAGCACGCCTCTTTTGAAGGTCGCCAACCTGGACTCTTGGTACGGCGAATCACACATCTTGCACGGTGTAAATTTTGAAATTCATGAAGGCGAGTTGGTCACTTTGCTGGGTCGCAATGGTGCCGGCCGCTCGACCACCATCAAGTCCATCTTGGGTTTGACGGGGCGTCGCACAGGCTCGGTGCAGATCGATGGCGCAGAAACGATTGGCATGCAGACCAACCAAATTGCGCGCTTAGGCCTGGGCTATTGCCCCGAAGAGCGCGGTATTTTTTCGACGCTGAGCTGCGAAGAAAACCTCATGCTGCCCCCCAAGGTGGGCCCCGGTGGCATGTCGGTGGAAGAAATTTACGAGATGTTTCCCAACCTCAAAGAGCGTCGCCACAGTCAGGGCACGCGTTTGTCGGGTGGCGAGCAACAAATGTTGGCCATGGCACGCATTCTGCGCTCGGGTGCGCGCATTTTGTTGTTAGATGAAATCACCGAAGGTCTTGCGCCCGTGATTGTGCAAACACTGGGCCGCGTGATTCGCCAACTCAAAGCCAAGGGCTTGACCATTATTTTGGTTGAACAAAACTTCCGCTTTGCCGCACCGCTGGCAGACCGGCACTACGTGATGGAGCATGGCCAGATCGTGGCCACAGTTCACAAGAATGAGCTCGATAACAAAGCACAAATGCTGAACGAGTATCTGGGCGTGTAAGCCCTTTTTTAACAGGAGCAAACTATGAAGCGTACTTTCGTGACCTCAGCCATTGCAGCAGCAACGGCCGTCTTTTTGGCAGGCGTATCCACCAGCGCAATGGCTCAGGGCAAATTGTCCGGCGATAGCGTGAAGATTGGTGTGTTGACCGATATGTCCGGCGTGTACGCTGACTACGGCGGCCCCGGTGCTGTGGCGGCTGCCAAGATGGCGGTGAAAGACTTCGGCGGCAAGATGTTTGGCAAGCCCATTGAGGTGGTCAACGCTGACCACCAAAACAAGCCCGACATCGCCAAGAACGTCACCCAGCAGTGGTTTGATCGCGACGGTGTGGACATGACCGTGGAGAACCTGAACTCAGCCGTGGCATTGACCGTGCAGGCTTTGGGTAAAGAGAAAAACAAAATCACGATCGTGACGGGCGCGGCAACTGCACGTATGACGAACGAAGACTGTGCACCAGGCACAGGCGTTCATTACTTGATGGACACCATTGCGTTGAGCAGCGTGGTGGGCAAAGCCATTGTGAAAGACGGCGGCGACAGCTGGTTCTTCTTGACTGCTGACTACGCCTTTGGCCATTCTCTTGAAAAAGACACGGGTGATGTGGTGAAGGCTGCAGGCGGCACGGTGAAGGGCGCTGTGCGTCACCCACTGTCGACCGGTGACTTCTCTTCCTTCTTGCTGCAAGCTCAAAGCTCAGGCGCCAAAGTGGTGGGCTTGGCCAACGCGGGTGGCGACACCGTGAACAGCATCAAGGCTGCGGCTGAATTTGGTTTGACCAAGAAGCAAAACTTGGCAGCCTTGTTGATGTTGATCACCGACGTGCACGCCATTGGCTTGAACACTGCACAAGGTTTGTACTTGACCGAAGGTTGGTACTGGGATCTGAACCCCGAAACACGTGCTTGGTCGCAAAAGTACGAGGCCGAGATGAAGAAAAAGCCCAACTCCAACCACGCCTCTGTGTACTCATCCACCATGCATTACTTGAAGGCGGTTCAAGCTGCAGGCACGGACGACACTGCGGCTGTGATGAAGAAAATGCAAGACACCCCCATCAACGACATGTTTGCTAAGAACGGCAAGCTGCGCCCTGACGGCCGCATGGTGCACGACATGTACTTGTTCCAAGTCAAGAAGCCTTCTGAGTCCAAGGGCGCATGGGACTACTACAACTTGAAGGGCACCATCAAGGGCGAAGAGGCATTCCAGCCTTTGGCTCAAAGCCGTTGCCCCGCATTCGCTAAAAAGTAATGTGCTGACACGACGGACCGCATGTGCGGTCCGTCTTATTGAACCGGATTTATGACTGAAATTTTTGGCGTACCCATACAAGCATTGATGGGGCAACTCATGCTTGGTTTGGTGAATGGCTCTTTTTATGCCATCTTGTCTTTGGGGCTGGCCGTGATTTTCGGCATGCTCAACATCGTCAACTTTGCGCATGGTGCGCTTTATATGGCGGGCGCTTTCTTTGCGTGGATGCTGCTGAACTATGCAGGCATCAATTACTGGATGGCTTTGGTCATTGCGCCGATTGGCGTGGGGCTGATTGGCGTGTTCATTGAAAAAACCATGCTGCGCTGGTTGCATCAACTTGACCATTTGTATGGCTTGTTGCTCACCTTCGGCTTGGCGCTGATTTTGGAAGGTATCTTCCGTGAGTTTTATGGCTCATCGGGCTTGCCCTACGAGTTGCCCGAGGTGTTCCGTGGCGTGTTTGACTTGGGCTTCATGATGTTGCCCAAGTACCGCGTGTGGGTCATTGTGGTGTCTATCGTGCTGTGTTTTGCCACATGGTTTGTGATTGAAAAAACCAAGCTCGGCGCCTATTTGCGTGCGGGCACCGAAAACCCCAACATGGTCAAAGCCTTTGGCATCAATGTGCCTTTGATGGTCACACTCACTTATGCGTTTGGTGTGGGTTTGGCTGGTTTGGCGGGCGTGATGGCCGCGCCGATTTACCAAGTGAGCCCGTTGATGGGCTCCAACATCATCATCGTGGTGTTTGCGGTGGTGGTGATTGGTGGCATGGGCTCAATCTTGGGCGCCATCATCACAGGCTTGGCCTTGGGCCTGGTTGAAGGCTTGACCAAAGTGTTTTTTGCAGAAGCATCGACCACGGTGGTGTTTGTCATTATGGCGATTGTGTTGTTGATCCGGCCAGCAGGCTTGTTCGGGCGGGAGAAGTGATGAGCAAACGTTTGATTTACGGCAGCCTTTTGCTCGCCCTGTTCGCGGCGCCTTTCGTGGGCTACCCCATGTTCTTGATGAAGGTGCTGTGCTTTGGCTTGTTTGCCTGCGCCTTCAATTTGTTGATTGGCTTCACAGGCTTGCTGTCGTTCGGCCACGCCATGTTTTTTGGTTTCGCCGCCTATGTGTCGGGACACGCCGCCAAGGTGTGGGGTTTAACGCCTGAGGTGGCGGTGCTGTCTGGCACATTGGCTGCCGCTTGCATTGGCTTGTTCACAGGTTGGTTGGCGGTACGTCGACAAGGCATTTACTTTGCGATGGTCACCTTGGCTTTGGCGCAAATGATTTACTTCATCTGCGTGCAGTCGCCCTTCACCTATGCCGAAGACGGCATTCAAAGCATCCCACGCGGCAAGCTGTTCGGCGTGTTGGACATGAGCAGTGACACCACGATGTATTACATGGTGCTCGCCATCTTTGTGGCGGCCTTTGCCTTGATTTACCGCGTGGTGCATTCACCGTTTGGCCAAGTGTTGAAGTCCATTCGTGAGAACGAGCAGCGCGCTTTGTCATTGGGCTACAACGTTGACCACTACAAACTGGTGGCCTTTGTGTTGTCAGCCGCCTTGGCTGGTTTGGCGGGTGCCACCAAAGCGATTGCCTTTGGCTTGGCCACGCTCACCGACGTGGGCTGGCAAATGTCGGGAGAGGTGGTGTTGATGACCTTGCTGGGTGGCATGGGCACATTGATTGGCCCTGCTGTGGGCGCCGCCGTCATCATCACGATGGAGAACTATTTGGCCAGCTTGGGCTCGTGGGTCACCATCATCATGGGCTGCACATTTGTCACGTGCGTGCTGGTCTTCCGTCGTGGCATCGTCGGTGAGATTGAGCACCGCTTTGGCCGCAAGGGCTAAGCCTTAAAGATGTTCAGTGTGCGACGCGGTCTGCGTCGTCGCACAGTTCATCCAACACCAGTGCATCGGGCTCTAAGCCGATGCTCCAGTAAACCATCAGCACGATGATTTTCAGGTCGTCCAAGTGGATGGGGTTGCCGGGAATGGCCATGGCGCGGTCCAGCACGATCTCGCGCATGTGAGGTGACAGAACATCGGCAGATTCAAGGAAGTTGATGAAGCCCAAACACGCAGCACCCAAGTGATCTTGCTCGGCGACGGAGTACACGCGCATGCTGTGGGCAGATTCGGTGTGGTGTTCGCGCGCGGCTTGGCTGATGTCGATCAGCTCGGTTTTGTGAGACGCCAAATTGAGCTCGTCGAGCCACGACAAAGCTTGTTGAATATCTTCTAGTTCAAAACCAGCAGCGTTGAGTTTGCGGCCTAGCTGCTCTAGCTCAGGACACGCATCGCCTCGCCAATAGTTTTCATAGACGAATACGAGCACTTCAAACATGAGTCCAATATACATGTTTTTTATGTCGCAACGTGTCACAGATATGGGTGTTGTCCCTTATCAAGCCTTTGCCAATCGTTGAAACAAACCGCCGGGCAAACGGCCTACCGCACCGTCAAGCTCTAGCGTGAGCAGCTGCGCTTGCAGCGTTGCGGTGTCTAGCCCGCAACGGGCTTGCAAGGCATCCAAGCTGACGGGGGTAAAGCCCATGTGGGTGAGGAGTGGATGCTCGTCGCTGTGCGAGCACGCATCTTCTTCGATGTCCAAAGCGTCAGCAAATAAGTTGACCTGTTGTTGGGGCGCGAGCTGCAATTCTTCCAACACGTCTTGTGCGTTTTCGACCAACTTCGCACCTTGGCGAATCAAGGCATGGCAACCGTGCGATTGGGTGGCATGGATTGAGCCTGGAATGGCCAACACTTCGCGGTTCAAATCCAGTGCCATCTTGGCCGTGATGAGCGAGCCCGATTTCAAGGCAGCCTCCACCACCAAGGTGCCCAAGCCCAACGCTGCAATGAGACGGTTGCGTTTGGGAAAGTGGTGCGCCAGTGGTGCGGTACCCAAGTGGTATTCGCTCATCAACAAGCCATGCAGCGCAATGTGACCCGCCAATGTTTGGTGTTGGCGCGGGTACACGCGGTCAAGGCCTGTGCCGACCACGGCCACTGTGTGCCAATAATCGCTCGCCGTGCCACCACGCAACGCCCCTTTGTGCGCCGCACCATCCACACCCAAAGCCAAGCCAGACACCACGCACAAGCCTGCGGCACTCAGTGCTTCACCAAACTGCTCCGCTGTTTGTGCGCCTTGCGGCGTGGGGTTGCGGCTGCCGACGATGGCCACCGCGTTGCCCAAGGTGCGTTCGGTTTGGCCGGCTACATAAACCATCAACGGGGGGTCTGCCAGCTGCAGCAGCGCGGGCGGGTAGTGCGCGTCGCCCAGCGTCCATAGCGCGTGGCTGTGGGTGTCGGGCTGGTGCATCAGCCACTGGTGGGTGCGCACGCATTGCACGGCCAATTCATTGGGTACATTCAGCAGGGCTTGCGCTTGTGGAGGTGTTACCAACTGACGCAGCGCGGCTTCGGTTTGTTCAAACACCGCTTGGGGGCTGCCAAAGCAACCCAGCAGTCGGCGGGCTGCGTCGTTGCCCACGCCGTCTGTCATGCTCAAGCGCAGCCATGCGCGTAATTCGTTTTTGTCCATCTGCACCTCCTGTGGAATGTGAAATTGATTGTCCAAACGGGTGCCGGAAATAGGTGCGGCCAAAGATCGAAAACTTCAAAAGCGGAGACAATAAAGCCATGCCCAAGTTAGACATCCTCCGATTCCCCGACCCCAAACTCCAAACCGTCGCTAAGCCTGTCAAAGACATTGACGCGCGCATCAAGACCCTGATTGCCGACATGCTGGAAACCATGTACGACGCCAACGGCATCGGCCTGGCTGCCACGCAAGTGAACGTGCACGAGCGCTTGGTCGTGATTGATACCTCTGAAGAGCGCGACGCGCCACTGGTTCTCATCAATCCTGAAATCACTTGGATGGGTGACGAACGCGTCAAAGGTGACGAAGGTTGTTTGTCAGTGCCCGGTATTTACGACGGCGTCGAACGTGCCACGCATGTGAAGGTCAAGGCCCTCGACGAGCACGGCAAAGAACGCACCATCGAAGCCGAAGGCTTGTTGGCCGTGTGTATTCAACACGAGCTAGACCACCTGCTGGGCAAAGTGTTTGTCGAATACCTCTCGCCCTTGAAGCGCAACCGCATCAAAACCAAAATGCTCAAAGCCTTGCGTGACGACGAATAAGGCGCTGATATGAGCCAGCCTTTACGCGTTATCTTCGCCGGCACGCCCGAATTTGCCGCCGAGGCTTTGGCCAAAATTTTGGCCGCAGGCCACACGGTGCCCTTGGTGTTGACCCAGCCCGACCGCCCCGCTGGTCGCGGCATGAAACTGCAAGCCTCTGCTGTGAAGCAGCTGGCTGTGCAACACAACATTTCCGTGGCGCAACCTTTGAGCCTGCGCTTAGACGGCAAATACCCAGACGATGCGGCTGCTGCGCAAGCGGCGATTGCCGAAGCCAAAGCTGATGTGATGGTGGTGGCTGCTTACGGCCTCATCCTGCCGCAGTGGACGCTGGATGCGCCACGTCTGGGCTGCCTGAACATTCATGCATCGCTGTTGCCACGCTGGCGAGGTGCTGCGCCCATTCATCGTGCCATTGAGGCGGGAGATGCACAAACCGGCGTGGTCATCATGCAAATGGACGCGGGCCTTGACACGGGCGACATGCTGCTGACCGACACGCTTGACATTGCCGCTGGCGACACCACCGCGAGCCTGCACGGCCGCTTGGCCGACATGGGCGGCGCATTGGTGGTGCGCGCTTTGGCGGACGCACAAGCAGGCAAGTTGCAGGCTGTGAAACAGCCAGAAGCTGGCATTACCTACGCCCACAAAATTGAAAAAGCAGAAGCCGCGGTGGACTGGCAGCAATCGGCCGAGGTGATTGGCCGACGCGTGCGTGCGTTCAATCCATTCCCCGCTGCATCAGCACAGTTAGGCGCAGACGTCATCAAGCTGTGGCGAGCCACGGTGGAAAACACTTCGCACAACAAAGCAGCGGGTGCTGTGCTGAGTGCCGATGAGCACGGCGTGCGTGTGGCCTGTGGGCAAGGCGTGTTGTGTGTGACCGAGCTGCAACGCGCAGGCGGCAAGCGCCTGAACGCTGCCGACTTTTTGCGTGGCTTCCCCCTCATCGCTGGCCAATGCTTTGAGCCACACACCGCTCATAAAGCTGACTGATGTTTTGGCAACGCAAGCTTTACCAACACCCTGAGTTCAAACTCGGCATGCGCGACCTCGCCCCGCAAGCCTTCGGGCAAATTGCATGGGCGCTCATGACCGGCGTGGCTTTGGTCAAATCAGGCATGAGTGTGTTTGAGGCCGTTTTCATGACGCTGCTGGTGTACGCCGGTAGCTCGCAGTTGGCGGCTACGCCGCTCATCGTGGCAGGTGCGCCTGCTTGGGTGGTGCTGGCCGCCGGCTTTTGTGTGAACTTGCGCTTTGTGGTGTTTAGCTTGCACATGCGCGGCTACCTCATGCACCTGCCGCGGTTGCCGCGCATCGTGACGGGCTACTTCACGACTGACCCTACTTATGTGTTGTTCACGCGTCGCTTTGCTCACCCTGCGCACACCGACGAAGACCGCCTCACGCAAGAAGCCTATTTAGCCGGTTTGAGTTTTGCTAACTGGAGCAGCTGGATGTCGTGCAGCTTGTTAGGCATTGCCCTAGCGAATGCTATTCCTACCTCGTGGGGCTTGGGCTTTGCGGGCATCTTGTGTTTGTTGGGCATTCAGTGCTCGCTGGCTAGCTCGCGCTTGCGTGTCTTGTCTGCCATCGTCGCAGGCATGGTGGCGGTGCTGGCTTACGCCTTGCCTTTGAAGCTCAACATCGTGCTGGCCATCCTCATGGCAGTGTTCGCGTGCTTGATGGTGGAGCAGTTCAAGGCTCTGAAAGAGAGGCCTGCATGAGCAGCTCTGATTTGAACGTGACCGACGCATGGACCCTCTGGGTCATTGTGGGCTTGGCCATCATCACGGGGGTCACGCGCAGCTTTTTCTTTTTGAGCAACAGCGAATGGCACTTACCACATTGGGCGCAACGCGGTTTGCAATACGCACCCATCGCCGCACTCTCAGCGGTGGTGGTGCCAGAAATTGTGATGAGCCAAGGCCAGCTCATTGCCACTTGGCAAGATGCCCGCATCTTCGCTGCTGCGGTGGGCGTGGCAGTTTACTTTGCCAAGCGCGATGTGCTGCTGACCATCGTGTTGGGCATGGCTGTGTATCTGCCTTTGCACTTGGGACTGGGCTGGTAAGTCACGCGTGCTGCGTGGCTTAGGAACGTTTGTTAGCTGCGCACAAACAAAGTCACCAGCTCGTCAGAGCCCACTTGGCGGCTCCAATGGCCGTGCACCTTGGCATCAAACGTGGCGCCTGCGGGCAACACATCGGCCGAATAAAAGTGCTCGCCCGGGCCAAAAATGCGTGATGTACCGTCTTGTAAAAAGATTTCCATCTGTCCTTCCAACACAAACAACCACTGCGGGTTGTCGGTGCAATGAAAGTCGCTGCGAAACCCGACAGGGCTGCGGCGCAGCTGCATGCCGCCGCTGGGCATGAGAGGTGACAAGCGCGCTTGTGGCTTGCCTTCGGACAGGGCGACTGTTTCCTCGCGGAAGCGGGCGAAACCGTCGGCGTCGGTGAAGAGGATGACTTGGTTGAATGTGCTCATAGGATGTACTTTAGCCTGACTGCAGGCAAGCACGGCTTACGCACACGAGACAACTCAGCCCTAAACGTGCCTTGCGTTTGTTCACAATCAAGTTTTTTCACAGGAGCACCCCATGAGCAAAGTAGCAGTCGTCACAGGCGCAAGTTCCGGCATTGGCAAAGCGTGTGCTTTGGCTTTATTGGCCGATGGCTGGCAGGTGGTGTTGGTCGGACGTCGCGCTGACGCACTGGAAGCTACTGCGCAAGTCGCAGGCGCACATGCGGGCAATGCGTGGGCGGTGTCCTGCGATGTGAGCCAAGAGGAGTCGGTGGCTCAGTTGTTTGAGGGCGTGCGTGCCAAATATGGCCGTGTAGATTTGCTGTTCAACAACGCGGGCATCTTTTTGCCTGCTAGCACGCCTGGTGATTTGTCGGGAGCCGATTGGCGTCGTTCGGTGGACGTGAATTTCAACGGTGCGTTTTATTGTTTGTCTCACGCATTCAAGCTCATGCAAACCCAAAGCCCACAGGGCGGGCGCATCATCAACAACGGGTCAATTTCGGCGCACGCGCCCCGCCCTGGCTCGATTGCGTACACGGCCACCAAACATGCCATCACCGGCATGACCAAAGCGGCTTCGCTGGATGGCCGCGCGTTTGACATTGCGGTGGGGCAGATTGACATTGGCAACGTGGCCAGCGACATGACCGAGAAGTTTGCCGCTGGTGCTGTGCAAGCCGACGGCAGCGTGAAGCCCGAAGCCCGCATGGACATGCAAGGCGTGGTCGACAGCTTCATGGCGATGGCGCGCTTGCCTTTGACAGCCAATGTGTTGTTCATGACAGTGATGGCGACCAAGATGCCGTTTGTGGGGCGCGGTTAATTGAACTTTTAGAATAGCGGTAATTTTTTACTCTCACCGCTTACATCCATGAACGTCATTCGCTTCTCTGATTTGTGCGCCAACGGCTCGGCCAAAGGCAAACGTGTTTTCATCCGCGCCGACCTGAACGTGCCGCAAGACGATGATGGCCAGATCACCGAAGACACGCGCATCCGCGCAAGCGTGCCTGCCATTCGCATGGCGCTCGAAGTGGGTGCGGCTGTGATGGTCACATCGCACTTGGGCCGTCCCACCGAAGGCGAATTCAAGCCCGAAGACTCATTGGCGCCTGTGGCTGAGCGTTTGAGCGAGTTGCTGGGCTGCCGCGTGCCGCTGGTTTCTAATTGGGTAGATGGCGTGGCGGTTGAGCCAGGGCAAGTGGTGCTTCTGGAAAACTGCCGCCTGAACAAGGGTGAGAAAAAGAACAACGACGAATTGGCACGCAAGCTGGGCGCGTTGTGCGACATTTTTGTGCACGACGCCTTTGGCACCTCGCACCGCGCCGAAGGCACGACCTACGGCATCGCGCAATACGCGCCCGTGGCCTGTGCTGGCCCCTTGTTGGCTGCTGAGATTGACGCTATTACCAAAGCCTTGGCCAACCCCAAACGCCCACTGGCTGCCATTGTGGCGGGCAGCAAGGTGTCCACCAAGCTGACCATCCTCAAGAGCTTGGCCAACAACGTAGACCAGCTCATCGTGGGCGGCGGCATTGCTAACACTTTCATGCTGGCCGCGGGTCTGAACATTGGCAAGAGCTTGGCCGAGCACGACTTGGTGAATGAGGCCAAAGCCGTGATCGAGATCATGAAAGCACGCGGGGCCGAAGTGCCCATCCCCACCGATGTGGTGACCGCCAAAACCTTTGCCGCTGACGCGGTGGCCACTGTGAAGAAGGCCACTGACGTGGCCGATGACGACATGATTTTGGACATCGGCCCAGAGACCGCCGCCAAGCTAGCCGCGCAGCTGATGAAGGCCGGCACGATTGTGTGGAATGGCCCTGTCGGCGTGTTTGAATTCGCAGCGTTTGAGAACGGCACCAAAACCATCGCGCACGCCATTGCCGAATCCAGTGCCTTCAGCATTGCAGGCGGCGGTGATACTTTGGCGGCCATTGCCAAGTACGGCATTGAAAAACAAGTGGGCTACATCTCTACTGGCGGTGGCGCTTTCTTAGAGGTGCTGGAAGGCAAGACCTTGCCCGCGTTTGAGATTTTGACCAAGCGCGCTGCGGGTTAATTTACCAAGCACAAGCAAACGAAAACAACTGTCGGCTCATGCTGTCTTGACTGATAGGTTTCCATCCTTCAGCCACGGGTAGCGCTTTGATGGCGGGCCCGTTGCCCATTTTGTTGGGGTGGCTGGTGGCGCTGAGGGTTTTGTATTTGCCTTCGGTGCAGTCGTAGTCAATATAGGACTTGACCGACTGCTGGCCCGTTTTGTCTGGGCTTTGCAGGTCGTACACCACCCATACGCGGCGGTTGTAGCCCATCTTCACAATGGCGCTGGAGTCGATATAAACCGTGGCCACTTCGTTGCGTGTGACGGTTACCCACATGGCGTGTGACGCCGTAGATGCCATGGTCAGCAAAAACAAAACAACGAATTTCATGGGCATGAAGCGTACAAGAAAAAGCCCCGCAAATTCGTCAGAACTTGCAGGGCTTTGAGAGGGCTGGCAAAAATCAACGGGTGATTAAGCGGCTTTCATCGCGCGAGGGCTGGTGACTTTGCCGTCATACGTGGTCCAGCTGTCGGTCTTAAAGTCATACAGCTTGCAGTCGCGGGCGGTTTGCACATACCAGCGCCAAGAGAAGGGCTGGACGATGATGCGTTCTGGCAGCAGCTCTTCGAGTTTGCTTTGCGCTTGCTTCAGCTTGTACAGAGGAATGCTCATGTCCAAGTGGTGCGCCGTGTGCTCCATGATGTGGTGCATCAGCGCGCCAATGTTGAACGGAAAGGTCAGGTGCACTGTGGTGGACACAAAAGGCGAAGCCTTTGACCAGCCAGTGCGCTCTTCGTGCCAAGACACGTCCACATGGGTGTGGTGCACGTACACCACGAAACCAATCATGGTGACCCAGAAGAAGAATGGCAAAGCAACACCCATCAGCAAGATGTAACCAATGGTTTGTTCAGTGGCAATCGCAGCCCACACCATAGCGGCCACCCAAGCGGCGCCAAAGGCGCTGATGAGCAAGCAGTCTTTGATGAAGATGGGGCGGCGCGTGGGCATGTGCTTTTCTGTTGGGAACACCATCTTGTTCCACCAGATTTCGATCATGTAATACAGGCCAGGTGCCCAGCCACTGCGGTAGATGCGGTCTTTGAGTTTTTCACCCGTGCTCAAGGCTGCGTACTCTTCGGGGGTGTAAGGCGCCCATACGAAGTCGAAGTTTTTGAGGTTGGTGTAGCCATGGTGCACCACGTTGTGGCCGATATCCCACAAGCTGAAGGCGGTCAACGAGGGCAAGAAGGCAATGCGGCCCAACCACTTGTTGAGGTTGCGGTGCGGTGTGAGGCTTTGGTGGCAAGCGTCGTGGCCCAAGATAAACAAGCGGCCAATGACAAAGCCAGCAGCGCAGCCGCTCAAGAGCTTGGCCCACCAAGCATCGAAATACACGGTGCCGGCCAAGAGGGCAGCCCACAGCACGTAGTCAATGACAAGCATCACAATGGCGAGCGCGGTGGTGCGCTCAGCCAAAGGAATCAGCCACTCGCGCATGACTTTGCGGTGTGGCATGGGTTCGCCGGGAAGGATAGGTTGAATATGTGTGGTCATAGGTGACGAATCTTAGGTGAGCGGTTTTGATGCGCACTGATTTGCATCAATTAGTAGAACGATTATCGCCGTTTCAGCGCCAAACAGGTGTTTACCCGTCCAGCGACAAAGGACTTCAAGGCATAAATGAGACATAAAGAACGCACAAATCATGGGCCCACCGGTCCTGAGCGACTTAGATTCAGGCGTTAAGCGTGCCAGAATGAAGCAAACAAAAACACACACAGGAGATACACCATGGCCCGTCACGCCACCAAAATTGTTGCCACTTTAGGTCCCGCTTCTAGCGACCCCGCATTGCTTGAGGCCATGATTCGTGCCGGCGTGAACGTGGTACGCCTCAATTTCAGCCATGGCAAAGCCCAGGACCACATCGACCGCGCCCGACTCGTGCGCGAAGCCGCCGCACGTGCGGGTCGCGAAGTGGCCATCATGGCTGACTTGCAAGGCCCCAAGATTCGCGTGGGCAAGTTTGTGGACGGCAAGGTCATGCTGGAGAACGGGGCCAAGTTTGTGCTGGACGCCTCGCGCACCGAACTCGGCGATTTGCAAGGCGTGGGCTTGGATTACAAAGAACTGCCCCGCGATGTGAAGCCCGGCGACTTGCTGTTGCTCAACGACGGTTTGATTGTGTTGACGGTTGAGGCCGTGCGTGGCGAGCAAGTGCACACCACCGTCAAAGTCGGCGGCGAGCTGTCCAACAACAAAGGCATTAACAAGCAAGGCGGCGGCTTGACCGCACCCGCGCTGACCGCCAAAGACATGGACGACATCAAAACCGCGATGAGCTTCCAAGCCGATTACCTTGCGGTGAGTTTTCCTAAAAACGCCACGGACATGGAAATGGCAAGGCAGTTGGCCAACGTGGCTGGCGCTGAGTACAAACACAAGCCGGGCCTGATTGCCAAGATCGAACGCGCAGAAGCCATCCCGCTGTTGGACGAAATCTTGCGGGCCAGCGACGGCATCATGGTGGCGCGTGGCGACTTGGCTGTGGAGGTGGGCAACGCTGCGGTGCCCGCGTTGCAAAAACGCATGATCAAGCTGGCGCGTCAGCACGACAAAGTAGTGATCACCGCGACTCAAATGATGGAAAGCATGATCACCAACCCCGTGCCCACCCGCGCCGAGGTGAGTGACGTGGCCAACGCCGTGATTGATGGCACAGACGCTGTCATGCTCAGCGCTGAAACTGCTGCAGGCAAATACCCACTGGAAACCGTGGAAGAAATGTCCAAAATTTGCGAGGCCGCTGAGGCCGCTGAAGACGTGGAACTGGACGCCGATTTCAAAGGCCAAACTTTCACCCGCATTGACCAAACCATTGCCATGGGCGCCTTGTTCACAGCGCACCATTTGGGCGCCAAAGCCATCGTGGCCTTGACCGAGTCGGGCTCCACCGCGCTGTGGATGAGCCGCCACCGCATTCATATTCCCATTTACGCCGTGACTACCAAAGTGGCGTCGCAGCGACGCATGGCGCTATTTCGCAATGTGCGCGCTTTGCTGATGGACACCAGCGCCGACCGCGATACCGCCTTGGCCCAAGCTGAAGCGCACCTGAAACTGCGCGGCATTGTGGACACGGGCGATGTGTACGCCATCACCTGTGGTGATCCGATGGGTACGCCTGGCGGCACCAACATGCTGCGCATTTGCGAAGTTCGCTAAAGGGCCTCCCCCCACCCAAGCATTGAGATGCACAGCTGATGGGCTTTCATGCCTGTCAGTTGGGCACGAAGCTGCCGCCTTTAAAATTGCCAGCAGTTACATCAGTTTTTAATTTTTGAGGATTCCCCATGGCACTCGTATCGATGCGCGAACTTCTGGACCATGCTGCAGAGCACGGTTACGGCATTCCAGCTTTCAACGTCAACAACTTGGAACAAGTGCAAGCCGTGATGATGGCTGCCGACGCCGTGGGCGCACCTGTCATCTTGCAAGCCAGCGCTGGCGCACGCAAATACGCGGGCGAGCCTTTCATCAAGCATTTGATTCAAGCCGCCACCGAAGCCTACCCACACATTCCTTTGGTCATGCACCAAGACCATGGCACATCGCCCAAGATTTGCCAAGGCGCGATTGACCTCGGCTTTGGCTCCGTCATGATGGACGGCTCGTTGATGGAAGACGGCAAAACACCTTCCAGCTTTGAGTACAACGTGCAAGTTACCCAACAAGTGGTGGCCATGGCGCACAAAGTGGGCGTGTCGGTTGAGGGCGAATTGGGTTGCTTGGGCAATTTGGAAACGGGCGAAGCCGGTGAAGAAGACGGCATTGGCGCCGTGGGCAAACTCGACCACAGCCAAATGTTGACCGACCCAGAAGAAGCCGCCCTGTTTGTGAAAGCCACACAGCTCGATGCCTTGGCCATCGCCATCGGCACCAGCCACGGCGCATACAAGTTCACACGCGAGCCCACCGGCGACATCTTGGCCATCAGCCGTGTCAAAGAAATTCACGCGCGCATTCCCAACACTCACTTGGTCATGCACGGCTCAAGCAGCGTCCCGCAAGACCTGTTGGCCATCATCAACCAATATGGCGGTCAGATGAAGCAGACGTTTGGTGTGCCCGTGTCTGAAATTCAAGAAGCCATCAAGCACGGTGTGCGCAAGGTCAACATCGACACCGACATCCGCTTGGCCATGACGGCGGCGGCTCGCAAGTTCATGTTTGAGAACCCAGAAAAGTTCGATGCCCGCGAATGGCTCAAGCCTGCCCGCGAAGCCGCGATGAACATCTGCAAACAACGCTATTTGGAATTCGGTTGCGAAGGTCAAGGCAGCAAAATCAAGGGCGACAGCCTCTCTGTGGTGGCGGCCAAGTACGCCAAGGGCGAACTCGCTCAGTTGGTGAAGTAATACATGTCAGCTCTGCACACCTCTGCGCTCACTTCTTTGCCTTTGCTCGCACGCGGCAAAGTGCGCGACAACTACGCCGTGGGCGATGACCGCATTTTGATGGTGGCTTCAGACCGCATCAGCGCGTTTGATGTCATCATGGGCGAAGCCATTCCGGGCAAGGGCGAACTGCTCACCCAAATGGCTTTGTTTTGGTTTGGCAAGCTCGGCCACATTTGCCCCAACCACCTGACAGGCGAAGCGCCTGAGAGCGTGGTGAGCGCCGATGAAGTGGCCCAAGTCACAGGCCGCTCCATGTTGGTCAAGCGCTTGAAGCCCATCCCCGTGGAAGCGGTGGTGCGTGGTTATTTGGCCGGCAGTGGTTGGCAGGAATACCAAGAAAACCAAGCCGTGTGCGGTGTCAAGCTGTCCAAAGGTTTGAAGAACGCTAGCAAATTGCCAGAGCCCATCTTCACGCCTGCCGCCAAAGCGGCGGTGGGTGACCACGACGAGAACATCACTTACGAACAAGTGGTGGAGATGATCGGCGGCGGTTTGGCCGAGAAAATCAAAACCGTCAGCATCGCCTTGTACGAAACCGCGCGCGACGTGGCGGCAGCCAAAGGCATCATCATTGCGGACACCAAGTTTGAATTTGGTTTGGATGCCAATAATGACCTCGTGTTGATGGACGAGGTGCTCACGCCCGATTCATCTCGCTACTGGCCAGCGGACAGTTACGCACAGAGTTTCAAAGATGGTGTGAACCCACCGAGCTACGACAAGCAGTTCTTGCGCGATTGGCTGGAAACGGCTCAGGTGCAAGGCAAGCCTTGGAGCAAATCACCCCCCGCGCCGCATTTGCCGCAAGAGGTAATTGCCCAAACCGCCGCCAAGTACCAAGAGGCTTGGGATCGGTTGAAGGACTGAGACCTTAGTTCAGCGCCATGCTGAGCTTGCGGCGGTAGCGAGAAATCATCTCCAACATGGGGTCTTCTTGCACCGCGGCTTTGCCAGTTAACTCGATGCCGCCTGCGGATTTGCCGAAGGCGGCATCGTCCGTTTTGGGCTTGGGGGGCGTCATCAACTCCAAGATGGACACATAGGTTTTGCGCGCCACATCGTTGCTCCACGTTTTGTCGCGCATGATGATTTCTAACAGCTCGTCCATCGCGGCTTCAAACAGTTCAGCGGCTATCAGTACGCGGGCTTTGGCCAAGCGGGTGTCGAAGTCGCGTTTGTTTTGGGCGATGGCGGCCTCGAACTGCTCAAACGTCCAAGTGGCACGCTCGTCGGTGGACACAAACACCAACGCTTGCAGCCAGTAGTTGAGCGCATCAAAACGCAGTTGCAACGGTATTTCCGTGAGCTTGGGCGTCAATGCTGCTTGCGCTTCTTCTAGTTCGCCCACAGAAATCAGCAGCTTGACCAAGTTGTAACGGGTTTCGTCGTCAGCCGTGTTGAGGCTCAAAGCCTCTTGCAGCTTGGCGATGGCGGCACTGGCATCACCCGCGTTGATGAGTTGCTCGGCTTCTTGGGCATCGGCTTGTGCAGCTATTTCGTTGTCCGATGGCAAATGCTTGTCTAAGAACTCGCGCACTTTGCCTTCGGGTAATGCGCCCATAAAACCGTCCACAGGACGGCCGCCGATGAGCAAGATGCAGGTGGGTAGGCTTTTGACGCCAAACGCACCGGCCAGCTGCTGTTCGGTGTCTGCGTTGACCTTGACCAGCTTGAAGCGGCCTGCGTAGTCGGCTTCCAGCTTTTCGAGCACGGGACCGAGTGATTTGCAGGGCGCGCACCAGTCGGCCCAGAAGTCCACCAACACAGGGGTGGTTTGTGAGGCAGCAATCACATCGGCCTCGAAATTTTCCATCGTCACATCAATCATGGGGGTCCCGTCTTAAAATTCGTTTTTGCTCACACACAGCCTTCATCATGACCCAGTGCCTCGTCGGTGTCGTCATGGGTTCCAATTCTGATTGGGACACCATGCAACATGCAGCTCAGATTCTCCAAGAATTTGATGTCTCTTTTGAAACCCGCGTCGTTTCAGCCCACCGCATGCCGGATGACATGTTTGCCTACGCCGAAAGCGCCCAAGGCCGTGGCTTGCGCGCCATCATCGCAGGTGCGGGAGGCGCTGCCCACTTGCCCGGCATGATCGCGGCCAAAACCATCGTGCCCGTGCTAGGCGTGCCTGTGGCCAGCAAGCATTTGCAAGGCGTGGATTCCTTGCACAGCATTGTGCAAATGCCCAAAGGCATTCCGGTGGCCACCTTTGCCATTGGCAATGCAGGTGCTGCGAATGCGGCTTTGTTTGCAGTGGCTTTGCTGGCATCGACTGACCCGGTGTTGGCCGAAAAGCTGCAAGCCTTCCGCGTGGCGCAAACCGAAGTGGCACGCCATATGACGCTGCCACCTGTATGAGCGTTACTTTGAAACCCTTGCTGCCCGGCTCCACCTTGGGTGTGTTGGGCGGTGGCCAGTTGGGCCGTATGTGGGCGCACACCGCGCAACGCATGGGCTACAACACCGCGGTGCTCGACCCCGATGCACAAAGCCCCGCAGGCTTGGTGAGCCACCACCACATCCACACCGATTACTTAGACCCCGAAGGCTTGAAACAACTCGCCGCTGTGTGCCAAGCAGTGACCACCGAGTTTGAGAACGTGCCCGCCGACGCCCTGGCGCAACTCGCTGCCACGCTGCCTGTGTCACCCGCCGAATCAGCTGTGGCTGTGGCGCAAGACCGTGCGCGTGAGAAAGCCCATTTTGTGAAATGCGGCGTGCCTGTGGCGCCGCACGCGGTGATCGACACCGCTGCGCAACTCGCGGCTGTGAACGACGACTTGCTGCCCGGCATTTTGAAAACCTCTCGCATGGGCTATGACGGCAAAGGCCAGTTGCGCGTGACCACGCGTGACGCGCTCAACACCGGTTGGACCCAGCTCGGAAGCGTGCCTTGCGTGTTGGAAAAAATGTTGCCCTTGGCCAGCGAATGCTCGGTCATCGTGGCGCGTGGCCGCGATGGCGCGATGGTGAACTTGCCCGTGCAATTGAACTTGCACCGCAACGGCATCTTGGCGGTGACAGAAGTGTTTGCGGGCAATGTGCCTGAGGGATTGGCCCACCAAGCCATCACCGCGGCCAAAGCCGTGGCGCAAGAGCTGAACTATGTGGGCGTGTTGTGCGTGGAGTTTTTTGTGTTGGCCGATCACTCGCTGGTCGTCAACGAAATCGCCCCTCGCCCCCACAACAGCGGCCACTACAGCCAAGACGCGTGCGACGTGTCGCAGTTCGAACTGCAAGTGCGCACCATGGCCGATCTGCCTTTGACGCAACCGCGCCAGCACAGCCCTGCCGTCATGTTGAACCTGCTTGGCGATTTGTGGTTCGCCAAACAATTGGGTTCTGATCCCCGTTCTTCTGACCCCAGCTCATCACAAGTTGAACCCGCTTGGCATGACGTGTTGGCCTTGCCCGGCACGCATTTGCATCTGTACGGCAAGCGCGAAGCACGTGTGGGCCGCAAGATGGGGCACCTCAACATCACAGCCGCTACCCCAGAGGCTGCGCGTGGCGTGGCGTTAAAAGCGGCGGCTATTCTTGGCATCGCCCCGTTTTAACGGCGACGCATTTGCCCCATGATTCTTGACGGTCAGTCTCCTCCATCCATCGCTGCTGCGGCGCAAGCTTTGCAGCGTGGCGAATTGTTGGGCTTGCCCACCGAAACGGTTTATGGCTTGGCCGCCGACGCAAGCAACGATGCTGCCGTAGTTAAAATTTTTGCAGCCAAAGGTCGTCCCGCCAACCATCCGCTCATCGTGCATGTGGCCAGCGCACAAGGCGTGCAGCGCTTTGCCAGCCATGTGCCCGAGTTCGCTCAAAAGCTGATGGAAGCGTTTTGGCCCGGCCCCTTGACGCTCATCTTGCCGCGTCGAGTCGAGGTTGCCGCTGTGGCTGCAGGTGGTCAAAACTCGGTGGGCTTGCGTTGCCCCTCGCACCCCGTGGCGCTCGCCGTGCTGCAAGGTGCCCAAGCCTTGGGCGTGTTTGGTGTGGCTGCACCCAGTGCCAATTTGTTTGGCCGTGTGAGCCCCACCACCGCCGCACATGTGGCGGGTGAGTTTGGCCCCGAGCTGCTCATCCTCGACGGTGGCGCATGCGATGTGGGCATCGAGTCCACCATCATTGACTGCACCCGCGCAGCGCCTGTGCTGCTGCGCCCGGGTGTGATTACGCCTCAGCAGTTGAGCGATGCGTGCGGTTTGGCCGTGATCACACCCAACGTGCCTGATGCGGATGCGCCGCGTGCATCGGGCACCTTGGCGTCGCATTACGCGCCAGCTGCCAAAGTGCAGTTGATGACGGCTGCTGAGTTGCAAAACGCCATCAGTGCCTATTCAAATGCAAACGCCAAAACTTGTGAAGGGGGGGCTGCTTCGGTTCCTGCCGCTGGCGCTCACATCGTTGCCATCTGGTCGCGCAGCCCTGTGCTGCTGCCCTCAAGCAACGCCGCTAACTTCAACGTGGCGCTCATGCCGTCTTCGGCAAGTGACTGCGCCCACCAACTTTTCGCCCAGCTGCGAGCCTTCGACAGGCAAGGCGTTGCACACATTTGGGTCGAAGCGCCACCCCTTACTTCTGCATGGGATGGCGTGCGAGACCGCTTAACGCGGGCCGCCACGCCAACTCGTTAAACTAACGCGGTACTCAAAGAGAGCCTGTGATGAACCCAATTTTTAGCCGAACCCTCAAAGCCTTGTGCACCGTGTCGCTTGTCGCCCTGCTTTCTGCCTGCGGAGCAAGCAGCACAGTGGAGCCGTTCAAGCCGACGCGAGTGATTGGTTTGGGCGATGGCTTTAACGATGCCGCAGCCACGGTTCGCGAAACCGGAAGCACCACAGGTACCGTGGTTGGACAGATGGCAGCTTATTTTGGTCAATCGAATATTGTCAGCAAGGCTAGCGCTGGTGCCCAAGTTACTAATTTGGCCGCGCAGATCGATGCTGTTGTTAGTAGCGATGGTGGTTTTTCTTCGGGTGACTTGGTCGTAATTACTGTTGGTACCTTTGATGTCAAAGCCGTTACAAATGCCAGCACAGCAGTTACAAATGCCAACGCAGCAGCCCAGGCCTTGGTCACCCAAGTGCAGCGCTTAAAGACCGCTGGCGTTAAGCATATTTTGATCATGCCGGTGTTAGAGGTGTCTAGAACACCATGGGGTCGTGCCAACAGCTTTGATCCAACTGCAACGCCTGCAGCGACGCCGTCTGTGAGTTGGACGAGCACTTTCAACGAAGCTGTTTTGTTGGCTTTGAACACAGCGTTCGGTGGTCAAACTCCTAATACGGTGATTTATGCCAACGCATCAGGCGTGAATTCGTTGTTCTTGACGGCCACATCTCTCGCAACATTTAGTCCATTTACAGATACTGGTTTTAACGGGACAACCTACACCACGCCAGCGTGCGGTGTTTCGACGCTTGTCTCGAACACCGCGTTTGCAACTGCTAGGGGTTGTGATTCTGGTGCTGTCGGAGTTAATACAAATTACACCACCATGCTCTTTGCCGACGGCATTCACCTCACACCCGCAGGCAACCGCTGGGTTGCCAGCTACTTGTACAACGCCACGGCCCAAGGCTGGCGTTAATTCAGCGCTGATGCCTTGCGCCCAAAGCGCAAGCGCATCGCCAAAATACTGGCAGCCAACACCAGTGTGATGATGTTGGCAATCACCACGGGCCAGGCTTCAATCAGCAAGCCGTAGGCCAACCACAGCGCAACGCCAAGCGTGAACGCGCTGTACATCCCCAACGAAATACCACTCACGTCGCGGGTCTTGAAGGTCAGCCACGCTTGCGGCACAAAGCTCGCGGTGGTCAGGCTGGCAGCGGCGTAGCCTATCCATTCGGTGTAGTTCATGGCTGTTTCCCTGCCCAGTCAATCATGGCGTCTAGCGCAGGGCGAGCCGCATTGGCATTGGCGTGGTGCAAGATGGCCACCACCACCAAACGCTTGCCGCTGGCGGTGTCTACAAAGCCGGCCACGCCCGCCACGTCACGTAAGCTGCCGGTTTTTAAGTGCGCACTGGCTTGTGCTTTGCTGCGTTTCATCGTGCCGTCTAGGCCGGTCACGGGCAGCGAGCTCATCAGTTCAGACATGTTGGGCGAGGCCCATGCCACTTGCAGCAAACGCGCCAAGGCTTGCGCGCTGATGCGCTCTTCACGGCTCAGGCCCGAGCCGTTGTCAAAGGTGGGCACTTCGCCGCCCACGCGTTCGCGCCACCAGCGCTGCATCACCTCGCGTGAGGCGTCAAAGCTGCCCACACCGCGTTGTTGTTGGCTGAGGGTGAGGAACAGCTGTTGCGCCATCACGTTGTTACTGAACTTGTTGATGTCGCGAATGGTCTCAGCCAAGGTAGCCGATTCGACGTTGAAGATGGGCTGCAAGTGGGTGGGAACGCTGCCATCGCGCACTTGTCCAATGAGTTGGCCACCGAGCTGCTGCCACATGCCGGTGATGGCGCGTGGCGCAAATTGCTGGGGCGCGGCATAGGCGATGGGCCACATTTTTTCGCCGCACACAGCGGGGAAGTTGCCGGCAAATTTGATGCGTGTGGGGTCGCTCCAGTCGGCGCGAAGTGCGCCGCGGTAGTCATTGCAATCGCCATTGCTCAGCGGCACGGCTGTGGGGAATTGCACGCCAGCCAAGGGTGGCTCGATTTGCACGCGTGCCAAGTTGGCAGCGCGGTCGGGCACAAACTGAATGAGCAGCGATTTGAAGTTGAGCAGCAGCGCATCAGGCGCGGCGTTGTAGGGGCGCAGGGGCTCGCCATCAAAGCTGGCGGCGTCACGTGCGGGCACGTCAAACGCGCTGCGGTCCAGCACGATGTCGCCCTGAATTTTTTGAATGCCCAAACCCTGAATGCGGCGCATCAACAGCCACAAGCGCTCGACACCCAAACGCGGGTCACCGCTGCCTCTGATGTAGACGTTGCCTTGCAGTACGCCGTCGCGCACAGGGCCGTCCACATACACGGGCGTGCGCCACACAAAGGCGGGGCCCAGCGTGTCGAGCGCGGCGGTGGTCGTGGCCAACTTCATCAACGAGGCTGGGTTCACGCGCACTTGGGCTTGGTGGCTGAGGCGCGGTGTGCTGCCCGTGTGGGTGTCGACCACCATCACGTGGAAGTTTTCAGACGGCACTTTGGCGCGTTGCAGCGCGGCTTGCACCTCAGCGGGCAGCTGGCCGATGTCGCCCTCCGTGTGCTTGGGCGGATCGGTGCGCACGGCCTTTGAGCTGGGTGCAGCTTGAGCGGGCAAGGCTGTGGCGCAGATCATGGTAAACAGCGAGGCAAAGGCTAAGGCAAGTGCCAAACACAAGCGCACAAAGCCCCATCGTGAGAGGCGGCCGCTTGATGTGAGTCGATGCAAAGAGGGCAAGTGCAGAGGAGTCATGCGCAAATTATCACGGCTGGGATAATCAGTGGATGCACACCAACCAGTGGCTGGCTTTAGAGACCAGCACCGACACCCTTTCTCTTGCGGTCGCTCGCGGCACGCAGACGTGGACGCACACCAGCGCAGGCGGCGCGCTCACGTCCACGCACATGATTCCGCAAACCCTGGCGCTCTTGAAAGAGGCCGGTTTGGCGTTGACTGATTTGCAAGCTGTTGTGTTTGGCCGTGGGCCAGGTGCATTCACAGGCTTGCGCACAGCGTGCTCGGTGGCTCAGGGTTTGGCCTTTGGCGCTGACTTATCAGTGCTTCCGATTGACACTTTGTTAGCGGTGGCCGAAGAGGCGCGCGCGGCGCGTGTTGCAAATGGTTCGGCAAAAGGTGCGATGTCTGTGATGCGCGTGCTAGCCGTGATGGACGCGCGCATGGAGCAGGTGTATGCGGCGGCGTATGAGTTCAAGCCAAACGTCGGCGGTGCATCAATCAGCGTCGACGAAACAAATCAGATGCCAGGCGTATGGCGTTGCGTGCAAGAGCCCGAGTTGCATAGCCCTGAAGCGCTGCATTGGCCTGCCGATTGGACGCAAGAAAGCTTCATTGCAGCTGGCAACGCATGGCCCGTATATCCAGGCCGTTGGCCCGCTGCGTTGACAGCGCCGCAAGTGATGGCCTTGCCCACTGCCGTCGCATTGCTGCGCTTGGCTCCCGTCGCTTGGGAGGCTGGCGAAGCTGTGCCACCCGAAGAGGCCCTGCCTCTTTACATCCGCGACAAAGTGGCCCAAACCACCGATGAGCGCATGCAAATCAAAGCGCAACAAGCGGAGCTGATTGCACAAGCCGCTACGCCGACAATCACGCCCTAACTTTTCTCTGCCACATCTCTCCCTCCATGAGTGCCGTTTTGAAACCCGAAGTACGCCTAGAGCCGCTGACCGATGCGCTGCTGGACGACGTGCTGCGCATCGAAAAAAGCGCCTACGCCCATCCGTGGACACGCGGCAACTTCGCGGATTCGCTGAAGTCGGGTTACCAGCTGCTGGCGCTGATCGGGGGTGACACCTTGATTGGCTACTTTGTGGCCATGGAGGGCGTGGACGAAGTGCACTTGCTCAACATCACCGTCGCGCCACATTTTCAGGGCCAAGGCTACGGCGTGCTGATGCTTGATGCCTTGTCGCTCTGGGCACGCAGCCGTCAAGCCCAATGGCTGTGGCTAGAAGTGCGCGTGGGCAACACCCGCGCCATGCAGGTGTACGAGCGCTATGGTTACCGCCGTGTGGGCGAGCGCAAAAACTATTACCCCGCCGACCACGGCCAACGCGAGCATGCGGTGGTCATGTCGCTCAAGCTGTAAGCTATTGCCCATGACCGACACCTTGCACCTCGACAAACGCCAACGCGCCATGCTGGCCGAGATGGGCGTGCGCGTGTGGTCGCCGATGTCTGAGGCCGCCGTCATGGCAGCCCCTGTGAACGAAGCACACAGCTTTGCCGCTGCCAGCGAACTGGCCACACACGCCATTGCCAACGCCGCAGGCTTTGATACAGCAGCGCAGCAAATGCCTGCGCCTGTGGCCAAGGCCCAACCCGAAATTGCGCCAGCCCCCATCATCATTCAACGCCCCGAGGGTATCGACCAGATGGATTGGTCAGCCTTGCACAGCACGGTCTCGGGCTGCCAGGCCTGCAGCTTGTGCGGCTCTCGCCAAAACACCGTGTTTGGTGTGGGCGCTCCTGCCGTCGAAGGCGAAGCGCCGCAAGTCGATTGGCTCATCGTGGGCGAAACACCAGGCGAAGATGAAGACCATCAAGGCGAGCCATTTGTGGGCCAAGCCGGCAAGTTGCTCGACAACATGCTGGCGGCAATGAAGTTATCGCGCACAGGAGAGCGCACGGCAGAGGGCGGCGGCGTGTACATCGCCAACGTGCTCAAGTGCCGCCCACCTGGCAACCGCAACCCCAAGCCAGAAGAAGTGGCGCAGTGCTTGCCTTACCTTGAGCGTCAAGTGGCGTTGCTGAAACCCAAAATGATTTTGGCGATGGGCCGCTTTGCGGTGCAGGCCTTGTTGCGCGACAGCGTGCCAGAGCTAGAAGGCACGCCTTACGGCAAGCTGCGTGGGCGTGTGTACCAGTACCAGAACGTGCCGGTGGTGGTGACGTATCACCCCAACTACGTGCTGCGTAACTTGCCCGAGAAGGCCAAGGTGTGGGCTGACCTTTGTTTGGCTATGGCCCATCTCAAGGGTTCTGAGTAGCTTTTCGCTGTTGGTGTTTTTCGCTCGTGAGGGGTTCGCGCCGGAAGTGTTGACGCGACTTGGGTGCAGCGGCTTCCTCATGCTGGCGTACCAGAAATCCTCAGCCGCCGCACCCAAGTCGCGTCACTGTTTGCGGTTGAAACATGGCGTGCCGCAGTCTGTGGGCAAAGGCGGTGGGCAGGTGACGATTTCTGGTACCCCAGCATGAGGAACCTGCCCACCGCCTTTACCCACAGCGAGCTCAGCAGAAACCCACAACCAAGCCTTCTAAAATCACGTCATGACCTTTCTTGACATGCTCAGCGCTGCAGAGCGCCAAAACAACTCCATGCTCTGCGTGGGCCTTGACCCCGAACCCACCAAGTTCCCAGACCGCATCAAGGGCGACTCGAACAAAATTTACGATTTCTGCGCAGCCATCGTCGACGCCACTGCCGATGTGGTAAACAGCTTCAAACCTCAAATTGCCTACTTTGCTGCGCACCGCGCCGAAGGCCAGCTAGAGCGGTTGATGGAGCACATGCGCCGCGTTGCGCCCCATGTGCCCATCATTTTGGATGCCAAGCGCGGAGACATTGGCAGCACTGCCGAGCAATACGCCATCGAAGCGTTTGAGCGCTACGGCGCAGATGCGGTTACCCTCTCGCCTTTCATGGGCTGGGACTCGGTAGCGCCGTACTTGAAGTACCACGGCAAAGGCGCGTTTTTGTTGTGCCGCACCTCCAACCCCGGCGGTGACGACTTGCAAAACCAACGCCTCGCGTCCGTCGAAGGCCAGCCTTTGCTTTACGAACACATCGCCAAATTGGCCCAAGGTCCTTGGAACCTCAACGGCCAACTAGGCTTGGTGGTGGGCGCAACCTACCCCAAAGAAATCGAACGTGTGCGCGAACTCGCACCCACATTGCCCCTGTTAATTCCCGGTGTGGGCGCGCAAGGTGGCGATGCCGTGGCGACGGTGAAAGCAGGTTTGCGTCTGAGTGGTGACGTAAAGAACGCAGTGACCACCGGCCCCATCATCGTTAACTCTTCGCGTGCAATTTTGTATGCGTCTAAAGGCGACGATTTTGCGGATGCGGCGCGTCGTGTGGCGTTGCAAACGCGCGAGACCTTACAGGCTGCGAAAGCGGCTTAACTTTTAGCTCTGGAAGCGTGCGCGCAGGTAGGTCACGATGGCGGTCGAGTCTTGAAGCCACTGGGTGTGGCCGTTGGCGTCGATGATCTTCAAGCAAGGCACTTTGGTTGCACCACTGCCTTGCAGAAGTTCGTCGCGATTGGCAACGTGGTGTTGCGCATCACGCTTCTCAATCGGCAGCGACAAGCGGCGCATTTCTTGGCGCACCTTGATGCAAAACGGGCAGGTGTTGAACTGATACAGCGCTAAGCTTTGGCAGTGCAGGTCAATCGCAGCTTGCGCTGCAGCGTCACGCTGCATGCCCTTGGGGCTCGTGAGACGCTCTTTGACCAACATGACGGGGCCCAGCACGATACGCAGGGTTTTAAAAAATACACGGATGACAGGTTTCATGGGGGTGAATGGTAAGGCTTGATGACGCGCCATCGCATGGGTCGTGGACAATGGCACTTTTCATTCAAATCCTAGCCATGCAAATCATTCAAGACACGGCCGTCACCATCAAATACCAAGTCACCAGCCCCGCAGGCAAGCCTTTGGACTCGGGGCATTTGTCGTATTTGCACGGTGGCTACGAAAACATTTTTCCCAAGGTCGAAGCCGCACTCAATGGCCAAGCCCTGGGTTTTGCCGTCAAGCTGGATTTGAGCGCAGAAGATGCCTTTGGCGAACGTGACGAATCATTGGTGCGCGTCATCCCTAAGGCGGAATTTCCACCCGGCGTGAAAGTGGGAGGTCAGTTGCAAGGTGCGGGCGACGATGGCCAGCCGCGCGTGTTCAACGTGGTGAAGATCAAAGGCCCCGAAGTGCACCTAGACGGCAACCACGAGTTGGCGGGCCAGGCGCTGCGTTTCTGCTGCACCGTGACGGATGTGCGCGCCGCCACGGTTGAAGAAATTGCCCACCGCCACGTGCATGGCGCGCATGGGCATCAGCATTAAGCGTGGACGATGTCCCGCTTTAAGCTGGCGCTGAGTTGTCTAGCAAGCGCTTCAAGTACTTACCAGTAAAGCTGGCAGGGTTTGCTGCCAAGTCTTCCGGCGTGCCCACACCCACCACCGTGCCGCCACCGCTGCCGCCCTCTGGGCCCATGTCAATCAGCCAGTCGGCGGTTTTGATCACGTCGAGGTTGTGCTCGATGATCACGATGGTGTTGCCCGCATCACGCAGGTGTTGCAGCACTTTCAGCAGCAGCGCAATGTCTGCAAAGTGCAGGCCCGTGGTGGGCTCGTCCAAGATGTAGAGCGTGCGGCCCGTGTCGCGTTTGCTCAGCTCCAAGGCCAGCTTCACGCGTTGCGCTTCACCACCCGAAAGCGTGGTGGCGGCTTGGCCGAGTTGCAGGTACGACAAGCCTACGTCCATCAAGGTTTGCAGCTTGCGGGCGATGTTGGGCACGGCGTTGAAAAACTGCAAAGCGGCTTCTACGGTCAGCTCTAAAACCTGCGCGATGTTTTTGCCCTTGTACATGACCTCCAGCGTTTCGCGGTTGTAGCGCAAACCGTGGCACACATCGCAGGGCACATACACGTCGGGCAAGAAGTGCATTTCAACTTTCACCATCCCGTCGCCTTGGCAAGCTTCGCAGCGGCCACCGCCTGAGCCTGCGGCCACGTTGAAGCTGAATCGCCCAGGGCCATAGCCGCGTTCGCGGGCCATGGGCACTTCAGCCATCAACTCGCGGATGGGCGTGAACAGGCCGGTGTACGTGGCGGGGTTGCTGCGTGGCGTGCGGCCGATTGGTGATTGGTCGACGTTGATGACTTTGTCGAAATAGTCGAGGCCCGTGATTTCATCGTGTGCCGCTGGCTCGTCGTGTGCACGGTGAATGGTGTGCGCCGCTGCGGTGTACAGCGTGTCGTTGACCAGCGTGGACTTGCCAGAGCCCGACACACCCGTGACGCAGGTGAGCAAGCCCACAGGGAAATCAGCGGTGACGTTTTTGAGGTTGTTGCCACGCGCACCACGGATGCGAATGACTTGGTGCTCTGACGCATCTTTGTGCAGCTTGCGTTGGAACTTCAGCTCTTCGGCTTCCACAGGCAAAAAGGCGTTGCGCTTGGTCGGCACGTCGATGCGCAGTACTTGCGCGAGGTAGCGGCCCGTCAGTGAGTTGGGGTTGGCTTCAATCTCAGCGGGTGTGCCACGCGCCATCACTTGGCCACCGTGCACGCCCGCGCCGGGGCCCATGTCTACGCAAAAGTCGGCGGCGCGAATCATGTCTTCGTCGTGTTCCACCACCAGGACGCTGTTGCCAATGTCACGCAGGTGTTTGAGGGTGTCGATCAGGCGGTCGTTGTCTCGCTGATGCAGGCCAATGCTGGGCTCGTCCAGCACATACATTACGCCCGTCAGGCCCGAGCCAATTTGGCTGGCCAAACGAATGCGCTGCGCTTCGCCGCCCGACAGGGTGTCGGCACTGCGGTCGAGGCTGAGGTAGTTCAAACCCACGTCGTTTAAGAACTTCAAGCGTGAGGCAATTTCGCGCACCACTTTGTCTGCAATTTCGGCTTTGGCGCCGTGCAGTTGGAGCGTGTTGAAGTAGCCAAAGCATTCGCCCAGCGTGGTGTGGCTGATGTCGAAAATGCCGCGCATTTGATCGCCTTCGCCAATGCGTACATTGCGTGCTTCGCGGCGCAGGCGTGTGCCGCCGCAGGATGTACACGCACGCACGCCGCGGTAGCGCGACAGGTCTTCGCGCACCACGGTCGAATCGGTTTCGCGGTAGCGGCGCTCCATGTTGACCAAGATGCCTTCGAAGGGGTGCTTCTTACTCAGCTTTTTGCCAGAGCCGTTTTCAAGGCTGTAGTTGAATTTGATTTCTTCTTCGCCCGAGCCATACAACAGCACTTGGCGAGTCTCTATGCTCAGGTCTTCGAACGGTGTGTCGAGGTCAAACTTGTAGTGCTTGGCCAAGCTCTCCAGCAGGGTGAAGTAATGCGCGTTGCGGCGGTCCCAGCCTTTGATGGCGCCGCTGCCAAGGCTGAGCGACGGAAACGCCACCACGCGTGCAGGGTCGAAATAGTCTTGGTGGCCTAAGCCGTCGCACGAAGGGCAAGCGCCCACGGGTGAGTTGAACGAGAACAAACGCGGCTCAAGTTCACTGATGGAATACGTGCACTGCGGGCAAGAAAACTTGGCGTTGAACGCGTGCTCCACGCCCGTGTCCATCTCTAGCGCAATGGCGCGGCCTTCCGCCAAACGCAGCGCGGCTTCAAGGCTCTCGGCCAAACGCTGGCGCAGGCCGGGCGGCGGGGCGGTGACTGTCACGTCGCCAATGCTGGGCGCTGCCACAGGGGTAGGAACGGCTGGCGCTTCGTGGCGCACTTTGATGCGGTCCACCACCACGTCGATGTCGTGCTTCTCGGTTTTCTTCAGCTCGGGCAGTTCGTCGTATTCGTACACCTTGCCCTCAATGCGGAAGCGCACATAGCCCTGCGCTTGCAGCTGCGTGAAGATTTCGCTGTACTCACCCTTGCGGTTGCGCGCGATGGGCGCGAGCAGCATGAGCTTGGTGTCTTCGGGCAGCGCCATGACGGCGTCCACCATTTGCGACACGCTTTGCGCTTGCAGCGGCAGTTGATGGTCGGGGCAATAGGGCGTGCCCGCGCGGGCAAACAGCAAGCGCAGGTAGTCGTGAATTTCGGTCACCGTGCCGACGGTCGAGCGCGGGTTGTGGCTGGTGGCTTTTTGCTCAATGCTGATGGCGGGCGACAGGCCCTCAATCAGGTCCACATCGGGCTTGTCCAAGCGGCCCAAAAACTGGCGGGCGTAGGCCGAGAGGCTTTCCACATAACGGCGCTGGCCTTCGGCATACAGCGTGTCAAACGCGAGGCTGGATTTGCCCGAACCCGACAAACCCGTGATGACCACCAGCTGGTTACGCGGAATGTCGAGGTCGATGTTTTTCAGGTTGTGCGTGCGCGCCCCGCGAATGCTGATGTTTCGCATGGCAGATGGATGGTTCAGGGCAAGGCCAAGGTAGGCGCCGTCAGAAGATTCGTTCACAGGACACTCAAATAAAAGGGCAACCCGCCATGATAGTGGCGGCGCGTGTCATTGGCTAGGAATGCGGGACAATGGCAGGCTGTGACGATGAATTTAACCCCCGACCCCACGCTGGACCAAAGCCCCACCATGACGCGCACCGAGCTGCGCGCCAGTGGCTCGCTCGCGTCCATTTTTGCCTTGCGCATGTTGGGTTTGTTTTTGGTGTTGCCCGTATTTGCACTGGAAGCGCGCAAATACCCAGGCGGGGATGACCCCGCGCTGATTGGCTTGGCCATGGGTATTTATGGCCTCACGCAAGGCCTGTTGCAAATTCCGTTTGGCATGGCGTCTGACCGTTTGGGGCGCAAGCGTGTGATTGTTTTTGGCCTGCTGATTTTTGCTTTGGGCAGCTTGATCGCTGGCAGTGCCGACACCTTGACGGGTTTGCTGGTAGGCCGCTCGGTGCAAGGCGCAGGCGCGGTGTCTGCCGCAGTGACCGCCCTGTTGGCTGATCTGACCCGCGACAGCGTGCGTACCAAAGCCATGGCCTTGGTGGGCGCCAGCATTGGGTTGATGTTTGCCTTGTCGCTGGTGGTGTCGCCCGTGATTGCGGCGCACATTGGTTTGTCGGGCTTGTTTGTGTTGACGGCAGTGCTGGCTCTCTTGGGCACGGCCGTGGTGGTGTGGGGCGTGCCGGCTGAGCCTATGGCGCACAAAGACGCCGCCCGCGGTGGCCTGCGCCAAGTGCTGTCTAGCCCCGCGCTGCTGCGCTTGAACATCGGTGTGTTTGTGTTGCACGCAGTGCAGCTGGCCATGTGGGTGGCGATTCCCGCTTTTTTGGTGCAAGCTGGATTGGGCAAAGACGACCATTGGCAAATTTATTTGCCTGCTGTGCTGGGCTCGTTCGTGTTGATGGGAAGCATCTTTGCGCTTGAGCGACGCGGCTATTTGCGGGCGGTGTTTTTAGGCGCCATTGCCTTGATTGCCTTGGTGCAAGTGGCGCTGCTGTGGGTGTCGTCGGGTGCTCCCAGTGTGATGTGTTTGGCTTGGTTGCTGTTTGCCTTCTTTTGCGGCTTCAACGTGTTGGAGGCGACGCAGCCCAGTTTGGTGTCGCGCATTGCGCCCGCTGCGTCTCGTGGCGCGGCCATGGGCGTGTACAACACCTTGCAATCGTTGGGTTTTTTTGCCGGTGGTGTTATGGGCGGTCAGCTCGTCAAAAGCTACGGCACACAAGGCCTGTTTTTAACTTGCGCGGCACTCATGCTGCTGTGGCTGGTGGTAGCTTGGCCCATGGTGGCGCCTAAGCGAGCGGCCCCTTCCGCAAAGACCTCATAATTAGCCCCTATCTGGAGGAATTTACCCATGGCATCCGTTAACAAAGTCATCCTCGTCGGCAACTGCGGCCGCGACCCCGAAGTGCGCTACCTGCCCAGCGGCCAAGCCGTGGCCAACGTGAGCGTGGCCACATCAAGCCGCCGCAAAGACAAAAACAGCGGCGAGATGATTGAAGACACACAGTGGCATCGCGTCACGTTCTATGACCGCTTGGCCGAAATCGCCGGCGAATACGTCAAAAAAGGCCGCCCCATTTACGTGGAAGGCCGCTTGAAGTACGGCGTGTACACCGACAAAACCACAGGCGTGGAAAAAAACACCGTCGACATCATTGCCACTGAGTTGCAACTCTTGGGCGGCCGTGAAGGCATGGGTGGTCCAAGTGGTGGTGGCGAAGAAGGCGGCGGTGGCTACAGCCGCCCAGCAGCCGCATCTCGCGCTGCAGCACCGGCAGCGCAACGCCCAGCGGCGGCTGCGCCGGCCAAGGGTGGGTTTGATGACATGGATGACGACATTCCGTTTTAATCAGTCGACGCAAACTAAGCGCCCAACAAAAAACCGACTAGCGAGAGCCAGTCGGTTTTTTTCGTCTGTCATTTGTTAGCAGGCTCAGTACTTTTTGACGTTTTCAAGTGTCTCTTGCGCAATCCAACCAATGCGCCCCTCAGCGTCCATACGCTGAATGTCTTCCAGCGCCACGCGCATGACTTCGTTTTCTTGCTCTAACTTGTAGACGCGGTTGCGCAAATTGCTCGCGTCTAGCCACGAGCCAATGGCGCTGAGCAAGCGTGCAACAAAGACGCCCCAATTAGGCATGTGAGTGTTCTACCCCTGCAGCGCTGGCAATGACCCCGCCGCCCATACACACCTCACCGTCATACAACACAGCCGATTGGCCAGGTGTGACGGCCCACTGAGGGTCATCAAAGGCGAGCACCAGCTCGCCTTCGTCGTTGTAGCTCAGCGCGCACGGTGCATCGGCTTGGCGGTAGCGGGTTTTGGCGGCGTAGCGGCCGGGGGCCGGGGCATGCGGTGCACACCAGCTCAGATCGTCCGCGTGCAGTGCGTCGTAGAGCAACCAAGGGTGGTCGTGGCCTTGCACCACGTACAAGGTGTTGGTGGCCAAGTCTTTGCGGGCCACAAACCACGGCTGGTGTTCACCAGCGCCGCGCAATCCGCGGGCGCGGAGTGCGTCCATGTCTGCACCTTTGGCTTTGAGGCCACCAATGCCTAATCCTTGGCGTTGGCCGAGTGTGTAAAAACTCAAGCCCACGTGTGTGCCAATTTTGCGGCCGCGCTCGTCTTTGATGGGGCCGGGCTCGTTGGCGATGTAGCGGTTTAAGAACTCGCGGAAAGGGCGCTCGCCAATAAAGCAAATGCCTGTGGAGTCTTTTTTCTTGGCGTTGGGCAAGCCTATTTCATCCGCAATTCGGCGCACTTCGGTTTTGTGCAGCTCGCCCACGGGGAACAAGGTTTTAGAGAGTTGCGCTTGGTTCAATCGGTGCAAAAAGTAGCTTTGGTCTTTGCTCGGGTCCAAGCCTTTGAGCAGTTGAAACTCGCCGTCCACTTCGCGGACGCGGCAATAGTGGCCGGTGGCAATCTTTTCAGCGCCTAGGCGCATGGCGTGGTCTAAAAACGCTTTGAACTTGATTTCGGCGTTGCACAAGATGTCGGGGTTGGGTGTGCGGCCGCCTTGGTACTCGCGCAAGAACTCGGCGAACACGCGGTCTTTGTATTCGGCGGCAAAGTTGACGTGTTCAATCTCAATGCCAATGACGTCGGCCACGGCGGCAGCGTCGACGAAGTCGATGTTGGACGAGCAGTATTCGCTGTCGTCATCGTCTTCCCAGTTTTTCATGAAGATGCCGACGACGTCGTAGCCTTGTTGCTTCAACAGGTAGGCGCTGACGGCGGAGTCCACCCCGCCGCTCAAGCCCACCACTACACGTTTGTTATTTGCCATGCGGCAATTATCCCTTTGCGGCGCTCAGCACACTGGGGTCGGTGTAAATCATGTCAAGTGGAAAGCGCTGCCCAGCCAAGTGGTCTTCCATGCAGCGCAACACCAGCGGGCTGCGCAAGCGGTGCACGTTGGCGCGAACCTCATCGGGCGTCATCCACAGGGTGCGCACGATGCCTTTGTCTAGCTTAGCCCCTGGCACTTGGTCGCTTAGCTCGCCGCAAAACGCGAGGCGAAAGTAGGTCACGTCTTCAGCCGCGCGGCCTTCGCGTGCGGGGCGTTGCAAGCGCGAGATGTAAATGCCAACTAGCGCGGTGGGTTTGAACGTGTGGGTGGTTTCTTCCAGCGCCTCGCGGGCGCAGCCGTCTTCGGGTGACTCGCCTGGGTCTAGGTGTCCCGCAGGGTTGTTCAGGCGCAAGCCTTCGGGCGTGTGCTCTTCAATCAACATGTAATGACCGTCGCGTTCAATGATGGCGGCGACGGTGACACTGGGCTTCCAACGTTTATTCATTTGGCCATTATCTTTCGGGTTATTCCGCCTCTGGCGCCTTTGTAAAGTCGTGTAACCTTGCGCCACCCTGACATAGGTAAAACTTCAAAAAGACAGCAATAGGCAACTGCATGAACTCTACACAAAAGCCATGGTTAAGCGCCTACCCAGAAGGCGTTTCCGCAGAAGTTGACATCACCGCTTACAGCTCGTTGGTGGACTTGATGCAAGAGAGCTTTCGCAAGTACGGCGACCGCACGGCATTCAGCTTCCTTGGCAAAGGCCTGACCTACAAAGAGCTCGACCGTTTGAGCCAAGTGTTTGCTGCGTACTTGCAAAGCTTGGGGCTGGTGTTTGGCGACCGCGTGGCCATCATGCTGCCCAACGTGTTGCAGTACCCCATTGCCGTGGCCGCTGTGCTGCGTGCGGGATTTGTGGTGGTCAACATTAACCCGCTTTACACGCCGCGCGAGCTCGAAGCGCAGCTCAAGGACTCAGATGCCAAAGCCATCGTGATTCTTGAGAACTTTGGCGCCACCTTGCAAGAGTGCTTGGCCCGTACACCCGTCAAGCATGTGGTGTTGTGCGCCATGGGCGACCAATTGGGTTGGCTCAAAGGCACCCTGGTGAACCATGTGGTGCGCAAAGTTAAAAAATTGGTGCCCTCATTCGAGTTGCCCACGGCTGTGCGTTTCAACGACACCTTGGTGCAAGGCGAACGCTGCACACTGACCTCACCCGAAATTCATGGCGACCATTTGGCCGTGTTGCAATACACAGGGGGCACCACGGGTGTGGCCAAAGGGGCCGAGCTGTTGCACCGCAATGTGATGGCCAATATGTTGCAAGCATCTGCGTGGTTTCAACCTGCGCTCAAGCGCATTCCGGCCAACGAAGTGCCGACCTTTATTTGCCCGTTGCCGCTGTATCACATCTTCGCGTTCACGCTCAACATCATGGCCTGTATGCGCATGGGTGGCTGCTCGGTGCTCATCCCTAATCCACGCGATTTGCCAGCGGTGTTCAAAGAGCTGACCAAGCATCGTTTTCATGTGTTCCCTGCGGTGAACACACTGTTCAACGCTTTGGCCAACCACCCCAATTTCAACAAGGTGGATTGGTCGCACTTGGTGGTGTCTGTGGGTGGCGGCATGGCCGTGCAAGGCCCAGTGGCGCGCTTGTGGCTAGAAAAAACAGGCAACCCAATTTGCGAAGCCTATGGTTTGTCAGAAACCAGCCCAGCCGCCAGTGGCAACCCCGTGACCAACAAAGCCTTCAACGGCTCGATTGGCGTGCCTTTGCCTAGCACCGACATGAAAATCATCGACGACGAGGGCAACGAAGTGCCCGTTGGCACCCCTGGCGAAATCGCCATTCGCGGTCCGCAGGTGATGGCTGGCTACTGGCAGCGTCCCGATGAAACCGCCCGCGTGATGACGGCCGATGGCTTCTTTAAGTCTGGTGACGTGGGAGTGATGGACGAGCACGGCTACTTCCGCATCGTGGACCGCAAGAAAGACATGATCTTGGTGAGCGGCTTCAACGTCTATCCCAACGAGGTCGAAGAAGTGGTCGCAGGTTTGGCAGGTGTGATGGAGTGCGCGGTGATTGGCATTCCAGACGAGCACTCAGGCGAAGCCGTGAAGCTGGTGGTGGTCAAGAAAGACCCAAGCCTGACAGAAGAACAAGTGCTGGAGCACTGCCGCCACAACCTGACAGGCTACAAGCGCCCACGCGTGGTGGAGTTCCGCACAGAGCTGCCCAAAACGCCCGTGGGCAAAGTGCTGCGGCGCGAACTGCGCGACAAAACACCCGCATGAGCCGCATCGCGCTCGTGAGCGCCATGCACGAAGAGCTGGCCGCTGTGCTGGCCCGCATGCCTGACGAACAAAAATCCGTGGTGGCTGGTCGTGAATTTTGGGCAGGCCACTGGCATGGCCACGAGGTGGTGGCGGTGCTTTCGCGCATCGGCAAAGTGGCCGCAGCCACCACAGCCACTACCTTGATTGAACGCTTTGGTGTGAGCCGCATGGTGTTTACTGGCGTGGCGGGCGGATTGGCTCCGCAAGTAAATGTGGGCGATGTGGTTGTGGCGCGCGAATTTATTCAACACGACATGGATGCGTCGCCTTTGTTTCCGCGCCACGAAGTGCCCTTGACCGGCATGACACGTTTTGTTGCAGATGAGGCGTTGAGCAACGCCTTGGCGATTGCTGCGCCTTTGGCCATGCAAGACATGTTGGCGACGTTGCCGCACAGTGAGTGGCTCAATTTAGATTTAGCCAAGGCCCAAGTGCATCAAGGCTTGATTGCCAGCGGGGATCGTTTTGTGTCGCAAACACTTGAGAGTCAAGCTTTGCAACGTGAGCTACCCGATGCTTTGGCAGTCGAGATGGAGTGCGCAGCCATGGCGCAGGTGTGCCACGACTACGGCGTGCCTTTGGCGGCCGTGCGCACCATTTCAGACCGTGCCGACGACGCGGCGCATGTGGACTTTCCCCGCTTTATCCAAAGCATTGCCAGCCGTTACAGCGTGGCGGTGCTCGACTGCCTGCTGTCTGCGCTACCCCGCTAATTACTTGAGCCAGCCGCGCTTGCGGAAGTACCACATGGGCACCAAGGCGCTGGCGATCATGAGGCCCAAGGCCATGGGATAGCCCCAGGTCTTATCGAGCTCTGGCATGAACTGGAAGTTCATGCCGTAAATGCTGGCAATCAAGGTGGGTGGCAGCAAAGCCACGCTGGCCACCGAGAAGATCTTGATGATTTTGTTCTGGTTGATGTTGATGAAACCCACGGTTGCATCCATCAAGAAGTTGATCTTGTCGAACAGAAATGCCGTGTGGTTGTCGAGCGACTCAATGTCACGCAAGATTTGGCGGGCTTCTTCAAACTGGTCGGCGTTGAGCATGCGCGAGCGCATCATGAAGCTCACCGCGCGGCGGGTGTCCATGACGTTGCGGCGAATGCGGCCGTTCAAGTCTTCTTGGCGGGCAATGGCGCCCAGCACTTCGCCGGCTAGCTCGTCGGTCACGTCTTCAGAGAGCACCAATTTACCGGCTTTTTCTAGCTGGTCGTAAATGCCTTCGAGCGTGTCGGCGGAGTATTCGGCGTCGGCGTCAAACAGTTTGAGCAACACATCTTTGTCGTCTTCAATCAGGCCAGGTGCCCGACGAGCGCGCATGCGCAGCAGGCGGAACACAGGCACGTCTTCATCGTGAATCGAGAACAACACGCCACGGCTGCGCAGTGAGGCGTTGTTTTGGTTCAAGATAAACGCCACACGCACGGTGCGGGGTTCGTCTTCGTCGGCGATCAAAAAGTCGCTGCGGATGTGAAGTTCGCCGTTGTCTTCTTCGTAGAAGCGGGCCGATTCCTCAATGTCCTCGTCCATCGCGTCTTCGGGGATGGAGAGTTCGTAGTACTGCTTGATCCAGCGTTTTTCCTCAAGCGTGGGTGCTTCGAGGTCAACCCAGATGGGTTGGAATTTGGAGAGTTCTTCCAGCGATTCGATCTCTTCTTGAAAGAGTCGACCGTTGGCCAGCGTGAAGATATTGAGCATGGCAGTCCTTGCGCGTGGGGCACAGAAATTCGAAGGGTGAAAAATGCAGCTTTCGAATTCGCGCGGCGTCTAAGGCCCTGATGCGATCCGAAAGCTACCGACTAGGGTAGGTTTCCAAGGAGATGGCTCCGCTGTTGAGGTGGGCAGATTATGGCACTGCATAGTTATATGCCTACGGGTTTTCCGTAGGGTGTTTTTGTGCGGTTTTTGAGTTCAACCCATTGCCTTTTCTAAAAGCTGGGCGCATAGTGAAAGCGCTAACTCAACGGAGGTTTTTTATGAACTTGACGATCAGTGGACATCATCTGGAAGTAACCCCAGCCTTGCGCACCTATGTGACAGGCAAGCTAGACCGCATCACCCGACATTTCGATCAAGTGGTCGACGTGAAAGTGCTGCTGAGCATTGAGAACCAAACCGAGAAAGAACGTCGTCAAAAAGCCGAATGCAACATTCATGTGAAAGGTAGCGATATGTTTGCCGAAAGCGCACATGAAGACATGTACGCCGCCGTGGATGAATTGGTCGACAAACTCGATCGCCAAGTGGTTCGCCACAAGGACCGCCTGCAAAACCACCATCACGAGAGCCCCAAGCGGTTGATGTGAGCCTTCGGAGACTTCTCAAAACCGCCATTAAATGGCGGTTTTGTCGTTTCTGGGCTTCTTGGTTTGTAGGTGCATAATCTGCGCTCAACCATGAACCGCCTAGCTTCCATTCTTCCCGCCGCACAAGTTCTTGTGCGTGTCGAGGTCACCAGTAAAAAGCGCGCCTTTGAAGAGGCGGGCTTGTTGTTTGAGGGCCTGCACGGCCTCAACCGCGCTTTTGTGGCCGAGAGCTTGTTTGCGCGTGAGCGTTTGGGCTCTACGGGCTTGGGCCACGGGGTGGCGATTCCGCATGGTCGCATCAAGGGCTTGAAGTCACCCATGGCGGCAGTGTTTCAGCTGGACAAGGCGATTGGCTTTGATGCGCCAGACGAGCAGCCCGTGAATTTGCTCATCTTTTTGTTGGTGCCAGAGGCCTCCACGCAAAAGCACCTTGAAATCTTGTCGGAAATTGCCGAGCTGCTCAGCGACACGGGCTTGCGCGAAAAAATCAAAACCTGTGATGATGCTGTGGAACTCCACCGCATCATCTCGACCTGGAACGCGGTGCCGCTGTGAGACCGTCAGTCATCAGCGCGGATGTGCTGTTTGAGGCCTTTCGCGGTCGACTGCGTTGGGAATGGATTGCAGGCTTAGGCGCCTCAGAACGCCACTTTGACGAAGTGGCTGTGCGCAGCGCACGTTCAGGCGCCGACTTGGTGGGCTACCTCAACTACATCCATCCTTACCGCGTGCAAGTGCTGGGCGAGCGTGAAGCCAATTACGTCAGCAAAGCTACACCCGAAGACAGCGCCCGTCGTATTGCGCGCATCGTCACCTTGGAGCCCCCCATGTTGGTGCTGGCCGATGGTCAGCAGCCCACGGAAGCCTTGGTGGCCATGTGCGAGCGCGCACAAATCCCCTTGTTTGCCACCCATGAGTCGGCGGCGTTTGTCATTGATTTATTGCGTGCTTATTTGTCTAAGCACTTTGCTGACCGGACCACCATGCACGGTGTGTTCATGGATATTTTGGGTTTGGGCGTGATGATCACGGGCGAGTCTGGCTTGGGCAAAAGCGAGCTGGGCTTGGAGCTGATTTCGCGCGGCAACGGTTTGGTGGCAGATGACGCGGTGGATTTGTACCGCATCAACCAAACCACCATCGAGGGCCGCTGCCCCGAGCTGCTGCAAAACTTGCTGGAAGTACGCGGTATCGGCTTGCTTGATATTCGTGCCATCTTTGGCGAAACGGCAGTTCGCCGCAAGATGCGTTTGAAGCTCATCGTGCATTTGGTGCGCAAAGAAACCCTAGAGCGCGATTACGAACGGTTGCCCCACGAGCCACTGACCCAAGACGTATTGGGCGTGCCGGTGCGCAAAGTGGTGATTCAAGTGGTGGCTGGCCGCAACATTGCGGTGTTGGTGGAAGCCGCGGTGCGCAACTCGATTCTGCAGTTGCGCGGCGTGGACACGTACCAAGAGTTCATCGCGCGTCACCAACGCGCCATGCAGCAGGGCTAAGCCTTACTTGCCCGAAGGGCGGTGTTCGCAGTTCTTTTTGCGGCAGTGGGCATACAAACTCAAAGCGTGGTCTGCAATCTCAAATCCATGGCGCTTGGCTACTTTCACCTGAAGCGCTTCGATTTCTTCGTCATGAAACTCTTCCACGCGGCCACAGTCTAGGCACACCAAATGGTCGTGGTGCTCGCCCTCGTTGAGCTCGTACACCGCGCGTTCGCTCTCAAAGTGGCTGCGTTTCAAAATGTCGGCTTGCTCGAACTGCATCAGCACGCGGTAGACCGTGGCAATACCAATGTCCATGTTTTGCAACATCAAATGGCGATACACGTCCTCGGCCGTCATGTGGCGCTGGGTGCCTTGTTGGAACAGTTCCAAAATTTTCAGGCGAGGTGCGGTGGCCTTCAGGCCAATGCTTTTGAGGTCGTCTGGATGTGCCATTTTGTCTTTCGCTTGGCAGTGGAAACAGGCCCACCGCTACAATGATCGAATCATAGCCTTAGCGCCTCATTCGGCCTTTCACACCATGTTTGAATCCTGTCGAAACGCCTCTGTTTTTTTGCGTCAGCAGCGCAGTCTTTTCACGTTGGCTTGCGTGGTCGCAGTGCTTGGCTTGACGGCTTGTTCGTCCAACCTCATTTACAAACCCGAAGTCGTGCAGGGCAACTTTGTGTCGCGTGAGCAAGTGCAGGCTTTACGTGCAGGCATGCCCCGTCAGGCGGTGCGAGACGTGTTGGGCACGCCGTTGGTGACCAGTTTGTTCCATGCCGAGCGTTGGGACTATGCTTTCACGATCCGCCGTCAAGGTACAGAGCCGCAACAGCGTCGCTTCAGTGTATTTTTCAAAGGCGATGCACTTGACCGCATCGAGGGCGACGCATTGCCCACCGAAGCAGAATTTGCAGCCAAGCTCGACACGCGCCGAGCCTCTAGGAAAGTGCCCGAGCTCAAAGCGACCGAGGCTGACTTGGCTAAGTTCCCTGCCAAGCCCGCCTCTGCGGCTGGCTCGGCGCAACCAACTGCCCCAACTGCTCCCGTTTCTTACCCACCGCTCGAAGCGGCTCGTTGATTATTGAAAGCGCCTCAACACCATGGCCCAAACTCCTGACATCTTGAAAGTTGCCATCGCTGGCGCCAGTGGCCGCATGGGCCACATGCTGATTGAGGCAGTGCGCAATGACCCCGCTTGCCAACTGGCGGGCGCTTTGGATGTGCCAGCAAGCCCCGGCATTGGCAACGATGCCACGGGCTTTTTAGGCCAAGCCAGCGGTGTGAACATCGAAGCCGATGTGCGCAAAGGTTTGCAACATAGCCAAGTGCTGATTGACTTCACCCGTCCAGAAGGCACGTTGGCGCATTTGAAAATTTGCCGCGAGTTGGGTGTGAAGTTGGTCATTGGTACCACCGGTTTTACGGACGCGCAAAAAGCTGAAATTGCCGAAGCCGCCAAAGACATCGCCATCGTCATGGCGCCCAACATGAGCGTGGGTGTGAACGTGACCTTGAAGCTTTTGCAAATGGCGGCGCAAGCTATGCCCACCGGCTACGACATTGAAATCATTGAAGCCCATCACCGCCACAAGGTAGACGCGCCTTCGGGCACCGCTCTCAAAATGGGCGAAGTGATTGCCGACGCGATTGGTCGCGACCTCAAAGATTGCGCCGTGTACGAGCGTTACGGCCACACCGGCGAACGCGACCCTTCGACCATCGGTTTTTCGACCATCCGTGGCGGCGACATTGTGGGCGACCACACGGTGCTGTTTGCTGGCATTGGTGAGCGCATCGAGATCACGCACAAGTCATCAAGCCGCGCCACCTATGCCCAAGGCAGCTTGCGCGCTGCCAGCTTTTTGGCAGGCAAAAACAAAGGCTTGTTCGACATGTTTGACGTGCTGAACCTGCGCTAAGCAGCATGGACTTCTTCGCCACCATTTTTGAAGGCGACGCCCTCAGCATCACCTTGGCCCTTGCTTTGCTGGCCATGTCGGTGGCGAGTTGGACGGTTATTTTTTACAAAGCGTGGTTGCTGCGACGCGTGAGTGCAGATGTGGCCCACGGCAAAGCCGCTTTCTGGCAAGCGCGTGATGTGCAACAAGGTATTCAGGCGTTGGTGGCGGTCGATCGTGCCGCCGTGTTGCTGCCTTTGGCACAAGCCAACTTGCAGCTCATGCCCAACACTTTGGGCGCGCAAGGCGATGTGTCAGCGCAGCGTACGCGCGTGTTGCGCGACGCTTTACACGGCGTGTTGCACCGTTTGCAATCGGGCCAAGTGTTGTTGGCCACGGTGGGTTCCACCGCTCCGTTTGTGGGTTTGCTGGGCACCGTGTGGGGCATTTATCACGCACTCACTGGCATCGCTACCGCAGGCCAGCTCACCATCGAGCGCGTGGCTGGCCCCGTTGGTGAAGCCTTGGTCATGACCGCCGCTGGCTTGGCTGTGGCGTTGCCAGCGGTGCTGGCTTTTAACGTGATGGGCCGCGTCATTCAACGCTTGGAGCAAGAGCTGGAAGGCTTTGCCCACGACCTGCGAGAGCTCTGATGGCCTTCGGACGTTTTGAGCGCACGCCGGGCCAAACGCCCATGAGCGACATCAACGTCACCCCCTTGGTCGACGTCATGATGGTGTTGCTGGTCATTTTCATTATCACCGCACCCTTGATGGTCAGCGCTTTGAAGCTAGATTTGCCCAAAACTGATGGCGCACAGGCCAGTAGCGCACCGCCAAGGTTCGTCAAACTCAGCATCGATGCCAAAGGCGTGGTGTATCTAGACGACAAGGCTACGTCGCTGGACGACCTCAAACGCAGCCTGAATGCCCAAGCCTCCAAGGCTTTGGCGGTGGAACGCGGCGAATTGCCCGAGGTGCAGCTGCGCGCCGACGAGCGCGTGCCCTACGGCAAAGTGGTCGAAGTCATGGGTCTTGCCCAGCAAGCGGGCATGAACCGCATTGGCTTTGTGACTGAGCGCAAACAGCCCTCGGCCAAGCCCTGAGCTAGCCCCGAACCCAGCCTAAAATCTAGGTTTGATGCGCCTTGCCTTTTTAAGGCGCTGCTCCCCGCACAAGACGGGGTTCTCTGACTGATCCCATGCAAGACAAATACAACCACACCGAGGTCGAACGCGCCGTTCAGGCCGCTTGGACCCATGCCGACGCTTACCGCGTGACCGAAGACGCGTCCAAGAAAAAGTTTTACGCCTGCTCCATGCTGCCTTACCCCAGCGGCAAGCTGCACATGGGCCACGTGCGCAACTACACCATCAACGACATGCTCACGCGCAATTTGCGCATGAAGGGCTTCAACGTCTTGATGCCCATGGGGTGGGACGCTTTTGGTTTGCCCGCTGAAAACGCCGCGCTGAAAAACTGCGTGCCACCAGCCAAGTGGACGTATGAAAACATCGCCTACATGAAGAAGCAAATGCAGGCGATGGGCTTGGCCATCGACTGGTCACGTGAAGTGGCCACCTGCGACCCGACGTATTACAAGTGGAACCAATGGCTGTTCTTGAAGATGCTCGAAAAAGGCATTGCTTACCGCAAGACCCAAGTGGTGAACTGGGACCCGGTGGACCAAACCGTGTTGGCCAACGAGCAAGTGATTGATGGCAAAGGCTGGCGCACGGGCGCACCGGTTGAGAAGCGCGAAATTCCTGGCTACTACCTGAACATCACCCACTACGCGCCTGAGTTGTTGGAGCACGTGCAAATGGGCAACGACAAAGCCACGTTGAATGGCTGGCCTGACAAAGTTCGCTTGATGCAAGAGAACTGGATTGGCAAGTCTGAGGGTGTGCGCTTTGCGTTCACGCACGACATCCGTGGCACAGATGGTTCGTTGATCGGATCATCGGAAAACTCACCCGAAGGTGAGTTGGGAAAAATGTATGTGTTCACCACACGCGCCGACACCATCATGGGCGTCACCTTCTGCGCGGTAGCTGCAGAGCATCCATTGGCGCTGCACGCTGCGGCGACCAACCCCGCAATGGCAGCCTTTCTCGAAGAATGCAAAAGCGGCGGTACGACCGAAGCTGAGCTGGCCACGCAAGAGAAAAAGGGCATGCCCACGGGCTTGTTTGTGACGCATCCATTGACCGGTGCAAGCGTTGAAGTGTGGGTGGGCAACTATGTGCTCATGTCTTACGGCGATGGTGCTGTGATGGGCGTGCCTGCGCATGACGAGCGTGACTTTGCCTTCGCTTTGAAATACGACTTGCCCATCAAGCAAGTGGTGTCGGTCAAAGACCAAGTGTTCAACGACCAAGAATGGCAAGAGTGGTACGCCGACAAGCAAAGTTGCGTCTGCGTGAACTCCGGCGAACTCAACGGTCTGAACCAAAAAGCAGCCGTCAACAAAGTGGCCGAGCTGTTGGCTGCCAAGGGTCTAGGCGAGAAGAAAACCACGTGGCGTTTGCGCGACTGGGGCATCAGCCGCCAGCGCTACTGGGGCACGCCTATCCCCATCATCCATTGCGACGAACACGGCGCTGTGCCTGTGCCTGAAAAAGATTTGCCCGTGGTGCTGCCGCAAGACTGCATCCCCGATGGCTCGGGCAACCCGTTGCATAAGCACGAAGGCTTCCATGCGGGTGTGACTTGCCCCGTGTGCGGCAAACCCGCGCGCCGCGAGACCGACACGATGGACACGTTTGTGGATTCGTCGTGGTACTTCATGCGCTATTGCGACCCGACCAATACCGATGCGATGGTGGCTGAAGGTGCGCAGTACTGGGCACCGATGGACCAATACATTGGCGGCATTGAGCACGCCATCCTGCACTTGCTTTACGCCCGTTTCTGGACCAAGGTCATGCGCGACATGGGGCTGGTCAAAGTGGACGAGCCCTTCACCAAGCTGCTCACGCAAGGCATGGTGCTCAACCACATTTACTCACGCCGTACGGCGAAGGGTGGCAAAGACTATTTCTGGCCACACGATGTTGAGCACGTGCTCGACGATGCGGGCAAAGTGGTGGGCGCTAAGCTGAAGAACGCAGCCGACAGCAGCGATGGCAAATTGCCCGTGGGCACTGCCATCGACTACGAGGGCGTGGGCACCATGTCCAAGTCGAAAAACAACGGCGTGGACCCACAAGACCTGATCGAGCGTTACGGCGCCGACACCGCACGTTTGTACACCATGTTCACCGCGCCGCCCGAAGCCACGCTGGAGTGGAACGATGCGGCGGTGGAAGGCAGCTATCGTTTCTTGCGCCGTGTGTGGAACTTCGCTGTCAAACACGAAGTCACCCTCAAGGCTGCTACCGCTGGCAATTTAAGCGCTGCCAAGCCACGCAAAGAAGCTGCCGATTTGCGCCGTGACATGCACGTGGTGTTGAAGCAAGTCAGCTACGACTATGAGCGCATGCAATACAACACCGTGGTGTCGGGTTGCATGAAGTTGCTCAATGCTTTGGAAGATTTCAAAACCGACGGCAGCAACGGCGACAACGCCGTGTTGTGCGAAGGCGTGTCCATTTTGCTGCGCATGCTCTACCCCGCTTGCCCGCACATCAGTGCCAACTTGTGGACCGAGCTGGGCTACGCAGCCAAGACGGGCGACTTGCTTGACACCGCTTGGCCTGAGGTGGATGAGTCTGCTTTGGTGCGCGATGAGTTAGAGCTGATGCTGCAAATCAACGGCAAGCTGCGTGGCTCTGTCACCGTCAGCGCCACGGCGAGTAAAGAGCAAATCGAGCAAGCCGCATTGGCCACTGAAGCTTTCATCAAACAGGCTGACGGCGCTGCACCTAAAAAGGTCATCGTGGTGCCTGGCCGCTTGGTCAACATCGTTGTTTAAAGGTTGATATGCAAACCACACGTCGCGCTTGGTTGATGTCCACCGCCCTCGCTGCAGGGCTGGCGGGGTGTGGGTTTGAGTTGCGTAAGCCGCCGCGCTACGCGTTCAGCACGCTGTACAGCAGCATTCCGATCGTGTCGCCGTTTGGTGTGAAGCTCAAGCGCAGCTTGGAGTCTTCGGGGCAGGTGGAGGTCATCAACGACCCACGTCAAATTGAACGAGCCGAAGTCATCTTTGACCAGCTGTTTGAATTGCGCGAGAAGGTGGTTGTAGGCCGCACTTCGACGGGTGCTATTCGTGAATTTCAGTTGCGTTTGCGTTACCGTTTTCGTGTGCGTTCGCGCAATGGCATTGAGTTGATTCCCGATACAGAAATCACGCTCAACCGCGACATCAACTTCAACGAAACCGGCGCTCTGTCCAAAGAGTCCGAAGAAGCCTTGCTCTACAAAGACATGGAAAACGACTTGGTGTTGCAAATTCAACGCCGCTTGGCCGCGATTCGTCAGAATTAAATGCAAGTCGCCAGCGCTCAATTTGCCAACCACTTGCAAACGCAGGCTACCAAAGGCTTGCGCAGCCTCTACACGTTTTATGGTGACGAGCCTCTGTTGCAACAAGAGGCCTTAGATGCGCTGCGCAATACGGCGCGTGCACAAGGGTTTACCGAGCGCAATGTGTACACCGTGGCTGGTGCTCACTTTGATTGGGGCGAAGTGCTGGCTGCGGGCGGCTCCATGAGTTTGTTTGCCGACAAACAGTTGATTGAAATTCGCATTCCCTCGGGCAAGCCTGGCAAAGAGGGCAGCACGGCTTTGCAACACATTGCAGAGTTGGCGGTGGGCAATGACAGCACCCTCACCGTGGTGCTGTTACCGCGCCTCGACAAAGCCACCAAAAGTTCAGCGTGGTTCAGTGCGCTAGAAAACAACGGCATCAGCGTACAGATTGACCCGGTGGAACGCCACGCTTTGCCCACGTGGATTGCGCAACGTTTGAGTGCGCAGCAACAACGCGTGGCCTCAGGCGAAGCGGGTCAACACACCTTGCAGTTTTTTGCTGAGCGTGTGGAAGGCAACTTGTTGGCAGCCCACCAAGAAATTCAAAAGCTTGCGCTGTTGTATCCAGAAGGCGAGTTGAGCTTTGAGCAAGTCGAACGTGCCGTGTTGAACGTGGCGCGCTACGACGTGTTCAAACTTTCAGAGGCGGTGCTCAGTGGCCAGCCTCTGCGCGTGCAGCGCATGCTCGACGGTTTGAAGGCCGAGGGTGAAGCTGAGGTTCTGGTGCATTACACGCTGGCCGAAGAAATTCGCGCCTTGAAGCGCGTCAAAGATGCGGTGGCTTCTGGCAAGGCTTTGCCGATGGCTTTGCGCGAGCAGCGCATTTGGGGCCCACGTGAGCGTTTGTTTGAGCGTGTGTTGCCGCGCTTGAGCGTCGGTATGCTCGACAAACTGTTGCAGTCGGCCCATCAGGTCGATGGCATTGTCAAAGGTTTGAAAACACCAGAATGGCCGGCCGACAACTGGCAGGCCCTGCACCGTTTGGCCATGCGCTTGTGTCGCGCTTGTATGCCGCGCAACGCTTAATTAGGAAACACATATGACGACCCTCAACGTTGCCGACCACATGCACACGCTTGGCGCTCAGGCCAAAGCAGCTTCCGCGCAAATGGCCAAAGCCTCTGCGGCAGTCAAAAACATGGCGCTGCGCAAGTTGGCCGCTTTCCTGCGAGAGAACATGGCTGCCTTGCAAATTGACAACGCCAAAGACATTGAGCGCGCCATCGCCGCTGGCCTTGACGCCCCCATGGTCGACCGCTTAAAGCTCACACCCAAAGTCTTGGAAACCTGTGCCCAAGGGTGCGAACAACTTGCGGCTATGCCTGAGGTGATTGGTGAAATCACCGGCTTGAAAGAGCAACCCAGTGGCATTCGTGTGGGCCAAATGCGCGTGCCTTTGGGCGTGTTCGGCATGATTTTCGAAAGCCGCCCCAACGTGACGATTGAAGCGGCTTCGCTGTCGATCAAGAGCGGCAACGCCTGCATCTTGCGCGGTGGCTCGGAAGCCATTGACTCCAACAAAGCTTTGGCCAAGTTGGTACAACAAGCTTTGAGCGAAAGCGGCCTGCCCACCGACGCCGTGCAACTGGTGCAAACCACTGACCGCGAAGCGGTGGGCCACCTCATTGCCATGCCTGAGTTTGTGGATGTCATCATCCCGCGTGGTGGCAAAGGCTTGATTGAGCGCATCAGCCGCGACGCCAAAGTGCCTGTCATCAAGCATTTAGATGGCAACTGTCACACCTATGTCGACGACCCTTGCGACATCGCCATGGCCGTGACGGTGGCCGACAACGCCAAGACCCAAAAATACAGCCCTTGTAACGCCAGCGAAAGTTTGCTGGTGGCGCGTGGTGTGGCTGCTGAGTTCTTGCTAAAAATTGGCGCCATTTACGCCGCCAAAGGTGTGGAGATGCGTTGCTGCCCAGAAGCCAAAGCCATTCTCGCCAGCGTGAAAGGCGCGAACCTCAAAGACGCAACTGAGCAAGATTGGTTTGAGGAATACCTCGGCCCCATCATCAGCGTCAAAGTGGTGGACGGGTTAGATGCAGCCATTGCGCACATCAACCACTATTCGAGCCACCACACCGAATCCATCCTCACGCGCGACCACATGCACGCCCAGCGCTTCTTGCGCGAGGTGGACTCGTCCAGCGTGATGGTGAATGCCAGCACCCGCTTTGCAGATGGTTTTGAATACGGTTTGGGTGCCGAAATAGGCATTTCCACCGACAAATTCCACGCCCGAGGCCCAGTCGGCATTGAAGGCTTGACCTCGCTCAAATACGTGGTGCTGGGTCAAGGCGAAATTCGCGTTTAGAACATGTCTTGCCAACGTCCTAGAATTGCCCTCCACCTATAAGGACACCATGGTTCCCCACCTCATCACGGCCCTCAACGGCCCCATCAACGAGCTTGAGCAACGCATCCTCGATTCCATGCCCGCCATCGAGCGCTGGTTTCGCTTGGAGTGGATGGAGCACACGCCGCCGTTTTATAGCTCGGTCGACATTCGCAATGCAGGTTTTAAGCTCGCACCGGTCGATACCAACCTCTACCCAGGCGGCTGGAACAACCTCACGCCCGAGATGCTGCCCCTCGCCGTGCAAGCCGCCATGGCCGCAATTGAGAAGATTTGTCCCGAAGCGCGCAACCTGCTGTTGATTCCCGAGAACCACACACGCAACACCTTCTATTTGTCGAACGTGGCGCAGTTGCAGCGCATCTTCCACATGGCGGGTTTGAATGTGCGCGTGGGCTCGATCAACCCCGAGATCAAAGAAAACACCACCATCGACTTGCCCAATGGCGACAGCGTCACGCTAGAACCGGTCATTCGCGGCAAGCATCGCTTAGGACTGAAGGACTTTGACCCTTGCACGATTTTGCTCAACAACGATTTGAGCGCGGGCATCCCCGGCATCTTGGAAGACCTGCATGAGCAACATTTGTTGCCACCGTTGCATGCCGGTTGGAGCGTGCGCCGCAAGAGCAAACATTTCGAGTGCTACGAAGAAGTAGCCAAGCGTTTTGGCAAGTTGTTGGGCATCGACCCGTGGCTCATCAATCCCATGTTTAACCAATGCGGCGAAGTTAACTTTGCTGAGGGCACGGGCATGGAATGCCTCAAGACCAATGTGGACGCCCTGCTCACCAAGGTCAAGCGCAAATACAAAGAGTACGGCATCAACGAAAAACCATTCGTCATCGTCAAGGCCGACAACGGTACCTACGGCATGGGCATCATGACGGTGCGCGATGTCAAAGACCTCGATGTCGTCAACCGCAAGACGCGCAACAAAATGAGCGTCGTCAAAGACGGCCAAGAAGTGAACCAAGTCATCATTCAAGAAGGCGTGCTCACGCATGAGCGCCTGAACGATGCGGTGGCTGAGCCCGTGGTCTACATGATGGACCGTTATGTGGTGGGCGGCTTCTACCGTGTGCATGCCGATCGCGGCGTGGACGAAAACTTGAACGCACCTGGCGCGAGTTTTGTGCCCTTGGCGTTCGAGCAAAGTGCACACACGCCGCAGCCGGGCATGAAGCCTGGTGCTAGCACGCCAAACCGCTTTTATATGTATGGCGTCATTGGTCGGCTGGCCATGCTGGCTGCGAGTTACGAACTCGAAGCCACCGACCCTGAAGCAGAGAATTACGACTGAGGTAAATGATGGAACAACACGGTAAATCGTCGCTTGCGGCGCTCACCCTAGGCGCGATTGGCGTCGTTTACGGCGACATTGGCACCAGCGTGCTGTATGCGATGAAAGAAGTGTTTGGTTCGGGCCATGTGGAGTTCACGCCCGACAACATCTACGGCATCTTGTCCATTTTCTTTTGGACACTGACCGTCATTGTTTCCATCAAATACGTGGCCTTGGTTTTGCGTGCCGACAACCACGGTGAAGGTGGTTTGGTGGCCATGTTGGCTTTGGCGTCGATGGCGGTCAAAGACCGCCCTGTGTTGCGTCAGCGCATGTTGATCGTGGGCATCTTCGGCACCTGTTTGTTTTATGGTGATGGCGTCATCACGCCTGCCATTTCGGTCCTGTCGGCGGTGGAAGGTTTGGAGGTGGTGTCACCCGCCTTCAAGAAATATGTGATCCCGCTCACTATTGTGATTTTGTTTGGCCTCTTCGCTGTTCAAAAGCGTGGCACCAGTGGCATCGGCAAATTCTTTGGCCCTATCACGGTGGTGTGGTTTGCGGTCATTGCTGCTTTGGGCGTGTATCACATCGCAGAACATCCTGAAATCATGTGGGCCATCAGCCCACACTACGCCGTGATGTTCATCGTGAATGAGCCTGCCATCACCTTTTTGATTCTGGGTGCGGTGGTGTTGTGCGTGACGGGCGGTGAGGCGTTGTATGCCGATATGGGCCACTTCGGCAAGAAGCCGATCCGCATTGCATGGTTCACGGTGGTCATGCCATCGCTTACGCTGAATTACTTTGGTCAAGGCGCTTTGTTGTTGACCGACCCTTCTGCTGTGGCCAACCCTTTCTTCAATATGGCGCCTGATTGGTTGCTCGTGCCCTTGGTTGTTTTGGCAACGGCCGCCACAGTCATTGCCTCGCAAGCCTTGATTTCAGGCGCATTCAGCGTGACGAAGCAAGTGGTGCAAATGGGCTTCTTGCCGCGCTTGCAGGTGTTGCACACGAGCGTCAAAGACACGGGCCAAATCTACATCCCGTTCGTCAACTGGGGCTTGTTTGCCGTCATCGTGTTGGCCGTGATGATGTTCAAGTCTTCTAGTAACTTGGCAGCGGCTTACGGCATTGCTGTGTGTACCGACATGCTCATTACCACGGTGCTGACTTTCTTCGTGATTCACTACGGTTGGAAATACCCCTTCTGGTGGTGTTTGGCTGCAACAGGCTTTTTCTTTGCCGTCGACTTGGCCTTCTGGGCGTCGAACCTGTTGAAGTTGTTCGAAGGCGGCTGGTTCCCTCTGCTGATTGCCTCCGTCATCATGATGTTCATGCTGACATGGCGCGATGGGCGTGCCATTCTTTCTGAGAAACGCAAAGAAGATGCGCTCGACCTGAGTAGCTTTTTGGATGCTGTGTTCTTATCGCCTCCCACCCGCGTGGAGGGCACAGCGGTGTTCTTGACGTCTGGCAAAGGCGCGGTACCCAACGCCATGCTGCACAACTTGAAGCACAACAAAGTGCTGCACAAACAAAACTTGTTTGTGAACGTGCAAAACCACGAGGTGCCTTGGATTGCAGAAGACGAGCGCCTTGAAATTGCAGCGATTGGCAATGAGTGCTGGCAGGTGGTGATTCACTACGGATTCAAAGACGACCCAGATGTGCCTGGTGCTCTGAGTCATCTCAACGGCATGGGCTGTGAAGTCAGCCCCATGACCACCAGTTACTTCTTGTCGCGTGACAGCATCGTGCCCACGGTGGCCGGTGGTATGGCGCAATGGCGTGAAAAGCTGTTTGCACAGATGCACCTCAACGCCAGCTCGGCGGCTGACTTCCTGAACTTGCCTAGCAACTCCGTGGTGGAGCTGGGCAGCAAAATCGAAATCTAAACCTCATGCATATTCTCTTCGTCGCAGACCCGCTGGCGTCCTTCAAAATTTACAAGGACACGACGTTTGCGATGATGCGTGAGGCGCAGCGCCGCGGCCACCAAGTGTTGGCCTGCGAGCCGCAAGACATCGTGTGGCAAAGCAGCCAACAGGTCTCGGCGCGCGTGCAGCAGGTGCGTTTGACGGGAGACGCTGAGCATTGGTTTGAAGTGCAAAGCGTGGACGAGCACTACGCGCTCAAAAGTGCCGATGCCATTGTCATGCGCAAAGACCCGCCGTTTGACAGCGAGTACTTCTACGCCACGCACTTGTTAGAGCAGGCCGAGCGCGAGGGCGCGAAGGTGTTCAACAAACCCGCAGCTTTGCGCGATCACCCAGAAAAACTAGCCATTCTGGAGTTCGCCCAATTCATCAGCCCCACGTTGGTCACGCGCAGCGCTGATGCGATTCGCGCATTCCATGCGCAACACCGCGACATCATCTTGAAGCCTCTTGACGGCATGGGTGGCATGGGCATCTTCCGCGTGAAAGACGATGGCTTGAACTTAGGCGCGATCACCGAAACCCTCAACCGTGATGGCGCACAAACCGTCATGGTGCAAAAGTTCATCCCCGCCATCGACAAAGGCGACAAGCGTGTGCTCGTCATCGGCGGCAAGGTGGTGCCCTATTGTTTGGCCCGTATTCCACAAGGCGGAGAAGTGCGTGGCAACTTAGCCGCAGGCGGCAAGGGCGTGGCGCAAGCTATCTCTGCGCGTGACCAAGAAATTGCACAAGCCCTCGGCCCCATCCTCGCCAAGCGTGGCTTGTTGTTGGTGGGCTTAGATGTCATCGGTGACTGTCTCACCGAAGTCAACGTCACCAGTCCCACTTGCTTTCAAGAGATCTTTGATCAAACAGGCTTTGATGTGGCTGCGATGTTCATCGACGCGCTGGAAGCGTCTGCCGCTTAAGCGTGCAGCTGTCCATCTACAAACACTTTCAACTCCCCTGAGGCAAAAGGCGTCCACACCTCATTCGTCGTCAACGGCGCAGTGACGACGACAGCCACACGGTCATCGGGCGACGCGTGCTCAGCAAAGTTGATGCTCATGTCTTGGTCACTCAAAGTGGCCTTTGAAAACGGATGCTTGCGCTCGGTGTAGCAGAGGTGGGTCGACGCATGCGCCCACAAGGCCTGGCCGTTAGACAGTAAAAAGTTGAACGTGCCATGCTTGGCGATTTGTGGCACCAACTCTTTGAGCGTCAAGGTCAACTCTTCAACCGACGGCACGCTGGCATGTGACTTGGCCATCTCTTGCATCAACCAACAAAACGCGCGTTCGCTGTCGGTGTCACCCACAGGTTTGAAGCTGCCGTGCAGGCGCGGCGCGTAGCTCTCAAGGTTGCCGTTGTGTGCAAACACCCAGTAACGGCCCCACAGCTCGCGCACAAATGGGTGGCAGTTTTCTAGCGACACCACACCTTGCGTGGCTTTGCGAATGTGGGAAATGACGTTGCGGCTTTTGATGGGGTATTTGCGAATCAGTTCGGCCACAGGCGATGTGCTGGCCGGCAAGTGGTCGATGAAATGACGCAATCCACGGTCTTCTTCTGACCCTTCAAAAAATGCAATTCCCCAGCCATCGGCATGGTGGTCGGTCACGCCAGCACGTTGCGCGAAGCCACTGAAGCTAAACGTGGCATCCGTCGGATTTTTGCAATTGAGGCCGAGAAGTTGACACATGGTGTTTCAATCAAAAGTCAAAGGGTGTGTTGACGCGGTTGACGAATGCGCCACGCCGCCAACAGTGCCAGCAGACAAACAAATGAGAGTATCAAAAATACTTCATCAAATGCAGCCAGGCGCGTGGCAGACGTGGCGGTATTTTTGAGTGAATCCCCGTGCACGGCCAATCGCCACTCAAGCAAGATGCCGCAAAGGCTCACGCCCACGGCGCCACCTAGCATGCGCAAAAAATTGATCACGCTGGCGCCTTGCGGAATCAAGCTGCCGTCCATGCCACGCATCGCACCAATATTGAGCGAAGGCAAGATAAAGCCCAAGCCGATGCGTCCCAAAATAGCGAAGGCCACCAGCACCCACAAGCCTGTTTGCAAACTCACGGTGAGCATCAGCGCGAATGAAAGCGCCAACAGCACCAAGCCAAAACTCACCATCAAGTGTGTGGGGTGCGTGCTGGAGTACCTGCCTACGATGGCTATCGTGAACGCCAACAGCAAGCCCGATGGCAATAACAATGTGCCCACATAACTCGGTGACAAACCCAAGCCAAGTTGCAAATACAAGGGCAGCAAGTAGGTGGAGCCAAACATGGCAATGCCGTAAATGAAAGCCACGGTGGTGCCCATCGCAAACGGACGATGGGCAAATAATGTCAAGTTCATCAGTGGTTTGCCATCGTTTCGCGTTTGTACACGCTGCCACGCGACAAAGCCCACGGTGCACAAGGCAGCTGACCCCATCAAGGCGAGAGAGCCCGCGACATTGCCACTGTGCAACATCACCAAGCCATTGAGCAAACACAAGGTGCCCACGGTGGCGAGTGCGAGACCACCTAAGTCAAGCGAGGGTTTGCCGTGGTTGGCACTCACGCCACCGGGTGCGGTGGTGGGTACGAAGCGCATGGCCATCCACATGGAAATTGTGCAGAACGGCACCACCATGAAAAACAGAGCGCGCCAACTCAACCAGTCCACCAACAAGCCGCCAATGCTGGGACCAAGTGCCGGGGCTAACACCACACCCATGCCAAAAAAGCTGTTCGCGCGGCCTTGTTCTGAGGTGTCAAACGCACGCAAGATGATGATGGCTGGAATGGGTTGGACCACACCAGCCGCTAAACCTTCAATCACGCGTGCTGCCAGCACCAAGTTGTAATCGGTGGAGAGGCCGCCCGCGATACCAGCGCCGAGCAGCACCCACATGCAACCCATATACGTGGTGCGGTAGCCAAAACGCGCCAAAAGCCAAGGTGTGGTGAGCATAGAGACGGTCATGGCCACCATGAAGCTAGAGCTCACCCATTGCGCTGACTCTTGGCCGATGCCGAACTGCAAACTCATGTCGGGAATGCCCACGTTCATGATGGTGGACGACATGATGGCTGCCATCGAGCCAATCATCACCGTGGTGAGCATGAGCCAGCGGTGGCGGGTGCCGTAGCGGCTTTGCAGGTCAGCGAGCGAGCCCTGTTCAGCCATGCGATTCTTTCAAGGCACATGCTTGGCAAATGCAGGCTTTGTTTTGCGCAGCGGCTGGCACTTTGGCTAGCAACTCTGGCGAGAACGACACATCCACACACCAGCACTTGGCAACGGGTTGCCCGTTGGCTTTGCCTACCTCCATCGCGCATTGATTGGGCTGGCCGCACAAGGGGCATGCACAGGAATCAACGGAGGCCGATAAGGGTTTAGGCATACCTGAAAGTGTAGCGAAGCGAACAAGGCACAATCTCAAAAACATATGTACGAATTCCCGCCCACGCCACAAGCTGCTCAGTTGCGGCTAGACCATGTCAGTCCCAAAGACTACGCACACACGCGCAATTCTTTGGATGGCGCGGTCACGCATTTGTCGCCCTACCTCACACATGGATTTTTAAGCGTGCCCGACGTGGCCAGCGCCATGTACCACCAGTATCGCGTGGGTGTGCAACACAAGCTGATTTATGAGTTGGGGTGGCGCGAATACTTTCAGCACATGCACCACCACTTAGGTGCGGGCATTGCGCTGTCTTTGCACGAAGGTGTGTTGCCCGAGTCTGACTACAGCGCCGAGTTGCCAGAAGACGTGCGACACGCCTGCACCCGCGTGCCCGTGATCGACAACGCCATTCGCATGCTCTACACCACTGGCTATTTGCATAACCATGCACGCCTGTGGTTGGCCAGCTACATCGTGCACTTACGCAAAGTGCATTGGCGCGTGGCGGCCGATTGGATGTACAGCCATTTGCTGGATGGCGACATCGCTAGCAATTACCTCGGCTGGCAGTGGGTGGCTGCCACAGGCAGCAGCAAGCCATATTTTTTCAATGCAGATACCGTGGAAAAGTTTGCCCCTGAAATTTGGCACAGCCGTGGCACGTCGATTGATGTGAGTTATGAGCTGATGGAGATCTTGGCCAACAGCTCGGCGACGGTGGCACAGGTGCGCAAAAACGAATTGGCGTGGGACGAGCCAGTGGTGTTGACTGAACCGCCGTCTGAATTAGGGTTTACAAAACCTGCAGCCAGCGATGTGGCGGGTAAACATGTGTGGTTGGTTCATCCCTGGGTACTGGCTGATTTGCCTGCGGACTTACCTGCTGATGTGGTGTGTGTGGCTGTGGCGTTTGCCGAGCACACACAGACGCATCCGTGGAATGCTTTACGTTGGAACTTTGTGGCCGAGCGCATGGCAGCGCTCACGCCGCATCGCTGGTTTGCGTCTGCTGAAGAGGTGGTGCAGGCATTGGCCGCTGCGCAGAGCGTGCAAACCGTGGCGCATTTGTGTTTGCCTGACCTTGCTGCAAGCCATGTGCAACTGCGCCCTGCACCGCGCTTATTCCGCAACATAGACAAGCCCATGGACTCGTTCAGCAAATGGTGGGTGCAGGTTAATAAAAATGTGCGCCATTTGCAGCAGCTGGTGTATCCGCTGCCAGCCCGAACACCCGCACCTTAAATACGCTTGAACGCTTGTTATTCGCCGGGTGCTGGGTGCACCTTCGTGATGAAGTATTCGGTCTCGCCAAAGCAAGTGGGCAAGCCCTTGTGCTGTTCGTATTCGATCACCACTTTTTGGCCAATGTGTGCGTTGATTTGCTCAGCTACCGCATCGTCGCGCACAGTGAATGCAAATTTTTCAGGCACAGCGGGCAAGGTAGCCAGTGCGCGAATTTGTTCGCCTTCCCAGGTCTTGCAGACCCAACCCTTGTAGGAAAGTTTTTGCACGAAACCCACGCTCTCGCCTTTGGAATAAGTGAAGTGGTAGGCGAAGGCCAAGTACAAGCCTAGACCAATGACCACGGTCAACACCAAGCCGATGACGGTGCGCAGTGCAAATCGAATCAGCGTGCTGATGAAGTTGTTAGTCATGGGTGTGCTTTCAAAAAAGTTCAATGTGATGAATCATAGTGGCCCTGCCAAACAAAAGCGGCTTCCGAAGAAGCCGCTTTGTTGCGAGCCACTGTCAGTGATGACAGCTGTCTCAGCTTTAATTAAACCGTTCCAGTTTTAATCAAGCCGTTCCAGCTTTGATCAAGCCGTTCCAGCTTTCACCTTCAAGCGCCATGCGTGCAGCAGAGGCTCTGTGTAGCCGCTAGGCTGCTCTTTGCCTTTGAACACCAAGTCGAGGGCGGCTTGATAAGCGGGTGCTTTGGCAAAACGTCCAGCCATTTTTTGGTACAGAGCGTCGCCTGCGTTTTGCTTGTCAACCACCGAGGCCATGCGCTTGAACGTGGCATTCACTTCGGCGGGCGTCACCACGCCGTGATGCAGCCAGTTGGCAATGTGTTGGCTAGAAATACGCAGCGTTGCGCGGTCTTCCATCAGGCCCACGTTGTGGATGTCTGGCACTTTTGAACAGCCCACGCCTTGGTCAACCCAGCGCACCACATAGCCCAAAATGCCTTGCACGTTGTTATCCAACTCTTCTTGCTTCTCAGCAGGTTTCCAGTTGGGCTTGGCGGTCACAGGCACTTGCAGCAAGTCGTTCAAGAGGCTGTCGCGCACTTTGCTGTAGTCGATCTTCTCCAACTCTTTTTGCACATCCGTTACCTTGACTTGGTGGTAATGCATGGCGTGCAACACAGCCGCTGTGGGGCTTGGTACCCACGCGGTGTTGGCGCCAGCTTTAGGATGGCCAATCTTTTGTTTCAACATCTCGGCCATCAGGTCGGGCATGGCCCACATGCCTTTACCGATTTGCGCTTTGCCGCGCAAGCCGCATGACAAACCTGCCAACACGTTGTTCTTCTCGTAGGCTTGAATCCATGCGCTGGTCTTCATATCGCCTTTGCGCAACATGGGGCCTGCTTGCATGGCGGTGTGCATTTCGTCGCCGGTGCGATCTAAGAAGCCGGTGTTGATGAACGCCACGCGGCTAGCCGCTGCGGCGATACAGGCTTTCAAGTTCACGCTGGTGCGGCGCTCTTCGTCCATGATGCCGAGCTTGACGGTGCTGTCTTTGAGGCCCAACACTTTTTCAACACGACCAAACAACTCGCATGCAAACGCCACTTCGGTGGGGCCGTGCATTTTCGGCTTGACGATGTAGACCGAGCCTGTGCGTGAATTGCGAATGCCTTTTTTGCCATGGCCCTGCAAGTCGTGCAAAGCGATCGTCGTGGTGACCACAGCGTCCAAGATACCTTCTGGGATTTCGTGTGTCGCGCCATCTTTACCTTTGTAAAGAATGGCGGGGTTGGTCATCAAGTGGCCCACGTTGCGAAGGAACAGCAATGAGCGGCCGTGCAGTTTGACGGGCTTACCGTCTTTGCCTTTGTATTCGCGGTCAGCGTTCAGGCCACGTGTGAACGTCTTGCCGTTTTTCTCGACGGATTCAGTCAAGGTGCCTTTGACGATGCCCAACCAGTTGCTGTAGGCCAGCACTTTGTCGTCCGCATCCACCACGGCCACGGAGTCTTCCAAGTCGAGGATAGTTGATAAGGCGGCTTCCACAATCAGATCGCTCACGCCTGCTGGGTCAGTGGCGCCGATGGGGGTGTTGCGGTTGATTTGCAAGTCGAGGTGCAAACCGTTGTGCACGAACAGCACAGATGACGGTTCAGCCATCTTGCCTTGGAAGCCGACAAACTGAGCGGCCTTGGCTAGCTTGGTGGTTTTGCCGCCTTTGAGGGTGACGACCAATTCGCCATTCACCACAGCGTAGCCGGTGGAGTCGACGTGCGAGCCGCTCTTCAATGGTGCGGTGCGGTCCAGCACGTTGCGTGCGTATGCAATCACTTTGGCGCCGCGCACGGGGTTGTAGCCCTTGCCTTTTTCTGCGCCGTTGGTTTCTGGCAGTGCATCGGTGCCATACAAGGCGTCATACAAAGAGCCCCAGCGTGCATTGGCAGCATTCAAGGCATAGCGAGCGTTGAGCACGGGCACCACCAGTTGTGGGCCAGCTTGCAAAGCCAATTCAGCGTCGACGTTTTTGGTGGTGGCTTTGACTTTGGCGGGTTGTGGCACGAGGTAGCCAATTTTTTCCAAAAACTTGCGATACGCCTTCATGTTGCCAATAGGGCCCGGATTTTGTTTGTGCCATGCATCCATTTCGGTTTGCAGGCGGTCACGCTCGGCTAGCAAAGCGATGTTCTTGGGAGCCAAGTCTTGCACGATGGCATTAAAGCCTTTCCAAAATTTATCGCTGCTCACACCCGTGTTTGGCAACACTTTGGTTTCGATGAATTTGTACAAGTTGGTGGCAACTTGCAGGCTGTGCACAGCAGTGCGCTTGGTGGTGTCTTGGCTCATGGTGAGGTCTCTCTCTGGATAAATCAAAAACGTGAAATCAGAACGAATCTTATTGGATTGCGTTGGGGGTATTGCGTCGCTAACTATTGGGCTGTCGTGACAAATAGAAGGGTAATCCGTGGCGCTTGCTTGAATTACTTTTCGGCAATCAGCAATTGTCCGTGACGCAGACCTCGCCAAGTGCCTAGGGTCAACCCCAAAATGAGCAGAGACGTCACAGCCAACAGCAAAGTGGCGGGCATTTGCAACCAAGATCCGCCATGCTCTTGTGACATGCGAAACGTCAGTGCGGTAATCGCGGCCATCGGAAAACTCATAGCCCAGTGACCTAGCCCGAATGCTTGTTCACGAATGCTCTCTAGTTGGGTCAGAGACAAGGCTAAAAAGAATGCGCCAATTCCCCACATCACCCAGACTGCAGGAAGTGGCGCGTGGAGTGCGAGCAAATCCAACCCAATGATGGACGGCGGCGCGATGGTGATAAATAGCGAGGCCGACATGCGAGTTGGCAGCGGCCCTGCTTGTGCCATGCGAACAAATAAGAGTGTTTGCAGTACAGGCCACAACAGCAATCCAACGCCCAATTGTGCGCAAGCCCATGCCTCTAAGCCAATGGGAACACCGGCCAAAGGGGCTAGCGCATTGCCCACCACAGGAATAAAAAACACAGGCGTGAAGGTGCTCCATTGAAAGCCGCCCTTGTCAGCGCTATTGAGCCAGCGGCTGATCACCCACACCGTTGCTGCGATTTCCAAAATAGAGCCTACACACCATACAAAAGTAAGCACCGTGTTGAGCGCGCGCGAAGCATTCCAAAACAAGTGAACGCCAATGGTGGCGAGCAGCATGATGGAAATGGGGAGCGTCGCCATGAATGCGTGGCGAACCGGGTGACGCATATCGGCTGCGACTGCGTTGGGATGAGCGCTCATGCGGGTCAAGCAGGCGATGCAAAGCAAGGAGAAAACCAGCAGTGAAAAAATTGCGCCCACCAAGCCTAGACCTAAGGCTGTTTCTCCCAGTACTTCAGTGGCGCGCAGCCATGCCAGTGTTAAACCACCCCAGCCCATGACCATGGCAAACCATGCGGGGGACAGGTGCTCTGTCAAAGCGATAGCGCGAGTGATGCGGGTGGTTTGAAGTACGGGGGTGTGAGAATTCATGCAACAGATTTTAGGGCGAGGCTCTGTTTCTTGCCCGTGGATAATTCAAGCATGGACAAACTCAAAGCCTTTGAGTCTTTTGTGTCGGTGGCCTTGAAAGGCAGCTTGACGGCTGCTGCCAAAGCCGAGGGTGTGGCACCTGCCATCATGGGGCGACGCTTAGACAGTTTAGAAGCTCACTTGGGCGTCAAGCTTTTGGTGCGCACCACGCGACGCATCACACTCACACACGAAGGCACGGCATTCCTCGAAGACTGTCAACGCTTGCTGGCCGAAGTGGCCAACGCCGAAGCGAGCGTGAGTGCGGGCGGGCTCAAAGCCAGCGGACACTTGCGCATCACCGCGCCTGCTGGTTTTGGACGTCGCCATGTGGCGCCGCTGGTGCCCAAGTTTCACAGCATGCATCCGGATGTGACGGTGTCGCTCAACCTGAGCGACCGTGTGGTTGATTTGGCCGCCGAAGGGTTTGACTGCGCTGTGCGCGTGGGTGATTTGCCCGACTCATCCTTGGTGAGTGTGCGCATGGCCGACAACCGCCGGTTGTGTGTGGCTACGCCTGAATTTTTGAAACGCTACGGCACACCCAAAGTGCCCAGCGACTTGATGCGTTTTCGTTGCTTGACTTTGTCAAGTGACGCCTCACAAACGCGCGGCTGGGCGTTTCGTCTGCCAGTCACTGTCAAGCACAGTGAGGGAAAAACCAGCGAAGGCTCAAGTCATGAAGTGATTCACTTGCGTCCCAGCGGCCCTATGGATTGTTCGGACGGCCAAGTGCTGCACGACTGGTGTTTGGCGGGCCATGGCATAGCTTGGCGCAGCACGTGGGAAGTAGAAACTGAAATTAACAGCGGTCAACTGGTGCCTGTGTTGGAAGAATTTGCCGCACCGCCCAACGGCATTTATGCCGTGTTTTCACAACGCAAACACTTGCCTTTGCGCCTGCGCTTGTGGATTGACTTTCTCAAAGACCATTACGGCCAGGCGACCTACTGGAGCGGCACGTAAAATCTGCCCATGCTCCAAGTTAAACAAGAATTGCTGGCCGCCCTGAGCCAAGCCCTCGACGGTTTGTTGCCCGGCTCTGGCAACAAGGCCGCTTTTGAATCCCCCAAGGTTGCCGCACATGGCGATTACGCCATCACCGCTGCCATGCAGCTGGCCAAACCCCTCAAGCTCAACCCCCGTCAACTCGGCGAGCAACTGCGCGACGCGTTGTTGGCAGCGCCTGTGTACCAACAGTGGGTGCAAGACATCGAAATCGCTGGCCCCGGCTTTATCAACATCCGTTTGAAGCCCTCGGCCAAACAACAAATCGTGCGCGAGGTGTTGGCGGCCAAAGATTGTTTTGGTTTCCAAGCCGACAACGGCCAACGCGTGTTGGTCGAGTTCGTGTCTGCCAACCCTACCGGCCCGCTGCACGTGGGCCACGGCCGACAAGCCGCGCTGGGCGATGCGATTTGTAATTTGTTTGCGACGCAAGGCTTCAACGTGTACCGCGAGTTTTATTACAACGACGCGGGCGTGCAAATCAACACCTTGGCCAAGAGCACGCACTTCCGCGCCCAAGGCATCAAGCCTGGCGACGCCAGCTGGCCGGTGGACCCTGAGAACCCAGAGAGCAAAGCGTTTTACAACGGTGACTACATCCAAGACATCGCCACCGATTTCTTGGCTGGCAAAACCGTCAAGTCTGACGACCGTGAATTCACCGCCAGCGGCGATGTGAACGATGTGGACGGCATGCGCGAATTTGCCGTGGCCTATTTGCGCCACGAGCAAGACCTCGACTTGAAAGCCTTTGACGTCAAGTTCGACAACTATTACCTCGAGAGCAGCCTCTACACCAGCGGCAAAGTAGCCGATGCGGTGGGCCGCTTGCAAGCAGCTGGCAAAACCTACGAACAAGACGGTGCGTTGTGGCTCAAGTCCACCGACTACGGTGACGACAAAGACCGTGTGATGAAAAAAACAGACGGCACGTACACCTACTTTGTGCCGGACGTGGCGTATCACATCACCAAGTGGGAACGTGGATTTACCAAGGTGGTCAACATCCAAGGCACTGATCACCACGGCACCATCGCCCGCGTGCGCGCTGGCTTGCAAGCCGCCAATGTGGGCATTCCCGAGGGCTACCCCGACTACGTATTGCACACCATGGTGCGTGTGATGCGCGGCGGCGAGGAAGTGAAAATTTCCAAGCGTGCCGGCAGCTACGTGACCTTGCGCGACTTGATCGAGTGGACCAGCAAAGACGCAGTGCGTTTCTTTTTGCTGAGCCGCAAGCCCGACACCGAGTACACCTTCGACGTGGACTTGGCCGTACAAAAGAACAACGACAACCCCGTGTACTACGTGCAATACGCGCACGCCCGCATTTGCTCGGTGTTGCGTGCTTGGGCTGACAAAGATGGCGGCAAAGTGGCTTCGCTGCAAGACGTGGACCTGTCCGCTCTTGAGAGCCCACAAGCGCAAGCCCTCATGTTGCAACTGGCCAAATACCCCGCCATGCTCTCGGCCGCATCGGCCGACTTTGCGCCGCATGATGTGACCTTCTATTTGCGCGATCTCGCGGCCAGCTATCACAGCTACTACGATGCCGAACGCATTTTGGTGGACGATGAGGTGGTGAAAAAAGCCCGCTTGGCGCTGGTGGCAGCCACCGCGCAGGTGCTGCACAATGGCTTGGCGGTATTGGGTGTGTCAGCCCCCGCCAGCATGTAAAAACGACGGAGATTTTGATGCGTATGAACCGGCAACGCGGCGGGACTTTGGTGGGCTTCATCATCGGCTTGGTGGTGGGCTTAACCGTCGCTTTAGGTGTGGCGGTTTACGTCACCAAAGTGCCCATTCCTTTCATGAACAAAGGCCAAGCGCGCTCTGCCGATTTGGATGCGGCAGAAGCTGAAAAGAACAAAGACTGGGATCCCAACGCGCCGCTCTACGGCAAAAAGGGCGCGAAGTCGGCGGACAAACCGGATGAGTCCAAGCCTGATGCTGCTGCCAAGGTTGATCCTAAGAGTGCAGACCCCTTGGGCGATTTGGCCAAAGTGAAAGCCGCAGAGCCCAAGCCCGCAGAAACCAAAACACCTGAACCCAAGGCTGCCGAGCCCAAAGCAGCCGAGGCCAAACCTGTCAGCACAGACCCATTCATTTATTTCGTTCAAGCTGGCGCATACCGCACCACTGAAGAAGCCGAAGCGCAACGTGCCAAGACGGGCATGCTAGGCCTAGAAACCAAAATCAGCGAACGCGACCAAGGCGGCCGCACGGTTTATCGTGTGCGCGTGGGCCCACTCGACAAAGCCGAAGCCGAACGCGTGCGTGCCAAGCTGGAAGCCGCTCATATTGATTCCGCCATGGTGCGGGTGCAACGTTAAACACCAAGAGGTAACCCATGAAACGTCGTGATTTTTCTTTGGCCGCCATCAGCGCTGCTACTGTGACTGGTTTGCCTTTGGCGGCTCATGCCCAAGGTCCTGCTGCAGCAAAAAAGCCTGTGGAGGGCACAGACTATTTGTCACTCGACAAGCGCGTGCCCACCGATGTGGGCGCGGGCAAGATTGAGCTCATCGAGTTTTTTTGGTACAGCTGCCCACATTGCAATTCCTTCGAGCCGCAGTTCGCGGCTTGGTTGAAGGCCGCCCCCAAAGATGTGGTGGTGCAGCGCGTGCCAGTGCGCTTTCGTGATGACTTTGAAGCCCAGCAACGCGCGTACTACGTGTTTGAATCGCTCAACATGGTTGACGCTATGCACGGCAAGTTGTTCCACGCCATCCACAACGAGCGTCAGCAGCTCAACACCTCGCAAGCCTTGGCCGCATGGGCCAATAAAAATGGTTTGCCTGAGAAAAAGTTTTTGGACACCTTCAACAGCTTTGGCGTTGCGTCCAAGGCACGCCGCGCCACGCAGTTGCAAGACGCATTCAAGGTGCAGGGTGTCCCCGCTTTGGGCATTGCCGGTCGTTTCTACACAGATGGCTCACTCACGCAAACCATGGACCGTGCTTTGCAAGTGGCCGAATACCTGATCGGCGAAGTGCGCCGCGGTCGCTAAGCTGCATCAAGTCAGCACGGAAATTGCTTCTCTAGATGGTTAGAATGCCATCAACTAAACGAGCAATATTCGTGCCTTGACTTCATTTGCTTCTTTCTCAATCGTCTTACTGATGGCCATCGTGCCGGTAGCGGCGTCTGCAGAAAAAGCAGATCGTGAGAAGCCCACAAACATTGAGGCCGATAGCCTTGTGCATGACGAGCTCAAGCAAGTCAGCATTTTTACGGGTCGCGCGGTGCTGACTCGTGGCACGATGGTGATGCGCGGTGCACGCATTGAGATGCGTGAAGATGCCGACGGCTATCAATTTGGTGTCATCTTTCCCGAGCCCAACACCCGCGCCTTCTTTCGCCAAAAGCGTGAAGGCAATGACGAGTTCATGGAGGGCGAAGCCTTGCGCATTGAGTTTGATGGCAAGGCTGATCGCGTCAAGCTCATCGACAGTGCCGAAGTGCGGCGCTACCGTGGCCCGGTGTTGAACGACACCATGAGCGGCAAACTCATCATTTACGAAAACCTGACCGATGTGTTTAGCATCGACGGCCAGCGCACCACAGAAGGTGGCAAGGCCGGCACCGGACGCGTCAAGGCAGTGCTCGCCCCGCGCAGCAAAACATTGGATAAACCGTGATCGACACCCTTTCACCTTCGCACACGACCGACACGACTGAAAGTCGTTTGGAGGCACGTCACTTGCAAAAAGCCTATGGCAGTCGCAAGGTGGTCCACGATGTGTCGATTGCCGTGAAAAAGGGCGAAGTGGTCGGTTTGCTGGGCCCCAACGGCGCCGGCAAGACCACTTCGTTTTACATGATCGTGGGCTTGGTGCGAGCTGACGGTGGCAGTATCACCATCGATGGCCAGCCCGTGGCGCATTTGCCGATTCACCGCCGCTCACGTTTGGGTTTGAGTTATTTGCCGCAAGAGGCGTCGATCTTTCGCAAGCTGAACGTGGAAGACAACGTGCGTGCTGTGTTGGAGTTGCAACGCGACGAAGACGGCAAGCCGTTGACGCACGAAGAAATTGAAAAACGGTTGACATCACTGCTGCAAGAGTTGCGCGTGGACCACTTGCGTGAATCGCCTGCCTTGGCTTTGTCGGGTGGCGAGCGTCGTCGTGTGGAAATCGCCCGTGCCTTGGCGACAAACCCGCGTTTCATTTTGCTGGACGAGCCCTTTGCCGGCATTGATCCGATTGCGGTGATTGAGATTCAACGCATCATTGGCTTTCTGAAAAACCGTGGCATGGGTGTGTTGATCACCGACCACAACGTGCGCGAAACGCTGGGCATTTGCGACCATGCCTGCATCATCAGCGATGGCCGTGTGCTGGCGCAGGGCACGCCGCGCGAAATCATTGAGAACGCAGATGTGCGCCGCGTGTATCTCGGCGAACATTTCCGAATGTGATCTGGCATGAAACAAGGCTTATCACTCCGTGTCTCCCAACATCTGGCGCTCACGCCCCAGTTGCAGCAGTCGATCCGACTGTTGCAGTTGTCGACCTTGGAGTTGAGCCAAGAGATTGAGCAAATGCTCGACGAGAACCCATTTCTCGACAAAGAATTTGAAGAAGCGCCGCGCGAAGAATTTGGTCTCGACAAAGCCGATACCCCTGCTCGTGACGAAGAGCTTGAGCCCATGCGTGAAGTACCGTCGATGGACGGCGGTATGTCTGAAATTACCGTGGACAACACATCCAGTGACACCGAGCCCAGCGTAGACGGCATTGCCGAAAGCTGGGACGGTGACGGCAGTGTGGAGTTCTCTGCCGACGACTCCGAGTGGGGCGGCGACGCTCCCGCCAGCAATCACAACAACACCGCCGACAGCGACACGGCAGACGCCACCGAGTTGGCGCGCATGCAAGAGTCGCTCACCTCGTTTTTGCACCGCCAAGCGCTGTCGCTGCGCCTAAGCCCTACCGACACCGCCGCGCTGCGCTACCTGATAGAAAACCTCAACGACGATGGTTACCTTGAAGACACGCTGCGCAGTTTGGCCGAAGGTTTAGGCAATGGCGACGAAGAGCAAATTGAAGAACTCGAACACCGTTTTCAAGTGGCCTTGTCGCTGCTGCAAAGCCTAGAACCCGTGGGCGTGGGTGCACGCGATTTGGCCGAGTGTTTGACGCTGCAACTCAAAGCGCTAGAGCCCAAAGGCGAAGAAGCTTTGCAGATTCGCGACACAGCCGTTCTGATGTGCAAGCAGCCTATGGAGATGCTGGCCAAGCGCGACTTCAAACGCTTGGCTGTGATCGTGGGTGACAGCGAAGCCAATGTGAAAGTGGCGATTGCCCTGATCGGCCGCCTAGAGCCCAAGCCTGGCCGCCGCTTTGCTGATGTCGAGCGCCATGTGGTGGTGCCCGATGTGCTGGTGACGCGCGTGGGCAAGTCCACCACAGCGCCCAAGTTCAAGGTCGCTTTGAACCCCGATGTGATGCCCCGTTTGCGCGTGCACGACATTTACGCCAATGCCCTCAAAGGCGGCAAGGGCGACAACCATGCGGGTTTGCAGCAGCGTTTGCAAGAAGCGCGTTGGTTCATCAAGAACATCCAGCAGCGCTTTGACACCATCTTGCGCGTGAGTAATGCCATCTCTGAGCGTCAGAAAAACTTCTTCATCCACGGCGAACTCGCCATGCGTCCCATGGTGCTGCGCGAGATTGCCGAAGAGCTGGGCCTGCACGAGTCCACCATCAGCCGCGTGACCACCAACAAATACATGAGCACGCCCTTTGGCACCTTCGAGCTCAAGTATTTCTTTGGCTCAGGGCTAGAAACGGACAGCGGCAACAACGCCTCCAGTACCGCGGTGCGCGCGCTCATCAAGCAATTTGTGGCGAGCGAGAACCCCAAAAAGCCACTGTCGGATAATCAGCTCTCCGAAATGCTCAAAGAGCAAGGCATTGAGTGCGCACGCCGCACCGTGGCCAAATACCGTGAGGCGCTGCGTATTGCGCCCACGACTCTGCGCAAAGCGCTTTAAAGAACCCTATGAATCAATTGCATCTCTTCTTGCCCTGTGCGGCAGGCGTCGAATCCTATTTGGCCGAGGAAGTGCGTCGCATCACCGGCGTGGGCGACGACGACATTCGCGCCTTTCGTGCAGGCGTGATGGTGCGCACTTCGTGGCGCGATGTGTTGCAGCTCAACCTGCACAGCCGTTTGGCGCAACGCGTGTTGGTCGAGTTGTCGCACACGCAATACCGCCAAGAAGAAGACCTCTACCGCGCTGCGGGCGAAGTGGCGTGGGAACTGTGGTTCTCGCCCAAAGAAACCTTCAAGATTGAAATCACTGCGCAGCACAGCCCACTCAAGAGCTTGAACTTTGCGGCGCTCAAAATCAAAGACGCAGTGGCTGACCGTTTCCGCCACAAGTTTGGTGTGCGCCCCGACGTCAACACGCAATGGCCCGATGCACGCATCTACGCTCACTTGACCACCGAGAGCTGCACGCTCTACATCGACACCTCGGGCGAGCCCCTGTTCAAACGCGGTTGGCGTGCTGACAAAGGCGATGCACCGTTGAAAGAAACCCTCGCTGCGGCCATGTTGGCCGCGAGTGGCTGGAGCCAAGGTGATGGCACCGCAGCCAATCCTGAAGGCTTCATGGCGCAAGGCGTGCCGCTCTATGACCCGTGTTGCGGTAGCGGCACCATCGCGATTGAGGCGGCGCAAATTGCCTGCAACATCGCGCCGGGTTCGATGCGTAAATTTGGTTTCCAAAAACTCATTCCTTATCAAGAGCATGTGTGGCATGGGTTGCTGGACAACGCCCGCGCCCAAGCGTGCGAGCCGCGTGCCGAAGTGTTTGGCAGCGATGTGGCCTTCCGTATGGTTGACTTTGCACAACGCAATGCTGAGCGTGCAGGCGTGGCACACGCCGTGCAGCTGCGCGGTGGCGATGCACTGCAACGTATGCCCCCTAGCGAAATACCGGGCGTCATGTTGGTCAATCCGCCGTATGGCGAGCGTATTGAAGCCGCAGGCATTGCGGGCGCGGCGCGCCGTGCGCGTTATTCGCCACCTACGGAATATGTGTCGCCCTACGAAGACGTGAATCAAAACGGCGATGCTGGTTTTGATGATGCGGCCCATGACAACGGCATGGTGCGCGACGACGTGCCCCGCTTTGGCGCTCGTGATGTTGCACAAACTGAAGACGGCGGCGACTTCTTTGCGCAGTTGGCCAGTCATTGGAAGAAAAACTACGCCGGCTGGACAGCGTGGATGTTGACGCCCGACCTCAAGCTGCCTAGCCGTATGCGGTTTAAAGAGTCACGCCGCGTGCCGATGTGGAACGGCCCGATTGAATGCCGTATGTTCCGCTTTGATTTGCGTGCAGGGTCAATGCGCAATAAACCCAACGACACCCAACCTAACGATGCTCAGCCCACCGAGGGCAACGGGTCAGCGCAGCCGTGAATACCGAGCTAAGTGTGGGAGCTGCTGCAGCACCCGTGCGTGTGGTGCTCGACACCAACATCGTGCTTGACCTGTGGCTCTACAAAGATACGGTCACGCCTGCGTTGCTTGATGCGCTAGAAACCAAAGCCGTGCAATGGCTGGCCACGCAAGTCATGCGTGACGAGCTTGAGCGCGTGTTGGCTTACGCTCACATCGTCAAGCGATTGGCCTTCAGCCAGCTCGCGGCGCAAGATATCTTGGCGCAGTTTGATGCGCATGCACAGCTCATGCCCATTGCGCCAAAAGCGCTGTATGTGTGTAAAGACGTCGATGACCAAAAGTTCATCGACTTAGCGGCCGAGCACAAGACTCAGCTCATCAGCAAAGACAAAGCTGTGTTGACCATGCGCAACCGCATGGCGCGTTTGGGGGTGGCGGTGGGGAAAGTGTTTCCAGCGGCGCTGCCTGTTTAGGGCATAGGCAGGCCAAACGCATGCTTCACGCGCGATGCACGCGCTTCATTGCTGTTGCAGTAAATCCAGCAAAGTCTTTAGTGCGTGTTGTGCGGCGGCTTCACGTACCGAAGCGCGGTCGCCGTTGAAGTGCATCATCTCCGTTTTCACCCAAGCCGTTTCAGCGCCAAGAGTTGGGCCTGCATCGCTGGGCGTGGCCCATGCAAACCAAACGGTACCCACAGGCTTGTCAGTTGAGCCACCTGTTGGGCCCGCCACACCTGTGACGGCCAATGTCACCTGCGCATGTGAACGGCGCATCGCGCCCAAAGTCATGGCTTGTGCCACGGCCGCGCTGACAGCGCCGTGTTCGGCAATCAAGGCCGAATCCACGCCCAACATCTCGTGCTTGGCTTCGTTGGAATAGGTCACAAACCCCCGTTCAAACCAATTGCTTGAACCCGATAAATCTGTGCAGTTGGCCGCGATCATGCCGCCCGTGCAGCTCTCTGCGGTGGCCAGCATCCAGCCATGTTGTTGCAGCACTTCGGCGAGTTGTTCCGTCAAAGTATGTGAACTCATAACGACCTCCAAATAGCAATCACGAGCAAAGTACAAAACGCAGCGACCAAGTCATCAAAGATGATGCCCCAGCCCCCGCGCCAACCAAAGCCTTTGAACAATCTATCAGCCCAACCCACGGGCCCAGGCTTGGCAGCGTCAAAGTAGCGAAACAAAATGAACGCGCCCAGTTGTCCCCAAAACGTGGTGGGCGTCACCAGCCACAGCACCAACCAAAACGCAATCACTTCGTCCCACACAATCGCACCTGGGTCTGCCACGCCCATGTGCTGCGCGGTGACGGTGCAAGCCCACCAGCCGATCAGCGTGGATGCAGTAATCAGCACACCCATTTGTAGCGGTGTGAGCCAAATTTGCAAGAGCAAAAACACCGCCCATGCCCATAGCGTGCCTGCTGTGCCTGGGGCGAGGCGGGACAGGCCAGAGCCTGCGCCGAGCGCGATGAAGTGGGCAGGGTGGGAGAGTAGAAATCGGCGGTTCAGCATACGAATGGTCTTAGGCAAAGTGGTCAAACGACGCAAAGCGTTTGGCAATCGGTTGCCCTTGCGGGTCGAGCACGACCAAGCCTTGTTCTTGGGTGATGCGACCCATGCGTGTCACGGGTGTGTTGGTTTCCCACGCGGCGGCGTGCACCAGTTCGCGTTGGTTCACGGGTGCGGTGAAGCACAGTTCGTAATCATCGCCGCCGGACAGGGCGAACTCTAGGCGTTTGTTCCAAGGCAACTCTGCCAACACGGGTGTGATGCCCGCAGGTAAATGCGTTTCACCAAAGCTGCCTGCCGATTGCAGCCAGCCCGTGTCAATTTGTGCGCCTACGCCCGAGCGTTTGAGGATGTGGCCTAAGTCACCGAGCAAACCATCGCTCACATCAATGGCTGCGTTCGCCACAGCGCGCAGGGCGGTGCCAAGTGCCACGCGTGGCGTGGGTTGTTCCATGCGCAGGCGGGCTTGCTCAAAAGCTTCGCTTGAAATGCTGTGCGACCCGCGAAACACTTCGAGTGCCAAGCGTGCGTCACCCACTGTGCCGCTGATGTAAATATCATCGCCCACTTGTGCGTTTTGGCGCAGCAGCGCGTCGCCCGGCGGTACTTCGCCAAACACGGTGATGCAAATATTCAGCGGGCCTTGCGTGGTGTCGCCCCCCACCAGCTCACAGCCATGTTCATCTGCCAAACGCAACAAGCCGCTTGAAAAGCCGGCTAACCATGCTTCGTCCACGCGGGGCAAAGAAAGCGCGAGGGTAAAAGCCAAGGGTTCTGCGCCAATGGCTGCCAAGTCGCTCAGGTTCACCGCCAAGGCTTTATGGCCTAAGCGGGCAGGGTCGACCGTGCTTAAAAAGTGACGGCCTTCCACCAACATGTCGCTGGACACCGCGAGCTGCATGCCTTCGGTGGGTTTTAACAAGGCGCAATCGTCACCCACGCCCAGTGCGGCTTTGTGTGTGGGGCGCTTGAAGTAGCGCTCGATCAGATCAAATTCACCCATGTTGTTTGGCATCAGTGAAGGTTGCGACTGCCCGGCTCATCGCTGAGCGCGTCCAGCACAAACATGGGAATGTCCACCTCAAACTTCTCGCCGTCTTCAGCCACACAAAAGTAGCTGCCGTGCATGGTGCCTGTGGGCGTGCGCAGGCGGGTGCCGCTGGTGTATTCAAACTGTTCACCAGGTTGCAACAAGGGCTGGTGGCCCACCACGCCAAGGCCTTTGATTTTTTCGTGTGTGCCGTTGGCGTCGTTGACGTTCCATGTGCGTGAGATCAGTTGCGCCGCCACATTGCCCACGTTGGTAATGGTGATGGTGTAGGCAAACATGTACAAACCGCCGTCTGGGTCTGACTGCTCAGACAGGTATTGCGGATGGACTTCGACTTGAAATTTATAACGGAGCATGAGGTGATTTTGGCCTAAGCCAAAAACCACGCTGAAGGGGTGAAATAATCACCCCATGACCAGCCCACGCCCCACATTCCATATCGCTCCCTCTATCTTGTCTGCGGACTTCGCCCGTTTGGGTGATGAGGTGAAAAACGTCATCGCCGCTGGCGCTGATTGGATTCACTTTGATGTGATGGACAACCACTATGTGCCCAACCTCACGTTCGGCCCCATGATTTGCCAAGCCTTGAAGCCACATGCCAAAACCCCCGCAGGCGTGGCGGTGCCCATCGACGTGCACTTGATGATTTCGCCTGTGGACGCTTTGGCTGAGTCGTTTGCCCAAGCCGGTGCGGACTACATCAGCTTTCATCCCGACGCGAGCGCCCATGTGCACCGCAGCATCCAAGCCATCAAGAGCAAGGGCGTGAAAGCCGGTTTGGTGTTCAACCCCGCCGAGCCGCTAGACGTGCTGGAGTGGACGATTGACGAAATTGACCTCATTCTCATCATGAGCGTGAACCCTGGTTTTGGCGGCCAAAGCTTCATTGATTCAGCCCTGCGCAAAGTCGAGATGGCCCGCCAATGGATTGAGCGCAGCGGCAAAGACATTCGCCTTGAAGTGGATGGCGGCATCAAGCCCGACAATATCCGCCAAGTAGCCGATGCTGGCGCCGACACCTTTGTGGCGGGCAGCGCGATTTTTGGCAAGCCTGATTACAAGGCGGTGATTGATCAAATGCGCTTGGCGCTTGCGTAATCAGAATGGATTCTTTTTGCGCTGTAAGGTAAGGGTAAACCGAGCTTGCCGGTGATTGGCCGTTGAGGTCCAATAGAAGGAAGTACACGCTAAATGATTGGCTTAAGTTTTTATAAGGTACAGCTTGAATGTCTCTAACGATTGGTGTTCCATCTGAAGTGGTCGCGGGCGAGGCGCGTGTCGCCGTGACGCCTGAGACTGTCAAAAAATTAATCAACCAAGGTCACAAGGTTCGCGTGCAATCAGGCGCAGGCGTTGCCGCCAGCGTGACGGACGAAGCGTATGCAGCTGCAGGCGCTGAGTTGGTCAACGCGCCCACAGCATGGGCCAGCGACTTGGTGCTCAAGGTGCGCAGCCCCGAAGCGGCTGAGGCCTCTAGCATCAAAGCCGGCAGCACGGTGGTGGGCATGTTGGAGCCCTTCAATGCCGAAGGCTTGCAACGCTTGGCCACGGCTGGCGCAACGGGCTTCGCCCTTGAAGCCGCCCCACGCACCACGCGCGCACAAAGCATGGACGTGTTGTCCTCTCAGGCCAACATTGCAGGCTACAAAGCCGTCATGCTGGCTGCAGACAAATACCAACGCTTCTTCCCCATGTTGATGACAGCAGCGGGTACGGTCAAGGCCGCACGCGTGGTCATCCTCGGCGTGGGTGTGGCGGGCTTGCAAGCCATCGCAACCGCCAAGCGTTTAGGGGCCGTGATTGAAGCCACCGATGTGCGCCCCAGCGTGAAAGAGCAAGTGGAGTCACTCGGTGCGAAGTTCATCGACGTGCCGTTTGAAAGCCAAGACGAAAAAGACGCGGCCGAAGGTGTGGGAGGCTATGCCCGCCCCATGCCGCAAAGCTGGTTGGACCGCCAAAAGGTGGAAGTCGCCAAGCGCGTTGCCTTGGCAGATATCGTGATCACCACGGCACTCATCCCAGGTCGCGCAGCACCGGTGCTGTTGACCGAAGACATGGTCAAGGCCATGAAGCCGGGCGCTGTCATCATCGACATCGCTGCCGGTAAGGGCGCCGATGGCGTGGGCGGTAACTGCCCTCTGACCGAAGCAGGTAAGACCGTCATCAAGCATGGCGTGACGATTGTGGGCGAGACCAACTTGCCCGCCTTGGTGGCCGCAGACGCCAGTGCACTGTATGCCCGTAACGTGCTCGATTTCTTGAAGCTTGTCATCAACAAAGAAGGTGCGTTACACATCGACTTAGAAGACGACATCGTCGCGGCTTGTCTTGTCACCCGCGATGGCGCGGTGGTGAAAAAATAAAACGAGGAATATCAAAAAATGGATGCAGTCTCTCCCACCCTCGTCAACTTGATTATTTTTGTGCTGGCCATTTATGTGGGTTACCACGTGGTGTGGACCGTCACGCCTGCACTGCACACGCCACTGATGGCGGTGACCAATGCCATCTCGGCCATCGTCATCGTGGGCGCCATGTTGGCTGCTGCGATGACCGAAACCATGCTGGGTAAAACCATGGGCGTGTTGGCAGTGGCTTTGGCTGCAGTCAATGTGTTTGGTGGCTTCATGGTCACGCGCAGGATGCTGGAAATGTTCAGGAAAAAAGAAAAGCCGGCTAAAACTGCGGCAGCTGCAGGAGACAAAGCATGAGCATGGACTTTGTTTCAATGAACCTCGTCACCTTGATGTACTTGGTGGCCAGTGTGTGTTTCATTCAAGCGCTCAAAGGCTTGAGCCATCCCACCACCTCCATCCGCGGCAACGTGTTTGGCATGACGGGTATGACCATTGCCGTCATCACCACCGCCGCTTTGATCGTCAAGCTGTCGGGTTCAGGCGCTGGCATGAGTTGGGTCTTGTTGGGCCTCGTGGTGGGCGGCGGTGCAGGCACGATCATGGCGCAGCGCGTGGAGATGACCAAGATGCCCGAGCTGGTGGCCTTCATGCACAGCATGATTGGTTTGGCTGCCGTGTTCATTGGTGTAGCCGCAGTGGCTGAGCCTTGGGCGTTTGGCATCACGCCAGCGCCGCAAGAGGTGATCACCAAAGTACAAACCGCATCGGGATGGGTCATTACCGAGATGATGCAGCGCTTCCCCATTCCACCGGGTAACCGCCTTGAGCTGTTCCTTGGTGCAGCCATCGGTGCGATCACCTTCAGCGGTTCAGTCATTGCCTTTGGCAAGCTGTCGGGCAAATACAAATTCCGTTTGTTCCAAGGCACGCCCGTGAGCTTCTCGGGTCAGCACATGCTCAACCTCGTGTTGGGTTTGGTGACAGTGGGCTTGGGGCTCATGTTCGTGGTGACCGAAGATTGGACAGCCTTCTTCGCCATGCTGGCCTTGGCGTTTGTCATGGGCGTGCTCATCATCATCCCGATTGGTGGCGCAGACATGCCAGTGGTGGTGTCCATGCTCAACAGCTATTCAGGCTGGGCGGCGGCGGGCATTGGCTTCTCGCTCAACAACAGCATGCTCATCATTGCGGGCTCCTTGGTGGGCAGCTCGGGCGCGATTTTGAGCTACATCATGTGTAAGGCGATGAACCGCTCGTTCTTCAGCGTCATCTTGGGTGGTTTTGGTGCCGAGGCGGTGACAGCCGTGGCTGGCGCACAAGAGCAGCGTCCCGTGAAGAGCGGCAGCGCCGATGACGCGGCCTACATTTTGGCGAACGCTGAGACGGTAGTGATCGTGCCTGGCTACGGTTTGGCCGTCGCGCGCGCTCAACATGCGGTGAATGAGTTGGCCGAGAAGTTGATGCACAAAGGCATCAGCGTGAAATATGCGATCCACCCTGTGGCGGGCCGCATGCCTGGCCACATGAACGTGTTGTTGGCCGAAGCCGAAGTGCCTTACGACCAGGTGTTTGAGATGGAAGACATCAACGGCGAATTTGGCCAAGTGGATGTGGCCATCGTCTTGGGCGCCAACGATGTGGTGAACCCTGCTGCGCTGGAAAAAGGCAGCTCGATTTATGGCATGCCCATCTTGGAAGCCTACAAAGCTAAGACGGTGATCGTGAACAAGCGTTCTATGGCCTCGGGTTATGCAGGCCTAGACAACGAGCTGTTCTACATGGACAAAACCATGATGGTGTTTGGTGACGCCAAGAAGGTGGTGGAAGACATGGTCAAAGCGGTTGAGTAAACTGCTTTGATTCTTGGTTTCTAGGGGCGTCTATGACGCCCCTTCTTCATTCAGCGCCAACGCATTGCGCGTCAATTTAGAGCCCGTGATTTATGAATTTTTCATTGACTCAGTTTCAAGCCGCCATCGTCGACCTCGATGGCACGATGGTCGATACCTTGGGTGACTTTGAGGTTGCCCTGAATCGCGCACTTCACGACTTAGATTTGCCGCCTGTCACACGGGCATTGGTAGAGCGCACCGTGGGCAAAGGTTCAGAGCATTTGATTCGTTCTGTGCTGGCGCACCAGCTGGCGTTGCCCGAGGTGAAAGACCAAGTTCTTGTGTGTGCTTCTCGCGGTATCGAGGATTCGTACGAGGCTGCTTGGCTGCGTTACCAGCATCATTACCTTGCTATCAACGGTGAATTCGCAGCGGTGTATCCGGGCGTGGTGGAAGGTTTGCAGCAGATGCGCGACGCGGGCTTGCAGTTGGCGTGTCTGACCAACAAACCTTTGTCGTTTGCCAAGCCTTTGTTGCAAGCCAAAGGCTTGGACCACTTTTTCACGCATGTGTTTGGCGGTGACAGCTTTGAGCGCAAAAAGCCAGACCCGCTGCCTTTGCTCAAAACCTGCGAGGCTTTAGGCGTTAAGCCCGCGAAGGCCTTGATGGTGGGCGACTCGAACAACGATGCCCAAGCCGCCCGTGCCGCAGGTTGCCCCGTGGCGTTGGTGCGTTACGGCTATAACCACGGCGAGTCCGTGGACGGCGTGGATGCCGATGCGCATGTGGATGCCCTGACCGATATCGCCCAAGCCCTCGGCAAGGCTGGCTGAGCCTTTGCTAAACTGAAGCCATGTTCATTCACCGCAGCACAGTCACAGGTTGTCATGACCGGGGAGCTTGGCCCTGGCGTACGCCGTCGTTTGCGCTTGTCTAAAAGCACGTTCAGGTTTGCTGAGCCGTGCCCGCGCTGAAACATCCTAGCTGTTCAGCACTTGTCCGAATGAACGCCCCTTGCCTGATGGGGCCGAGCTGTGGAGGCTCACGATGACTGAAACCGAATTCAAACAATTGGCCCAAGAGGGCTATAACCGCATCCCGTTGGTGGCGGAGGCCTTTGCCGACTTAGAAACCCCGCTTTCGTTGTACCTCAAACTGGCCCATGTGCAGAACAAGGGCGAGCGCAGCTTTTTGCTGGAGTCTGTGGTGGGCGGCGAACGCTTTGGGCGTTACAGCTTCATTGGCTTACCAGCCCGAACTCTGTTGCGTGCCACAGGTTTTGGTGAAGTGGCCAAGACCGAGGTGGTGACCGACGGTCTGGTGGTTGAAACCCATGCGGGTAACCCACTCGACTTTGTGGCCGATTACCAGAAGCGTTTCAAAGTGGCTCTGCGCCAAGGTTTGCCCCGTTTTTGCGGTGGCTTGGCAGGTTACTTTGGTTACGACACGGTGCGCCACATCGAGAAGAAATTGGCCCACTCATGCCCGCCTGATGACTTGGGCATGCCAGACATTTTGCTGTTGCAAACCGAAGAGTTGGCGGTGATTGACAACCTCTCGGGCAAGCTCTCGCTCATCGTGTACGCAGACCCTGCACAACCCGATGCCTACCCACAAGCGCATGCCCGTTTGGCTGAGTTGAAGCTGCGCTTGAAAGCGCCCGCGCAAGCGCCATCGATTGCGCCATGTGCCAGTCACCCCGCTGAACGTAGCTTTGCGAAAGAGGATTACTTGGCGGCGGTGCTGCGCGCCAAAGACTTGATTGCGGCGGGCGACTTCATGCAAGTGCAAGTTGGCCAGCGCATTCATAAAAAGTTCACGGCCAGCCCGCTGTCGCTGTACCGCGCTTTGCGTTCGCTGAACCCCAGCCCTTACATGTATTACTACAACCTCGGCGACGCCTACGTGGTGGGCGCATCGCCCGAGATTTTGGTGCGCCAAGAGTCCACACCCGAAGGGCAAAAAGTCACCATCCGCCCATTGGCCGGCACGCGTCCACGCGGCGCAACGCCAGAGGCCGACAAGGCAGCAGAGGTGGAGCTCATCAATGACCCCAAAGAGCGTGCCGAGCATGTTATGTTGATTGACCTCGCTCGAAACGACATTGGCCGGATTGCCAAAACAGGCAGTGTTAAAGTGACCGAGGCTTTTGTTGTGGAGCGTTACAGCCATGTGATGCACATCGTGAGCAACGTGGAGGGCTTGTTGCTCGACGGACCCGACGGCAAACCACTCACCAGCATGGATGTGCTCAAGGCCACATTCCCTGCGGGCACGCTAACCGGTGCGCCCAAGGTGCACGCGATGGAATTGATTGACCAACTTGAGCCCACCAAGCGCGGTCTCTACGGCGGCGCTTGTGGCTACCTCAGTTTTGCAGGTGATATGGATGTGGCGATCGCCATTCGCACCGGCATCATCAAAAACGACACGCTCTATGTGCAAGCCGCCGCAGGTGTGGTGGCTGATTCAGTGCCTGAGTTGGAGTGGCGAGAAACCGAACACAAAGCGCGTGCCTTGTTGCGTGCCAGCGAGTTGGTTGAGGAGGGCTTGGAATGAGCAAGATCAAACTCCTCATGGTGGACAACTACGACAGCTTCACCTTCAACATCGTTCAATACTTTGGCGAGTTGGGTGCCGAGGTTGAGGTGTTTCGCAACGACGAAATCACACTCGAAGGCATTGCCGCACGCAAGCCAGACCGCTTGGTCATTTCGCCCGGTCCTTGCTCACCTGCAGAGGCGGGCATTTCGGTGGCAGCGATTCGACACTTTGCTGGCAAGCTGCCTATTTTGGGCGTGTGCTTAGGGCACCAAAGCATTGGCGCCGCGTTTGGCGGAAACATCATTCGTGCGCAAGAGCTGATGCATGGCAAAACCAGCGTCATCACCACCACGCAAGAGGGGGTGTTTGACGGTCTGCCGGAGAAATTCACGGTCAACCGTTACCACTCGTTGGCGGTTGAACGTGCATCGTGCCCCTCATGCCTCAAGGTCACAGCGTGGACGGACGATGGCGAAATCATGGGTGTTCGTCACACCGAACTGGATATCCAAGGCGTGCAGTTCCACCCAGAATCCATCCTCACCGAGCATGGCCACGCCATGCTGAAAAACTTTCTGTAAAGGCTGGTCATGACAAGTTCTACACATGCCATCACACCGCAAGAAGCATTGCAACGCGTCATTGAGCACCGCGAGATTTTTCACGACGAGATGTTGCACATCATGCGCCTCATCATGTCGGGTGAAATGTCGCCGGTGTTGATGTCGGCTTTCATTGCCGCCTTGCGCGTGAAAAAAGAAACCATTGGCGAAATCACAGCGGCTGCGCAAGTGATGCGCGAGTTTTCTACCAAGGTCGATGTACCTGACCGCACGCACATGGTCGATATTGTGGGTACAGGCGGCGATGGTTCGCACACCTTCAATATCTCGACGTGTTCGATGTTTGTGGTGGCTGCCGCAGGGGGTAGGGTCAGCAAGCATGGCGGTCGCAGCGTGAGCAGCAAGAGCGGCAGCGCCGATGTGCTGGAGAGCTTGGGCGTCAATATCAACCTGCCGCCAGCGCAAATTGCCAAGTGCATTGCTGAAGTGGGCATCGGTTTTATGTTTGCACCCAACCATCACCCTGCGATGAAAAACGTGGCCCCCGTGCGCAAAGAACTGGGTGTGCGCACCATTTTTAACATCTTGGGCCCACTCACCAATCCGGCCAGTGCACCCAATATTTTGATGGGGGTGTTTCACCCCGACTTGGTAGGTATCCAAGTGCGTGCGCTTGAACGCTTGGGTGCCGAGCATGCCTTGGTGGTGTACGGTCGCGATGGGTTGGACGAAGTGTCCTTGGGGGCAGCCACATTGGTGGGCGAGCTCAAAGATGGCAAGGTCAGCGAGTACGAAATTCATCCTGAAGACTTTGGTTTTGCGATGAGCAGCAACCGCGCGTTGCGTGTTGAAACGCCCGAGCAATCGCGCGCCATGTTGCTGGGCGTGTTGGATAACCAAGCTGGGCCTGCTCTCGACATCGTGGTGCTCAATGCGGGGGTGGCTTTGTATGTCGCCAACGTGGCAGGCAGCATCGAAGCCGGCATTGCGCTTGCGCGTGAGGCTTTGGCTTCGGGAGCGGCCAAAACTAAACTCGACCAGTTGATGGCGACCACGGCCCGATTCGCTGCGGCTTAAATAGGTGCTTGGCGCCAGAAAGAAAACATGTCAGACATCCTGAACCAAATCGTCGCTGTCAAACGCCAAGAGGTGGCAGCGGCGCTTCAGCGCAAATCATTGGCGGCTATGCGAGCTGACGCCGAAAGCCGCGTGCTGACACGCGACTTCGTGGGTGCGTTGCGCGCCAAAATTGCAGCGGGCTTGCCTGCGGTGATTGCCGAGATCAAAAAAGCCAGTCCGTCCAAGGGCGTGATTCGTGAAGACTTCATTCCTGCCGACATTGCGCAAAGCTACGCCGAGCACGGTGCCGCGTGTTTGTCGGTGTTGACCGACAAAGACTTTTTCCAAGGCCAAGTGGACTATCTCAAGCAAGCGCGCGCTTCGTGCGATTTGCCTGTGCTGCGCAAAGACTTCATGGTCGACCCGTACCAGGTGTACGAAGCGCGTGTGATGGGCGCAGACTGCATTTTGCTCATTGCCGCTTGTTTGACCGACGCACAAATGGCTGAGATGGAGGCCATTGCGCGCAACCTAGACATGGCAGTGTTGGTCGAGGTGCACGACGCAGCCGAGTTGCAACGCGCGCTGAAGCTCAAAACACCGTTGGTGGGTATCAACAACCGCAACCTGCGCACCTTTGAGGTCTCGCTCGACACGACGATTGGCATGCTCAAAGATGTGCCAGCAGACCGGTTGCTCATCACGGAGAGTGGCATCTTGCAAAGCAGCGATGTGCAAAAAATGCGCGACGCCAATGTGCACGCCTTCTTAGTGGGTGAGGCGTTCATGCGTGCCGCCGACCCTGGCAAAGCTTTGTCCGAGTTGTTTGCCGCTTAAGCACGCATGACGGGTGATTTGTTTGGCAGTGCGGGGTCGGCGGATGTTGATGCTCCGCGTTTGACCCAGTGGTCGCCAGCGGATTGGCCCGTTCAGCCAGGTTGGCAGCCTGTGCTCGATGCGTTTTGGCGCAGTTCACAGGGTGTGTCATTGGCGGCCTTTGTGCAATCACGCCTCAATGCTGGCGCCGTGATTTACCAGTAGCGCGACGTTTGGCCTGATCCAGCCGAACGTTTGATTTGATCCACTATTTTCACCAGTCTTCAACGTATATTTGATTCGGCATTTAATGCCTTTCAAACACACTTCACAGCAGACAACCGCTTCGCCATGTAGGCAGGCTCCCAAGTAGCCATGCGCGGGTCTTGAGGTAGCCGAGGCACTTCTCCCGAGTCCAAACGGGCCATCACGTCGCCCAACAGCCTTAGCCCCATTGGGGCAAGTTCATCCCGCCAAAGGCTCTCAGCCGTAGCGTCGGGCTTAACCCAGCACCAGTCCTGCGCGGCAATGTCACCGGTATCAGCCCCGTCATCAAGCCAGTAGGCCGTTCCGCCTGTTACCACCTCCCGCATGTGAAGCGCCCACACGATAGCGTCACGGCCACGGTGGCGAGGCAACAAGCTTGGGTGGTAGCCAAGCGCCCCAAGCCTTGCCTTAGCCCGAGCCCCGGCGGTGACAAACACGTGGGCATGGGCGCACAGAATCAGGTCAAGCCCGTCAGGCACCCATGCGGCCTCGAGGCGCTTGTCCACCTGACATAACGGAACGCCCGCGTCGACCGCCAGCGCGGCAAGTCGGTCATCCACACGGGGGGCACTGACAGCGGCCACGTCGTCACCGCGTGCCAGGCACAGCTTCAGCACCTCAGCCCCGAACCACTTTTGGCCCACGATCATCACGCGCATGGCGGCACCTCCACGGGGCCAGTTTGCTCAATTTCGCAAACTGGAGAACCAAGGTAGCGGAAGCCCTGCACGGCCCTAAAGTGCCCGCCGTAACCAGCACCTACGCCTTTCACGCCGAGCCGAGCGGCTGTCTTTGCCATGCTTGTCATGCTGCGCAGCTTGCTTTCGCCCACTAAGCGGGCTGAAACCTGCGTCCACTTATCCGACCGGCGCAAGGCGCTGGCCAGCCCCGGATGGCTGGTGTGAAACAACGTCAGCATAGGCTTGTCATAGCGGTTTTGCCTAAGCCGCCAGCGCTCGCATACGGCGTCAAGAAACCGCAGGCCAACACCAGCACCTTGCCACTCAGGCATAACCACCAAACGGCATGCGCGGGCCTCTTTCATCCCAGCACGGGTGCTAACCGCCACATGGGCCACCAACTGGCCGTCCACCGTCGCCACATAGTTGGTGGCGGCGATCATGTGCGGCAGCTTCAAATAGTGATGCGGTTCAAAGGCAGGCCAATGCTCCCACTTGGTTTGCCACAGCTCCACGTCGATGCGCGGTCGGCGTCGAAGTGACCCCCGTATGAACTGGCCCGTGCCGGTATCAAACACCCAGTCGGGTTGAACCCAATCCAGAATGTCATAGTGGCAGCTCAGCAGCACCGCTTGACCGCCGGTTCGACGCCACGCCTTAGCGAACGCCCCCGCGCCAATTTGCGCAATCTGGCGGTCGACCACACTGCTGAACTCATCCAATACCGCCTGCGCTGGGGCCTCGGCAATCAGCCGGGCCAAGTTGGCACGGAATTGCTCACCATTGGACAGCACGCCAAACGGGCGCAGCCACGTCGGCACACTACCAAGGCCAACGCTTGAAAGCGCCGCAGTCACATCGTCAAAAGAGCCACCGGGCGTGATCGCGTCAATCACCGGTGCGTCGCTTGGCCAACTCGGGGCATACATTGCCTGTGGCCCCCACAAAGTGCGTCCCGTGCTCGTTTTTCCTGAGCCACTCGGCCCAACAATCACCCCAATTTGCCACGGTGCACTCTCCAAGTCCAACTCGACGTCGAGGCTGAAATTTGCCCCACTTTCGACATTGAACAAAGACTTCACGCGGGCAGCACGGTAGCTATTGAAGTCATCACAGCGGTGGTTAATGCTCAATTTCATACACACACCACCTTCGGGCGCAGGCCCTGCTTGGTCAGTTTGGCAAATAAGCGTTGCTGATCAGCCTCATCCTTGCAAACCACCACTAGGCCGTACTTTTGAACGTATTTGAAGCCGTTTTCACCGGCCCTCTGAATTGGCTTTGAAGCCACTTTGACGGGCGTTTTCCCCATGTTGCGTTACCCCTTTATTGGGCTTTGACGCTCGGGGGCGCTCTGGTTGGGGGCTCGTAGCGCCTTCGGCACCGGCCCTCACATCATTCAAAGTACGGCACCTACCGCACTTGATCTGAACTCGCTCAAACACTCCGCGTGCCAGCAACTTGCTGCACGCACCACATCTCAACTCTTGCATGTCGGCATCTTTGATAATGGCCCTACCTGTACAGGTGGCGGGGCCTTCGGTCGATGCCGTGCTATCTCACGGCGGAGGTGGGTGGTCAGGGTGTTAGCGCACCCCGTCCACTCGCCCTGTCTTTTTTTACTTGGCCGCGCCCATCAACTGGGCAAAAGCCGCTTCGGCTTGCGACTTCATAGCGGCCAGCACGGTTTCCACTTCTTCAGGAGTATTGGCAGCATTCACCGCGTCTTGCGTGCGGCGTTTGAGCCCGTCAATCAGGCCAACAGCCCGCGCGTAGAACGACGCGTTGACCAGTACCTTGTCCGCAAACGCGTCAACGGTTTCACCTTTGCCACGCGCATTGATCTCGGTTTGAAAAGCCGCCTTGTCGCCCACCGAGGCAGTGCCAGCCTTGATTGCCTTGGAAATCACCAGTTTGTTGTTCCAAGCCGCAATTTCGATTTCATCGGGGGTGCCCGCAATCTTCACGCGTTGGGCTTTACCGTAGGCGTCAATACGGGCCATAGCAGCCGCCCTGATTGCCACAAGACTTTCAGAAACTTTTACTGGATCAATTGCCCATGCCCCGGCAACCCAAGAGTGAACTGAAGAAGGAGGTGGAATATCCGTAGCTCCTACATCAGCCGGCAACTTACCCACTTCAGAAATTTGAGTTTTGAATCCTGTTTTTGTATCAAAAAGATCAACGCCACGCCAATCGGGTTTTATTTTCCAATCACCATTCACATACAAAGCTGCCTCAAACGGTCTAGCAGCTGGCGGGGCCTTATCTGTCGCGCGCATTGCGTCGAGCGACAAACCAAACACCGGCTCAATAGGACGCCCATCATCAATGCTAAAAATGGACTTAGATGTGACGTAATCTACTTGTATCCATTTGCCGCCTTTGAAGACGGGCCACTTATCAGTAACAAGCGGTGGCGGGGCAATATCTGTTGCAAATGCAGGTATCAAATATACGTTCGGCTCAAGCGGGGACTCTTGTGCAAAGCCAAGCTCTTGCGCCGCGTCAATAGGAAGCTCAAGATATCGGCCATCGGTCGGGCTGTAGTGAAAAATTTTCTTTGGCATGTTAATTCTCAATATTTGATGATGGAGTAGTCGGCGATATATGGGGGAAGGTTGGCCCCTGTTGCGCTTGAACCAGTTGTCCCAATCGACGCGGAGATACCTGTTGTGTTGGCATTAGTGTTTTGGTTTGGAGAACCGCCAAAAGCAGTATTTCCATATCCGCCGCCGCCAGAGAAACCTAACGTACCTTGATAATTGATTGAATGGGAATGTCCGGGGTCAGAGATAGATACCGTATGGTTGTGCGCAACGACAACGGCGTCTTTGTTACCGCCCGTAGCGCCAAGGGCGTAAAGGTTACCCGCGCCAATAGACATACGGTCACGACTATCCGGCAGGTTAAAAGTTGTTGAACCATCACCCGCGCCAAAGGTTGTCCCAATTACTGCAAATAAGGCAGCGTATGCCGTACGAGAAACTGCGGCTCCATTTCTAATAAGCCATCCTGCTGGTGGTGTCGCTGACGGCCACCGCACGGACATGCCTGTTAAAAACCCGTTCAACATCGCGGGAAGAGGGTCAAGGATTACAAAATCCGTCCCGTCATATTCAATGTCAGCCAACTGGCCGGATGCGATTACAGCTGCGATTTTTGTACCAGAATAGTCGTATTGCTTGAGACTCTTGGCGCCTAGCCCCCCAATATTCAAAGTGTCTGATCCGGCTCCCGCCGCATGAAACTTCAAACGCAGGCGAAGGTTTGCGCCTAACGCAGCAAGCGCCACGGCACTGGCTGGCAATGTCACAGTGAATGCGGGCGCTGTGCCAGCGGTCGTGTAAGCCGTGTTGGTTTGTTGGCGCTGCAAGGTTGCAATGGCCGTCATCAACTGCTGGTATGACGCGGCTGAATTCGGGTCAAAAGCTGCGGGCGTCAAGCCTGCCTGCTTGATTACCGAGAGCACCTCCCACGTCAGCCCGTTAAGGTCAGCATCGCTCACCGCCGTTGGCGTTGCCTGTGAGGCGTTATGCATCCGGTTGCCCGTTCCCGCGTGGGTCGCAAACGCATTACTTTGTGTGTAGTCCATAACTGTCCTTCATCAAAATCAAAAAGTCGGCTACGCGGCCAGCCCAACATCGACCGCGAAACGTGCGGGGGCCAAACGCTTCAAATAGCAATCCAACGGCCCTAGTGGAAGCGCCGAATCCCACAGCCGCTGCCCGGCTACGCCGGTGCCAACACGCAACAACGTGCTGGCCGTCGCCACCCGCACATACAACTTGCCGTCCAGTGCGCCCAAGCGCTGGCCTACTTGCCCCACGCCCACACGAAGCGGGGTGTTGTAAGCCACGGTCACGTTGTCGTAGCCAATGCGCTTTGCAATGGCAATCAATGCGCCCGGGCTTGCTGGGCTGCTGTCCGTGTAGGCCAAATCAGGGCCGCACAGTCGCGCCGTCAACTGGGCGCTTCGCTGTTGCAACGTTTGAGCCGCTCCAAAACAGTCACAAGGCAAGCCCGTCGCAGCTTCCCACTCGGTCAACCGCGTCGTGGTTTTGTGAGGCAGCCATTCACCGGCCACAAACAGCGTGTAGGCGTGCAACTCGGCAAAGGATGCCGACACCCCGCGCACCACCCGCATCAAAGTAGAAGACGGGTCACGCGGCCACGCAAACCCTGTGGGTAGCAGCTGTGCGAGGGACTGAAAAAACTTATCCATGCCGCGCCTTAGAAGAACGTCACCGTGCCAAGCACCAGCATCTGGTTATAGGCACCAGCCACAAAAGATGCGCCGCTGGTAATCACCGGCGAGCTGATCGTGTGATTCGTTTCACCCGTCACACCACTGATTACCTCCACCATGTGGTCATGGGGGATAGAGCCGCCGGGCACGGCCTCTCTAAAAAACAAATCCTGCAAAGCGCTCACCACGCCCGCACGAATGGCCGCTGTATCTGGCACCACATTGATCGTCACATTCACCACCACGGGCGTAGGCACGATCACAAACAGCTCATCGGGTGGGCCACGGCGTGGATCGCGTATGTAGTCACGCACCGCATTGGCTTGGGCTGTTGTTGGCAAGCCGGGAGCCGCATTGCCGTCAGCCATGATGATCACGCCAGCGGTCGTAGCCCCTGACGGGTTACGCAGGCCCAAAGCCCGCGTGATGCCTGGCACCTGCAAGGCCCATCGCGCATAGTCGGCGGGGCTGCCGCCCATTGGCTCATTCGACAAGCGCTGTTGCAGCCGGTAGATCGCCTGCGCGTCTGTCTCCGCATCAGCGCCGTCGACCGCACCCGCGCCAGAGACGACAAACGACGTATCAATGCCGCTCATCGTTGAAACCATATTCAGCCCAGTCCCGGTGCTCACGTTTCCCGCCGAGCCAGCCACCAAAGCCGTCACAGACGCGCTCAACGTGCCGCCAACTGACACCGCCACGTCGGCGCTCACCGAGTACTGCCGACCGTCTTGCGCCTGAAGTAGCGTGCCAGCGGTCAGCAGCGTGCCCGCTGTACCCGTGCCCGTCACCGTCCGAACCGCAGCCGTAGCAGGCTTGCGCGTCATCTTGTACGTTGCCAGCCAGCCCTCTAAAAACTTGCCGCTCGACTGCGTTGGCACGGCCTGACGCGCAATGAAATCGCGCAAATAGCGGTAGGCACCGTGCAGGCCCATCGCCTGCACAAAAGACAAGGCCTTCACATTGCTGCGGGCCAGCTCTAGGTCAGCCGTGGTCAGCGTTGCCGGATCAGCCGATTGCTGCGCTGTTGCCAACGACTGTTGCAGCAGGCGTGCGGCGTTTTGTTGCAGGTCGCTGATTGACGGCACCGCCACGTTCAAAACGGTCATTGCGCGTACCTCTTGATGGATGTGCCCCAAAGCACGTCATAAACTGGACTTGTATTGCCCGGCTTGTAAATCGTTGGCCGCACGGCCAAACGGTCAAGCTGGCCCGAACCGGATGCGGCCCACAGCGCCACCACATCCACGCGGCTGGCAATACCGTCGCGCACCATCCAGTTCAAGGACTCCTGCGCGGCAAAGCGGGCCTTCTCCAGCACGTCGCCCATCACCTTGCCCGAGTAACAAAGCCACAAGCGTGACCCCCATGAATCACCCTGAGCCGAAACAAACTCATCGCCAACCCAGCCGCGCCGCTCGGCCACGCCACTTGGCAGGGCGTCGTCATCGCGTGCACGTCGGTCGGTGAACAGGCTCAAAATCACGGCGGTTTGCAGCGTGTCCTCAAGGGCTAGGGCGTACACAGCCAGCGGGTCTACATACGAGACAACACCGGCTGCTTGTGCATAGTCTTTCCAAGAGAAGTTAGCCACCGGCCCCGGCGTGCATAGACGCCAGTCAAAAGGCACAGCCGCGCCTTGCGTACCTGCATTGGGCGGCTGGGGAAGCGTGGCTACATCAAACATGCAGCCAGTTTGTCCGCTTGCGCTCAAGCAGTCACGGTGAAACGGTTCACCACCTCGGGGTGCAGGGGCCCCGAGTGCCCCTAAGTGGCCGTGTACGAAGGCTAGAAGTCGCCCGTATTGCCCAAGCCATTCTGCACATTGCCGTGGTGATGGCCCCCCACCTCTTTATTTGCCACTTTCAAGCTGCTCGTAGCGCTCACAGCTTGGCCCTTCACAGAGCTAACCGCCACAATGTCCTGGCTCGCATTCACCACGGGCGTATTGAAGCTGGCTGACGTGCTTGCGCTGACCGAGTATTCCTTGGTGTTCACCACATACTTGTCGCAGGTCACCTCAACCACGCGACCGGCCTTCAGCTTCACCATATGGCCTTCTTTGTGCCACACCGCGACTTCATACGATTGCAGCTCAGGCCGTTCGCCCAGCCTGTCCATACGCAGCACGATTGTGTGGCCCATGACATTCAGCACCAGGCCTTGCCCGTCGGCGGGATGCGCCGCGAAGCCGTAGTCTTGCCAACGCTCGGCGTTGTCCTTGGCGTCCGCGTCATGCGTCTCTACACGGGCGCGTTGCACGGGCCCTTCCACCAGCCCGCGCAAGCGGGAACGGCGCAGCAAATTGTCTATCCAGCTCATCGGCGGCCCCCGCCGGTCTTGGCACCATCATGCGGCCCCTCAGAGCCAAATTTCTTAGGCTTGGGTCGGCTGTTCAGTGGCACCACGTCATAAGCGTCCACGGGTCGAACCAGCAGCTCAGTCACGTCACCTTCACGCAAATCGCAGGTTTGTTTCGCCGAGCAAATCAGCCATTCGTCGCCCGACAAACCGGCCACATCATCAAAAATCTGCACACGCTGATTGATCGGCCAAGGCTC
>NZ_JAVKLM010000023.1:0-75439 GCF_031539105.1 Limnohabitans sp.
CACGGCCGCTGCGCGACGCGCGCTCTAGCGCCCACACCAAAGCCTCGGGCCGGGCTGCCTCAATCTCGGCAGGCTTGAAGCCAAACGAGGACAGCCACTGCGCCGCGATGGTCAGGTACTCGTCTTGGCTGAAGGGGTAAAAACTCACCCACAAACCAAAGCGCTCAGACAAAGAAATTTTCTCTTCCACACCCTCTCCCGGATGCACTTCGCCATCGTCGCTGTGGGTGTAGGTGAGGTTTTCCTTCATGTACTCAGGCAACAAGTGGCGACGGTTGCTGGTGGCGTAAATCAACACATTGGGCGTCGCTGCTGCAATTGAGCCATCCAAAATGGACTTGAGCGCTTTGTAGCCCGGTTCGCCGTCTTCAAAACTCAAGTCATCACAAAAGATCATGAACTTTTCGGGTCGCTCAGACACCAACTCAATGATGTCTGGCAAGTCGGTCAGGTCGTCTTTGTCGACTTCGATCAAACGCAAACCTTGTGGGCCGTACTCGTTCAAGCAAGCTTTGATGAGAGATGACTTGCCAGTGCCACGTGCACCGGTGAGCAACACGTTGTTAGCAGGCAAGCCCTTCACAAACTGCTCGGTGTTGCGCTGGATTTTTTCTTTTTGGCCGTCAATTTCTTGCAGGTCAGCCAACCCCAACTTGGCCACGTGACGCACGGGCTCTAAGCCGCCGCGGCCGTTGCTTCGCTTGCGATAACGAAAGGCCACACTGGCCAACCAGTCTGGTTCAACCATGGGTTGCGGCAGCACCTGTTCGATGCGAGCCATCAACGCCTCGGCGCGTTGCACCAAGCGTTCTAGGGGGTGAAGTTCTTCTGTCATTAGCTGCGGTAATCTGCGTTGATACTGACGTAGTCGTGGCTCAGATCGCACGTCCACACGGTGTCGCTTGCCGTGCCGCGACCCAAGACCACGCGCACGGTGATTTCAGATTGCTTCATCACACGCTGACCGTCTTCTTCGCGGTACTTGGGGTGACGACCACCTTGGATGGCGACATGCACATCGTCCAAATACAAGTCAATACCTGTTTGGTCTAGGTCGGTGATGCCGGCATAGCCTACGGCGGCCAAAATACGGCCCAAATTGGGGTCGCTGGCAAAGAAAGCAGTTTTCACCAACGGTGAATGCGCAATGGCGTAGGCCACTTGACGGCACTCAGCACTGGTCTTGCCGCCTTCCACACAGATGGTGATGAACTTGGTGGCGCCCTCGCCGTCCCGCACGATGGCTTGCGCCAATTGGCGTGCCACTTGCAACATGGCTTGCAGCAAAGCTTGGCCTTCTGCACTTTGCAAACTGGTGATGGACGCGTGCTGCGCTTTGTTCGTGGCGATGACCACGAACGAGTCATTGGTCGACGTGTCGCCATCCACCGTGATGCGGTTGAACGAGCCTTCGGCCAAAGCCAAAGACAGTTCTTTCATCAACTCAGGGTCCACGCATGCATCGGTGGCTACATAACCTAGCATGGTCGCCATGTTGGGGCGAATCATGCCTGCGCCTTTGCTGATGCCGGTCACGCTTACCGTTACACCGCCAATTTGCACTTGTGTGCTGGCAGCTTTCGGCACGGTATCTGTGGTCATGATGCCTTCCGCAGCATCAGCCCATTGCTGGGCGCTACCTGCTTTACCAGCAGCAGCGATAGCAGCGGGCATGCCCGCGATGATGCGGTCATGTGGCAGGGGTTCCATGATGACCCCGGTGGAAAACGGCAACACTTGATTGGCAGAAATGTGCAAAGCCTCGGCCATAGCCACGCAGGTTTCGCGTGCGCGCTTCAAACCTTCTTCGCCGGTGCCCGCATTGGCGTTACCCGTATTGACCACCATGGCGCGAATGCCTTGGCCTGCGTCTAAATGCTCGCGGCACACCTGCACGGGCGCTGCGCAAAAACGGTTTTGCGTGAACACACCACTGACAGATGCGCCTTCGTCAATCAAAACAACCGTCAAGTCTTTGCGACCCGCTTTACGGATACCTGCTTGGGTGACACCAATGCGCACCCCCGCAATGGCGTGCAAATCTGCAGGACTTGCAGGATTCAGATGGACAGCCATATGTTTAAGCCAACTTTCCGTGACAGAACTTGAATTTTTTACCGCTGCCGCAAGGACAAGGTTCGTTGCGACCGACGCTGGGCATTTGTGCAGCGAAGGTGGCTTCATCTGCAGTAGTTACCGCTTGACCCGACTCGTCAGGAGCGGTGTAAGTGACGTTATGCAAGGTTTCTGCACGGTCTTCCAGCTCTGAGGCAGCTTGTTCGATTTGCTCGTTGGATTCAATCTTGACCGTCATCAGCACACGCGTGACTTCGTTCTTCACCAAGTCAAGTAACTGGCCAAACAACTCAAACGCTTCGCGCTTGTACTCTTGCTTGGGTTGCTTTTGTGCGTAGCCGCGCAAGTGGATGCCTTGGCGCAAGTAGTCCAAGGCTGCCAAATGCTCGCGCCAATGGCTGTCGATGTTTTGCAGCAACACCACACGCATGAAGGGCGTGAATTGATCAACACCGACACGGTCGAGTTTGGTTTGGAATGCCGCGTGCGCAGCTTCAACCACTTGCTCCAAAATTTCTTCGTCGGTGATGGCCGACGCTTGTTGCACCGTGGCTTGCAGTGGCATCTCAATCAGCCACTCCTGCAACAAAGCGCGCTCTAAGCCTGCGATGTCCCACTGCTCTTCTACCGACTCTTCTGGCACATATTGACGCACCAAGTCGGTAAAGCTGCCTTCACGCAAGCTGGCGATTTGAGCGGTCAAATCGGTAGCATCCAAGATGTCGTTGCGTTGCTGGTAAATCACGCGACGCTGGTCGTTGGACACATCGTCGTATTCCAACAATTGCTTGCGAATGTCAAAGTTACGAGCTTCCACTTTGCGCTGCGCGCTCTCAATGCTACGAGTGACGATGCCCGCTTCGATAGCTTCGCCTTCTGGCATCTTCAAACGGTCCATGATGGACTTGACGCGCTCGCCTGCAAAGATGCGCATGAGCGAATCATCCAAGCTCAGGTAAAAGCGTGAAGAGCCTGGGTCACCTTGACGGCCTGAGCGGCCACGCAATTGGTTGTCAATACGGCGTGACTCATGACGCTCCGTCGCGATGATGCGCAAACCGCCCAATGACTTCACCTCATCATGGTCCTTGGTCCATTGCACGCGCAAGGCGTCAATTTGTTTTTGCTTTCCTGCGGCATCCAATGCTTCATTGGCTTCCACTTCAGCAATCGCTTTTTCTACGTTGCCGCCCAAGACGATGTCGGTCCCACGACCGGCCATGTTGGTGGCAATCGTGATCATCTTGGCTCGTCCTGCTTGCGCAATGATGGTGGCTTCGCTGGCATGCTGTTTGGCATTGAGCACTTGGTGGGGCAACTTGGCCTTTTCCAACATCTCAGCAATCAGCTCTGAGTTTTCAATCGACGTGGTGCCGACCAACACGGGCTGGCCGCGCTCGTAGCATTCGCGAATGTCATCAATGGCAGCGACGTATTTTTCAGCGGTGGTTTTATAAACACGGTCTAACTGATCATCGCGCTTGCTGATGCGGTTGGGTGGAATGACCACAGTTTCCAAGCCATAAATTTCTTGGAATTCGTAAGCTTCTGTGTCGGCCGTACCGGTCATGCCACCGAGCTTGTTATACAAGCGGAAATAGTTTTGAAACGTGATGGACGCGAGCGTTTGGTTCTCGGCCTGAATCTCCACACCTTCTTTAGCTTCCACGGCTTGGTGTAAGCCATCGCTCCAACGGCGACCTGACATCAAACGGCCAGTGAATTCATCCACGATGGTAATTTCACCATCTTGCACCACGTAATGCTGGTCACGGTGGTACAGGTGATTGGCACGCAAAGCAGCGTACAAGTGGTGCATCAAGCTGATGTTGGCTGGGTCGTACAGCGACGCGCCTTCAGCCAACAAACCATTGGCACTCAAAATTCGCTCTGCGTTCTCATGACCTTGCTCGGTCATGAACACTTGGTGTGATTTCTCGTCCACCGTGAAGTCGCCCGGCGTGATGATGCCCTCGCCAGTGCGCGGATCTTCTTCACCCACTTGGCGTGTCAATGCGGGCACGATGCGGTTAATAGCCACATACAACTCGGTGTGATCTTCGGCTTGACCACTGATGATGAGTGGCGTGCGTGCCTCGTCAATCAAGATAGAGTCCACCTCATCGACGATGGCGTAGTTGAGTTTGCGCTGCACGCGGTCTGCGGCTTCGTAGACCATGTTGTCACGCAGATAGTCGAAGCCGTATTCGTTGTTGGTGCCGTAGGTGATGTCGGCACGGTAAGCGGCTTGCTTTTCTTCGCGTGGCATCTGTGGCAAGTTGATGCCCACGGACAAGCCCAGCCAGTTGTACAGGCGCGACATCCATTGCGCGTCACGGCTGGCCAAGTAGTCGTTCACTGTCACCACATGCACGCCATTGCCAGCCAGGGCATTGAGGTACACAGGCAATGTGGCCGTGAGGGTTTTGCCTTCACCCGTGCGCATTTCTGAAATCTTGCCGTTGTGCAAGGAAATGCCGCCCAGCATCTGCACGTCAAAGTGACGCATTTTCATCACCCGCTTAGACGCTTCGCGCACGACGGCGTAGGCCTCGGGCAACAACGCGTCTAAGGTTTCGCCACTGGCCACGCGAGTTTTGAATTCGTCAGTTTTGGCACGCAAGGCGTCGTCGCTGAGCTTCTCCAAAGAAGGCTCTAACGCATTGATCTGCGCAACGGTTTTGCGGTATTGCTTGAGTAGGCGCTCATTGCGGCTACCAAAAATATGAGTCAAGAAATTGAGAGCCATGCGAGCACTGCGGTGATCTTGTTTCCAGTTGAAAACAAGGGTCGCAAAATCCTTTTTGAAAGGCTTGATAGAAGCTGTGAATTTTAACCGTCAGCAGCCTCATAATTGCTGCATGGCCACCCGTTCTACGCCTCATCCTGACACTCTGGCTGCTTATCGCGCCCTGGGCTACAGCACGCCTCCCAAAGCCAAGGTGTTTAGTCGCGGCAAATCGCAAACCTTAGAGCAAGTGGTCAATTCGGCACCTTCTTTGGCCCAGTTCTCAGCCATTGCGCGTGACACCCAAAACCGACTCAAAGCCATTGCACCTTTGTTACCCGTGTCACTGCGTTCACTCATTCAGTCCGGAGGCGTTGAGGGTGACGCGTGGTGTCTGCTCGTGCCTAATAGCGCAGTAGCCGCCAAACTGCGCCAAACATTACCTGCTTTGTGCGCCCACTTGCGCACCAAGGGCTGGACGGTGAACACCATCCGCGTGAAAGTGAAATCGCCTAGCTAGATCACCAAGCGAATTGGTAAAGAAAAAACCCGCTACGCCAAAAGCGTAACGGGTTTTATTTTGGTGCCGCTTGTCGGAATCGAACTGACGACCTACCGCTTACAAGGCGGGTGCTCTACCAACTGAGCTAAAGCGGCGCAGGCAGAATTCTAACCTAAGTTTCGTGCTTTACTTCACGCGCTTGAGTGTTGGACGACCAGCAGGGGACGTGGGTGCAGGTGGTTCGTCATCAGACGCACCTTCTGCATGCGGTGTTTCCACTGCACTCAAGGCAGGGCGAACAGGCGCAGACTTTTTGGGCACAACCACTGCATCTGATGAAGTGGTCATGGGGAAAGACATGCCTTGCCCATTTTCACGCGCATATATTGCCATCACACGGTTGATGGGAATGATGATCTCGCGTGGCACACCACCGAAGCGGGCTTTGAATTCGATGAACTCATTGCCCAGTGTCATACCTGCCGTGGCGTCATAGCCCACATTCAAAACAATCTCGCCGTTCTTCACATACTCCATAGGCACCTGCACGGTCTCGTCAACGAAGACCGCCACGTAAGGCGTGAAGCCAGTGTCCGTACACCACTCGTGCATAGCACGCAGCAGATACGGACGGGTGGAAGATGCATCTGGAGCGTTCAACATATGAATTACTTACGCATGACCTTTTCAGAGGGTGTCAGTGCTTCGATGTAGGCAGGGCGAGAGAAGATGCGCTCGGCGTACTTGAGCAAGGGTGCTGCGTTCTTAGACAAGTCAATGCCGTAGTGATCTAAGCGCCATAGCAACGGGGCAATCGCCACGTCGAGCATGGAGAAGTTATCACCCAGCATGAACTTGTTCTTCAAGAACACGGGGGCCAACTGTGTCAAACGGTCACGGATGTGAGCACGTGATTTTTCCAAGGCTTTGTCGTTGGCTTTGGCAGCACGAGACTCCAAAGTGGTGACGTGTGTGAACAATTCTTTTTCGAAGTTCAACAAGAACAAACGCACGCGGGCGCGTTCAACCGGATCGCCGGGCATCAATTGTGGATGTGGAAACCGCTCGTCGATGTATTCATTGATGATGTTGGATTCATACAAGATCAAATCGCGCTCAACCAAGATTGGCACTTGTCCGTATGGGTTCATCACGTTGATGTCTTCGGGCTTGTTGTAAAGATCAACATCGCGAATTTCAAAATCCATGCCTTTTTCGAACAAGACAAAACGGCAGCGATGTGAGTAGGGACACGTAGTTCCCGAATAAAGCACCATCATGATGGGCGGCTCCTAAAAATCAAAAAGAGTGGCAGGCTAACCTGTCACTCCGTGAGGTGACAACGGGCACAAGGCCCATTGCCGAATTGACGCAGATTATTTGATGTCTTTCCAGAAGGAAGCATTCAAACGCCATGCGATAAACATAAAGCCAACCAAGAACAACATCACCCACACGCCGATGCGTACGCGGGTGTTTTGTGCTGGCTCAGCCATCCATTGCAAGTAACCGACGAGGTCACCCATGGCTTGGTCATATTGCAACGGCGTCATATTGCCAGGCTTGATCTGCTCCCAACCTTTGAAGGTTTGAACTTGATGGCCATGCTCTTCGTGCGTGTCAAAAACTGGACGACGCTCGCCTTGCATTTCCCACAACACATGGGGCATACCCACGTTCGGGAATACCAAATTGTTCCAACCTGTGGCTTTGGTTTCGTCACGATAGAACGTACGCATGTAGGTGTAGAGGTAATCAGCACCTGTGCCACCGTGACCTGCACGTGAACGTGCGATCACAGTCAAGTCGGGCGGTGTTGCACCAAACCACTCTTTGGCCTGTTTAGGGTCAATGTTGGATTTCATGGTGTCGCCGACTTTTTCAGTCGTGAACAACAAGTTGTCTTTGATCTGCTGTTCAGTCAAACCGATGTCTTTCAATCGGTTGTAACGCATGAAGGCGGCAGAGTGGCAGTTCAAGCAATGGTTGACAAAAATCTTGGCACCATTTTGCAAAGCTGCCAGATCGTTGGTTTTATTTGGCGCTTTGTCCCAAGCGATTGTGTCGCCGCCAGATGCTTGCGCACCAGACACTACACCAAGGGCCAATGCCAAGCTGAGAATGATTTTTTTCATGGTTATGTTCTCCGTGAATCTCAGTGAGGCTTGAAAGTGATGCGATCAGGCACCGGCTTTGTTTCACCGATACGGCTCCAAATTGGCATCAACAAGAAGAAGCCGAAATAGAACAAGGTACCGACTTGAGACACGCGCTCACCAATGGCTGATGGTGGTTGAACGCCCAAGTAAGCCAAAGCAATGAAGTTCACCACGAACACACCGTACATGTACTTGTGCCAATCAGGACGGTAGCGAATCGAGCGGACCGCGCAGTTGTCTAACCAAGGCAAGAAGAACAAGATGATCACAGCGCCACCCATCACGACCACGCCCCAAAATTTGGCGTCAATCGAGAGCATGAGCAAGGACACAAAGACAGCTGCACCCACCACGCCAGCTTTGACGATCTTTGGCAAGTTAGTTTTAGCAACGCCAAAATAGGCGCCCGCCAAAACGCAAGCGATCAAGACGTACATCATTTCGCTGGTGATCGCACGCAACATCGAATAGAAGGGCGTGAAGTACCACACTGGTGCAATGTGCAACGGTGTCTTCAATGGATCCGCAGGGATGAAGTTGTTGTATTCGAGGAAGTAACCACCGAATTCAGGCGCGAAGAAAATGATTGCGCTGAACACCAACAAGAAACCGCTCACACCCAAGATGTCGTGCACGGTGTAGTAAGGGTGGAAAGGAATACCGTCCAAAGGATGGCCATTGGCATCTTTTGGCGCGTTCGGGCCTTTGATTTCCACGCCATCTGGGTTGTTTGAGCCAACTTCGTGTAAAGCAATGATGTGCGCGACCACCAAGCCCAACAGGACGAGTGGCACAGCAATCACGTGGAAGCTGAAGAAACGGTTCAAGGTGGCATCGCCCACCACGTAGTCACCACGAATCAGCAAAGCCAAGTCAGGGCCCACGAAAGGCACGGCAGCAAACAAGTTCACGATCACTTGAGCGCCCCAATAGGACATTTGGCCCCATGGCAACAAATAACCCATGAAGGCTTCAGCCATCAATGCCAAGAAGATGGCACAGCCAAAGACCCAAACCAATTCACGTGGCTTGCGATAAGAGCCGTAGATCAAACCACGGTACATGTGCATGTAAACCACGACAAAGAACGCAGAGGCACCGGTGGAATGCATGTAGCGAATCAACCAACCCCATGGCACGTCGCGCATGATGTACTCGACTGATGCGAAAGCCAAATTGGCATCAGGCTTGTAATGCATGACCAAGAAGATGCCGGTCACGATTTGAATCACCAACACCAACAGTGCCAGTGAGCCAAAAAAGTAGAAGAAGTTGAAGTTCTTCGGTGCGTAGTACTCGGAGAGGTGCTCTTTGTACATTTTTGAAGCAGGGAAACGGTTGTCCACCCAGTTCAATAATTTTTCGCCAGCACTGGCGTTCGGGGAGATTTCTTTAAATTCAGCCATGGTGTGTCCTATCAGGCTTTCTTGTCTTCACCGATCAACAACTTTGTGTCGGAGAGGTACATGTGTGGCGGGACTTCGAGGTTGTCTGGTGCAGGCTTGTTTTTAAACACGCGTCCAGCAATATCAAACGTTGAACCGTGGCAAGGGCACAAGAAGCCACCGCTCCAATCATCGGGCAATGAGGGTTGCGCACCTGTTTGAAACTTGTCCGAAGGCGAGCAACCCAAGTGAGTGCAAATACCCACAGCCACGAACACTTCAGGCTTGATGGAGCGGGCTTGGTTGCGTGCGTAAGCTGGCGTCAATTCGCTAGGCTTGCGCTCAGACTTAGGGTCAGCCAACTGAGACTCGGTCTTGTTCAAAGACTCCAGTTGCTCAGGGGTGCGCTTGACGATCCAAACGGGCTTGCCGCGCCATTCGACTGTCATTTTCTCGCCGGGTTTGAGGGCGGAGATATCGACTTCAACAGCAGCACCGGCAGCTTTTGCTTTTTCGGATGGCTGGAATGTACTAACGAAAGGCACAGCAACCGCTGCGCCACCGATTGCACCTGCGCAAGTCGAGGCAATCAGCCACGTGCGTTTACTGGTGTCTACTGGGGTGTCACTCATGGAATTCCTCAAACAATCATCACTGGTTTGGCTAACCATTCATTGTAGCTGACCGCCAAGACTGCCTATTTTTTACGAATTGCTTTCACTTCAACGCAAGGTTAAGCCTGTGATAATTAGAATACTTTAATATTCATAAAGGAGTTTGCATGTTGAAAGAGTTCAAAGTATTCGTCGTACGCGGCAACGTCATCGATTTGGCGGTGGGCGTCATCATCGGCGCAGCTTTTGGGAAGATTGTGGATTCGGCTGTGAATGACTTGATCATGCCCATCGTGGCAGCTTTTATCGGCCATCTCGATTTTTCTAATTTCTTCCTCGCACTTGGTACCGCGCCTGAAGGCACGGCCATGACGCTGGACGCCATGAAAAAAGCCGGCGTCCCCGTGTTTGCTTACGGCAACTTCATCACTGTTGCCGTGAACTTTGTAATTTTGGCCTTCATCATTTTCTTGATGATCAAGCAAATCAACAAGCTCAAAGGTCATGGCGAGCCTGAAGCTGCAGCACCCAAAGAAGAAGTGCTGTTGCTGCGTGATATCCGCGACAGCCTGAAAAAGTAAGCCGCGCTCGCTTGGGTCAGCCGCACATGGCGCGCGCCATGGCCACTGCTGCCAGCAAGCTGGATGCATCAGCCTTCGCCGTACCAGCCACATCAAACGCAGTGCCGTGGTCGGGGCTGGTTCGCACCAGCGGCAGACCCAAGGTAACGTTCACGCCGTACTCGACGCCAAGGTATTTCACAGGAATCAAGCCTTGGTCGTGATACATCGCGATGACCACATCAAACTCACCCGCTTTGCCATTCTTGGCCCGTGCGCGCATGAACACCGTGTCTGGCGCAAACGGTCCACTCACTTGCATGCCTTCGGCACGCGCTAGCTGCAACGCGGGAATGATGATGTCTAACTCTTCGCGCCCCATCAAACCACCCTCGCCTGCATGCGGGTTCAAGCCCGCCACGGCCATGTGCGGCGCACGGCCTGTGGTAGCCAGCTCAGCCGCATGGGTGATGCGCAGGGTCTGCAATATGTTGTCCACCGTGACCGCGTCAATCGCTTTGCGCAATGGCACATGAATACTGACCAACACGGTTTTAAGTTCGGGATTGGCCAACATCATGCGTACGGGCATATCGCCAACCGACACGCCAGCATGCGCTGCGGCGCAAGCCTGCAACATTTCGGTGTGACCAGGAAACGGCACGCCCGCCGCAAACAAGGCCTCTTTGTGCAAAGGCGCTGTCACCACAGCCGACACTTCACCCCGCAAGGCTGCTTGCGCCGCCCACACCACGCAGTCGGCGGCCAGCTTGCCAGCTGTCGCGCTAATTTGTCCCCATGCGGGCAGTTGGTCAGCCGCCAATGCTGGCGTGACTTGCAGCACAGGGATGGTGAAGGGCGCTTTGACTAACGCAACCTCTTGCACATCGCTCACCCACTGAATGTGCATTTGAGGTGCGTGGTATTCACACTGCGCCACGAGCAAGGCCGCACGTTGCATGACCGCCAAGTCGCCCACAACCACGCAGCCTTGCAGCTGCTCGGGCGCATCACGAAACGCTTTGACGATGATCTCTGGGCCAATGCCCGCTGCATCGCCCAGCGTGATGGCCATGGGCCTGATGTGATCAGCCATAGTCATGCGGGGTTGTCAATCTCAATGAACTGGTGCGTGATGCCCAGTTGCGCCGCCACATACGCCGCCACAGCAGGTGCGCCATAACGCTCGGTGGCGTGATGGCCGCAGGCCAAAAACGCTACGCCGGTTTCGCGGGCTAAATGCGCTTGCGGCTCTGAAATCTCACCAGTGATGAACGCATCCACCCCCGCTGCAATGGCTGCTTCGAAGTAGCTTTGTGCGCCACCCGTGCACCACGCCACTTTGCGAATTTCGCGGGGAGGCATTTGCACCACGACAGGCTCGCGCTGCAAAGTTGTCGACACCACAGTTGCCAAGACATTCGCATCGGCAAACGCTTGGCCATCTATACGTGTGCCCCACAGCCCTAAATCTTGTTCGCCAAACGCGCCTTGCACTTGCAGCCCCAAGCGTTTGCCCAGCTGTGCGTTGTTGCCCAGCTCGGGGTGCGCATCCAGCGGCAAGTGGTAGGCCAACAAATTGATGTTGTGCGCCAGCAGCAACTGCAAGCGCTGCTTCATCCAGCCTGTGACCGTGCCGTCTTGACCGCGCCAAAATAAACCGTGGTGCACAAAAATGGCATCGGCCTTGGCATCGATCGCTGCCTCAATCAAAGCACGGCTGGCGGTCACGCCAGACACGATGTGGCGAACAGTGCCTGCACCTTCCACCTGCAAGCCATTCGGCCCGTAGTCTTTGAAACGTGCGGGCTGCAACAGTTCGGTACAGACGTTGAGCAAGGCTTGGCGTGTGACGGTTTTGCTCATCGGGGCGGCTTTACTTTTGAATCTTAGGTTTGGGGCGTTGCGCGGGTGTCACGTCCAGCGTGAGGGTTTGGTTGCGGCGCATCACTTCTAGCTTGGCACTCTTGCCGGGTGTGAGGGCTGCAATTTGCGTCAACAACTCACCCACGTTTTTCACGGGCTGTCCGGCCACTTTAAGCAGCAAATCGCCAGGGCGCAAACCCGCGTTGGCCGCGGGTCCGTTTTGCAATACACCCGTGACGATGACGCCTTCGGTTTGCTTCAAGCCAAATGTCTCGGCCAGTTCAGCCGTGAGTTCCATGGGCTCAATACCTACCCAGCCGCGCACCACTTGGCCATCGCGCACGATGCCCTCCAACACTTGGCGTGCGGTCGACACGGGAATGGCAAAGCCTATACCCATATTGCCGCCCGAGCGCGAATAGATGGCGGTGTTGATACCAATGAGATTGCCATTCACATCCACCAAGGCGCCACCCGAATTGCCGGGATTGATGGCTGCATCGGTTTGGATGAAATTTTCAAAGGTGTTGATGCCAAGTTGGTTTCGGCCCAAGGCAGACACAATGCCGCTCGTCACCGTTTGACCAACACCGAACGGGTTGCCAATGGCCAATACGCGATCACCCACTTGGGCGGTATCTGAGCTACCGAGTGCAATGACGGGTAAGCGCTCTAAGTTGATACGCAAAATGGCCAGGTCTGTGTCTGGGTCAGTACCAATGACTTGCGCCACCGCGCGACGGCTGTCGCTGAGCGTGACAACAATCTCTTTCGCACCCTCAATCACATGGTTGTTGGTGAGGATGTAGCCTTCGGAGCTGACGATGACCCCACTGCCCAAACCTTGCTGCGGCGCTTCGTCTTCACGGTCGCCGTAAAAGAAGCGAAACCATGGGTCGTTTTGCAGTGGGTGCGCGGGTGCATTGGCCTGCGTGGTGGCAATGCTCACCACCGCAGGTGAGGCCAATTTGGCTGCAGGGCTAAAACTGCCGGGCATGGGCGCACCAGAAACATTGGGTGCCGCTTCAATCAACGTCACGCCACCACTGACAGCGGCAGGGCGAAGATTGAGCCACTCAGGCTTTAAGGCGGTCACCACAAACCAAATGGCCACCAACACGGTGACCACTTGAGAGAACAACAACCATTGACGTTTCATGGTGTGTTTGCGCTTTGCTTATTCGGCGTCAGGCGCTTGTGTGTGTTTGATGAACAGTTGCGCTGCCCAAATGCCGATCTCGTACAAGATGCACATGGGAATGGCCAGCGCCAGCTGCGACACAACATCAGGCGGAGTCACGATGGCCGCAATGATGAAGGCGAGCACGATGAAGTAAGAACGAAAGTCTTTGAGCTTTTCGATGGTCACCACATTCATGCGGGCCAACACAATCACAACGATGGGCACTTCAAACGCCAAACCAAAGGCGATGAACATGCTGATGACAAAGCTCAAATAGGCTTCGATATCAGGTGCAGCCGTGATGCTTTTAGGCGCAAAGCTTTGGATGAACTTGAACACTTGGCCGAACACAAAGAAGTAGCAAAACGCTACGCCGATCAGAAACAGCAGCGTGCTCGACACCACCAAGGGCATGACCAGTTTCTTCTCATGCGAGTACAAACCCGGCGCAATGAACGCCCACGCTTGGTAAAGCACCACGGGCAGCGCCAACAAGAAGGCTGTCATCAACATGATCTTCAGTGGCACCAAGAATGGCGAAATCACCGACGTGGCAATCAGCGTGGCACCTGCAGGCAACTGCGCCACCAAAGGGGCAGCTAACAAGTCATACAGCTCAGCAGGGCCGGGGTAAATGGCCAGCGCAGCGCAAGCCACCATCACAGCAATGGTGGCTTTGACCAAGCGGTCACGCAGCTCGATCAAGTGCTGCACAAACGGCTGCTCGGTGCCAGCCAATTCGTCGTTCGGGGTGGTATCAGACATGTTCAGAACGCTTCACAGGGCGAAAACGCGCCACACGGGCAGCGCCAGATTGCGCCTTGGTGCGAACACCTTGACGAGCTTTGTACCAGTGCGGCGTTGAGCCGCGTTTGAGACGCCATTTTTTGCCTGGATTTTCATACGTCGGTGGCGGCGGGGCCAGCGGCTCGTAATGGTCAGACGATAAACCCGCCGTGGTTTCGGCCCAGTCTTTTTCGAATTCGCTGCTGGCGGTGTGTACGGATTGCTCTACATCGCGGGCAGCAGACTCCATCGTCTCTTTCATCTTCTTGAGCTCGTCGAGCTCCATCGTGCGGTTGACCTCGGCTTTGACATCCGAGATGTAACGCTTGGCTTTGCCAATCAACGTCCCCACGGTACGGGCCACGCCCGGAAGACGCTCAGGCCCGATGACCACCAAGGCCACCGCACTCACTACCGCAATTTTGGAGAAATCAAGATCAAACAAGGCGAGCGATCAACGGCAATTAAGACTTGTTCTTGACTTCAACGTCAATGGTGTTTTTGTCGGCAGACACAGCAGCAGCGGGTGCAGCTGCTTTGTCGTCGGCAGGTGCGCTGCCATCTTTCATGCCGTCTTTGAAGCCCTTCACAGCACCGCCCAAATCGCCGCCAAGATTGCGTAGCTTCTTGGTACCGAACACCATGATGACGATCAACAACACGATCAACCAATGCCAAATTGAAAACGAACCCATGTGTGACTCCTAAGTAATTGTGTGAATTCTAATCAGCCGCGCAACCAAGGGCGTGGACCGCCCATGACATGCCAGTGCATGTGGTGAACTTCTTGGCCGCCCTCAGCCCCTGTGTTGGTCACGAGGCGAAAGCCCCCTTCTGGGTAAGGTCTTGCACCTTCTTGGAACGCCAGCTTAGGCGCCAGCAACATCATGCGGCCCAGTAAGCCTTCGTGCTCGGGCGTGGCGTGTGCCACCGAGGGGATGTGCAGCTTGGGGATGATCAAGAAATGCACAGGCGCCCAGGGGTTGATGTCGTGAAACGCGAAAATCTCGTCGTCTTCGTACACCTTGCGGGAAGGAATTTTGCCTGCGATGATTTTGCAAAAAATGCAGTGGTCGTCTGTCATGCGACCCTCACTCGCCTGCGGCTTCGCGTGCTTGCGCTTTGCGCAAGGCTTTTTCTTCCAAGCCGCTCAAGCCTTCGCGCCGGGCCAGCTCATCAATCACGTCGGAGGGCTTCAAGCCATAGTGCGCCAAAGCGATCATGCTGTGAAACCACAGGTCGGCCACTTCGTACACCAGCTTAGAAGCGTCACCGCCGTGATCCACGTCTTTGGCGGCCATCACAGTTTCAGTGGCTTCTTCGCCAATTTTCTTCAAAAAGGCGTCTGGGCCTTTGTGTAACAAGCGCGAAACGTAGCTCTTCTCGGGGTCGCCACCGTTGGCGGGCTTGCGGCTTTCAATGACGTCAGCCAGACGTTGTAGGGTGTCTAAATGGGTCACAGGGGTCGAACTCATGGTGTTCACTTGTAAATTGATTCGGGGTCTTTCAGCACTGGCTCGCAAGCGTGCCATGCTTCACCTTCAAGGCGCTGGTAAAAGCAGCTATGGCGGCCAGTATGGCAGGCAATGCCGGGCTCGTGCCCTTCTTGCGTCACCTTGAGCAACACCACATCGTTGTCGCAGTCAATGCGAATGTCGTGCACTGTTTGCACATGGCCCGACTCCTCGCCCTTGAACCACAGCTTATTTCGTGAGCGGCTGAAATACACCGCACGCTTGAGCTCAGCCGTTTTTTGCAGCGCCTCACGGTTCATCCACGCAAACATCAGCACATCGCCGCTGTCTTTTTCTTGAGCGATCACGGGCACCAGCCCCTTGTCATCCCATTTGATTTCGTTAAGCCAAGTCATCACAACCTCACTGGAATGCCGCGCTCACGCATCCGCTGTTTCACCTGCTGCACGGTGTATTCGCCGTAGTGAAAGATGCTCGCAGCCAGCACAGCGTCTGCACCGCCTTGTTGCACGCCGTCGGCCAAGTGGTCGAGGTTGCCCACGCCACCTGAGGCGATCACAGGCACGGGCACGATGTCGGACACGGCCCGGGTGAGCTGCAAGTCAAAGCCGCTTTTGGTGCCATCGCGGTCCATGCTGGTGAGCAAGATTTCGCCTGCGCCGTAGTCGGCCATTTGCTTGGCCCACGCCACGGCATCTAGGCCTACGTTTTTGCGCCCACCGTGGCTGAACACATCCCAGCCGGGGCCGACGGGCAAACCGTTTGCACCTGCGCGTTGTTCGTCTTCAGCAGTGCGGCGTTTGGCGTCGATGGCCACGACGATGCACTGTGCGCCGTATTTGGCTGAGGCATCGCGAATGACTTGTGGGTTGGCAATGGCCGCAGAGTTAAAGCTCACTTTGTCAGCGCCAGCGTTGAGCATGCGGCGCACGTCGTCGACGGTGCGCACACCACCGCCCACGGTGAGGGGGATGAACACCTGGCTGGCCACAGCTTCGATGATATGAAGAATCACATCGCGCGCGTCGCTGGTGGCGGTGATGTCTAGGAAGGTGAGCTCGTCTGCGCCTTGGTCGTTGTAGCGTGCCGCGATTTCCACAGGGTCGCCTGCATCGCGCAGCTCGACAAAGTTGACGCCTTTGACGACGCGACCGCCAGTCACGTCGAGACAAGGAATGATGCGCTTAGCCAGCATAGAGGTCCAAAGAGTTCTTCAAGAAACGGTCAAACGCTGCCAGCCCACCCATTGGCCACCAGCGGAGATAGAGATGGGTTCAAACACCTGCGCGGCTTCCACGCACAACATGCGCGCAAAACCATGAGCGGGCATGTCAGCCAATGCAACGCATTTAGCTTCGCCCGGGTTCCACACCACTGAGTTGGCCCATGAGGGGCTTTGTTCAATTTGTAGCGTGCTTGTGCCGTCTTGCAAGTGCAGCGGGTTTGACGCTGCGCTTTCATCACGTGTGTACACGCGGTCAAACTCACCATCAAAGTACAGCACCTCGTCGGCCAAGCCATGCACATCGGCAACAGCGTCCCACTCGGGGCGACCGCCTAGGCCACGCAGCTCGGTCAGGTCAATGTCGTCCACTGCAAGGTAGGTGTGCAGTGCGCCAGTGAAGTGCAATTCATTTTGCGCTTCGGTGTTGTTGATGGTCAGCGTGAGGGTCAGCTGGCCGGGTGCAAGCGCGACGCGCAACACAGCCACAAAGGCTTGCTGCCAAGTGGCGAGTGTGTCGGGGTTGTTGCTGAGGGTGAAGGCTATGTGGGCGGCGTCGCCGCTGGCCACTGCCTCGCCAGCTTGCCACGCCATGTTGCGGGCAAAGCCATGCTTGGGCAATGTGCCGCGTTGGTTGAACTGGGGGAAGCACACCGGCACACCGCCACGGATGGCGGACTTGCCATCCCACAGGTTATCGGGGCTGAGATACAAACGCTCGCGGCCTTGGCTGACCCACGACAACACATGCGCGCCTTGCAGGGCCACCAACACGGTGTCGCCGCAAGACAAGGTCAAGCGCTGGCAGGCGAGACCTTCAAATTGCTCATCAGCCATTGAGTTCGTCAGCGCGGGCTTGGGCTTTTTCAAAGTCCAAATCGCCGCTGTAAATGGCACGACCGCAGATCACGCCTTCCACGCCCTCGTCTTCCACGGCGCACAACTGATCGATGTCGGCCATGTTGGACAAACCGCCAGAGGCAATGATGGGGATCGACACGGCTTGTGCCAGTTTGACGGTGGCGTCGATGTTGATGCCCGTCAGCATGCCATCGCGGCCGATGTCGGTGTAGATGATGGACTCAACGCCGTAGTCTTCAAACTTCTTACCAAGGTCAGCCACGTCGTGGCCGGTGAGCTTGCTCCAACCGTCGGTGGCGACTTTGCCGTCTTTGGCATCAAGACCCACGATGATGTGACCACCAAAGGCGCTGCACGCGTCGCGCAAGAAGCCAGGGTTCTTCACAGCTGCGGTGCCGATGATGACGTAGGTCAAGCCAGCATCAATGTATTTTTCAATCGTGTCGAGGTCACGAATGCCGCCACCCAACTGCACGGGAATGTCGTGCCCCACGGCTTTCAAAATAGCTTTGATAGCCGCTTTGTTTTGTGGTGTGCCAGCGAAGGCGCCATTCAAGTCAACCAAGTGCAGCCGACGGGCGCCTTTGGCCACCCAGTTGAGCGCCATTTGCGCGGGGTCTTCACCGAAGGTGGTGGATTGCTCCATGTCGCCTTGTTTGAGGCGCACGCAATGTCCGTCTTTGAGGTCAATGGCAGGAATTAAATACATGATGGCGTTAAAAGTTCAAGGGTTCCAGTGCAGAAAGTTGCGGTACAGGGCCAAACCATGCGCCGCGCTCTTCTCGGGGTGAAATTGTGTCGCAAAAATGTTGTCGCGGGCCACAGCGCATGTAAAAAGGCCGCCGTAGTCAGTTTGGGCCGCACAGTGCTCTGGGTTCGCTGGAAGGGCGTAGAAACTGTGCACGAAATAGAAGTAGCTGCCCCCATTTTCTGAAGGCACATCGGTCCACATGAAATGTGGGCGTGTGGTCTGCACTTGGTTCCAACCCATCTGAGGCACTTTGAAGCGACTGCCGTCAGCTTGGGTGCGACCTGCCAGGTCAAACTGCACCACTTCGCCGGGGATCAGGCCTAGGCTAGGTGTGTCGCCCTCGGCGCTGTGGTCGAGCAACATTTGCATGCCCACGCAAACGCCAAACAAAGGCTTTTTATCGGCGGCGTCCAACACGGCCTCAAGCAAGCCGGACTGGCGCAACTCGCGCATGCAGTCAGGCATTGCGCCTTGGCCGGGCAAGACCACGCGATGCGCGTTGCGCACCACTTGCGGGTCGGAGGTGACGATCACTTCCGCATGGTCCACCACTGAAGCGGCATGCATCACAGCCTGCGCCACAGAGCGCAGGTTGCCCATGCCGTAATCAACGACGGCGACTTTGTTATTCATACGCGCGAGGGATCACAAGCTTCCCTTGGTGGATGGAATCATGCCGGCTGAGCGTGGATCGAGTTCGAGTGCGGCACGCAAGGCGCGGGCAAAGGCTTTGAACACGGTCTCAGCTTGGTGGTGCGCGTTTTCGCCGCGCAAGTTGTCAATGTGCAGGGTCACAAATGCGTGATTCACAAAACCTTGGAAAAACTCAAACGCCAATTGGCTGTCGAACTCGCCGATCATGCCGCTCTTGAACGGCACGTGCATGATGAGGCCTGGGCGACCCGAAAAATCTACCACCACGCGGCTGAGGGCTTCGTCGAGCGGCACATAGGCATGACCATAGCGGCGAATGCCTTTTTTGTCGCCGACGGCTTTGGCAAACGCTTGACCCAAGGTGATGCCCACATCTTCCACGGTGTGGTGGCCGTCGATGTGCAAGTCGCCCTTGGCTTGGATGTCGAGGTCAATCAAACCATGACGCGCGATTTGGTCGAGCATATGGTCAAAAAAACCAATGCCGGTTGAAAGCTTGGATTGCCCCGTGCCGTCGAGGTTGATCTTGACGGTGATTTGGGTCTCGGCCGTGTTGCGGCTGACTTCGGCCGTACGTGCTGCTGTTTGGGATGTCATGTCGTGACTTTCGATGAAGAGAGAGCGGCTGGCAGGGCAGCCAAAAGTTGTTTGTTCTCGTCGGGTGTGCCAATGGTCAAACGCAAACAATTGGCAAGCAGTGGGTGCATTTTAGAAACGTTCTTCACCAGCACTTTGTGGGCCTTCAAGACCTCAAAAGCGCGGTTGGCGGCATCACCCTCACCATTGAAACGCAGCACCATCATGTTGGCTTCGCTGGCGTAAGGCGTGACGCCTGCCATTTGCTGCAAAGCTTTGAACAAGGCTTCACGCTCGGTGCGAATGACGGCAGCTTGCTGGGCAAAAACATCTGTGTGCTCGAGTGCAAACAAAGCGCATTCGGCGTTGAGCACGCTCACGTTGTAAGGCGGGCGCAGTTTATCGACTTCGTTGATCAGCGCCTGCGGGGCAATCATGTAGCCCAAGCGAATGCCAGCCAAACCGAACTTAGACAGCGTGCGCATCAACAACACATGGGCATTGGCCGCGGGGTGTTGGCGAATTTCGTCGAGCCAGCTTTTGCTGGAGAACGGCTGATACGCCTCGTCCATCACCACCAAGCCACCGTAAGCGCTGACCTGCGTGATGAGGCGGCGAATGGTGTCGGCGTCCCACAAATTGGCCGTGGGGTTGTTGGGGTAGGCGATGTAAACAATGGCGGGTTCGTGCTGCGCGATGGCGGCAGACATGGCGGCTTCGTCCAGCTCAAAGTCAGTCTTGAGTGGCACGCCGATGTATTGCAAACCTTGCAACTGCGCGCTCATGCCGTACATGACAAAGCCGGGCTCTGGGGCGACGACTTTGGCGCGATCTTGAGCACCGGGCGCGGCGCAAGCTTGCGACAACAAAGAAATGAGTTCGTCAGAGCCGTTGCCCAACATCAGGCCTAAGCCTGCGGGCAAGTCGACGTATTTCGCCAACGCATTCTTCAAGTCGTCGATGCGAGCGCCGGGGTAACGGTTGACCTCCACCGCGCCCAAACGCGCGCCCAACTGAGCCTGCAATTCGGGCGAGAGCGTGAATGGGTTTTCCATCGCATCAAGCTTGACCATGCCCACCGAGTGTTGCACGGCATAGGCGTGCATGGCTTGGACGTCGGGGCGAATGAAACGCAGTGCGTTCGTCATGTCAGTCTTTCTTCAAACGGAACTCAGCCGCCATGGCGTGGGCTTGCAAGCCTTCGCCATAGGCCAACACGGCGGCAATCTTGCCCAGCGTTTGTGCGCCCTGCTCGCTCACCTCGATCAAGCTGCTGCGTTTTTGAAAGTCGTACACGCCCAAAGGCGAGCTGAAACGCGCCGTGCCGCTGGTGGGCAACACGTGGTTGGGGCCAGCACAGTAGTCGCCCAAGCTTTCGCTGGTGAAAGCGCCCAAGAAAATCGCGCCTGCGTGCTTGAGCAGTGGCTCCCACTTGTGGGGCTCGTTACTCGACACCTCTAAGTGCTCGGGTGCAATGCGGTTGCTGATGGCGCACGCCTCTTCCATGCTGCGGGTGTGAATGAGCACACCACGGCCATTGAGGGACTTTTCGATGATGTCTTTGCGCGGCATTTGCGGCAGCAAGCGTTCGATCTCGGCTTGCACGCGGTCGATGTAAGCGACATCCGGGCAGAGCAACACGCTTTGCGCCAGCTCGTCGTGCTCGGCTTGGCTGAACAAATCCATAGCCACCCAATCAGCAGGCGTAGAACCATCGGCCAACACCAAAATTTCGCTGGGGCCTGCAATCATGTCGATACCCACGGTGCCAAACACGCGGCGCTTGGCAGCAGCCACATAGGCGTTGCCGGGGCCAGTGATTTTGTCCACCGCTGGCACTGTGGCAGTGCCATAAGCCAACGCGGCCACAGCTTGTGCGCCACCGATGGTGAAAGCGCGGCTCACGCCGGCCACATACGCTGCGGCCAGCACGAGTGAGTTCTTTTCGCCTTTAGGCGTAGGCACAACCATGATGATTTCTTCGACGCCCGCAACGTGCGCAGGAATGGCGTTCATCAACACGCTGGATGGATAAGCGGCTTTGCCACCGGGCACATAGATGCCCACGCGGTCGAGCGGCGTGACTTTTTGGCCCAGCAACGTGCCATCGGCATCGCGGTAAGTCCAACTTTCGCCACTGGCTTTCTTTTGCGCCTCGTGATAGCTGCGCACGCGTGCGGCTGCGGCTTGCAAGGCATCGCGTTGTTCGGCGGGCAAACCATCGAACGCGGCTTTGAGTTCGGTTTGCGTGAGCTCCAACGCAGCCATGCTGTCGACCTTCAAACCATCAAAGCGCTCGGTGTACTCCAGCACAGCGGCATCGCCACGCTTTTGCACGTCGGCCAAGATGTCGGCCACGCGTTGCTCGATGGCTGCGTCGGTGTCGGCAGACCAATGCAGACGCGCTTTGAAATCAGCTTCAAAGGTGGGGCTGGTGGTCGAGAGACGAAGCGGTTTGGCCATCTTGTGTACGTGTGTGGTGAAAGGTTTATTTAGCAAGCGCGGCAGAAAACGCATCGATGATGCGGCGAATATCGGCCTGCTTCATCTTGAGTGCGGCTTGGTTGACCACCAAGCGTGAGCTGATGTCCATGATGCGTTCGACTTCCACCAAGTGGTTGGCTTTGAGCGTGTTGCCGGTCGACACCAAGTCGACGATGGCATCAGCCAAGCCGGTGAGCGGGGCCAATTCCATGGAGCCATAGAGCTTGACCAAATCCACGTGCACGCCTTTGGTGGCGAAGAAGTCACGCGCGATGGTGGTGTACTTGGTGGCCACTTTCAAGCGCGCGCCTTGTTTAACCATTGCGGCGTAGTCGAAATCGGAACGCACCGCCACGCTCATGCGGCATTTGGCGATTTGCAAATCGAGGGGTTGGTACAGACCCGCGGTTGCTACACCGCCAGCCACGCCACCGCCATGTTCGATGAGGGTGTCTAGGCCCGTCACGCCCAAATCAGCGCCGCCATATTGCACATACGTGGGCACGTCAGACGCACGCACCAACACCACGCGCACGTTGGCGTGGTTAGTCGGCAAGATGAGCTTGCGAGATTTTTCTGGGTCTTCGAGCACCTCAATGCCTGCGGCTTTGAGCAACGGCATGGTTTCGTCAAAGATACGGCCCTTAGAGAGCGCCAAGGTCAGCATGGTATTTTTTTCGTTACCGTTCATTTCACTCTTTCGATATCGGCACCGATGGCGCGCAGCTTGGCTTCCATCTTGTCGTAACCACGGTCCAAGTGGTAGATGCGGTCTACCAAGGTTTCGCCATCGGCCACCAAGCCAGCAATCACCAGCGAGGCAGAGGCGCGCAAGTCGGTGGCCATGACGGTCGCACCGGAGAGCTTTTGCACACCTTCAAGCACAGCCACTTTGCCGTCGATTTGGATGTGTGCGCCCAAGCGCACCAACTCGTTGACGTGCATGAAGCGGTTTTCAAAAATCGTTTCGGTCACCTTCGATGCGCCCTTGGCAATGGCGTTCAACACCATGAACTGCGCTTGCATGTCGGTGGGGAAGCCTGGGTATTCGGTGGTGCGGAAATTTTGCGCCTTGAGGTGTTCATACGCGGGCGCAGTGCCTTGGATGCGAATGCCGTCTTCGTTGGCTGTGACCACAGCGCCTGCATCGCGCAGCTTGTCGATGACCGCGTCCAAATGGTCGGCACGGGCGTGACGCAAAAACACGTCGCCGCCAGTGGCAGCCACTGCACACAAGAACGTGCCGGCTTCAATGCGGTCGGCCACCACTTTGTGGGTGCAACCGTGCAAGCGATCCACACCTTGGATGTGGATGCGGCTCGTACCATGGCCTTCAATCTTCGCGCCCATGGCAATGAGCATTTCGGCCAAGTCTGGAATCTCTGGCTCTTGCGCGGCGTTTTCCAACACGGTTTCACCGTCGGCCAATGCCGCGGCCATGAGGAAGTTTTCTGTACCAGTGACGGTCACCATATCGGTGGCAATGCGTGCGCCTTTGAGACGTTTGCGACCGCCGCCCAATTTGGCAACCATGTAGCCGTGGTCCACCTCAATCTCCGCACCCATGGCTTGCAAGCCTTTCAAGTGCTGATCCACAGGGCGTGAGCCAATGGCGCAACCGCCGGGCAGCGACACCTTGGCGTGGCCAAAGCGGGTCAATAAGGGGCCAAGTGCCAGCACCGAAGCGCGCATGGTTTTGACCAGCTCGTAAGGGGCTTCGGGGTTGTTCAAACTGCCAGCATCCAAGCTGACCGTGCCGTCGTCTGCACGCTCAGCCGTCACACCCATGTTGCGGATGAGCTTGAGCATGGTGGCCACGTCTTGCAACTGCGGCACGTTTTGCAACGTCACAGGCTGGTCTGTCAACAAGGCTGCACACAGCTCGGGCAGGGCCGCATTTTTAGCGCCAGAAATCAGCACTTCACCATTGAGGGTGCGGCCGCCGCGAACGAGTAATTTATCCATAGGGTTTCTTAAGCTTTAGGAGCAGCTTGCCACTCGGCAGGCGTGTAGGTTTTCATCGACAAAGCGTGCACTTCGTCAGTTTTGATTTTCTCGCCCAAGGTTGCATACACCTGCTGGTGGCGTTGGATGAGGCGCTTGCCTTCAAACTCAGCAGAGACCAATGTGGCATACCAATGACGGCCATCGCCCTCGACGTGCAAATGCTCGCAAGGCAGACCTGCAGCGATGATGGCTTGCAATTGTTCGGCAGTCATAGTTATCCTCGAATCTTGTAACCCGTGCGCAGCAAGTGCAGCGCGACGGCCGACACAAAACCAAGGCACACACCCACCACACCCAAGCTCAACCAAGGCGACACATCACTCTGGCCAAAAAAGCCAAAGCGAAAACCGTCGATCATGTAGAAAAACGGATTGAGGTGGCTCACACTTTGCCAAAAGCTTGGCAGTGAGTGGATGGAGTAAAACACGCCACTCAAAAACGTCATCGGCATGATGATGAAGTTTTGGAAGGCGGCCATTTGGTCAAACTTATCGGCCCACAAGCCAGCGATCAAACCAAGCGAACCCAACATGAGTGCGCCCATCACCGCAAAGGCGATGACCCATACAGGCTGCAAGGGCATGAGCGAAAAATTCAATACAGACGATTGCCACACAAACAGCACGCCCGCCAGCAACACACCCGTACCCACCAACAAGCCGCGCACCATGGCCGATATAGCGTAGGCAAAGAACCAGCTCCAGTGCGACAAAGGCGTGAGCAACAAGAACACCAAGTTGCCCATGATCTTGCTTTGCACCATCGATGACGAGCTATTGGCAAACGCGTTTTGCAACACGCTCATCATCACGAGGCCCGGGATCAAAAACGCGGTGTAGCTCACGCCGTCATACACCTGCACATGCGCTTCGAGCACATGGCCAAAAATCATCAAGTACATCACCGCCGTGAGCACGGGCGCCGCCACGGTTTGGAAACCGACTTTCCAAAACCGCAGCACCTCTTTGTAGAACAGCATGGTCCAACCGGTCATCATGCTTGTGCTCCTGTTTCTTCGCTTTTGTGCATCACATCTAAGAACACGTCTTCCAAATCGGCTTTGCGAATTTCCACGTCTTGGGCTTGTAAGCCTGCTTCGCGTACCGCAGCAAGGTAGTGCTCAATCTCCAACGCATCATTGGCGGGAAACTGCACAATGCGCCCCGTCACACGCGCCTTAGCAGCTAGCGCGGCTGGCAATTCGGTGTCGAGTTTGAAGCGCAACACATTGCTAGACGCAGCTTTGAGCAACTCGGTGGTGCTGTCAAGGGCCACCACTTTGCCGTTTTTCAACATGGCAATGCGGCTGCACAAAGCTTCGGCTTCTTCGAGGTAATGCGTGGTCAGCAACACGGTGCTGCCCTCGCGGTTGAGCTTGGCAATGAACTGCCACAGAGTTTGGCGCAGCTCCACATCCACACCCGCCGTGGGCTCGTCGAGCACGATGACGGATGGTTTGTGCACCAAGGCTTGCGCCACCAACATGCGGCGCTTCATGCCGCCTGAAAGTTGGCGCATGTTGTGGTTGGCTTTGTCAGTCAGGCCGAGGCTATGCAGCAGCTCGTCAATCCAATCGTCGTTGTGTTTGACGCCAAAGTAGCCGGATTGGAACTTTAAGGCTTCGCGCACATTGAAGAAGGGGTCAAACACCAGCTCTTGTGGCACCACGCCCAGCATGCGGCGGGCTTGAGCGCATTGGGTGGCCACATTGACGCCGTGCACCAACACCGAGCCAGACGTGGCTTGGGCCAAACCGGCCAAGATGCTGATGAGGGTGGTTTTGCCCGCGCCGTTGGGGCCTAAAAGCCCGAAGAACTCGCCTTTTTGCACATCAAAACGCACACCATCGAGCGCCTGAAACGGACCTCGGGCGGTTTGGAAAGTTTTGGAGACGGATTGGAAAGAAATAGCGGACATGAGTAGCCTCTGATTTTAAGGCTTTACCGATGCCCTGACTTGATTGCGCCTACTTGGGCACCTAGAACCTGTTTTACTGGAGCAAAGCGCTTAAACCGTAGACCTTGGCCAACGCTTGAGCACGCTCTGGTAGACCTGTGATGCGCAGATGTGCACCACGCGCCAACACCGCACGGCGGCAAGCCAAGATGACAGCCAGCGCCGAGGAGTCGAACTGGGTGAGTGCTGATGCATCCAATATCGCCTCGCCACCTTCAGACACGCAGGAACCCAACAACGGGGCCAGCTCGTCTGTGACAGCTTGCGCTTGCACCTGCATCAACACAGCAGGCAAAGCAACGGAAGTATGCGTGGCAGTCATGTTTTATTTGGATGCGCGAGCATTGGTTTTGTTGCGCTCGGCTAAGCTGGCGATCAAGCCTTCCACGCCTTTGGCGTTGATTTCTTGGGCGAATTGGGTTTTGTAGTTTTCGACCAACCAAATGCCCATGACGTTCATGTTGTAAACCTTCCACCCACCACCAGCGGCCTTTTCAACACGGTAGTCCAGCTGAATGGGGTCGCCTTTGCCGCGCACTTCGGTGCGCACCAGCACCTCTTTGTCGTCATCAGCTGCACGCAAAGGCTTAACCACAATCGCTTGGTCACTCACTTGCTCCAAGGCACCTGAATAGGTGCGAACCAGCAAAATTTTGAATTCTTCTTGCAAACGCTTTTGCTGCTCAGGCGTGGCTTGACGCCAGCCCGGGCCAACCGCAGAAGCCGTCATACGCAAAAAGTTGACGTTGGGCATGACGCGCTGATCGACCAAGGTGATGATCTTGTTTACTTCACCGTTTTTTATCGATTTATCTGCCTTGATGGCATCCAAGATATCGGATGACACGCGTTTGATAAACATGTCCGCCGCCTCATCAGCGGCCTGCGCAACGCCCACCATACCGAGTGCGCAAGCGACGCCAAGCACCCAAGCAGACAAATGGCGACGTGACAAAAAGCGGTTCATGACTTCAAACTCCAAAGGATTCAATTCTTAATTAACGCGGGATCCGCTTATTTGGCTGACGGCGTTGCCGTGTCGGCACTCGGATCAACCAGTTCTTCGTCGTCTGGTGGATTGCCGTCAAACACCTGATTGCGACGGAACTGCAAATACGAGTCACGGGTGAAGCTGTATTTATCAATCGCAGCACCCGAGAGTAGATCTGTCGTTTTCAAAAAACTTGCACGTTTATCCACGATACGTAAGGCCATCGCCGTGTTACGCACAGCTATATCGTCGTGCTGACGCACAAAATCGACCGAGGTTTCAAGCGGAAAAACGCTGGTATCACGCACAGTCGATGGCCCAAAGAGTGGCAAGACCAAATAAGGTCCACTCGGCACACCCCAATAACCCAGCGTCTGTCCGAAGTCTTCTGGATGGCGTTGCAAACCAATTTCAGTCGCCACATCGAAAATGCCGTAAATACCCAAGGTGGTGTTGACCACTACACGCATCAATGATTCTGCGGTATCGCGCCCTTTGAGTTGCAAACCACTGTTAACCGTTGACCAAACGTCAGACAAATTGCGAAAAAAATTGCTCACCCCAGTTTGAACAGGTTGTGGCGTGTAATCACGGTAACCTGTAGCGACCGGCTTGAGCACGTTGTCATCCAACACATCGTTGAACGTCGCCACCTTGCGGTTCATGGGCTCCAGAGGATCTTTGGGGTTGGCATTGGGGCCCGTGGCACAGCCGGCGCTGAGGGCAACCAAAGTTGCAAGCACCGTATGGACAGCCAAGCGTTGAAAGTTCACACGCATCATTTGCCCCCCTTATCAGGCGCAGGATCTGCCGCCTTGTTGTACATGAACTGGCTGATCAAATTCTCCAACACCACCGCCGATTGCGTGGCTTGAATACGGTCGCCATTGGCTAAGTTGTCAGCCTCTGCGCCCGCTTCGATGCCGATGTATTGCTCGCCCAACAAACCGCTGGTGAGGATTTTCAAAGAGCTGTCTTTGGGAAATTGGTAACGGCTCTCGATGTTCATCGTGACCGTGGCTTGGAAGGTTTTGTCGTCAAACGTGACCGATTCCACACGCCCCACCACCACACCTGCGCTCTTGACGGCAGCTTGGCGCTTCAAGCCACCGATGTTGTCAAAGCGACCACTCACGGTGTAGTTGGACTGGAAATTCAAGGTCAGCAAGTTGGCTGACTTCAGAGCCAAGAACAAAATGGCCGCTGCACCCAAGAGCACGAACAAACCTACCCACACGTCATTTTTGGAGCGTTGCATAGCTTCCTCGATTCATCAAATACTGAACATCATGGCGGTGAGGATGAAATCCAACCCCAACACAGCCAACGAAGCGACCACCACCGTCTTGGTAGTAGCGCGCGAAACACCTTCGGGCGTGGGCTGGGCTTCATAGCCTTGCAGCAGTGCGACAAACGTGACGGTCACACCAAACACGATGCTTTTGACCACGCCATTGCCCACGTCTTTCCACACGTCAACGCCGCCTTGCATCTGGCTCCAAAACGAGCCAGCGTCAACGCCAATCATCAACACACCCACCATCCAGCCGCCCAAAATGCCGACGGCACTGAACACCGCTGAGAGCAAGGGCAAAGCAATGATGCCGCCCCAAAAGCGTGGACCCAAGATGCGGCGCACAGGATCGACCGCCATCATGTCCATGGCGCTGAGTTGCTCACCCGCTTTCATCAGACCAATTTCAGCAGTGAGCGATGTACCGGCACGGCCTGCAAACAACAAGGCACTCACCACGGGACCAAGCTCGCGCACCAAGCTCAAGGCCACCAACAAACCCAAAGCTTCGGATGAACCATAACGCTGCAAGGTGTAGTAGCCCTGCAAGCTGAGCACAAAGCCGACAAACAAGCCGGACACCGCAATGATGGCCAAAGAGTAGTTACCCAAGAAATGCACTTGGTCGCGCACCAAGCCAAAGCGGCGCATATTGCCGCCAAACTCTGACATCAAGCGCACAAACAAACGTGCGCCCAAACCCAAACCGGCCAAGTAGCTACGAACAGCAAAACCTAAATTGGCGATGAATTTCATAACGTCCCCTCCACACCAAAGTCTTGCGCCACGGATGGGCCTGGGTAGTGGAAACGCACAGGGCCATCAGGCGCTGCGGTGACAAACTGCTTCACCAAAGGGTCCGTGCTGTGTCGCACTTCATCGGGTGTGCCTTGCGCGGCAATCTTGCCGTTGGCCAACACGATCACTTGATCTGCGATGTGAAAGGTTTCATCCAAATCGTGTGACACGATGACACTGGTGAGGCCCAATGTGTCGTTGAGTTGGCGGATCAAACGGGCCGCCGTGCCTAGAGAAATTGGGTCCAAGCCTGCAAAGGGCTCGTCGTACATGATGAGCTGCGGGTCCAGCGCCATCGCGCGCGCCAAGGCCACACGACGGGCCATGCCGCCTGAAACTTCGCTGGGCATCAAGTCGCGTGCGCCACGCAGGCCGACGGCTTCGAGTTTCATCAACACGATGTCACGAATCATCGACTCACTCAAATCGGTATGCTCGCGCAGCGGGAACGCCACATTGTCAAACACGCTCAGATCAGTGAACAAAGCACCAAACTGAAACAACATGCCCATGCGGCGACGCACGGCGTACAAATCTTTGGGGTTGAGCGAGGCCACTTCTTGGCCATCAAACGTCAGGCTACCGGACTGCGCACGGTATTGGCCACCAATCAAACGCAGCACCGTGGTCTTGCCCCCACCCGAGGCACCCATGAGCGCCGTGACCTTGCCACGAGGCACGGTCAGGGTAATGCCATCCAAGATGAGGCGTTCGCCATAGCCAAAGCGAACATCGCGCAGCTCGACCAACGCATCAGGGTTTGTATTGAGGGAAAAGGTGTTGGTCATAGAAACAAAAGCCGGCCTGTTGATATAACAGGCCAGCTTTCGCTATTTTAGAGCCAAGCCGTGAATGGCTTGTAAAGATGAGAAATTAGCGAGGCAAGTCGCTGGCGCCCATCAAGAACTCGTCCACTGAGCGTGCAGCCTGGCGGCCTTCACGGATGGCCCAGACGACCAAAGATTGGCCGCGACGGATGTCGCCTGCCGCAAACACTTTGGGCACGTTGGTGGCGTAACCACCTGTGAAATCCGTCGTTGCCTTGGCGTTGCCGCGTGCATCCTTCTCAACGCCGAAGCCTTCCAAAATGGTGGCCACAGGGTTGACGAAGCCCATCGCCAACAACACGAGGTCGGCTTTGATGATTTCTTCAGTACCAGCCACTTCCACCATCTTGCCGTCTTTCCATTCGACACGAACGGTCTTGACGCCAGTGACTTTGCCGTTCTCGCCGACAAACTCTTTGGTCGAGATGGCGAATTCGCGCTTGAGCAAACCCTTCTCAGAGCTCTCGTCATGGCTAGAGCTGGTGCGCAGCTTCAGCGGCCAGTAAGGCCACACCATCGGCTTGTTCTCGTGTTCGGGCGGCATAGGCATCACCTCGAACTGCACCACGCCGACAGCGCCGTGGCGTGTGCTGGTGCCCACGCAATCAGAGCCGGTGTCGCCGCCGCCGATGACCACCACGTGCTTGCCGTCGGCGCGCAATTGGTCTTTGACCTTGTCGCCGCCGTTGACCTTGTTTTGTTGTGGCAAGAACTCCATCGCGAAGTGAATGCCAGCCAAGTCGCGGCCGGGGGCTGGCAAGTCGCGTGACTGCTCGGAACCGCCGGTCAACAACACGGCATCAAAGTCTTTTTGCAACTGTGCGGGGCTGATGGTTTCCTTGGCCCAGTTGGTGACCTTAGAGCCTTTTGGCAACTCACCCACCATCACATTCGTGCGAATGCTCACGCCTTCGGCTACCAGCTGTTTGGCGCGGCGGTCGATGTGCGACTTTTCCATCTTGAAGTCGGGAATGCCGTAGCGCAGCAAGCCACCGATGTGGTCGTTCTTTTCGAACAATGTCACGTCGTGACCGACGCGTGCCAACTGCTGGGCAGCGGCCATGCCGGCAGGGCCAGAGCCTACCACTGCCACTTTTTTGCCTGTCTTGTGCTTGGCAGGCTGAGCCACCACCCAGCCTTCGTTCCAAGCTTTGTCGATGATCGCGTGCTCAATCGACTTGATGCCCACGGCGTCGCCGTTGACGTTCACCACACAAGCGGCTTCGCAAGGTGCGGGGCAGATGCGACCGGTGAACTCGGGGAAGTTGTTGGTGCTGTGCAGCACGTCAATCGCATTCTTCCAATCGCTTTGGTACACCAATTCGTTGAAGTCCGGAATGATGTTGTTCACTGGGCAGCCGTTGTTACAAAACGGTGTGCCGCAGTCCATGCAACGGGCTGCTTGGTCTTTGGCTTGTTTGTCGTCCAAACCAATCACAAATTCATCGTAGTTTTTCAAGCGCTCTTTGACGGGCTTGTAGCCCTCTTCGATGCGCTCAATTTCCATAAAGCCAGTGACTTTTCCCATGATTCAAATCCTATTTGCTGGTACTTTGCAATACGTTGTGCGTTACTTGGCAGCGACGGCTTTTTTAGCCGCAGCAGCTGGCGCTTTGGCAGCCTTGGCTGCGTTCAACTCGCCCAATGCACGCTTGTATTCGTTGGGGAACACTTTGACAAACTTGGTGCGTGCGGTAGACCAGTTGTCCAACAAGTCGCGTGCGCGTTTTGAGCCCGTCCAACGGTGGTGGTCTTCGAGCAACTTCTTGAGTTGCGCTTCGTCGGTTTGGTCCCGGTGCCAAATGGCGCGTGGCAAGGTGTCTTCTTGTTCGGCAGCGGTCAACACTTTTTCCATGGACACCATGGCGGTGTTGCACTTCTTGTCGAACTGGCCGTCTTCGTCGTACACGTAAGCCACACCGCCGCTCATGCCTGCTGCAAAGTTGCGGCCGGTTTTACCCAACACCGCGACTGTGCCGCCTGTCATGTATTCGCAACCGTGGTCGCCTGTGCCTTCGACGACAGCCGTCGCGCCAGACAAACGCACTGCAAAGCGCTCACCAGCCACGCCAGAGAAGAACGCTTCGCCGCGTGTTGCGCCAATCATCACGGTGTTACCCACGATGATGTTGTTCACTGCGTCACCGCGGAAATCGATGCTGGGGCGAACCACCACGCGGCCGCCTGAGAGGCCTTTGCCGGTGTAGTCGTTGGCGTCACCAATGAGGTACAGCGTGATGCCGTTGCACAAGAACGCACCAAACGATTGGCCGCCCGTGCCCTCTAACTGGATGCGGATGCTGTCATCTGGCAAACCTTCGGGGTGCACCTTGGTCACAGCGCCTGACAACATCGCACCGACCGAGCGGTTGACGTTGCGGGCCACTTCCATGAACTGCACCTTCTCGCCGCGCTCGATCGCAGGCTTAGATTTTTCGATGAGTTTTTGGTCGAGGGCTTTTTCCAAGCCGTGGTCTTGATGGGCCACATGAAACTTAGGCACGTCGTCACCGACTTGAGGCACTGCCAACAAGCGAGCGAAGTCGAGGCCAGACGCTTTCCAATGCTCAATGCCTTGGCGCATATCGAGCAAGTCGGCGCGGCCAATCATGTCGTCAAACTTCTTGATACCCAACTGCGCCATGATTTGACGGACTTCTTCAGCGATGAAGAAGAAGTAATTGACGACGTGCTCAGGCTTGCCTGTGAACTTCTTGCGCAACTCAGGGTCTTGTGTGGCAACGCCCACGGGGCAAGTGTTCAAGTGGCACTTGCGCATCATGATGCAGCCCTCCACCACCAGCGGCGCGGTGGCAAAGCCAAACTCGTCAGCGCCCAACAAAGCACCCACAGCCACATCGCGGCCAGTCTTCATTTGGCCGTCGGCTTGGACGCGGATACGGCCACGCAAACCGTTCAACACCAAGGTTTGCTGGGTTTCAGCCAAGCCGATTTCCCAAGGTGAGCCGCAATGCTTGATGGAAGACCAAGGCGATGCGCCTGTGCCGCCGTCATGGCCGGCGATGACCACGTGATCGGCCTTGCACTTGGCCACGCCTGCGGCAATCGTACCCACGCCGATTTCGGCCACCAACTTCACGCTGATGTCGGCATGAGGGGCGACGTTCTTCAAGTCGTGGATCAGCTGAGCCAAGTCTTCGATCGAATAAATGTCGTGGTGTGGCGGAGGAGAAATCAAACCCACGCCTGGCACGCTGTAACGCAGCTTGCCGATGTACTCAGACACTTTCGCGCCTGGTAACTGGCCACCTTCACCGGGCTTCGCACCTTGGGCCATCTTGATCTGAATTTGGTCAGATGAAGACAGGTATTCAGCCGTCACACCAAAGCGGCCCGAAGCCACTTGCTTGATGCGTGAGCGCAGGCTGTCACCCGCCAGCAAAGGCATGTCCACTTCGACCACATCGTTGCCGATGATGGTTTTGAGTGTGTCGCCCTGCTTGATGGGGATGCCTTTGAGTTCGTTGCGGTAACGCGCTGGGTCTTCACCGCCCTCGCCGGTGTTGGACTTGCCGCCAATGCGGTTCATCGCCACGGCCAAGGTGGCGTGTGCTTCTGTCGATATAGAACCCAGCGACATCGCGCCAGTTGCAAAACGCTTCACGATTTCAGTGGCGGGTTCCACCTCGTCCACCGAGATCGCTTTGCTTGGGTCAATCTTGAATTCAAACAAACCGCGCAAGGTCAGGTGACGCTTGTTTTGGTCATTGACGATTTGTGCGTACTCTTTGTACGTGTTGAAGTTGTTGGAGCGTGTGCTGTGCTGCAACTTGGCAATCGCATCAGGCGTCCACATGTGTTCTTCGCCACGGGCGCGCCAAGCGTATTCACCGCCGGTATCAAGCATATTGGCCAGCACAGGGTCAGCGCTGAACGCGGCCTTGTGCATGCGAATGCCTTCTTCGGCCATTTCAAAAATACCAATGCCTTCCACGCGGCTAGGTGTGCCAGTGAAATACTTTTCAACGGTTTCGCTGTTGACGCCGATGGCTTCAAACAATTGGGCGCCGCAGTAAGACATGTAAGTCGACACACCCATCTTGGACATGATCTTTGACAGACCTTTGCCAATGGCTTTGATGTAGTTGTAGATGGCTTTCTCGGTCGACAAATCAGCTGGCAAATCTTTGTGCAAGTTGGCCAGAGTTTCGAGCGCGAGGTAGGGATGCACGGCTTCTGCGCCATAGCCTGCCAACACAGCAAAGTGGTGCACTTCACGGGCGCTGCCAGTCTCCACCACCAAACCAGCGGTGGTGCGCAAGCCTTCGCGCACCAAGTGTTGGTGAATCGCAGACAAGGCCAACACAGCGGGAATCGCCACTTGGGTGGCGCTCACAGCGCGGTCGCTGATGATCAGGATATTGTGGCCGCCTTTGATGGCGTCCACAGCTTCAGCGCACAACGACGCCAACTTGGCTTCTACGCCGTCGTGGCCCCAAGCCAAGGGGTAAGTCATGTCGAGCGTGGCGCTCTTGAACTTGCCGTGTGTGTGCGTTTCGATGTCACGCAACTTGGCCATGTCGGCAAAGTTCAGCACAGGCTGGCTGACTTCCAAACGCATGGGTGGGTTGACTTGGTTGATGTCGAGCAAGTTGGGCTTAGGGCCCACAAACGACACCAGCGACATGACGATGGCTTCACGGATCGGATCGATCGGTGGGTTGGTCACTTGCGCGAACAACTGCTTGAAGTAGTTGTACAGCGGTTTGTTTTTGCTAGACAGCACAGCCAAGGGGCTGTCGTTGCCCATCGAGCCAATGCCTTCTTCGCCGTTGATGGCCATAGGTGCCATCAAGAACTTGATGTCTTCTTGGCTGTAGCCGAAGGCTTGTTGGCGGTCGAGCAAGGACTCATCACTGGCCTTGGCGGTTTCGCCTTCGTGGCCTTTGACGTCGTCGAGCTTGATGCGGACGTTTTCAATCCATTGCTTGTAGGGCTTGGTGTTGGTCAGGCCAGCTTTGAGTTCTTCGTCGTCGATCATGCGACCTTGCTCGAGGTCGATCAAGAACATCTTGCCGGGCTGCAGACGCCATTTGCGCACGATCTTGCTTTCTGGCACGGGCAACACGCCAGACTCAGAGCCCATGATGACCATGTCGTCGTCGGTGATGCAGTAGCGTGAAGGACGCAAGCCGTTGCGGTCCAACGTGGCGCCGATTTGGCGACCATCGGTGAACACGATGGAGGCTGGGCCGTCCCATGGCTCCAACATTGCCGCGTGGTATTCGTAGAAGGCCTTGCGGCGCTCGTCCATGGTGTTGTGGTTTTCCCATGGCTCGGGAATCATCATCATGACGGCTTGGCTGATGGGGTAACCGGCCATCGTCATCAATTCGAGGCAGTTGTCGAATGTGGCGGTGTCGGACTGGTCAGCGAAGCTGATCGGGTAGAGCTTTTGCAGGTCATCGCCCAGCACGGGTGAAGACATCACGCCTTCGCGGGCCTTCATCCAGTTGTAGTTGCCTTTGACGGTGTTGATCTCACCGTTGTGCGCCACGTAGCGGTAGGGGTGAGCCAATGGCCACTCTGGGAAAGTGTTGGTCGAGAAGCGTTGGTGCACCAAGCCGAGGGCAGACACGCATCGCTCGTCGGTCAAGTCGCGGTAATACGTTCCCACTTGGTCGGCCAGCAGCAAGCCTTTGTAAATGATGGTGCGGCTAGACATGCTCGGCACGTAATACTCTTTGCCGTGCTTGAGGTTCAAGTTTTGAATCGCGGCGCTGGCTGTTTTACGGATGACATACAGCTTGCGCTCGAGCGCGTCTTGCACGATCACGTCATTGCCGCGACCAATGAAAATTTGGCGGATGACCGGCTCTTTTTCGCGCACGCGTGGCGACATGGGCATGTCAAGGTTGACCGGCACATCGCGCCAGCCCAACAACACTTGGCCTTCAGCTTTGACCGCTCGGTCTAGCTCTTGTTCACAAGCCAAACGCGATGCGCTTTCTTTGGGCAAGAACACCATGCCCACGCCGTACTCGCCCATGGGTGGCAAGGCAACGCCCTGCTTCGCCATTTCTTCGCGGTACAAAGCGTCTGGCAATTGAATCAAGATACCTGCACCGTCGCCCATGAGTGCGTCAGCACCCACAGCACCGCGATGGTCGAGGTTTTCCAAAATTTTGAGCGCTTGACCCACGATGGCGTGGCTCTTTTGACCCTTGATGTGAGCAACAAAGCCCACGCCACAGGCGTCATGTTCGTTAGATGGGTCGTACAAACCCTGAGATTGCAGTTGTGCTTTATGGGCAGCCGTGGTCATGGCGCATTCCTCAAAAATTCAGCGGGACGTGAAGAATACTGCATTGCAGCATCCATGCCAAGAAAATTAATTGGGGTCAGAACCTAATTAATTGAATCTCAATTTTGTCAATTATTTAATTGGGGACGGGTTGCGTAAAGCTTGCCTATCCGAAGCTGAGCGCCGCGAGGTCTTATTTTTCAAGCTTTTCAGCAGGTTTTGTCTTGCTGAAAGGCCGTCCAGCCTTCGTTTTAACGAGCCGTCTTTCGGTTTGCGACTGCAAATCGGTCACAAAACGATCATCGCCTAGCGCCCAACCACTGAGCGTGGCGTCGGTCAATGCACCCTGCTGGTCAGCGCTGATGCCTGCGTGCACCAATTCGGCGTATGCCGCCTCACGCGCAAACGGCGTGTTGCCCAAGGCCCAAACCAAGGTGTGCGGCGTGATCAGCCTATCGGTGCGATGCCCTGCGTAATGCCCGTAGCTGGACCACACGTAATCCTCAGGCTGCGCCACCATGTGCGCGCGCACGGGGTTGAGGTCGATGTAAGCCATGCAGGCCAGCAAGTAACGGTCGGTTTGAATGAGCGTGGAACGGTAGCGCCCTTCCCACAGCGTGCCGGTGCGAGCGTGCACTTTGTTGAACACCTGCACATAGCTGCGGCCGACGGCCTGCATCATTTTGGGCAGGCCCTGGTCTTCTTGTGGGGTAAGCAGCAAATGCAGATGGTTGCCCATCAACACATAGGCATGAATGTCGACCTTGTTGGCGCGGCTGTGCTCGAACAACAAATCGAGCATGCGCTGGTAATCAGCAGTGCTGCGAAAAATGTCTTGGCGGTTGTTGCCCCGCAGAATGACGTGGTGCGGGTAGCCGGTGACGGTGAGACGAGGGAGGCGAGCCATCTGCTGATGGTAATTCGAACCTGACCCCGGTTAATTAAGCGGCAATTTTGAATCGCTCTTCAGCCAACTCTTGCAAACCAAACTCGTACAACAAAGCCGACAAGCGCTCAGCCGCGCTACGCTTTATCTGCCCCGTGTATTTGGCCAAGATGAGTTCGTTTTTCATGCTGTGCTCCCAACCCACCAGCTCGGTCACGGTCACTTGGTAGCCCATCGCTTCCAGGTACAAACAGCGCAGCACGTTGGTAATCTGGCTACCCATCTCACGCGTGTGCAGCGGGTGACGCCACAACTCGGCCAGCGGTGTGCGTTGCAAGTTGAGCGCTTTGTTTTTGTTCAATGCACGCGCCAGCTCGGCTTGGCAACACGGCACGAGCACCATGTATTTGGCTTTCTTTTGCAAGCCAAACGCCATCGCGTCATCGGTGGCTGTATCGCACGCGTGCAGCGCGGTGACCACGTCAATTTGGTCGGGCAAGGCATCGCTATGTGCGGATTCGGCCACACTGAGGTTGAGAAACTTCATGCGTTCGAACCCCAAGCGCTGCGCCAATGCTTTGGACGACTCGACCAACTCGCTGCGCGTCTCAATGCCGTAAATACTGCCCTGCCCCAAGGCTTTGAAAAACAAGTCGTAAATGATGAAACCCAAATACGACTTGCCCGCGCCGTGATCGGCCAAGGTGGGGCCTTGTTCGCTGGCGGGCAGTTCTTTCAGCAGCTTGTCGATGAACTGAAACAGGTGATACACCTGCTTGAGCTTGCGGCGCGAATCTTGGTTGAGCTTGCCGTCGCGCGTGAGGATGTGCAGCTCTTTGAGCAACTCAATAGACTGGCCGGGGCGCAAGTCGAGCTGAGAACTTGGGTCTTGAGGCTTGGCCGCAGCGGCGGGTTTGTGTTTGGACATGGCTCAATTGTGACGTGGGAGGTCGGTGCTCAAGGACACAAGTAGCAGAAACAAAATGCCCCGAAGCCAAACGGCGCAGTCGGTGCGCGATGCGGCGCCATCACGGCGCGTCAGCGACGTTAAGCCGCAGCGGGTAACGGCTGTGCCGCTTGGCGAAGCGCACGCCAACAAGCGAACGGCCCATCAATCCTGGAGACGCGCACGAATACCCAACTTCGCCCATCCCGCGTGCCCCAACTTATTCAACACCTCCATGTTGCGCTCAAAGATCAGCGATGCATCGGGATAGGCTTCCACCGCTTTGTCAATGCTGGCCTCGCGCAACAAGTGCAGCGTGGGGTATGGCGTGCGGTTGGTGAAGTTCTGGATGTCATCCACATCCGTGCCGCCAAATTGGTAGTGCGGATGAAAGTCGGCCACTTGCAACACGCCTTCAAGCTCTAGGTCCATCACCACGTCGTCGCAGTCGGCCAAGAAATCGTTGAAGTCCAAGAAGTCGGGCAAGGCGCTGGGTGCAATCAGCAGCGTGGTGTCTAGCTTGTCTGGATCAGCCTCAGCCAAATACTGCAACTCTTCGCGCAGCATGGCCAGCACGTCGGCGGGCTCGGCGGATGCACACACGCGGTAGCGCACCATGTCTTTGACCACCACCGCTTTGGCGAAGGGGCACAGGTTCAAACCCACCACAGCTTCTAGCAGCCACTTTTGCGTGTCTTCGATGACGGTGCGTTCTTGATCTGAAGTGAGTGAACTGTTCATGTCGGCTTTAGTCATGTGTTTCTTTCTGATGCAATGCGCGGCCAATGAGGTGTGCCAACACCGCGCCCGCCAAGCTGAGTGTGGCAGTGACAGCCCACGTCCATTGCCAGCCGCCCGCACTGGCTGCCACCCACGCCACCAAAGGCGGGCCTGCAAACTGGCCCAGCGCGGAAAGCTGCTGCATGTAGCCCACGGTGGTGGACACCGTGCCTTCGCTGGGGGCCAAACGCAAAGCGCACGAAAACAAAGTGCCGGGAATCAAGCCGCCCACGGCCGAGAACATCACCACGCACGCAAAGCGCAGCGAGGTGGACAGGCCTTCACCCTGCCACACGGCATACGCGCCGACAGCCCCCAAAGCCATGCAAGCAAAACCGATAGAGAGCAAACGTTGCGCAGGCCAGCCGCGTTGCAACAAACGGCCCGACATGATGTTGCCGCTCACGTTGGCCAAGGCCACGCACGCCGACAACACGCCTGCCGTGCCGGCGGCCAAACCCAGCTCGGCATAAACCGTGGGCAAGAAGCCCACCACCGCCAGCCACTGCGAGGAGTACACCGCAAACGTGAGCGCCACCAGCCAAGGGCCGGGGCTTTTGAGCGTGAGGACCAAACGCTGCGGCCATTTTTGACTGGCGCCGCCTAGTTGGGGAAGGGGTGCATTTGCAGCTGCATGCACCTCAGGCTTTGGCGCAGGCACATCAGGCACACACAACCAAACAGCGACACATGCAAACGCAGCCACTGAGCCCAACAGCCACCACCAAGCCGACCAGTTCAAACCCGCAATGACCCAAGGCCCTACCAGCAGCGCCAACGCACTGCCCGTAGGCATGTACGTGCCCCACCAGCCCATGCGGCCGCTGAGCTGCGAAGCGTCGACCGTGCGACGAATGAGCGCGGGCGCAGGCATGACGACTAGCAAAAAGCCCAAGCCTTCGAGGGCACGCAAAAACAACAAGCTTTGCGCGTCACCCACAAATCCACCGCTGATGCTGGCGAACGACAACAAAGCAAGACCGACCAACATGCTGCGGCGCAGGCCCAAACTGTCAACACTCAAACCCACGGCAAGGCCGAGCGTCATGCTGGCAACTTGCACGGCAGACAACAAGAAACCGGCTTGCACCAAGGTGATGCCTAGCACGTCTTGCAGCACGGGTAACGCAGGCGGCAGCTTGCCCACATGCAGCGCGGCGCACACGCCGGCAAACACAATGACCCACGAGGGGTGGATGCCAAAGCGATGCTTGCTCATGCTGAATAGGTGCAGCTGGGTTTATGCCGTCAGGCGTGCGTGTTCACGCGTGGCGAAACGGTCGGTCATGCCCGACAAGTAGTCGGCCACAGCACGCGGCACATCGCGGCGCTGCGCGTAGGCGACGGGCATTTCTTGGGGCTTGGCCAAGTAGACGGCAAACAGTTCTTGCACCTTGGCGCGTGCGCCATCGGTGGTTTGCATGACCTGCGGGTGACGGTACAAATTGCGGAACAAAAACGACTTGAGCGCTTTCGATTCTTCGTACATCCCCGCGCTGAACTGCACCAGTGCGGGGCACTGCCGCGCTTCGTCGGCACTGGCTGGTGCGTGCTGTTGCAGCGCTGCGCGTGTGGCATTGATGACGTCGTACACCTGGTCGCTCAACATGCGGCGAATGGTTTCGTACAGCACACGACGTCCTTGAAGACTTGGGTGCTCCGCCAAAGTTTGCGCGTGGTAGCGGGCAAACAACGACACGTCTTGCAGCTGGTCGAGCGTGAGCAAACCCGAACGCACACCGTCGTCAATGTCGTGCGCGTTGTAGGCAATGGCATCGGCCAAGTTGCACAGCTGCGCTTCTAGGCTCGGCTGTGTGCTGTTCAAAAAACGAGCAGCAATACCGTTGGGCTCTTGCGCATTGATGAGTTCGGCATTGCGGCGCGCGCAGTGTTTCAAAATCCCTTCGCGGGTTTCAAAGCTCAGGTTGAGGCCGTTGAATGCGGGGTAGCGTTCTTCAAGTTCGTCCACCACACGCAGACTTTGCAGGTTGTGCTCGAAGCCGCCGTAGGAGGCCATGCATTCGTTCAGCGCGTCTTGGCCGGCGTGACCGAAGGGCGTGTGGCCCAAATCGTGGGCCAAGGCAATGGCTTCCACCAAGTCTTCGTTCAGGTTCAACGCACGGGCGATGGAGCGGCCCAGCTGCGCCACTTCGAGCGAGTGCGTCATGCGCGTGCGAAATAAATCGCCTTCGTGGTTCAAGAAAACTTGCGTCTTGTAAACCAAGCGCCTGAATGCTGTGGAGTGAACGATGCGGTCGCGGTCGCGTTGGTGAGGGTTGCGGACGCTGGAGGCGTGGGCGGGAAGTGAGGGTTCTGCGTGGCGGCGGCCACGGGACTGTTCAGGCTGGCAGGCGTAGGTGGCGAGTTGGGTCATTGGGCGCAGCAGTCATCAATGACTTGGGCGACCAAGGCATCGGGTGCGCCGCGCACGATCGCAGTGCCGGGCTTGTCGATGAGCACGAATTTGATTTCACCTGCTTCTGCTTTTTTGTCAACGCGCATGTGGTGCAGGTAAACGTCCGCGCCAAGTTTGGGGCCGACGATGGGCAGGCCCGCGCGCTCGATGAGTGCGGTGAAGCGTGAGACAAACGCCTCGTCCACCAAACCCAAACGCTGCGAGAGGTGCGAGGCCATGACCATGCCGCAGCCCACAGCTTCGCCATGCAACCATTCGCCAAAGCCCAAGCCCGCTTCGATGGCGTGGCCAAAGGTGTGGCCGAAGTTGAGGATGGCGCGGATGCCACCTTCGCGTTCGTCTTGGCCCACCACCCATGCTTTGATTTCGCAGCTGCGCTTGACAGCGTGTGCCAAAGCCTTGGGGTCACGCGCCAAGAGCGCGTCGAGATTGGTATCGATCCAATCCAAAAATTGCATGTCAGCGATGGGGCCGTATTTGATGACTTCGGCCAAGCCCGCGCTCATTTCGCGCTGGGGCAAAGTTTGCAAGGTATCGAGGTCGCACACCACGCGTTGCGGCTGGTAGAACGCGCCAATCATGTTTTTGCCGATGGGGTGATTGATGGCGGTCTTGCCGCCCACCGATGAATCGACCTGCGCCAGCAAAGTGGTGGGCACTTGCACAAAGGGAACGCCGCGCATGTAGCAAGCGGCGGCAAAGCCGGTCATGTCGCCGACCACGCCGCCGCCCAAGGCGAACAGCACGGTTTTACGGTCAGCGCCTTTGCCCAGCAGCTCGTCAAAAATCAGGTTGAGGGTTTGCCAATCTTTGTGACTTTCGCCATCGGGCAAGGCCACGGTGTGCACGTGTTTGTAAAGCGGCGTGAGTGCAGCTTGCAAACGCTGAGCATAGATAGGGCCGACGGTGTCGTTGGTGACGATGAGGGCTGCTGAGGCTTTGGGCAAATCGGCCCAAGTGCTGGCAGCGTCGAGCAACTGCTCGCCTATCAAGATGCTGTAACTGCGGTCGCCCAGGTCAATGGCAACGCGTTCGAGGTGTGGTGTGTTGGACATGGCTCAGATTCTGTGTGGGGGCGACACGCGTGGGCGGTCGGCAGGCGCGGGGGGCGAAACGGGTTTGATGTGCCCAGCGAGTTCGAGTTGCGACACGATCATGTTGACCAAGCCCGCCACGTTGGGGCGGCCTGTCTCGATGACGTAGTGCGCAGCTTCACGATACAGCGGGTCACGCACCTCAAGCAGTTCGCGCAAACGCGCTTGTGGGTCGGCCACTTGCAGCAAGGGACGGTTTTGGTCGTTGCGCAAACGGCGAAACACCTCTTCGGGGCTGGAGCGCAAATAAAACACGTGGCCATGCTCGCGCAAGCGTTCGCGGTTGATGGGGCGAAGCACTGAGCCGCCACCCGTGGACAACACACCCTGGTGGTTTTGGCACAGATCGGCGAGCACTTCAGATTCGAGGTCGCGAAAGCGGTCTTCCCCTTCGCGTTCGAAATATTCGCGCACCGAGCAACCCAAGCGGTTCTCAATCGCGTGATCCGAATCAACAAAGGGGAGGTGAAGTCGTCGCGCCAATTGACGCCCAACAGTCGTTTTACCGGAACCCGGCAGACCCACCAAAACCAACAACATATGCTTTCTTAACGTGCAACGGCACTGTGATCAAGCATTTTAGGGGTTATGAACACCAGCAACTCTTGCTTGGCTTGGGCGGTGCGGCGGTTTTTGAACAAATAACCCAGCACAGGGATGTCGCCCAAGAGCGGGACTTTGTACTCGTCCTCTTGCTCGCTGGTCTCGTAAATGCCACCAATCATCACCGTGCCGCCGTTTTCCACCAGCACTTGGGTCTTGACGTGCTTGGTGTCAATGGCAAAACCAGCGGGGGTGATTTGGCCCACGTTGTCTTTGGAAATATCAAGGTCCAACACGATGCCACCCTCGGGCGTGATTTGCGGCGTTACCTCGAGCTTGAGGTTGGCTTTGCGAAACGCCAAGGTGGATGCGCCGCTGGCGGCAGCCACTTGGTAGGGCAACTCGGTGCCTTGCTCGATCACCGCTTTGGCTTGGTCTGCAGTGACCACGCGTGGGCTTGACACCACCTTGCCTTTGCCATCGGCCTCTAATGCCGATAACTCAAGATTCAGAAAACGGTTCTTGGCTGAGTTGAAGATAGACACCGCAAAGCTGGCGGATGCAAAACCGTTGAGGCTGGCAGCGGGCAGATTGACAAAACTGCCAGAGGTGTCGAGCGCTTTGTCGGCCATGTTGAAACTTGTGCCTTGCTGCGCCGTGGGGTTGGCATTGGCCATTGCATTGGCATTGGTTGGGCCCCACACGCTTTGCGCACCACCTTGCCCCATACCGCCCAAACGCACACCGAGAGTTTGCCCAAAGGTATCGCTGGCTTGCACGATGCGCGCTTCGATCATCACTTGGCGTAATGGAATATCGATTTTTGCAATCATTTGCGCCACTTGATTCATGCGCTCTGCAACGTCGGTGACGAACAGTTGATTCGTGCGCGCCTCGGCCATGGCGCTGCCGCGTGTGCTGAGGATGCGCGAGCCGCCGCCCATGGATGACAGACTGAAAGGTGCTGAATTGACAGACGACCCGTAGCCAAGGCCAGCACTACCGAAGCCACCAAAACCACCATAGCCTCCATAAGCGCTACCTACGCCATACCCACCTGCACCCGCCATAGCCGGTAACACCATGCCGCCTTGAATCTGCGTGAGCACATCCACCGCTTTAGCATAGTTGAGCGCGAAGGCTCGCGTTTGCATGGGCTCTAGGTTTTGCGCGGCGAGCTTGCTTTCATATTCCAACTTTTCGCGGGCGGCCACTTCGATACGCGGCGCTACCCAAATGACATTGCCTTGTCTGCGCACGCTTAAGCCCTTGGCCTGAGCCATGATGTCCAACACTTGGTCCCACGGCACTTTGTGTAGTCTCAAGGTGAGCGCACCCGTGACGCTGTCAGACGTGATGATGTTGAGTCCTGTGAAATCAGCGACGATTTGCAGCGCGGTACGCACTTCGATGTTTTGAAAATTCATCGACATGGGTGTGCCGGTGAATGTGGCTTTGACTTCTTGGCTATGCAATGGCAACGCGAACGCGCAACACAACAACCAGCAAACGCGCACTAGCGCGCGTGGGGCGCGTGGGGCGCGTAGGAATGGCCGCATCCATCGGCTAGGTATCAACAGGCAATGCTCGAACTTCATACTCATGGCGCAACCTCTTGCAACGGCAAACGCACCTCGCGGGTTTGCCATTCGCCAGCGGACGTCACTGCCAACTCTTGCAGCAGCAAGTGCTCAGGCTGAACAGCCAGCACTTTGCCAAAGTCCTGTCCTAAGCGCTGACCCAAGCGCACGCGATAAATACTCATCATTTGTGCATCCTTCTTTGTGTGCGTCGACGGCAACACCTTGATCAAAGCCTCCAACTCTGCGCCCGACGCCATGTGCCCCACGTATTGCAAACGATCGCGCGGAAAGGCCTCCAACACATCACGCGGGCGTGTCAGCTCTGGAGAGACCAAGCGCGTGTAGCTGGGGTGCTGTTGGGCATGTGCACGCTGCGCTGTAGACCAAGCTTGAGGATTGAATGGGTCTGTTGCTGCAACACCGTCTAAGTCGACGCTAGACAGCGCAAAAGCTGATTCGACCGCCGTGGACTGTGGCGCTACTGCCAGCACTTGCGCAGAGATACCTCCAAGCGGATCGGACTTGAGCTCCAGCGATGTCACCGTCACACCAGGCGCAGCGGTAGGCCATTGCGCCAACCAATTGAGCCAACCACCCCACGAGCCTTGTACCTTCAGGTGCACAGGCAACTGCTGCATTTGCAACGCAGCCAAGGCGGAGGTTTGCTGAGGTTTTTCCACGCCCAGCTGCGACAGCTGCAAGCCTTGTTGCTGCGCCAGCTGGTTCAGCACAGCAGCGTCTGCCAAAGCGACTTGCGGCTGATTTTGAGTTTGCAGCAACTGCGCGGTTTGCTCGTGCAACGCTTGAATGGCAACTTGCTGCGCCAACCCTTTGGCTTGCGCTTCAATCGCCTCATCCAAAGCCTGCCAGCTGCGCAGCCACCACGGGCTGAGTAGCAACAGGCCCAAAACACCTGCCCCCACAAATGAAGCATTCTGAAACGCGCGGGGCCAACCCCAAGGTTGACGCCAATCCAACTGCTGCATGGACGCCACAGACATGCGCAACCACTTCATCACGCCCCCTCTTTCAAATCAGCTTCAATGCGGAACTGCCATACGGGTAGTCCTGTGGTGGACCCCGCGGGCGTCACTTGCAGCTGCGGCAGCTCAGGCGCCTGCGCCCAAATGTCCAGCGCCTTCAGCTGTTGCACCAACTGCTGCGCGTGGCTGGACGTCAAGGCCTCGCCCTGCACAGTCCAACGCGTGCCTTGCTGCCTAACGCTGGCCACCCACACACCTTGAGCAGCTTGGCTGAGCACGCGGCTCCATTTCAGGCTTTGGGATTGCACGTCTTGGCGGGCCTTGAACCAACGGGCTTGCGCTGCAAGACGTTCCTCCACCGCCTTGGCTTGGGCATGTGCTTTTTGCGCCGCTTCAAATGCGCGTACAGAAGCGACCACATCGTCCAAATGATCGTGCTTGGTTTCAGCGGCAAAAGCCATGACCATGGCAAAGCACGCGGCAAAAAAAGCACCACCCATGGCCCATATGGCCACACCCAGCAACCATGCGTGACGCAACACATGCTGTGCATCTTTTCGGTGTGGCAAAAAGTTGGCCCCTTCGTCATGCCACGCCCGCAAGGCCAATCCAAATGCCTCGTCGCACTGCAAGGCTAAAGCCACGCTGGCGGGTGGCAAAGTGGCCAAGTCGGGACTTTGCGCTGTACGACGGGCGGCATCGTGGCGCGACTCAACCGCCCGTGCGATCAAACCTGCAGCTTGAGCCACCCGCTGCATGGCCTCCACTTGCGGGCGCGGGGTTGCTTGCACCAAATAGCCTTGCTCGCCCGCAGCGTAGGGCGCGGTGTCGACGGTGTAATCAATGCACACCTCGGCAGCGGATTCGGGCAACACCGACTGCACCTCGGCTTGCAACTGAAACGCCACATCGTCTGGTGCCAAGCCTTCGGCCAAGGTAACGATGTGGTTGGACACACAAGCGCTGTTGAGTCCGATGTAGACCAAGGTGGGCTGATAGTCGCCCGCGTCTAAATAAGTACGTAACCATTGACCCAAAGCCTTTGACTGCATCACCTCGCCGTGTACGACCCAACCATCGGGCAGGTCTAAGGTTTCGGCGCAGCACACGCTATCGGGCCGACTGGGTGAGCCACTGAGCACCACCAAACGACAGACCTCTGGGCCCATATCCAACCCCACCACACTGAGGCGACGCAGGCGTGAACGGGACAACCATGAGGTCAAGCGCATGAAAAACATCCTTTGATCAAGGGAAGAATGCTTTGCATTTCAACGCGTTGACCACCCGTTTCGGCCGTGTTTGACTCGGGACTTTTGTGATGCAAGCATGGTTTTTATAATCCTTCTCACTTATGGCCCAAAACCACACCCCCGAAGGTTCGAAAGAACACGCCGCCGCAGCTGCAGCGCCCCGCTCTTTACTGGGCTATGTCTTGCTGTGGGCCTTCGGCCTTGCGGCGGCTGGCGCACTTGTGGTGGGCCTGTTGGTCGCCGTGGCGCTGGCCATGGCCTATCCGCAGCTGCCCGACATCTCAGACTTGGCCGACTACCGCCCCAAGTTGTCAATGCGCGTGTATTCAGTGGAGGGCACACAGATTGGCGAGTTCGGCGAAGAGCGTCGCAACCTCACACCCTTCAAAGAAATCCCCAAAGTGATGAAAGACGCGGTGCTGGCCATTGAGGACGCCCGCTTTTACCAACATGGCGGCGTGGATTACATCGGCTTGGCACGCGCGGCCTTGGCCAACTTGGGCCGCGCCAAGAGCCAAGGCGCTTCGACCATCACCATGCAGGTGGCCCGCAATGTGTACCTGTCGTCTGAGAAAACATTCACCCGCAAGATTTACGAAATCTTGCTGACCAGCAAGCTTGAGCACATGCTCAGCAAAGACCAGATTTTTGAAATCTATCTGAATCAAATTTATTTGGGCAACCGCGCCTACGGCTTTGCCGCTGCGTCTGAAGCCTACTTTGGCAAGCCACTGAAAAACATCAGCATCGCCGAAGCAGCCATGTTGGCGGGCTTGCCCAAAGCACCGTCGGCCTACAACCCCATCGTCAACCCCAAACGCGCCCGCTCACGCCAGCTGTACATCATTGAGCGCATGGAGGAAAACGGTTTCATCACCAAAGAACAAGCCGCTGCCGCCAAGCAAGAAGAGCTGAAGATTCGCACAGCCACCAGCAACCTGAACACGCACGCCGACTACGTGGCCGAAATGGCCCGTCAACTGATGTTTGCCCAATACGGCCCAGAAATCTACACACGCGGCCTGAACGTCTACACCACCGTGCGTGCCAGCGACCAACAAGCGGCCTACTTTGCGCTACGCCGCGGCATCATGGACTTTGAGCGCCGCCAACACTACCGCGGACCTGAGCGCTTCATCACCTTGCCTGCAAAAGCAGCTGAGCTAGAAGACGCGATTGACGATGCCCTCATTGAACAAGGCGACAAAGGCGACTTGCTTGCCGCCGTGGTGCTAGACGCCACGCCCAAAAAAGTGCGCGTGATGCGCCAAAACAGCGAAGTGCTGGAAATCACGGGGGAAGGCTTACAGCCCGTGCAATCCGGCTTGTCTGACAAAGCTGCACCCAACATCAAGCTGCGTCCAGGCGCCTTGGTGCGTATCACCAAGACCGCTAAAGGCGGCTGGGAAATTACCCAACTGCCCGAAGTCGAGGGCGCATTTGTGTCCATCGACCCACGTGACGGCGCCATTCACGCGCTGGTGGGCGGCTTTGACTTCAACAAAAACAAGTTCAACCACGTGACCCAAGCGTGGCGTCAGCCCGGCTCGAGCTTCAAGCCCTTCATTTATTCAGCCGCTCTGGAAAAAGGCTTCACGCCGATGACGGTGGTGAACGACGCACCGCTGTTCTTCGATGCCAGCGTGACCGGTGGCCAACCGTGGGAGCCCAAAAACTACGACGGCACGTTTGAAGGCCCCATGACTTTGCGCAAAGGTTTGGCTAAATCGAAAAACATGATTTCGATTCGCGTGTTGCAAGCCGTGGGCGCACAAAATGCACAAGACTGGATTGCCCAGTTTGGCTTTGATGCTGAAAAACACCCGCCTTACCTGACCATGGCGCTGGGCGCTGGCTCGGTCACGCCCATGCAAATGGCGTCGGGCTATTCGGTGTTTGCCAACGGCGGCTACCGCGTGAACCCCTATTTGGTGACCAAGGTGACCGACCAAATGGGCAAAGTTTTGTCTGAATTCACCCCCACACCGCTGGAAGAATCGGCCCGCGCCATTGATGCACGTAACGCCTTTGTGATGACCAGCCTGTTGCAAGAAGTGACCCGCTCAGGCACGGCGGCTCGCGCACAAGCCACCTTGAAGCGCAACGACATCTACGGCAAAACAGGCACCACCAACGACTCGATGGACGCTTGGTTTGCGGGCTACCACCCCACACTCACCGCCGTCACATGGATTGGTTACGACACCCCTCGCAAACTGGGCGACCGTGAAACCGGCGGTGGTTTGAGCCTGCCCGTGTGGATCAGCTACATGCAGCACGCCTTGCAAAACGTGCCCGTGGCTGAACCTGTGCCACCCGCAGGCCTGAGCCATGAAGGCGGGGATTGGGCATATTCCGAGTTCAGCAAAGGCGGCGGCGTGGGCAGCTTGGGGCTGGAAGGTCGTTCGGGCAACAGCAGCGAACAACTGCCCGCCAACGACGAGAAGAAGAAGATTCTTGATCTGTTCAAGAACTAAAAACAAGGGCGCTGAAAAGCGCCCTTGTTTCTTTGTTGAACGGCCAAGTTAAGCGTGGAAGGTGAGCGCCAGCGCAGTTTGAGTGCTGGCGTCTTTGCTGAGGCGCTCAAAGAATTCGCCTTGGCCCTTGGTGTCGGCCCATTGCGTGCCGTCGAACTTAAAGTGGTAACCGCCCGAACGGGCCGCCAACCACACCTCATGCAAGGGCTTTTGCAGATTAATGATGATCTGGCTTTTGTTCTCAAATGTGAGTGTGATCATGCCGCCCACGCGCTGGTTGTCGATGTCGGCCTCGCCGTCGTCGTTGATGCGGTCGCAGGCCAACTCAACGGCTTTGAGCAGAAGTTCTGCGTGGTCTAAGAATTCGAGATCGGTCATTACAATTTGCGCCATGGGTATTGAACAAAAGATTTTAGTGAGTGGCGCCAGCCTTCGTGCGGGTGTGGCCTCTGTGCTGTGCGCTGTTGCAGCTTTGTCAGCGTGCGGCCAAAAGGGCGCACTTTACATGCCCAATGACCCCGAGTTCAAACAACGCGCCACCTTGCCCGACATTGTGCGCCGCCAATTACCGGGCAACACACCAGCACCAGCCGCTGGTGCGGCATCCTCTGCTGCGCCAGCCGCTCAGTCCTCCACCACCTCTCCCGCCACCGCCGCCTCGGCTGCAACTGGCCGTTAATTTTTCAAGAGCCGTCTGATGACACACCCCACGCTTGCCGGTGCGCCCTTTGTGGCCACACAGAACAACGATTTGTATTTGGAAGGCGTGAAGCTGGCTGACCTCGCACACACACATGGCACGCCCTTGTTTGTGTACTCCAAAGCTGCCATGCTCAGCGCCCTCGCCGCTTACCAGCGCGGCTTTGCAGGACGCAAGGCGCGCATTTGCTACGCCATGAAAGCCAACTCGTCACTGGCTGTGCTGCAAGTGTTTGCACAAGCAGGCTGCGGTTTTGACATCGTGTCGGGCGGCGAACTCGACCGCGTGATCGCGGCAGGTGGTGATGTGTCGAAAGTCATTTTCTCTGGCGTGGGCAAAACACGCGCTGAAATGCGCAAGGCGTTGGAAGTAGGCATTGCTTGCTTTAACGTGGAGAGCGAAGCCGAACTTGAAGTGTTGAGCGACGTGGGCATCAGCATGGGCAAGCGTGCGCCCATCAGCATTCGCGTCAACCCCAACGTGGATGCCAAAACCCACCCTTACATTTCCACAGGCCTCAAAGGCAACAAGTTTGGTGTGGCGCACGAACGTGCCTTGGCCACTTACCAACGCGCAGCCAGTTTGCCTGGGCTTCAAGTGACCGGCATTGACTGCCACATCGGTTCGCAAATCACCGAGTCCACGCCTTACCTCGATGCAATGGACCGCGTATTGGACCTTGTGCAATCTATTGAGGCTGCAGGCATTGCCATTCACCACATCGACTTTGGCGGTGGCTTGGGCATCAACTACAACGGCGACACCCCGCCAGCTGCAGACGCACTCTGGGCGCAACTCTTGGCCAAGCTCGACGCACGCGGCTACGGCCAGCGCCAGCTGATGATTGAGCCAGGCCGCTCACTCGTGGGCAACGCGGGCGTGTGCTTGACCGAGGTGCTGTATTTAAAGCCTGGCGAGCAAAAAAACTTTTGCATCGTCGACGCTGCGATGAACGACTTGCCTCGCCCTGCAATGTACGAAGCATTCCATCAAATCGTGCCCGTGTCGGCTCGCACGGGTGAGACTGTGACATATGACGTGGTCGGCCCTGTGTGCGAGAGCGGCGACTGGCTAGGTCGTGACCGTCAACTTGCAGTGCAGTCGGGCGACTTGTTGGCCGTGCTCTCGACTGGTGCGTATTGCGTGGCGATGTCTAGCAACTACAACACGCGTGGGCGTGCGGCTGAAATTTTGGTGAACGGCACCCAGGCGCATGTGATTCGTCGTCGGGAGACGGTGGCGGATCAGATGGCTTGTGAGTCTTTGGTTCTTTAAGTTTTTGATTTCGTGGCGGTGCTTTCGCTCCGCCCCAACGAGCAGTCAGCGCCTGACATGGCTCCCATCGCTTCGCGACGAATGTCGCCAAGTCAGGCGCTGACTGCTCGCCGTGCTTCGGATTCTGCTCAAAGAGCAACTCCAAGCGCTAACCTGTTTGCGAACTCAACTCCGATGTGGCTACGGGTGTGCGGCCCCTGACGATTTCTGGTACTCCAGCATGAGGAAGGGGCCGCACACCCGTAGCCGCATCAGCGAGTAAAGCCAACCGAGCGCAACAACTGACGCCACACAGAAGAGTGAACAACTCGCCACGCGAGCAAAACAAACAACACCGAGGCGTAAACAAACACCTCAGCAAAGTTACTCTTCCCCGCCCGCATCCAAAAAAAGTGCAACACTGCCAGCACAGCCACCGCATACACAAGGCGATGCAACCACTGCCACCGCTTTGCCCCTAACCACCGAATAGCACGATTGGACGAGGTCAGGGCCAAAGGCGTGAGCAACACAAACGCAGTGAACCCCACCAAGATGAACGGACGCTTGGCAATATCGCTGGCGATATCGGTCCACTCAAACCCCATATCCAGCCAGCTGTAACAAAGCAAATGCAGCAGCACATAAAAGTAGGTGAACAAGCCCAACATGCGCCGCAAACGAAGCAACTCGGGCAAGCCAAACATCACACGCAAAGGCGTTACTGCCAACGTCATGCACAACAAGCGCAGCGTCCAATCACCTGTGGCGCGAATCAAATACTCAGCGGGGTTAGCGCCCAAGGTATCGCTAGCTGCGCCCAACACCAGCCATGCAAAGGGCAAGAGGCACAACAGCCACAGCACAAGTTTGGCTCTGCGGTGTTGCAGAGCTTGGCGCAAAGCGGCTTTCACCTCAATAAAACTTGCTCAGGTCCATGCCCGCATAGAGTTGGCCCACTTGGGCTTCGTAGCCGTTGAACATCAAGGTCTTGCGCTTCTTCGCAAACAAGCCATCTTCTCCAATGCGACGCTCGGTGGCTTGACTCCAGCGTGGGTGGCTCACGCTCGGGTTGACGTTGGAATAAAACCCATACTCTTGCGGTGCAGAGCGACCCCATGAGTTGATGGGTTGCTTTTCGACAAAGCGAATTTTTACCAAGCTCTTGGCGCTTTTAAAACCGTATTTCCAAGGTACCACCAAGCGAACGGGTGCACCGTTTTGATTGGGCAGCACTTCGCCGTACATGCCGAAGCTCAAGAGTGTCAGCGGGTGCATGGCCTCGTCCATGCGCAGACCTTCCACATACGGCCAATCGAGCACGCGCGAGCGCACACCAGGCATGGTTTTGGGATCGGCTTGGGTGATGAACTCAACATACTTGGCACTACCCAAAGGCTCTACGCGCTTGATGAGCTCGGCCAAGGAATAGCCCACCCACGGAATCACCATCGACCAGCCCTCGACGCAGCGTAAGCGGTAAATGCGCTCTTCCATGGGGCTGAGCTTGAGCAAGGCATCGAGGTCGAAGCGGCCCGGCTTTTTAACCAAGCCTTCAACTTCGACCGTCCACGGTTTGGCCTGCAAGGTGTGCGCATATTTGGCGGGGTCTGATTTGTCAGTGCCGAATTCGTAGAAGTTGTTGTAGCTGCTGGCGTCGGCGTATGTGGTGATTTTTTCCATGGTGTTGGCACCACTCACGCGGCTCACAGCGCCCGTTAACGGGGCTAACTTACCCGGACGCACCACGGCTTCGCTGGGTGTTTGTGCAAACGCTTCACGCGAGGCCCATGCTGCCATCGACAAACCCGCTGCGCCTGCGGCCATCTGCTTGAGCCAGTCGCGACGCTGGGCATAGGCTTGGTGTGGCGTGATCTCGCTGCTCAAAGGGTGCACAAAGCCCGAATCACTGCTTCTCGAAAATTGGTTGAATCGCACGAGAACTCCCCTTAAATTACAAATTTTTTGTATTGTGAGGCAAAGTCAATAACCCGCGCCCCACGCATCAAAAGAACGTGCATCAGACAACAAAAAAGCTGGCACGAGGCCAGCTTTTCAGTAGGAGCGTAGAGGCTCTGAATTAACGCAAGCCAGCCACGTAGTCGGCGACAGCCTTGATTTCGCGGTCATTCAATTTGGCAGCCACACCGCTCATTTGAGCGCTGTTGCCACGGCCAACGTTTTGGCCTGCGCCTTTGTTGCCGTGCTCACGGAAGGCATTCAACTGGGCCATGGTGTAGTCGGCGTGCTGACCCGCCAAACGTGGGTACTGAGCGGGGATGCCAGCGCCGGTCGGGCTATGGCAGCCTGCACAGGCAGCAATTTGACGCTCGGCCACGCCACCGCGGTAAATGCGCTCGCCCAACACGACCAAATCTTTTTCTTTGGCAAAGTTGGGTTTGGCTTCTTTGGAGCCCAACCATGCGGCCACGTTCTTCATGTCTGCATCCGACATGCCGGCAGCCATGCCGCTCATGATGGCGTTGGCACGTTTGCCAGATTTGAACTCTTGCAATTGCTTGACCAAGTAGTCTGGGTGCTGTTGTGCCAGCTTGGGGTATGCGGGTGCGCCTGAGTTGCCATCTGCACCGTGGCAAGACGCGCAAATTGCGGTGTAAGTGGCTTCACCTTTGGCCAAATCAGCCTTCACAGCAGGTGCTGCAGGCTCGGAGGCATTCGAAAGGACGGGGGCTACCAAGGCGGCAGCAAGGAGCAAAGAGGCGATCAGCTTCATATGTGTTCTTTGGTTAATGGTGTCTCAAAGACGTCGAAAAACTCCGGTGATTCTACAATGCCGTATGAACCAGCCTGACCCACATGACACCCCCGCCCAAATTGATACGCCTGAGGTGCCCGAAATCGCGGTCTTGAACGCTGAATTTGAAGCCCAACGCGAAGCCGAACGCGCTGCTGCCAAAGCAGCCTTCGAGCTCTTAAGCCCCGCCGACCAAGCCAAATACGCCATGGGATGGCTGCATACCGCGCGGTTTTTGACCACCGCGGCACAGCTGCACCACCTGCCCACCTACGACTTGCCAGAAATTGCATTTGTGGGCCGCTCTAACGCTGGCAAATCGACCTGCATCAACGTGCTGACCCAGCAAAAGCGCTTGGCCTATGCATCCAAAACGCCAGGCCGCACGCAACACATCAACTTGTTTGCCATGGGTCGCCACGGCAAGACGGACGCCGTGCTGGCCGACTTGCCCGGCTACGGCTACGCCGCTGTGCCCAAGCAAGACAAGATTCGTTGGCAGCAAGTGATGGCCAACTATTTGCTCACCCGCCCCAACTTGCATGCGGTGGTCCTGATGTGCGACCCACGCCACGGGTTGACTGAACTGGACGAAATTTTGCTAGACGTGATTCGTCCACGTGTGGCAGAAGGCATGAAGTTTTTGGTGTTGCTCACCAAGGCTGACAAACTCAACAAAACCGATGGCGCGAAGGCCTTGCAAATCACCAAACTGCAAGCTGGCGGCGGTGAAGTGCGCCTGTTCTCAGCGCTGAAAAAACAAGGTGTGGATGAAGTGGCCGCCACCTTGTACAAGTGGATGCACCCTTAATTCAGCAAACGCTTTAGTAAAGCTCAGGTGCGCCCGGTGGGCGTGTCTTGAAACGCTTGTGCACCCAAAAATATTGCGCAGGCATGGCGTTGATGAACACCTCTAAACGCTGATTCATCGTGGCCGTATCGGCCACGGCATCGTCCGTGGGAAAGTCGTTCCACGCCGGATGCACCACCACCTCGTAGCCCGCATCCGTCATACGCGTGACAACAGGCACCACGCGGGCGCGGCCCAATTTGGCAAAGCGCGACAGCGACGGCACGGTGGCAGCTGGCTCGCCGTAAAACGGCACAAAAATAGACTCCGTTGGGCCAAAGTTCATATCGGGCAACAGATACAGCAACTCGTTTTGACGCAGCGCGGCAACGATGGGCTTCACGCCATCTTCACGGCGAAACAATTGCACTTGGCCAAAGCGTTGACGCCCTTGGGCGACCCATGCATCCACCGCCGCATTGGACTGCGGTGTGAAGATGGTGGTGAAGTGCAAAGGCAAGTTCATGGTGAGCGCCGTCCACCCCACATCCAAACCCATGAAATGCGGTGCAAACAACACGGTGGGCGTAGGCTGCGCTAATGCAGCCACTTCGCCCGACAACTGCACGCGCGATTGAATGCAAGCCGCACTGCGGTGCCACAGCCAACTGCGGTCCAGCCATGCTTGGGCAAAGTACACAAAAGTTTGGCGTGTGAGCACATCACGCTCAGCATCGCTCAAGTGGGGAAAGCAAACCCGTAAATTGGTTTGCACCACGCGGCGACGCGAGGGAATGACCAGCAACAGCAAGGCGCCTAAGCCTGCGCCTAAAGCACGCAACCACGACAAGGGCAGATAACCCAAAACCCTCAACAGTAACAAGCCCAACATGCTGAACATGGCTTAGCCCTCTGCGCGCGGTTGTTTGTCGCGCGCGTAGCCCCATAGGTATTGGCCCGGAGCATTGCGCACCATGGCCTCGACGCCTCGGTTGACTGCAGCGGCAGCCACCTCTGGCAATGCCGTTGCGTCATTCATTTCAGGTGCGTCGAACGGGCGCATGTGCATGCAGAACCCTTGGCCTGCGGGCAAACGCTCGCACCACGTCAAAATCACTTGTGCACCCGTTTGCTGCGCCAGCTTGGCAAGCAAGGTCATGGTGTAAACATCGCGGCCAAAGAACGGCGCCCAAACCCCTTGACCGAGCGGCGGCACTTGGTCGGGCAAGATGGCCGTGTAGCCGCCGTTGCGCAGAGCGCGAATAAGGGTGCGGACACCTGCCAGTGAGGTGGGCGCTGAATCTAAATAGGGACGTGTGCGGGCGTTGGCTACCAAGGGCTCAAGCCATGCTTTACGTGCAGGACGAAACAAAGCCACCATGGGGCCATAGACAGGACCAAATTTTTCAGCAATCGCTTGCGCGCCAATTTCCCACGAACCCAAATGTGGCGACATGATGATGGCACCCTTACCTGCTTGCATGGCCGCTTCAAAATACTCAGCACCATCCCACTTCATCAAACCATCGAGCTTGGCACTGTGCGGTCGCATCCACACCCAAGGTAGCTCAGCCACCATCGCACCAATGGCTGCCACAGCCGGACGAGCATCACGCCAAGCCACGCCAGCCGCCTTCACGTTGGCTTGGAAGTTACGGCGATAACTAGGCGACAGCCACCACACCAACCAGCCCAGCACAGCACCCAACCGCTGCATCAAAGGCAGTGGCATGCGGGCTAGGAAATGGAAAATGCGCGTGACAGATGACATGAACTTTTTGCTAACTTTGATAAATCCATTAGAATTCTCATTGTCGCCGAGTTAAAGAACTACTTGCAGGGCGACAACATACTTCGGTGTGCAGGCTAAGAGCAATCTGGGCCACTCTGCTAAAGCGTTCGCTGGGCTCCAAGTTTTCAGGGTCGGCAACGCCGAACAACCCATTGAAAACAAGGAGCTTTTTTTATGTCCAGCAATTACCTCTTCACGTCTGAATCCGTTTCAGAAGGCCACCCAGACAAAGTGGCAGACCAAATCTCTGACGCGATTTTGGACGCCATCTTCGCGCAAGACCCACTCTCACGCGTGGCGGCCGAAACCCTGACCAACACCGGCTTGGTTGTGTTGGCTGGCGAGATCACCACCAACGCACATGTGGACTACATCCAAGTCGCACGTGACACCATCAAACGCATCGGTTACGACAACACCGACTACGGGATCGACTACAAAGGTTGCGCGGTCATGGTTTGCTACGACAAGCAATCCAACGATATCGCCCAAGGCGTGGACCACGCGTCTGACGACCACCTCAACATCGGCGCGGGCGACCAAGGCCTGATGTTTGGCTACGCTTGCAGCGAAACGCCAGAGCTGATGCCTGCACCTATCTACTACGCACACCGTTTGGTCGAGCGCCAAGCCCAGTTGCGCAAAGATGGCCGCTTGCCTTTCCTGCGCCCCGATGCCAAGAGCCAAGTGACCATGCGCTACGTGGACGGCAAGCCGCACAGCATCGACACCGTGGTGTTGTCCACCCAACACAGCCCTGACCAAAGCGAATCAGCCACCAAGATGAAGGCCAGCTTCAACGAAGCCATCATCGAAGAGCTGATCAAGCCCGTGCTGCCCAAAGAGTGGTTGCAAGACACCAAGTTTTTGATCAACCCCACAGGCCGTTTCGTCATCGGCGGCCCACAAGGCGATTGCGGTTTGACGGGCCGCAAGATCATTGTGGACACCTACGGCGGCGCTTGCCCGCACGGCGGTGGCGCATTCTCAGGCAAAGACCCATCCAAGGTGGACCGCTCTGCCGCTTACGCTGCACGCTACGTGGCCAAAAACATCGTGGCCGCTGGCTTGGCAACGAAGTGCCAAATTCAAGTGGCATATGCCATCGGTGTGGCACGCCCCATGAACATCACGGTGAACACCGAAGGCACGGGCGTGATCTCTGACGACCAAATCGCCGCGTTGGTCGCCGAGCACTTTGACCTGCGCCCCAAAGGCATCATCCAGATGCTCGACTTGTTGCGCCCGATCTACACCAAGACAGCGGCATACGGCCACTTTGGCCGTGAAGAGCCAGAGTTCACTTGGGAACGTACTGACAAGGCTGCTGCATTGAAGGCTGCTGCTGGCGTGAAGTAAACGCTTCTTCGTTTGTTTGACTGAAAGGGCCTCTTGTTTTGACGAGAGGCCCTTTTTGTTTGTTGGTTCGATTCTGGGGGGTGCGAGTTGGGGTAGGCAGACGCGGCTTACATCGCTTCGCGACGAATGGCGCCGCATCTGCCTACCCCAACCCGCATGTTGTTGTTCGAAAAAGTTCAAGCGAAAAAGAATTTCGACTTAGCTAAGCACGCCCGTAGAAGCTTGGGTGGCGCACCCCAATAAGGCGCCATTCGTCGCGCAGCGATGTAAGCCGTTTGGGGTGCGCCACCCAAGCTTCGCCTTAGCCAAAAACGCACAAACCTAAGAACGAAGCGACGACGAAAGCTGAATCAACCCTCAGACGACTGCTGCAACGCCCACATCTGCGCATACCGTCCATTCATCGCCAACAAGGCAACATGTGACCCGCGTTCCACGATGTGCCCCGCATCCAACACCAAAATTTCATGCGCATCCACCACGGTAGATAAACGATGCGCAATCACCAAGGTGGTCTTGTTCTGCGCAGCGTTTTGCAGCTCCGTCTGAATCGCACGCTCATTGGCACTATCAAGAGCCGAAGTCGCCTCATCAAAAATCACAATCGGCGGGTTCTTGAGCAAGGTGCGGGCGATGGCCACGCGTTGCTTCTCTCCACCCGAGAGCTTCAAGCCGCGCTCACCCACCATCGTGTCGTAGCCCTTGGGCGTGGCAGAAATGAAGTCGTGGATATGCGCAGCTTTGGCAGCTTGCTCCACTTCGGTCTCGGTCGCATCCGTGCGGCCATAGGCGATGTTGTAGCGCACGGTGTCGTTGAAGAGCACAGTGTCTTGCGGCACGATGCCCATCGCACGGCGCACGCTGCCTTGTGTGACTTGGCGAATGTCTTGGCCGTCGATGGTGATCGCGCCACTACCTACGTCGTAAAAGCGGAACAGCAAACGGGCCAGCGTGGACTTTCCAGAGCCCGAAGGTCCCACCACGGCCACCGTTTTGCCAGCAGGAATTTCAAAGCTGATGCCATGCAAGATAGGCCGCGCAACCTCATACGCAAACACCACCGACTCAAACTTCACCGTGGGCGAACCCTCCAGCTGCAAGCTAGGTGCGTTTGGCTCATCCGCTACTTCGCGCTCTTTCTCCAACAGGGTGAACATGCGATCCAAGTCGGTCAGGCTTTGTTTGATCTCGCGGTACAACACCCCCAAAAAGTTCAGAGGAATGTAGAGCTGAATCATGAAGGCGTTGATCATCACCAAATCGCCCAAAGTCATGCGTCCCTCGACCACGCCTTGCGTGGCACGCCACAGCATGCCCACCAAGGCGACAGCAATGATGAGCTGCTGGCCGGTGTTGAGCAACGACAAAGACGTTTGCGCTTTCAAGCGCGCACGGCGCAAAGCCTCTAAGCTTTTGTCATAGCGCGCAGCTTCGAAGGCTTCGTTGTTGAAGTACTTCACTGTCTCGTAATTGAGCAACGAGTCCACGGCTTTGGTGTGCGCTGCTGAGTCAAATTCGTTGGCTTGGCGGCGGTACTGCGTGCGCCATTCAGTCACACTGATGGTGAACACGATGTACAGCGCCAACGCCACCAGTGTGATACCTGCAAACCACACATCAAACTTCACCGCCAAGATACTGAGCACCATGGCCACTTCAATCAAGGTGGGGACCACGCTGTAAAGCGAATACGAAATGAGCGACTCAATGCCGCGCACGCCCCGCTCAATATCGCGCGTCATGCCACCGGTTTGGCGCTCTAAGTGAAAACGCAAGCTCAGGCCATGCAAATGCTGGAAGGTTTCTAGCGCAATTTGCCTCGCTGCCCCCTGAGTGGCCTTGGCAAACACCAACTCACGCAGCTCGGTGAACGCCGACACCGACAAACGCAGCACGCCGTAGACCACCAACAAAGATACAGGCACCACGATGACGGCCATCGGGTCGTTGGGCTTGAACGACATGGCATCGATCAACTCTTTGAGCAGCAAAGGCACACTCACGTTGGCCACTTTGGCGCCAATCATGAAACTCAAAGCGGCAACCACACGCCACTTGTATTGCCACAAATACGGAAAGAGGCGCCTTAGCGTTTCGCTGTCAGGGCGTTGTTTAGCTGGCTGCCCAGCAAGGGTAGGCGCAGAAGAGTGGGCGTGATGACGCATATTGCACAATGCCAAAAAGTAATTCTTCGATTGTGCCTATGTCTACCTCTTCAAACCCTCACGCCGTCCCCTTACCCACTGACCAAGAGTTGGTGTTGAAGGTGATCCCCATGCCTGCTGATTGCAACCAAAACGGTGACATCTTTGGTGGCTGGGTGATGGCTCAGGTGGACTTGGCGGGCGCCGTCTTGCCGGCGCGTTATGTGCGCGGGCGCATGGCCACCGTCGCAGTGAACGAGTTCATCTTCAAACACCCCGTGAAAGTGGGCGACATTTTGAGTTTTTTCTCACGCGTGCAGCGCATTGGCAACACATCGATCAGCGTCAAGGTAGAAGTATTTGCCGAGCGTTTCAGCTCGCAGGGTGAGTACATGAAAGTGACCGAGGCCACCCTGACCTACGTGGCCATTGATGAAACGGGTAAGCCCCGCATCATCCCCAAAGACTGATCCTAGGAAACGATGTAGGCCCCAGTGCCTGTGGACATCAGCGTGCCATCAGGCCCGCGAAACTCCATGCGCGACGTACCCACACGCGTACCCACACGCAAAGCGTGGGCGTGGATGGTGAAGTGCTCGCCAATACCAGGGCGCAAATAATCCACCCGCAAATCAATCGTGCCGAGCTTGGCGAAGCGCTCTAAGCGCTCAGTGGGTGTTTCTTTCATGTGCTTGGCGGCCAAGCAAGCCATCACGGCCGCACTGCCAATGGCATCGAGCACAGCGCTGATGACGCCGCCATGAATGCGGTTGTAAGCGTAGTGCCCCACCAAGTCGGGGCGCATGTCAATGCGAGCCACCACTTCGTCGGGCGTCACGCTCACAATCTTCAAACCGAGCAATTTGTTGAAAACAATTTTATCTTCGTAGATGTCGCGAAAGCTGCTCAAGTACTCAGGTTCAAACACCACAGTACTGGCCACGCTCGTGTTGGCAATCGTTGGCGACATCGGCTGGATCTTTCGTTCAGAGAATCAAAGCTTAGAGAAATCAGGCTTGCGTTTTTCCATGAATGCACCAAACGCCTCTTTGGCGGCGGGCTCGGTCAACATACGGCCAAACGATGCGGCTTCTTCATTCATTTGTTTTTGCACCAGTGCGGCTTGGCCGGCTTTCATCAAACGCTTGGTTTCCAGCAGTGACGACAACGGCTTGGCCGCCAGCTTGCGCGCTTGCACCTGCACATAGCTGTTCACTTCTGTGGGCGGCAACACGCGGTTGACCAAACCAATTTCCAAAGCGGCTTCAGCCATGAACGGCTCACCCAACAGCAGCGCTTCAGCGGCACGGTGGTAACCCATCATTTGAGGGGCCAGTAAGCTAGATGCAGCTTCTGGGCACACACCGAGGTTGACAAACGGCATGGCAAACGCCGCGTTGTCGCCCGCATAAACCAAATCGCAATGAAACAACAGCGTGGTGCCAATACCGACGGCAGGGCCTGCCACGGCCGCCAAGACGGGTTTGGGGAACGCCGCAATGTTGCGCAACAAACGGAACACCGGCGCATCTGGCGTGGAAGGCGGGTTGTTCAAGAAGTCGGCAATGTCGTTGCCCGCACAAAACACGGCTTCGTGCCCTTGGAACACCAGTACACGCACATTGGCATCATGCTCAGCTTGCGCCACAGCGTCTGCCAAAGCGGTGTACATCGCCGCAGTGAGTGAGTTCTTTTTATCAACGCGGTTGAAGGTCAGGGTCATCACACCGGCGTCGATGTGACTCAAAATTTCTGTCATAAATTTCCTGGTTACTGTGCACGCAACCAAGTTTGCGTGCGGAAGAAAGGACCAATGTAGCCGCGTACTTGTAATTTCTTGCCACCTTCTTGCGGCACCATTTTGACGGTGTATTCCTTGCCGTTTTCTGGGTCCAAAATTTTTCCACCGTTGGCCCACAGGTTTTCACCTGAACTGTCAGGCTTCACGCCACGCACGATTTCCATGCCGATGATGACTTGGCCCTTGCGGTCGTCTTTGCAATCGTCACAGGTCTTTTTAGCATTGGGGTCATTGCGCAGCGACTTGGTCACACGTCCGCTGAGCGCGCCGTCTTTATCCACGATTTGGATTTCGGCTTTGGCCTCACCCGTTTTATCGTCAATCGAATGCCAAGTGCCTACAGGCGTCATTTGGGCAAAGCTGCTACCCGCAGCCAACAGGGCCAAGCCCACGAGGGTTTTGAAAAAGTATGTGTGTGTCATGGTTTGAATTTACCCGAACTAAATAACGATGCAACTCAGGCAAACACGGCCTCTGTCTCCATCAGCACAGCAGCGCCAGCTCGTGCGGTGAGCATGAGCGACGCTGTCTCTGGGAACAACTTGGCAAAGTAAAAGCGTGCGGTTTGCAACTTGGCTTGGTAGAACGGATCGCGGTTGCCTTCTGCAATTTTTTGCAACGCCACTTTGGCCATGCGCGCCCAGAAGTAGCCAAACACCAAGTGGCCCGCCACGCGCAGGTAATCCACGGCGGCTGCGCCCACCTCGTCGGCGTTTTCCAAGGCTTTGTAGCCAATCTCGCCCGTGAACTGCGTCATCTGTTGACCCAGCTTGGCCAGTGGGTTGATGAACTCAGCCATATCGTCGTCGCCTTGCGCTTCAGCCACCAGATCGGCAATGTGCTTGCCAAACTTCTTGAGTGATGCGCCTTGGTTGCCTAACACTTTGCGACCCAACAAGTCCAAGCTTTGGATGGTGTTGGTGCCTTCATAAATCATGTTGATGCGGGCGTCGCGCACATATTGCTCCATGCCCCATTCGCGAATGAAGCCGTGGCCACCAAACACTTGCATGCACGACGAAGTCGCTGTCCACGCGTTGTCGGTGATGAAGGCTTTCACAATGGGCGTGAGCAAAGCCACTTGCTCGGCTGACTCGGCACGCACCCCTTCATCAGGGTGGTTCAACTCACGGTCAATCAGCAAAGCGCAGTGCAGCGCCAACGCACGACCACCTTCGGCATAGGCCTTAGCTGTCAGCAACATCTTGCGCACATCGGGATGCACCAATATGCTGTCGGCGGGTTTGCTGGGGTCTTTGGCGCCCGTCAAGCTGCGCGATTGAATACGGTCCTTGGCATAGGCCACCGCGTTTTGATACGCCACCTCAGTCAAGCCCAGCGACTGCATGCCCACACCGATGCGTGCCGCATTCATCATCACGAACATCGCGGCCAAGCCTTTGTTGGGCTGACCCACCATCGTGCCCACCGCGCCGTCCAACACCATCTGCGCGGTGGCGTTGCCGTGGATGCCCATCTTGTGCTCTAGGCCACCACAGTAAATGCCGTTGCGTTCACCTACGCTGCCATCGGCATTGACGTGGAACTTGGGCACCACAAACAAGCTGATGCCTTTGCTGCCCGCAGGCGCATCGGGCAAACGTGCCAACACCAAATGCACGATGTTGCTCACCATGTCGTGCTCGCCCGCGCTGATGAAAATTTTGTTGCCTGTGATGCGGTAGGTGCCGTCGGCTTGCGACTCGGCCTTGGTGCGCAACAGTCCCAGATCGGTGCCGCAATGCGGTTCGGTCAAACACATGGTGCCTGTCCATTCGCCACTGGTGAGCTTGGGTAAGTACAACGCTTTTTGTGCGTCCGTGCCATGTGCATGCAGCGCTTCGTACGCGCCGTGCGTGAGGCCTGGGTACATGGTCCACGCTTGGTTGGCACTGTTGAGCATTTCATAAAAACACTGATTCACCACCACAGGCAAGCCTTGGCCGCCGTACTCAGGATCAGCACTGAGGGCTGGCCAGCCACCTTGCACATATTGGTCATACGCAGCTTTAAAGCCATCGGGAGTTTTGACTTCGTGCGTGTCACGGTTGAGCGTGCAACCTTGTTCATCGCCGATTTGATTGAGAGGGAAAATCACCTCAGACGCAAACTTGCCCCCCTCCTCCAACACGGCGGCAATGGTGTCGGCATCGATATCGACGTGCTTGGGCATTTGCTTGAGATCATCAGTGACGTGCAACACGTCGTGCAGTACAAAGTGCATGTCACGCAGAGGTGGGTTGTAGCTAGGCATGGTTGTGTCTCCTTACTTTTTGGTTGAGGTGGTGCGCTTGGCGCTTGTTTGAATGACGGGTGCAACATCGCTTGCGCCATAGCGCTGCAAGATGTTTTCAAATCCTTTGAGGGTGCGCGCCAGCGATTTGGAAGAACGCAAGAAACGCGCTTCGTATTGCAAAGCCAAGATGAGGCCGTGCAACTCAAACACCATTTGCTCGGCATCCATGTCAGCGGCGAAGTGGCCTTCTTCACGTGATTGCACCACCGTGCGATGCACTGCAGCAAGCCAAGTTTTGACCGAACTGGCCAGTGCGTCGCGCACGGGGCCGGGACGGTCGTCAAACTCAGCCGCGCCACTGATGTAGAGACAACCTGAATCAATCTCGGCCGAGGTGCGCTTGGTCCAGTTGGCAAACAGTTGACGCAAACGTGGCAGGCCGCGCTCGACTTGCAAAATGGGCAAAAACACTTCAGCTTCAAAGCGCAGGTGGTATTCACGCACCACCGAAATTTGCAGTTCTTCACGTGAACCAAAGTGCGCAAACACGCCCGACTTGCTCATGCGGGCCACCTCGGCCAACGCGCCGATGCTCAAACCCTCTAAGCCAATTTGCGTGGCCAAACCCAAAGCAGCATCCACAATGGCGGCTTTGGTTTGTTGGCCTTTTTGCAGTGCCTTGGTTTCGTTGGCTGCAGTTTTTCGTGTGGCGGTCATGCGGGGCTTTTGGATAAAACTCTAGAAAAGAACGGTCGTGCTATTTTGCACGATTTTTGAATCTTTAAACTAGGCGCCTATGCAAGCCACCCGAATTCTCGCCATCCGCCACGGGGAAACCCTGTGGAATGTGGACACCCGCATTCAAGGTCACATCAACATTGACCTGAACGAAACGGGCCGCTGGCAGGCCGAACGTGTGGGCCACGCCTTGGCTGAAGAGCCCATTGACGCCATTTACAGCAGCGACTTACGCCGTGCGTTTGAAACCGCGCAAGCCATTGCCTCGGCGCCTGCTCGCTTGTCTGCACGCACACCGACTCCTGGACAAGTGACCCCGCATTTACAGCTGCGCGAACGCCACTTTGGTCATTTGCAAGGCAAAACTTGGGCCGAGATAGAAAACGAACATCCCGAAGAATGCAAACTTTGGCGCGGACGCGACCCGCACTGGGCACCGATGGGCGGCGAGTCACTGACGGTTTTGCGCGAACGTATCAGCACCTGCGTGAATGAGTTAGCCAGCCAACACCTTGGCGAACAAATTGTGTTGGTCGCACATGGCGGCGTGATGGACGCTCTGTATCGCTTGGCCACCCAGCAATCGGTAGAAGCACCGCGCACTTGGCACTTGGGCAATGCCGCCATCAACCGCTTGCTGTGGACGCCTCAGGGCTTGAGCCTCGTGGGCTGGGGTGATGTGTCGCACTTTGACGAGGCGAATGGCGCGCCCCGCGACGAGACCACCACTTAATCTGTGGTGATGTCGCCAATCGACTTGGGCGGCGTCACACCCAAGTGGCGATATGCCGCCAGGGTGGCCATGCGGCCACGCGGCGTGCGTTGCAAGAAACCTTGCTGAATCAAATACGGCTCAATCACGTCTTCAATCGTGTCGCGCTCTTCGCCGATGCTGGCAGCGATGTTGTCCAGACCCACGGGGCCGCCATCAAAGCGGTGAATCACAGCCTCGAGCAGCTTGCGGTCCATCAAGTCAAAGCCTTGGGGATCCACATCGAGCATGGCCAGCGCCTTGTTGGCCATCTCGAGGGTGATGCGGCCATTGCCCTTCACATCGGCATAGTCGCGCACACGCCGCAACAAGCGGTTGGCGATGCGCGGCGTGCCGCGTGAGCGGCGCGCGATCTCAAAGCCGCCTTCCACATCCATCGGTGTGTCCAGCAATCCTGCGCTGCGCACCACGATGCGTTGCAGCTCTTCTGCGGTGTAAAACTCTAGGCGCGACACAATGCCAAAGCGATCACGCAGTGGGTTGGTCAACATGCCCGCGCGAGTGGTGGCCCCCACCAAGGTGAAAGGCTGCAAGTCGAGTTTGATGCTGCGAGCCGCAGGGCCTTCACCAATCATGATGTCGATTTGGTAGTCCTCTAACGCGGGATACAAAATCTCTTCCACCACGGGCGAGAGACGGTGAATCTCGTCGATGAACAACACGTCGTTTTTCTCAAGACCCGTCAATAGCGCAGCCAAGTCTTTGGGCTTTTCGAGCACAGGACCGCTGGTGGAACGCAGGTTCACACCCAGCTCTTGCGCAATGATGTGACTGAGTGTGGTTTTGCCCAAACCGGGTGGTCCAAACAGCAGCACATGGTCGAGCGCCTCGTTGCGCATCTTGGCCGCACCAATGAAAATCTCCAACTGCTCACGCACCTTCATTTGACCCACGTACTCTTGCAGCAGCTTGGGGCGCAAGGCGCGTTCAATCGCCTCTTCGTTGGGCGACACGGGCGCGGCAGACACCACGCGCGATGGCACGGGTGAAGGCGCGAAATCGTCGGTTTGAATGCTCATGGTTTATTTGGCCAATGATTTCAGCGCCAGCTTGATGCCGTCGCTCACGCCCACATCGGCGGGCAAGGCTTTGAGCGCTGCTGCGGCTTCTTTGTCGTTGTAGCCCAGTGCGAGCAGGGCTTGCAAAATGTCGCTTTGGTGGTCAGGCGTGGAAAACAGATGGGGGCCGAGGTCTGCACCCAGTTTGCCTTTGAGTTCGAGCAGCAAACGCTCCGCCGTTTTCTTGCCAATACCCGGCACTTTGGTGAGGCGTGCCGCGTTTTGATCAGACACCGCACGCGCCAACTCGTCGGCACTCAAGCCACTCAAGATGCCAAGCGCCATGCGGGGGCCAACGCCTGAGATTTTGATGAGCAAGCGAAACGTGGCACGTTCTGACGCAGTGCCAAAACCAAACAAAATTTGCGCATCTTCGCGCACCACGAAGTGCGTCAGCAAGGACACTTTTTCGCCATTGGCAGGCAAGTTGTAAAACGTGCTCATGGGCACATCGACTTCGTAGCCCACGCCGTTGCAGTCCACCAAAACTTGGGGTGGATTTTTCTCGCTGAGGATGCCTGTTAACTTGCCTATCATTGGTGTACCTTTTGAGAGATTATCGACTTGATTCTTCGCCACACCTTCACCCCGCATAACAACACCCGTCTGTCGCATTTGTGCGGCCCCACCGACGAACATCTGCGCACCATCGAGCTAGCCTTAGACGTGAAAATCGCCCACCGCCACGAGCAGTTCAAAGTGGACGGCCACAAGGCCAAAGCCACCCGTGCCATGGAGGTGCTGCAAGCCTTGTATGAGCGTGCGGCCAAAGCCATCCCGCCCGAACAAGTGCAACTCATGCTGGCCGGCGACAGCGCGATGGAGGAAGACGCTCCCACGTTGCAGACCCGCCGCACCGACCTGCGTGCACGCACGCCCACGCAAGCGGCCTACTTAGACAACATTGCCGCGCACGACATCAGCTTTGGCATTGGCCCCGCAGGCACAGGCAAAACCTATTTGGCCGTAGCCTGTGCGGTGGATGCGCTGGAGCGCAGCGCTGTGCAACGCATTGTGCTCACTCGCCCAGCGGTGGAAGCTGGCGAAAAACTCGGCTTCTTACCCGGCGATTTAGGCCAAAAAGTAGACCCCTATTTGCGCCCCCTTTATGACGCGCTGTATGACCTGATGGGTTATGACCGCGTGCAAAAAGCGTTCGAACGCAATGCGATTGAAATTGCGCCACTCGCCTTCATGCGTGGCCGCACACTCAACAACGCCTTCATCATCTTGGACGAAGCGCAAAACACCACGCCCGAACAAATGAAGATGTTCCTCACCCGCATTGGCTTTGGCGCCAAAGCGGTGGTCACAGGGGATGTGAGCCAGATTGACTTGCCTAAGGGACAGCTCAGCGGCTTGATTGATGCCGAACGCGTGTTGAAACGCGTCAAGGGCATTTCGGTCACGCGCTTCACCACGGCTGACGTGGTGCGCCACCCCTTGGTGGCTCGCATCGTCGACGCGTATGACGCGCAGCGCAGCGCCACCACCGGCGCCCCTTCACGCAAACAATCGTAAAAACATGGCACTGCCCACCCTAGACCTCACCCTGCAATTTGGCGATGTCCCCCTTGCCGCGCGTCACCGCGCTGCATTGCCCCGCGCTTTTGTAAACCGTTGCATTCGCAGCGCCTTGGCACGCGATGCTGAGATGACCGTGCGCATCGTCGATGCCGATGAAGGCCAAGCCTTGAACAGCAGCTATCGCAAGAAAAACTACGCCACCAATGTGCTGACGTTTGATTACGCCCAGGCTCCGATGGTGATGGCCGACCTCGTGTTGTGCGCACCCGTGGTGGCAGCGGAGGCCAAAGAGCAAGGCAAGTCGCTACAGGCGCACTACGCCCATTTGCTGATTCATGGCGCGTTGCACGCCCAAGGCTATGACCACGACACCTCTGAAGCAGATGCCATCGAGATGGAAACCTTAGAGATGTTCATCATGGCAAGCCTTGAGTTGCCCTGCCCGTATTAACGACCTAAGCCATCCTCCAATAATCGCACCTTCACCGTCTTGCCTTTGACGCGACCCGCGCTCAAACGCTTGACGGCTTCACGTGCAATGCTGCGCTCCACTGCCACATAGGTGGAAAACTCGTTCACGTTGATCTTTCCCACTTGCTCTTTGGTGAAGCCTGCGTCACCCGTGAGTGCGCCCAACACATCGCCTGCACGAATCTTCTCTTTACGACCGCCCACAATCTGCAGCGTCGCCATCGGCGGCTGCAAGATGCCACCTGCAGCGGGCGTGAGGCTGCTGAGTGGTGCCCAGGTGGACTCGCGGTTTTGCAAGAGCTCAATCTTGCCCACATTGCCCATCTCGTCCATGCTGGCGAGTGACAAGGCCAAACCTTCGGCGTCACCCCGGCCTGTGCGGCCAATGCGGTGGATATGAATTTCCGAATCGGGCGTCACGTCCACATTGATGACAGCCTCTAAGTTGGCCACATCCAAACCACGCGCGGCCACATCCGTAGCCACCAACACCGAGCAACTGCGGTTGGCAAACTGCACCAACACTTGGTCACGCTCGCGTTGCTCCAGCTCGCCAAACAGCGCCAAGGCGCTGAAACCTTGGGCTTGCAGCACGGTCACCAAATCGCGGCATTGTTGTTTGGTGTTGCAAAACGCCAATGTGGATTCAGGGCGGAAGTGGTTGAGCAGTTGCGACACCGCGTGCAAACGTTCGTTGTTACTCACCTCGTAAAAAATCTGTTTGATCTTTTGCGCGTCGTGCTGCGCTTGCACCTTCACCGTTTGCGGCTCGCGCATGAACTGCGAGGCGAGCTTGGCAATACCTTCGGGATACGTGGCCGAGAACAACAAGGTTTGGCGATCCTTTGGGCACTGACGCGCCACTTTGGCAATGTCGTCAAAAAAGCCCATATCCAGCATGCGGTCGGCTTCGTCCAGCACCAACATCTTCAAGCCTTGCAGGCTGAGCGAGCCGCGCTCTAAATGGTCCATGATGCGGCCGGGCGTGCCCACCACCACATGGGCACCGTGCTCCAAGCTCACAGTTTGGCCACGCAAGGCCACACCGCCGCACAGCGTGACCACTTTGATGTTGCCTACCGCGCGGGCTAAGCGACGAATTTCTTGCGTCACTTGGTCGGCCAATTCGCGGGTTGGACAAAGAATCATGGCTTGCGCGTCAAAGAGCGCAGGGTCGAGTTTTTCAACCAAGGGAATGCCAAAGGCAGCCGTCTTGCCGCTGCCCGTGCTAGCTTGGGCAATCAGGTCACGGCCCGCCAAAGTCAGGGGCAAGCTTGCGGCTTGGATGGGGGTCATCTGGGTGTAGCCCAGCTGCGTCAAGTTATCTAATGAAGAGGCCGCGAGGCTCAGGGAAGCAAAGGTCGTAGCGGTATTTTTTGTATCGGTCATGCACCGATTATCGTGATTGGGATGGTCACAGGGCCATCGTTCACCAAATGAACTTTCATGTCTGCACCAAAGATGCCCGTTTGCACCAGTGGATGCTGCGCTTTGGCTTGCGCCACAAACCAGTCATACAAGCGGCGACCTTCGTCGGCCGGCGCTGCGCTGGTAAAGCTGGGGCGCGTGCCACTGCTGGTATCGGCCGCCAAAGTGAATTGGCTCACCACCAACAAGCCGCCATTCACATCCACCACGCTGCGGTTCATTTTGCCCGCGTCGTCATAGAACACGCGCAGCTTCAAGATTTTGTCGAGCATCTTTTGGCCCACCGCGTCGGTGTCACCTTTTTCGGCGCACAACAGCACCATGAGACCTTGCGCAATCTCACCCACGGTTTGGTCATCGACCACCACACGGGCTTCGCTCACACGTTGCAAGACCACTTTCATGCCATCACGCGGTCAACGTCACACGCGCAAATTTGCGCTTGCCCACTTGCACGACAAACGTGCCCGCATCGAGTTTCAATCCTTTGTCACTGACCACACTGGAGTCCACCCGCACACCGCCGCCTTCGATTAAACGGTTGGCTTCGCTGCTAGAAGGCGCCAAGCCTGCGGCTTTGAGCAATGCACCAATACCCATGGGGGCGCCACTGAGTGACAGCTCTGGGATTTCATCGGGCACACCGCCCTTGCTGCGGTTGATGAAGTCTTGTTCTGCCGCTTCGGCCGCTGCAGCACCGTGAAAGCGTGCGGTGACTTCTTTGGCCAAGGCCACCTTGGCGTCTTTGGGGTTGCGACCACCTTCGATTTCTTTTTTCAAGGCCTCAATGTCAGCCATCGATTTGAACGACAGCAAGGTGTACCAGCGCCACATGAGCACATCAGAGATAGACAACACTTTGGCAAACATAGTGTTAGGTTCTTCGCTGATGCCGATGTAGTTGTTCTTGGACTTGGACATTTTTTCAACGCCATCCAAACCTTCGAGCAGCGGCATGGTCAAGATGCACTGGGCTTCTTGGCCGTATTCGGCTTGCAAATGGCGGCCCATGAGCAGGTTGAATTTTTGGTCGGTACCGCCCAACTCCAAATCAGACTTCAACGCCACCGAGTCGTAGCCCTGCATGAGCGGGTACAAAAACTCGTGCACGCTGATGGGCGTGTTGGCATGAAAGCGGTCATGAAAGTCGTTGCGCTCCATCATGCGTGCCACGGTGTACTTCGATGCCAACTGAATCATGCCCATCGAGCCCAGCGGAATGCACCACTCGCTGTTGTAGCGAATTTCGGTTTTAGCGGGGTCGAGCACCAATGAGGCTTGCTTGTAATACGTCTCGGCGTTCACCTTGATTTGCTCAGGCGTGAGCGGCGGGCGTGTGCTGTTGCGACCCGATGGGTCGCCAATCAAGCTGGTGAAGTCGCCAATCAAAAAGATGACTTGGTGCCCCAAGTCTTGCAGCTGACGCATTTTGTTGAGCACCACGGTGTGGCCGATGTGAATGTCAGGCGCTGTGGGGTCTAGGCCCAGTTTGATGCGCAGCGGTTGGCCTGTGGCTTCGGAACGTGCGAGCTTTTTCACCCACGCGTCTTCTGGGATCAGTTCTTCGCAGCCGCGCTTGGTCACAGACAAGGCTTCGAGGACGCGGTCAGTCACTGGATGAGCGACGGAGGAATTTTGTGCAGGTGCTTGATTCATAAGGATTTTTTCCGTCCAAGGTATACTTGACGGTTTGGTGTTTGAGCCTGATTTTAGAGGCCCAAACCTTGAGGCCCTGGGCTCGTACCTGGCCATCTACCAACTGCTGGAGATCAACCCTTGCAGACATCGTTTTCTTTGTGGGTCTCGCGCCTGCAAAACAGCCTTCACACCTATCACCGCCGAGTATTGGCGGGTGTGGCGCTGACGCTCACGGTTCTTGGGGGTGGTGCGTTTGCGGTGGCCAACTTGGATGATGGCGCTTCCAAACTTCCCATGCGCCAATTGGTGGAAAGCGTCAACACCTTGACGCTGCCCAACTTGTGGACACAAAAATCTTTGCAACTGTTTCGCTCGGACGTCACCCGCTCTAGTGACTCGGCCGACAGTTTGCTATCACGCTTGGGCTTGAGCGACCCCGAAGCCGCAGCCTACTTGCGTCACGCACGCACAGCACGCCAATTTGTAGGCCGTGCTGGCCGTTTGGTGAACGTGGAGGGCGATGCAGGTCATCGACTCACACGCCTGACCGCCCGCTGGGCCAACGACGATGGAGAGACCTTCACCCGCTGGGTGATGGAACGCAACGCCGAAGGTTTTGTGGAACGCCAAGAAACTGCCGCACTCACCACCAGCACACGCATGGGCAACGGCACGATTCAAAGCTCTCTGTTTGCAGCCACCGACGAAGCAGATATTCCCGACAGCGTGGCCAGCCAGTTGGCTGACATCTTTGCAGGCGACATCGACTTTCACCGCGCCCTGCGCAAGGGCGACCGCTTTGCGGTGGTGTATGAATCGCTCGAAGCCGATGGCGAAGTGCTGCGTACAGGCCGCGTGATCTCGGCTGAATTTGTGAACAACGGCAAAACACACCAAGCGTTTTGGTTCAAAGAAACCAATGCCAAAGAAGGCGGCTACTTCAACGCCGACGGCATCAGCCTGCGTCGCGCTTACCTGGCCTCGCCCCTCGCTTTCTCGCGCATGACCAGCGGTTTCAAAATGCGCTTTCATCCGATCTTGCAAACTTGGCGCGCCCATTTGGGCGTGGACTATGCGGCTCCCACTGGCACGCCCGTACGTAGCGTGGGCCAAGGCATTGTGGATGTAGCGGGTTCGCAAGGCGGCTTTGGCAATGTAGTGATGGTGAAGCACGCCAGCGGACAAACCACGGTATACGCCCACCTGAGCCGCATCAACGTCAAGCGCGGCCAGTCGGTCATGCAAGGCCAAACACTGGGCTTGGTCGGCTCAACCGGATGGGCGACAGGACCACATTTGCACTTTGAATTTCGCGTGAATGGTCAACACAAAGACCCACTCACCATGGCCCGTCAAAGCGTGGCGGTCGAAGTGTCAGCCACCGCGCGCGAGCAGTTCAAGCGCCAAGCAGCTATCGCGACGGTAGACCTGACTGCGGCAGCTAGCAGCCAAGTGAGCCGCGCAGAGTAAATGACAACTGCAGGCACCTCATCCCAGCTTTTCATTGGCTTGATGTCGGGCACCTCGCTCGACGGTGTAGACGGTGTGTTGGCAGATTTCAGTGGCGCTCAGCCACGCGTGTTGGCGCACCACGCCATACCTTTTGATCAAGCCCTCAAACAAGAGCTGCTGGCCCTCAACACTTCGTCTGACAACGAGCTGCATCGCGCTGCGCTAGCGGCTAACGGCTTAGTGCGTGTGTATGCGCAAACCGTGCAAGCACTGTTGGCCAACACGCAAACGCCTGCCAGCGCCGTCTGCGCCATCGGCGCACACGGCCAAACCGTACGCCACCGTCCAGGCGCGTTTGACGGCACGGGCTACACGCTGCAACTCAACAACCCTGCGTTACTGGCCGAGCTCACAGGCATTGACGTGGTGGCTGATTTCCGCAGCCGCGACGTGGCCGCAGGTGGCCAAGGTGCGCCATTGGTGCCCGTGTTTCACCAAGGCATCTTTGGTCAAACCGACCACACCGTGGGCGTACTGAACCTTGGCGGCATTGCCAACCTCAGCGTGCTGTACGCCAACGGCGATGTCTTGGGCTTTGATTGCGGCCCGGGTAACGCATTGCTAGACCACTGGTGCCAAGCGCACACCGGCCATGCGTTTGATAACAACGGCGCGTGGGGCGCAACTGGCTCAGCGATTGAGCCTTTGCTGCAAGCCATGCTGGCGGAGCCTTTTCTGCTTCAAGCGCCGCCCAAAAGCACCGGGCGTGACTTGTTCCACCCTACTTGGTTAGCACAGCAACTCAGCGGATACGTCAACGCCGCAGCGGCAGATGTGCAAGCCACGCTGACCCAGTTCACCGCACGCGCGTGCGTGAATGATGTGCTACGCCACGCTGCTGATGCAGCTGAACTCATCGTTTGCGGCGGTGGCGCATTGAATGGTTTGTTGATGCAACGCTTGCAGGCGGGCTTGCCTCATGTGCGCGTACTGTCTTCGGCAGACCGTGGCATGCCTCCCCTTCAAGTAGAAGCAGCCGCCTTTGCGTGGCTGGCCCGCCAAACCATGTTGGGGCGGCCTGGCAACCTACCAAAAGTAACGGGCGCACAAGGCGCCCGCATACTGGGTGGCGTTTTTAAGGCCTGATCAGGCTGAGAAAGACGAGCCGCAGCCGCAAGTCGATGTCGCGTTTGGGTTCTTGATGACGAACTGAGCGCCTTGCAAGTCTTCTTTGTAGTCAATCTCGGCGCCCACCAAGTATTGGTAGCTCATCGCGTCAACCAACAAAGACACACCGTTTTTGTTGATGGTGGTGTCATCTTCATTCACGATTTCATCGAACGTGAAACCGTATTGAAAGCCTGAGCAGCCGCCGCCTTGCACGAATACGCGCAGCTTCAACTCAGGGTTGCCTTCTTCCGCAATCAGGTCAGCCACTTTGGCAGCTGCGCTGTCGGTGAAGACGAAAGGGGATGGCATTTCTGTTTGGATGTTTTCTGCAACGGCGCTCATGTGAGGACTCCTGAATCAATGCGTAAAAGTATATCGCTTTACTCGGGTATAGCGCCAGGCATGGGCTAGAGACGCTGTTTGTAACATGGGCATTCCCACATCAAAACGCCCAATAAAAAAGCCGCAAGGGCGAACCCATGCGGCTTTTGGCAAAACAGAAAGCGGATTAACGCTTGCTGAACTGCTTGCGGCGGCGAGCAGAGTGCAAGCCAACCTTTTTACGTTCGACTTCACGCGCATCGCGTGTCACGTAACCGGCTTGTGACAGGACGGGTTTCAAAGCTGCGTCGTAGTCGATCAAAGCGCGGGTAATACCGTGACGCACTGCACCTGCTTGGCCAGACTCACCACCGCCGTGCACGTTGACTTGAATGTCAAACGCTTCGCCGTTGTTGGTCAGCATCAAGGGTTGCTTCGAAATCATGATCGAGGTTTGACGGCCGAAATATGCGGCGATGTCTTTACCGTTGATCGTGATTTTGCCGGAGCCTTTTTTCAGAAACACGCGAGCGACGCTTGATTTGCGACGGCCGGTGCCGTTGTTCCATTCACCAATCATTTCAGCTCCTTAGATGTCCAGCACTTTAGGCTGTTGTGCGGTGTGTGGGTGCTCAGCACCGCCGTACACCTTGAGCTTTTTGATCATGGCGTAGCCGAGTGGGCCTTTAGGCAACATGCCTTTGACGGCCTTCTCGAATGCGCGGCCAGGGTGCTTGGCTTGCATGTCACGGAAGTTGGTAGCTGTGATACCGCCGGGATAACCCGAGTGACGGTAGTACACCTTGTCCAAAGACTTGGTACCCGTGACCTTGAGTTTGGAAGCGTTGATGATGACGATGAAGTCACCTGTATCGACGTGGGGTGTGTAAATGGCTTTGTGTTTGCCGCGTAAACGGAGAGCAACTTCGCTGGCTACTCGTCCGAGCACCTTATCGGTGGCGTCAATCACAAACCACTCATGCACCACGTCAGCGGGTTTTGCGCTGAATGTAGACATAGTTAAATCCTAAAAGGAGAGTTGGTTTGTAGGG
>NZ_JAVKLM010000024.1:0-74356 GCF_031539105.1 Limnohabitans sp.
CCCCCCCCCCCACGGGGTCGTGCTTCGCGGGGCAGGGGGTGACGTTTTCTTTAACCCTTGTGGCCCCCGGGCCCCGGCAACCCTCGACACCGCTGCATCGTCAACGCCAAGACCAGCGCCAGAACCCGAAAGAGTGCCCACACCTTTAAGTGCAGCCAACGCCTGAAACGCCCCCCGAGCCTGACTCCCCAACTCCGCCTTCAAAGCGCCCAAATTACGCCCATGCCCCAGCTGCCGCCCATGCTCATCCACCACGCGGAAGTTCATGAACAAATGCGGCGGCAACATGTCGATTTTGAAATCTGCGCGCTTCACATCCACTTGCGTGGCATCACGCACCAATTTGAGCAAAGCATCCACCAAAGGGCCAGCGCCAAACACCGTGTCTGCCGACAAAGCCTCCGTCAAACGCGCAGCACTCTCAGGCAGTGGCAACAGGCGCGAGCGGGGCCGCTGGTGCAAGGTTTTAAGCAAGGCATGAATTTTCTGATTCAGCATGCCCGGCACCAACCACTCAGCGCGTTCTTCGCTGACTTGGTTCAACACAAACAGCGGCACGCTCACGGTCAGGCCGTCTTTGGCGTCACCGGGTTCGTGCAGGTAATCGGCCGCGCAGTCCACACCACCCATGCGCAATGTTTTAGGAAACGCTTGTGTGGTGATGCCCGCCGCTTGGTGGCGCATCAGCTCTTCGCGGCTCAGGCACAAGAGCTTCGGACTACGCTTCACTTCTTCGCGGTACCAATGCTCTAGCGTCACCAAGCTACACACATCGGCGGGCAGCTGCTGGTCGTAAAAAGCGTAAATCAGCGCGTCGTCCACCAACACGTCTTGGCGCCGCGATTTGTGTTCTAGCTCCTCCACTTGCGCAATCAGCTTTTGGTTGGCCGCGAGGAATGGCAGCTTGGTATCAAGTTCTCCCGCCACCAGTGCTTCGCGAATAAAAATTTCACGCGCACCCACCATGTCTACTTTGCTGTAGCTCACGCGGCGGCCGTTATAGACCACCAAGCCATACAGCGTGGCGCGCTCTAGCGCTTTGACTTCGCCTGCTTTTTTTTCCCAATGCGGATCGAGCAATTGTTTTTTCAGCAGATGGACACCCACTTGCTCTAGCCACTGCGGCTCCATCGCGGCAATGCCGCGGCCAAACAAGCGCGTGGTTTCCACGAGCTCGGCCACCACAATCCAGCGGCCTGGTTTCTTACGCAAGTGTGCGCCGGGGTGGCGGTAAAACTTGATGCCGCGTGCGCCCAAATACGCCTCATCGTCTTCGAGCTTGCAGCCCACGTTGCCCAGCAGACCCGCCAACATTGACAAGTGCAATTGCTCGTAACTGGCAGGCAAGGTGTTGATGCGCCATTTGTGTTCGGTTACGACCGTCAACAGCTGGGTGTGCGTGTCGCGCCATTCGCGCACACGGCGCACGTTGATGAAGTTTTGGCGCAGCAGCGCTTCGTATTGGCGGTTGCTCAGCTTGTGTTCGTTATTTTTGCCACCGCGTGAGTTGTCTAGCCACTTCCACAGATTGAGGTAGCCGCTGAACTCGCTGCGGTCGTCGTCAAACTTGGCATGCGCTTGGTCGGCTGCGGCTTGCGCTTCCATCGGGCGGTCGCGCACGTCTTGCACGCTCAGGGCCGAGGCAATGATGAGAACTTCGTCCAAAGCGTTGCGGTCACGCGCTTCCAAAATCATGCGGCCCACGCGGGGGTCGAGTGGCAAGCGCGACAGCTCGCTGCCCATGGGCGTGAGTTCGTTGTCGTCATCTACTGCACCGAGTTCGCTCAAGAGTTGATAGCCATCTGCAATGGCTTTGGGGCGCGGCGCTTCGAGAAATGGAAACTGCTCCACGTTGCCGAGGTGCAGCGACTTCATGCGCAAAATCACACCGGCCAAGGATGAACGCAAAATTTCGGGGTCGGTAAATTTGGTTCGCCCGTTGAAATCCACCTCGTCATACAAGCGGATGCAAATGCCGTTGGCCACGCGACCGCATCGACCGGCACGTTGGTTGGCCGCGGCTTGGCTAATGGGCTCAACCATGAGCTGCTCCACCTTGCTGCGCCAGCTGTAGCGCTTGACGCGTGCCGTGCCTGCATCAATCACATAGCGAATGCCGGGCACGGTGAGTGAGGTTTCGGCCACGTTGGTGGCCAGCACGATGCGGCGGCCGCCACGCGTGTCAAACACGCGGTCTTGCTCAGCGGTTGAGAGCCGCGCAAACAAGGGCAGCACCTCGGCGCTGCGCATGACGGGGCTGTGGCTCAGGTGCGCGCGCAAATGGTCGGCCGCTTCGCGAATTTCGCGCTCACCAGGCAGAAACACCAAAATGTCGCCCTGCTGAGAGGGGTTGCTCCACAGTTCGTCCACGCCGTCGGCGATGGCGTTGTTCAGGTCGTAGTCACGCTTTTCTTCAAACGGGCGGTAGCGCATCTCCACGGGAAAGGTGCGGCCCGACACCATCAAGACCGGCGCAGGCCCCATGCTTGACGCAAAGTGCTGCGCAAAGCGATCCGCATCAATCGTGGCCGAGGTGACGATGATCTTCAGGTCGGGCCTGCGCGGCAAAATTTCGCGCAAATAGCCCAGCAGAAAGTCGATGTTCAGGCTGCGCTCGTGGGCCTCGTCAATGATGATGGTGTCGTAGGCTTTGAGCAGCGGGTCGTTTTGTGTCTCGGCCAACAAAATACCGTCGGTCATCAGCTTGACCGATGCATCCTTGCTTAGGCGGTCCTGAAAGCGCACCTTGAAGCCCACCACCTCGCCCAGCGGGGTTTTGAGCTCTTCGGCAATGCGCTTGGCCACCGAGCTGGCGGCAATGCGGCGTGGCTGGGTGTGGCCGATGATTTGTTTGCGCTGGCCTGGCTTGGCGTTGGGGCCAAGTTCGCGCCCTTGCCCCCTACCCAAAGCAAGCGCCATTTTGGGCAGCTGCGTGGTTTTGCCAGAGCCCGTTTCACCGCAGACGATGATGACCTGATGCGCCTGCATGGCGGCCATGATTTCCTCGCGCCTGGCCGAGACGGGCAACGATTCTGGAAATTCAATCTGGAAGGGAACGGACGTGGACAAAACGGGCACTAACTTGATAGACAATCCGCAATTATCCCCGTCCGGCTTGCACCGAGAACGCTCAACCCTTTACCCGCCACAAACCAGCCAATATGTCCGCCGTTTTTGACTTCACCTTTGTGCCTTGGTTCCGCTCGGTCGCGCCCTACATTCACATGCATCGCGGCAAGACCTTTGTGGTCGGTATCGCGGGCGAGGCCATTGAAGCGGGCAAGCTGCCCAACTTGGCACAAGACTTAGCACTCATCCAAAGCATGGGCGTGCGCATTGTGTTGGTCCACGGCTTTCGCCCACAGGTGAACGAACAACTCGCTGCCAAAGGCCATGTGCCGCATTACTCACACGGCATGCGCATCACCGACGGCGTGGCCCTCGACTGCGCGCAAGAAGCCGCGGGTCAGTTGCGCTACGAGATTGAAGCTGCCTTCAGCCAGGCCCTACCCAACACGCCCATGGCCGGCGCGACGGTGCGTGTGATTTCTGGCAACTTCATCACAGCTCGCCCCGTGGGTATCTTGGACGGCGTGGACTTCCAACACTCAGGCCTGGTGCGCAAGGTGGACGTAGCAGGCATCACCCAAACGCTCAGCGCGGGGTCGATGGTGCTCCTCTCGCCCTTTGGCTTTTCGCCCACCGGCGAAGCGTTCAACTTGACCATGGAAGAAGTGGCCACCTCAGTCGCCACTGCTTTGCAAGCCGACAAGCTGATTTTTGTCACCGAAACCCCGGGCATTCGCATCCACCCCTCAGAGCCTGCCAGCGAAGACAACCCCATCGACACCGAGCTGCCTTTGGACGTGGCCAAAAAACTGCTGGCCACCCTGCCCCACACCACCAACCCATCGGACATTGCGTTTTACTTGCAGCATTGCGTGAAGGCGTGCGAGACGGGCGTGGAGCGTAGCCACATCTTGCCGTTTGCGGTAGATGGCTCATTGCTGCTGGAGGTATACATGCACGACGGCATTGGCACCATGGTGGTGGACGAGAAACTGGAAGAGCTGCGCGAAGCCACGCACGAAGACGTGGGCGGCATCTTGCAACTCATTGAGCCATTTGAAAAAGATGGCTCACTGGTCAAGCGTGACCGCAACGAGATTGAACGCGATGTGGGCCAATACACCGTCATCGACCACGACGGCGTGATCTTTGCCTGCGCAGCGCTGTATCCCTACCCCGAAGCGCAAACCGCTGAGATGGCGGCACTCACTGTGTCGCCTCAATCACAAGGCCAAGGCGATGGCGAGAAGGTGCTCAAGCGCATCGAACACCGGGCGCGCAACAAAGGCTTGTCCAGTATTTTTGTGCTGACTACGCGCGCCAAACATTGGTTCTTGAAACGCGGTTTTGTGCAGGTCGATCCAGACTGGTTGCCCGAAGCCCGCAAGCGCAAATACAACTGGGACCGCAAGAGCTTGGTTTTGGTGAAGAAACTTTAGGCCTCAACGCTGGCTTGCACCGCCATGGACTGAGGACGCAACACGCGCAGCGTGGTCACCAAAGCCATGGCGCCCAAAACCATAAATGCCACGAACGACCAGTTGGCAATCGAGCCACCCAAGAACGTCCAATCCACTTTGGTGCAGTCGCCGTTGCCTTTGAAAATCATAGGAATGGCTTGCTTGAGCGGAAAGGTTTCAATCATTCCGTAAAAGTCACGGCCGCACGACACGACCTCGGGCGGGTTCCACTGCAACATGCTTTGGCGGGCCGCCACATACGCGCCGCCCTCGGCCAACAACACCAAGCTGCCGCCCACCATCAAAGTGGCAATTCGGCTGGTTAAAAAAGAACCCAACAACGCCACCAAACCCATCAACACCATGGCGTAGCGCTGCACGATGCACATGGGGCACGGCTCCAAGCCAACCACGTGCTGCAAGTACATGCCAAACGTCAGCAGGCCCAGACAAACCAGCGCAATACCGAGCCAAACACGACGGGGATGATTCAAAAGTTCTACGTGCACAAGTATCTCCAAAGGGACTAAACGGGATTGTCGCTGTGAAACAATGTTGGCAGTGGCCCAAGCGCCAAAAAACCAGAGACAAGCCATGACCCTCCGTACACCCCAACTCGCAGACACGCCACGCCTTCAGCACTTCGTCACCCAACTCGACGCCCTCCTCAAAAGCACCACCGACGAAGCCGCCATCTTGGCGAGTGGCAAACCCCTGCTGGCCGAGCTGGTGGCAAAAGACGATTGGCTGCCCAGCGAATACGCCCAGCCCAACCCCGAGCGCTACCAACAATTCTTGCTTTACGCCGACCCAGACGAGCGTTTTTCGGTGGTGAGCTTTGTGTGGGGGCCCGGCCAAGCGACGCCCATCCACGACCACACGGTGTGGGGCATGATCGGTATGCTGCGCGGCGCCGAAATATGCCAACCCTTTGCGAAAGACGCACAAGGCCATTGGTTGCCCAGCGGCGAACAAGACCGCCTTGAAGCTGGTGACGTCGAAGCCGTGTCGCCCACCATTGGCGATGTGCACCGTGTGTGGAATGCGCTCGCCGACCAAGCCTCCATCAGCATCCATGTGTATGGTGCCAACATTGGCAAAGTCAGCCGCCACGTCTTTCACGAAGACGGCACGGTGAAAGAATTTATTTCTGGTTACAGCAATGCCAAGTTGGAAGCGCCGAGTGAGTTTCCCCTGGCTGCATATGCCCTCGTTCGCGAAACCCTCTTGCAACGCCAAGAAATCGCCATCCTTGACGTGCGCGAGGAAGACCCTTTCGCACAGTGCCACCCATTGTTTGCGGCCAACTTGCCGTTGGGCCGCATCGAAGCCGATGCATGGACACGCATCCCACGCTTGGACACCTTCATCGTGGTGTACGGCGCGGCATTCAATGGCGACGACCTCGCCCTGCCCGCTGCCCGCACCTTGAAACGCATGGGCTACACGCATGTGCATTTACTCAGCGGTGGCCTGCAAGGCTGGCAAGACGCCGGCGGCGAAGTGTTTCGCGATGTCAACGTGCCCAGCAAATCATTTGGTGAGTTGGTCGAGTCCAAACGCCACACGCCGTCACTCTCGGCCCAAGAAGTCAAAGCCCTCATCGATGCCAAAGCCGATGTGGTGGTGATGGACGCACGTCGTTTTGACGAGTACCAAACCATGAGCATTCCCAGCGGCATCAGCGTGCCCGGTGCCGAACTGGTGTTGCGTGCACGCGCGCTTGCACCCAATGCCGCCACTCGCATCATCGTCAACTGTGCAGGCCGCACGCGCAGCATCATTGGCACACAGTCGCTCATCAACTCAGGCATCCCCAACCCCGTCAGCGCGCTGCGCAACGGCACGATTGGTTGGACATTGGCAGGTCAAGAACTGGTCAAAGGTGCAGACAGACATTTTCCTGAAGTGGACGATGCCATGCGCACCAAAGCCGCTGCCAGCGCTTTTGCCGTGGCCATGCGCGCTGGCGTGAAGCGCGTGCGCAAGGACGAACTCAACACATGGCTGGCCGACAACACACGCACCACTTACTTTTTTGACGTACGCACCCCTCAAGAATACGCAGCTGGCCATGTGGCCGGTGCACGCAGCGCACCCGGCGGGCAGCTGGTACAAGAGACCGACCACCAAGCCGCCGTGCGTGGCGCACGCTTGGTGCTGTGCGACACCGACGGCACACGCGCCCACATGAGCGCCTCGTGGCTAGCCCAAATGGGCTGGGAGGTGTATGTGTTGGCAGGCCTGAGAGCCGAAGATTTCACACACACCGACGCCCCAACATTGCGCTTGCGCTTGCCCGAGCCACAAGGCAAAGTGACGAGCGTGAAGGTCGAACAAGTCAAAGCCTGGCTGGCCGACCGCAACAGCCACACCGTGGTGCTCGATTTCAGCACCAGCGCCCAATACATCCAAGGCCACATCCACAGCGCATGGTGGGTGCTGCGCACGCAGCTCAAAGAATCCCTCACCGCTGCACACAAAGGCCACCGCTATGTGCTGACCTGCCAAAACGGCAGCGTCTCGCGCTACGCGCTGGCCGATGTACAAGCCGCTGTCAAAGCCGGTGTAGAGGTGGTGTGGCTCGAAGGCGGTAATGCCGCTTGGTTGGCCGCTGGAGGCAAGCTGCAAACTGGCGACCACCAAATGGCCGTGGAGCGCGTGGACCGTTACCGCCGCCCCTACGAGGGCACCAACAACCCCGTGGAAGCCATGCAGGGCTACCTCGACTGGGAGTTTGGTTTGGTCGAACAGTTGGCCCGCGATGGCACACACCATTTCAGGGTCATCTAAACATTGCTACAGTCTTGGCTGTTGTTTTTAATCTTCATCACAGAAAAGCTCATCACATGTCACGCACCGTTCAATGCATCAAACTCGGCACCGAAGCAGAGGGCCTCGATTTGCCACCCTACCCAGGCGAGTTGGGCAAGCGCATTTGGGAGAGCGTCAGCAAGCAAGCTTGGGCAGATTGGATCAAGCAACAAACCATGTTGGTGAACGAGAACCGTTTGAACTTGGCCGACCTGCGCGCCCGTGAATACCTGAAGCGCCAAATGGAAAAACATTTCTTTGGCGACGGCGCTGACGCCGTACAAGGCTACGTGCCGCCTAGCCCCTAAGCTGCGTGGCCCTGACGCCATCCGCGCAAAATTGGCACGGCCACGCCAGCTGGTGCCACACCCAAGCCAGCTTTGACGAGCTGGCTTTTCTACGTCTGTGGCACGACTGGACATCAGATGCCGCACGCCCCACACACCTGCATGTGGTGGCGCACACGGTGCAACCCCTGCAAGCGAGTGCGCTGCTAGGTTCAGCCGCTGACTATCCCGATCTGTTACCACTCGCACAACAACTAGCTGCCCAATGCTGGGGCTTGTTGCCTGGCATGCATCGCTTACGGTTTGCTTTGACTGGCGACGCACGCTTGGTGCTCACCCTCTGCGTAGGCACACATGAAGACTGGCCCGAGTTTGCCGACGTACTGCTCGCACACCCCACAGGTCCGTGCATACCGCCTGTGGATGCGCCTGAGTTGGATGAGCGCACCGTCACCATCATCGGCTCAGGCATTGCAGGCGCAGGTACCGCACGCGCATTGGCCGAGCGCGGCTGGCAAGTGACGGTGCTTGAGGCTGGCATCGAACCCGCGTCGGGCGCATCTGGCTTGCCCGTCGGCGTGGTGGCTCCGCACACCTCGCACGACGACAGCGGCGTGTCGCGCCTCTCGCGTGCAGGCCTGCGACTCATGGAACAAACCATGCGGATTCTTCTGACCGAGGGTGTGGACTGGGGTTGCACGGGCGTGCGTGAACGCCGCCTGCCCGGCAAAACCCGACGCGGTGGCGTGCCGCTGAGCTGGCTGCACGAACACGCTCACACAGCCAACGACTGGACACACAAAGCCCCACCACCTGCACCAGATGACGCCTATTGGCACCCACGCGGTGCTTGGCTGAGGCCTTCGCAATTGGTGCGAGCGTTGCTAGACCATCCGAACATTCGCTGGCAAGGCAATGCCAAAGTTGATGCACTCCAGTGCGTCACCCACAACATTCACGTTGTGAACACAAGCGTTTCAAGGTGGCAAGCTTTGCAAGGCAGCAAGGTCTTAGCCGAATCATCGCGGGTGGTGTTGACTGCAGGCCCAGGCTCTGCAGCACTCATTGCCACCGCCACAGAAGACGGCAGCGCACCGCACATCAACCCCCTGCGCGGACAAATCTCTTGGGGCTTGATGGCAGATGTGCCCGCGAGCGCTCACATGCCCGCCACACCGGTGAACGGCAATGGCAGCTTTGTGCACAACATCACCTCATCCGATGGCCCCGCTTGGTACACAGGCGCCACGTATGACCGCCTCAACAGCGACGCCCGTTTGCTCGATGCAGACCATGCTGACAACTTAGAACGCTTGCAAGCCTTAGAGCCAGACACCGCCAATGCACTGGCTCCTTTGTTTGCCACGGTGGGCACAGACAACCCACGCGTGCAAGGCTGGGCCGGTGTACGCTGCGGCGTGCACGACCGCTTGCCTATGACGGGCCGCGTGCCCAACGCGCCGGAGGGTTTGTACATGAGCGCAGCCATGGGCTCGCGTGGTTTGACGTTGAGTTTGCTCTGCGGTGAATTACTGGCAGCACAATGGCATGGCGAGCCGCTACCCATTGAGGCACGATTGGCCAAGTTTTTAGATGCCACGCGGTTCAAGCCGAAAGCTTGACGTGACGCATTGCACACGTACACAACGACACGCCCAAAGCGCATCACCCACATGAATCACGCCTCACACAACACACCGACACCTGAGGATGCAACTGAACAAGTGGCACCTGTCGCCGTGGGCATGACCGAGGCCTTTTGGTTTTGGCTCAAGCTCGGCTTCATCAGCTTTGGCGGACCTGCGGGGCAAATTGCGATCCTGCATCAAGAGCTGGTGGAGCGCCGCCATTGGTTGTCTGAGCGGCGCTTTTTGCATGCGCTCAACTACTGCATGGTCTTGCCCGGACCCGAGGCACAACAGCTGGTGACCTACATCGGCTGGCTCATGCACAAACGTTGGGGTGGCGTGGTGGCGGGCGCGTTGTTTGTGTTGCCCTCGCTGGCCATTCTCATCGCGCTTTCTTGGGTCTACATCGCATTTGGCGAGGTGCCTTGGGTGGCCGGCTTGTTGTTTGGCATCAAGCCGGCTGTCACGGCCATCGTGGTGCAAGCGGCGCATCGCATTGGGTCACGTGCCTTGAAAAACAACATGCTATGGGCCATCGCCGCTGCATCATTTGTGGCCATCTTTGCGCTGGATGTGCCCTTTCCTCTCATCGTTGGCATAGCGGCTGCTGTCGGCTATGTGGGTGGCCGCGTGTGGCCCCACACATTTCAAACGGGCGGCGGGCATGGTGCATCCAAAACCTCATATGGCCCTGCCCTGATTGACGATCACACACCACTACCAGCCCATGCGCATTTCAGCTTTGCAGGTTTGGCGCAAGTGCTGCTGGCAGGTGCCGTGCTGTGGACTGTGCCCATGGGCGTGCTGTGTGCGGTGTTTGGTTGGGAGCACAGCTTCACGCAAATGGGTTGGTTCTTCACCAAAGCGGCCTTGCTCACCTTTGGTGGCGCCTATGCCGTGCTGCCCTATGTGTACCAAGGTGCAATCAGCCAGTTTGGCTGGGTCACGCCCACACAAATGATGGACGGATTAGCACTAGGTGAAACCACACCCGGTCCGCTCATCATGGTGGTGGCGTTTGTGGCGTTCATCGGTGGCTATGTCAAAGCGCTGCTGGGGCCAGAGAGTTTGTTGGCCGCAGGTGCATTGGCCGCATGCCTCGTGACATGGTTCACATTCTTGCCCTCGTTCATTTTCATCTTGGCGGGTGGTCCCTTGGTCGAGAGCACGCACCGCAACCTCAAATTCACCGCCCCCCTCACCGCCATCACCGCCGCAGTGGTGGGGGTGATCTTGAATCTCGCTTTGTTCTTTGGCTACCATCTGTTATGGCCCGAAGGATTTGAGGGCGCGTTTGATCTGCGCTCGGCACTCATTGCCATAGGCGCGGCATTGATGCTGTTTCAATTCAAACGCAGCGTGATGGAAGTGATTGGCATTTGCGCTTTGGTGGGTTTGGCGGTCAAGCTCATTCCTCTTTAAAAAATGCACACCCTAGAACAACTGCGAAGCGGTGAACTGGCAGGCCTTCAACGCCTGCAACTGCGCTGTGGCTTGACCGAGTTTCCCTATGAGATTTTTGATCTCGCCGACTCTTTGGAAATCTTAGATTTATCGGGCAACCAACTGAGCGCCCTGCCCGACGACTTGCCACGCTTGCACAAGCTGCGCGTGATTTTTTGCTCGGACAATTCGTTCACCAACCTACCTGAAGTGCTGGGCCAATGCACACAGCTGAGCATGGTGGGTTTCAAAGCCAACCGCATTGCGCATGTGTCGCCAAAAGCGTTGCCACCGCTCTTACGATGGCTCATCCTCACTGACAACGCGCTCACCGATTTGCCCGCTGAAATTGGGCAATGCACCCAGATGCAAAAGCTAGCACTGGCGGGCAATCAATTGAAAAGTCTGCCGCCAGAGCTGGCGAATTGCAGCCGCTTAGAACTTATTCGTATTTCCGCGAATCAACTGACCGAATTTCCAAGCTGGCTGCTCCATATGCCACGCCTGACTTGGCTGGCGTTCGCAGGCAATCCGTTCTGCGAACACTTGGAATCCGCTGCGATGGCTAACGCACCCATGCAACACATTGCTTGGCAAAAATTGCAACTACAGCACCAGCTCGGCGAAGGTGCGTCGGGTGTGATTCACCAAGCCGTGTTGCACACAGACGATGGCGAACAAGCCGTGGCTGTGAAGCTATTCAAAGGAGAAGTCACCAGCGATGGCCTGCCCGACTGTGAAATGGCGGCTTGCATGCACGCGGGTGAGCATCCACATTTGGTATCGGCCATAGGCCGCGTGACAGAACACCCGCAGCAAGTGCAAGCCTTGGTGATGCCACTGATTGCGCCCGAGTTTGGCAACTTGGCGGGCCCTCCTAGCCTAGACACATGCACACGCGATGTGTATGCCACTCATGCACGCTTTGACTGGCCCGCCACGCTGAGCATGGCTTTTGGCATTGCGTCGGCTACGCAGCACTTGCACGCACGCGGCATCTTGCATGGTGACTTGTATGCACACAACATCTTGCACACCACACGTGGCGATGCACTGCTGAGCGACTTTGGCGCAGCGGCATTTTTTGATGTGAACCATGCAGCACTCGCGCAGGGTTTAGAAAAACTCGAAGTGCGGGCCTTGGGTTGCTTGCTGGAAGAGCTGGCTGCTCACTGCAATGCCGAGCAAGACAGCGCACGCAAGCAAGAAGGCTTGGCGCAAGTGACGCAACTTGCGCAACTCGCACAGCAGTGCATGAGCGATCAACCGACCAAGCGACCTAGCCTGGCTCATGTCTGCGCGATGCTCGAAGCGTTGCGTGAGCCTGCCACTTAGTCGTGCTTGTGCGAAGCACGCCAACCTAAGCGCATGTCCAAGGCTTCTGACTTTCGGACCACAGGGTCGTAGTCCATGTCGCCAAAATCAGCCGCATCCAAATGCAAATAGTGGGCTGACTTCACGCCAATCTCTGGCCAATTTGGCAAAGGTGTTGGAGCCGATGCCACCAGCGCCATACGCACGGTAAGCCCACCTCTGACTTGGCGTGTGAGACGTTGCGGCAGCTGCAACGCGGGCAGCCATTCGACCGTCAGTTGCTCTTGCCCTAATTTGCCACGCAAATACCAACGGGCATTGCGCCCCTGGCCTTGCTTGGACAACAGCTTGAGTTGTGCCAACTCGGACGAATCGATAAAAGTAGACAGCGCAGCCCAATCGACGTTGACATGCAAAGTGGCCAGCTCGCCTGTGCTGTAGTCCACCACACGCGCATCGTCATGAAAGACACGCTCGAAACTCACACGCTGCTGGGGGTCGCGGAACCACACCTCGTCCACAGAACCTTTCAGCAAAGCAATGCGCTGTGCATCACGATAAAAGTACCACGTATGGCTCTGTGGCTTCACGCGGGGCAAACCTGCGGCTGCACGTTCAATCGTCACGGCATAACGTGCGGCAATAGGTACTGCAATAGGTGCTGCCTCGACATTCGTCACCTCTGGTGCAGTCGCATGCTGTGACACACCACGTGACAGATCATGCGCTTGGGCCGTTGTTGCCAGCGCCCAAAGCGTGATGATTGAAAGCAGAAGATTGGTAGAGAGTTTTTTCAAAATGAAATGTGCTGTCGATCTGGAGGCAAGAATTATTTCAATGCCTCCATCATCACGTGGTAAATCCAGTTTTGCTCCATCGAGCCGCGCACCAAATGGGCTTTGGGGCCGCGTGCATAAATTGCCACGTCCTCACCTGCATGGGTTTCAGCGGCCATGGGCACAGTGGCTTCTTGCAAGAACTCCACATCGGTGGTGTCGACATTCGTCAAGTCTGGGCGGCCGCCTGCACGGAAACCGGGGCCATTGGCGTAGCCCAGTGTGGTGAAGGGCTTGCCATTGGCATCCAAGCTGTTCTTCAAAGGGGTGCCGTCTTTGGCCGGCACTTCACGCACCAGGCCCAAGATGTTGTTGCCACGACTTGGGTAGCCCGCGATGGTGAAGGTGTGGCTGTGATCAGCCGTCACGATGATGAGTGTGTCTTCCAACGTGCCTGCCGCCCTGAGCACATCGACCGTGCGCTGAATGGCGTTAGAGAATTCGATGGTGTCGGTCAGCGCACGCTTGGCGTTGCCAGCATGGTGGGCATGGTCAATGCGGCCACCTTCCACGTGCAAGAAGAAACCTTTGGGATCTTTCAGCAACACACGCAAAGCTTTGTCTGTCATCTCGGTCAACGAAGGCTCGCCCGCAGGGTCCTTGGCACGGTCAGCTTCGTATTGCGCATGCGAGGGCTCGAACAAGCCCAACAGGTAGCTGTTGTTGGCGGGCTCAAACGCATCGAATTGCGCCTTGTTCCAAGCATAGGCAGCACGGCCATAAGGGCTGCGCGTGGTGACCCACTCTTGCGTCAGATCACGGCCATCCAAACGACGGCCTTTGTCTTTGGCGTACTCAGGGTCAATCACCGTGTTGGGCATGAAATACGTGCGGCCACCGCCCAAAGACACTTTGAGGCTCTTACGAACCGAAGGAGACACTTCGATCATCTGGCGTGCAATGTCTTTCACGGCGTTGTCAGCGCCACGGCAAGGTGCACCTGTGTTGATGTCGGTTGCAGGCAAGTTTGAATCGGCTTCCCAATCGCGCATGGCGGTGTGGGCATACAAAGCAGCAGGTGTGGCGTGCGTGATGCGAGCGGTGGTGACGATGCCCGTGGACTTGCCCATGTCTGCGGCTTGCTCAAGCACAGTGCGCACTTTTTTGGCCTCAATCACGGCGGCATTGCATTCACCCCGAGGTGTGGTGTGGTTCACAGACAACTGACCTTCACGTCCCTTGTAGCCCGTCGACATCGCGGTCATGGTGGGAGCTGAGTCAGAGGTTTGCTGATCCCAAGAATAGGTTTTGGACAAGGCGGTGTGAGGAAAGCGGTCAAAAGACAAACGATTTTCTTCGCCGGGCTTGCCTTTCAACTGACCTTCCAAAATGCGGGCAGCAGTGATGGTGCTGATGCCCATGCCATCACCGACAAACAAAATCACGTTTTTGGCACGGCGGTTGTTGTCAGCCAAAGCCTTGCCTTGGTCGATGAACGACTTGCCTGCATTGAACCAATCGGCCACCGCCTCTGGTCCTTGCACAACAGGGGCAACCTGGGCTTGCGCGGAGGCTTGGACAAACAGGCTCACAGCCAGTGTGATAGCAGAAATCAGTGGGCGATTCATCCGGATACTCCTTTAACTGCAAAAAATTGGTCTTAACTTAAAAACATATTTTGATCAGCCATCGTGACAAAGATATGACATATATTTGTCATCATTAAACGGTAATATTGTTTTCATGAAACACGGCACACTCCTCGCAGCCATTGATTTGGGCTCCAACAGCTTTCGTCTAGAAATTGGTCGTTACGACCACGGACAAATACAACGTGTGGCATACCTCAAAGAAACCGTTCGCCAAGGCAACGGTTTGGACGCTGACCGCAACCTCACCTCCGAAGCCATGCAGCGCGGCTGGGAATGTTTGGCCCGCTTTGCCGAGCGCCTGTCGGGTTTCAAAAAAGCACAGGTGCGTGCCGTGGCCACGCAAACGCTGCGTGAAGCCAAAAACCGTGAAGAATTTATAAAGCGCGGCTGCGAAATTTTGGGCTTCCCCATCGAAGTGATTGCGGGCACCGAAGAAGCTCGCTTGATTTACCAAGGCGTGGCCCACATGCTGCCCAGCGACAACCAGCGTCGCTTGGTGATTGACATTGGCGGGCGCTCCACCGAACTGGTGCTGGGTCAAGGCCTGAATGCGTCTGAAACCGCGTCATTTCGCGTGGGCAGCGTTACCTGGTCGATGAAGTATTTCCAAGAAGGCGAATTCACAGATCAAAGTTTTTACCGTGCCGACATTGCCGCCCAAGCTGTTTTAGAGGAAGCCATCTCGGCCTATCCGCGCAGCCAGTGGCACAAAGCTTACGGTGCATCAGGCACCGTGGGCGCGGTGGCTGAAATCTTAGAACTGGCGGGATTTCCTCATGGCGAAATTACCCTAGACGGGCTGGATTGGTTGGTCAAATGTTTGGTCCGTGCTGGCAGCGCCAGCAAGGTGCAACTCGAAGGCTTGCGCGATGACCGACGTGCTGTGATTGGTGGTGGCGTCAGCATCTTGCGTGCCCTGATGACCATTTTGCAAATCGACACACTTCACGTGGCACAAGGGGCTTTGCGCCATGGCGTGTTGTACGAGATGGTGGAACGTGAAGACCACAACACGGACACACGTGATCTGTCGGTGCAGCGCTTAGCTCTGAAGTTTGCAATTGACATCCAACAAGGCCAACGCGTGAACCAAGTGGCTCAGCATTTGCTGCAAGACATGTTCATCCAATCGCAAGAAGATGACGCACACATGCAGCGTCTGCGCCGAAAACTCAACTGGGCGGCACAGTTGCATGAGGTGGGTGTGGCTATTTCTCACAGCGACTATCACAAGCACGGCGCCTACATTTTGGACAACGCTGACTTGGTGGGCTTCAGCATGTTTGAGCTGCATCGTCTTGGCTTGTTGGTGTTGGGCCAGCGCGGCAAGCTGAAGAAACTCGAAGCCGAGCTGGAAGAAAACGAATTCGCCAAACTGCTCATGGCTTTGCGTTTGAGCGTGATCTTGTGCCACGCACGCAAAGACCCAGACCACCACATGTTGCACTTGGCATGCGACGAACACAAGCAACGCGTCACCCTCACCGCGCCTGAATCATGGGTCAGTGACTACCCACAATCGACGCATTTGCTCAAACTAGAAACAAGCGCGTGGCAAAAAGCGCCGTGGCTGTTTGAGTTTGTGACAAACAGATGACGTATGTGACAGTAGGTGTTTTGGAATTAACGGTATAAACTGTTTAATCGATTCATCCATAAGGAACTAACAAGTGAACACCACTGCTCAAAAAAAACTCGTCCAAGCTGCTGCCAAAGCACCAGCTGCTAAAAAGCAAGCTGTGAAAAAACCAGCCGCTAAGAAGCCTGTTGTGAAAAAAGCGACCACAACAGCCACTACCAAAGTGGTGACAAAAACTGCAGTCAAAAAAGCGCCTGTCAAAGCAGTCAAAGCCGCCACCCCTGTCAAAGCAGTCAAAACCACCAAAGTGAAAAAACCAAAGTTGGTGCGCGACAGCTTCACCATTCCTAAAGACGAATACATCGTCATCGACAGCCTCAAAATCCGCGCTGGCAAGCTTGGCCAAGCTGTGAAGAAAAGCGAATTGCTGCGTGCAGGCGTCAAAGCCCTCGCCGCCATGAGCGACATTCAGTTCAAAGCTGCTTTGAGCAACGTGCCGACCATCAAGACCGGTCGTCCCAAGAGCTCGAAGTAAGCTCTGGACACGCGACGGTGAGCAGCACAGTTTGTGCCTTGCCGTCGCGCACGCGGGTGCGTAGCCACCACACACCGCCCTTGCGCACAGGGCATGTGTCTTCTTTCATTCCCAACAACTGCGCCACCAACTGCCCCAAATAGGGCTGATGCCCCACCAGCAAAACATGCCCCTTCAGTTGCGGCCCCGTCTCTGGATGCCATTTGAGTAAGGCCAACACATCGGCCACCGAAGTCTCTGGCACTAACTCATCGCGCAATTTAAATTTACGCGCCAACGGTGCCACGGTTTCCCGCGTGCGGACCGATGGGCTGACCAACACGCGCGTACCTTCAGGTAAATGACGATCCAACCAAGCGGCCATTCGGGCCGCTTGTTTCTCGCCCTTTTTGGTAAGTGGACGAGACAAGTCGTCACCCCCTTCAGGGGCTATTTCAGCTTCGGCATGACGCCACAGAATCAAGTCCATCGCAGCCCCTAGTTCAATCATCAGATTTTGTTGCCGTGCAATGCCATCAGGGCCGCTTGAGCCCCATGTGTTTTCACCGGCTTGGCCACTTGCGTGGTCATGCCTTTGCTGCGTCTTGGTTTGGCCGGTTGCACGCGGGTGTAGTGGCCTTGGGCATCCATGGCCCACGCGTCTGCGTTGTCGTGCAAATACGCCACCAAGCATTCGTCAATCACGCGTTGCCGCAAGGCAGCGTCTTCGACCGGCCAAGCCAACTCGACACGGCGCAGCATGTTGCGGTTCATCCAGTCGGCGCTGGACAAATACAAAGACTCGTCATTGCCCGTGCGGAAATAAAACACGCGCGAGTGTTCTAAGAAGCGGCCAATAATGGAGCGCACACGGATGTTGTCAGTCACACCCGGGCGCTGCGCGGGCAACATGCAGGCACCGCGAATGATCAAATCAATTTGCACACCCGCTTGGCCCGCTTGCACCAAAGCTTCCATGAGCTTTTCATCGGTGAGCGTGTTCATTTTCAAGATGATGCGGCCTGCCACGCCTTTGCTGGCAGCGAGTGCCGTTTTTTCAATCTTCTCGATCAAACTGCGTTGCAAATGGAACGGCGCAATCATGAGCTTGTTCAAGCGCGGAATCTTGCTTTGGTTGGCCAGCAGACTGAAAACACTTTCCACGTCTTGCGTGATCTTGGGGTCACTGGTGATGTGGCTCAAGTCGGTGTAGAGCTTGGCTGTGCGCGGGTTGTAGTTGCCCGTGGACAAATGCGCGTAGCGGCGAATGCTGCGCCCTTCACGGCGCGACACCAGCAGCATCTTGGCGTGGGTCTTCAAACCCACCACGCCATACACCACTTGCGCACCGATGTACTCAAGCTTCTCGGCCCAGTTGATGTTGGCCTCTTCATCGAAGCGGGCTTTGAGCTCCACCACCACCGTCACCTCTTTGCCACGCTGCACCGCTTCGCGCAGCAACTCCATCAACACCGAGTCCGCGCCCGTGCGGTAGATGGTTTGCTTGATGGCCAGCACACTCGGATCACGCACCGCTTCGCGCAAGAAAGAGAGCACGCCGTCAAAGCTCTCATAGGGCTGGTGAATCATCACGTCGCCCGCTCGCAGTCGATCAAAAATGGAACCATTGGTCACCATCTGCTCGGGGTAGCTTGCGCTGTAGCGCTGGAACAACCATTTGGGGTTGTCCACCAAATCAATCAGCTGGTTCAAGCGCACCAAGTTCACAGGGCCGTGAACGCGGTACAGGGCTGAGATGGGCAACTCAAACTGATCCAGCAAAAACTCAGACAAATACTCAGAGCAACCCGACGACACCTCTAAGCGCACCGCTTGTCCGTAGTTGCGGTGCACCAAACCTTGACGCAGCGCCGTGCGCAGGTTTTTCACGTCTTCTTCATCGACCGACAGGTCTGAATGCCGCGTCACGCGAAACTGCGAGAACTCGCCCACCTCACGCCCTGGAAACAGATCTTTCAAGTGCGCACGAATCACGCTGGAAATAGATACAAACAACTGGCGCTTACCGCACAATTTTTCGGGCAAGGCCATCAAGCGCGGCAAGCTGCGTGGCACTTTGACAATGGCAATTTCGTTGTCACGCCCAAATGCATCTTTGCCCGACAGGCGCACGATGAAGTTGAGCGACTTGTTGGCCACTTGGGGAAATGGGTGCGCGGGGTCTAAGCCCACAGGCAACAACAAGGGGCGCACTTCGCGCTCAAAGAACGACTTCACCCACTGGTGTTGCGCCAAGGTGCGTTCGTTGAACGACAAAATGCGCACGCCCTCTTTGGCAAACGCGGGCAGCAACACCTCGTTGTACAGCGCATATTGCTCATCGACCAAGTCATGCGCCACTTTGCTCAGTGAGTCTTGGGCCAACACGCCTGCGGCGTCCAGCGGGGCCAAGGGTCGGTCCAAGCTGGCATACAGCGCGGCTCGCACCTCAAAAAATTCATCGAGGTTGGAAGACACGATACACAAGTAGCGCAGACGTTCGAGCAAAGGCACTTCAGGGCGCTTGGCCCAATCGAGCACGCGGGCATTGAAAGCCAGCAAGCTTTGATCGCGGTCTAACCATTGCGCTTTGACGTTCTTGGACGTGAGCGTCTGTTTCGCTGTTGTTGCTGTTGTCATGGACTTGCCTCTTTATCTTGACTTCTAGTGTGGCAATTTAACGTGACAAATGTGTGACATTTATGACTTAAAAATGACAGACAACGCCCACCTTGATCACGACATGGACGCTACGCACAGTGCATTCACTAAGATGAAGACATGAACTGGAATACATCTTATCTGGGGTTGCTCACCGCGTTGAGTATTGGCTTACTGATTGGCACTGTGCGTGAACGTCTTCACAAACCCGGGCCCATGAAAGCCGGTGTTCGCACACACGGCATCGTGGCGCTGTTAGGTGCCATCACCTTTGGTATGGGGCCAGAAATTTTCATTGCCGCCTTGCTGATCTCAGGTGTCATGATTGCCGTGGGCTACCACCAGACTGCCCAAGAAGACCCGGGCATGACGGGCGAGTTCACCTTGATGCTCAACATCGTCCTGGCAGGCTTGGCCATGCATGACCCATCGCTCGCAGCTGGCATTGGTGTGGTGGTGGCAGCGTTGCTGTTTGTCAAAAAGCCCTTGCGCCGATTCAGCCAAGAAATCTTGACAGAGCAAGAACTCAAAGATGCCCTGATGCTGTGCGCTGCCGCCTTGGTGGCCCTGCCCCTCTTGCCCATGGATGCCATTGACCCGTGGAACGCACTCAAGCCTTATGTGATGTGGAAGATCGTGGTCCTCATCATGGGCGTGGGCATGCTGGGCCACATCGCTATGCGCGCCTCAGGTGTGACATGGGGCTTGCCATTGGCGGGCTTCTTCTTGGGCTTCATTTCCTCTACGGCGGCGGTGGCTGAATTTGGTCGAAAAACAAAAGCCAACCCTGAGCTTTCAACCATTGCCAGCGCCGCTGCGCTGCTGTCCACCTTGTCGTCCCTCATGCTGTTCGCCTTGGTGCTGGGCGCTGTCTCGCCAGAGTTGATGATGTCCTTGGCCTGGCCGCTGGCAGCCGCTGGGCTTGTGTTGGCTCTGGTCGCGGTCTACCTCATACGCGGGGCCAGCAACGCGATCCCCTTTGAGTTGCCTGCCACAGACGATGCCTTTCAAATTTCACATGCCTTGATGATTGCGGCCGTCATCAGTGCCGTCAGCCTGTGCTCGGCATGGCTGCGAACCGTGTTTGGCGACTCGGGCACCTTGGCCACCGCCATCGTCGTGGGCTTGGTTGAAATACAAGCCGCAGCCGTAGGCATTGCACAGCTCAGTCCTGCACACACCGACCCGTCAACCACAGCACGCTGGGGCGTGATTGGTATTTTCGGGGCAAGCGTTTGCTCAAAAGTCTCTCTGGCCTACTTGAGCGGTGGCAGACATTACGGCACAAAAATAGCAACGGGCTTGTTGCTGTGTCTTGCGGCTGCGGTCGTAAGCATGGACATTCAAAAATTAATTGCCCACACACCCGCTTAACGCTTCATCAACAGCGCCTCGCCCATGCGCAGGCGCTTGCCACTTTCAATGCCATCGGCCAGTGCGTAGCCCGGTGGCACAAACACCAAAATGGTGGAGCCATGTTCAAACCACCCCATCTCTTGGCCCTTGGTGTAGTCGGCGTCGCATGGAATGTCGTTCGGGCCTTTGTAGCGCAGATTCAGCAGCACATCCACCGCATGAAAACGCATGCTGGCCACCAACACAGCAGCCACGGGCACGATCAAAAATGGCACACCTTGATTCGTTTGCATTTGCAACACCGCACGTTCGTTTTTGCAGAACAGTTCTTTCACACGGGTCAACGCAATCGGATTGACATTCCAGGTGTCGCCCGAGATGTAGGTCACATGGCTCAAGTGCGCATCACAAGGCGCATGAAAGCGGTGGTACATGCTGCTGGTCAAGCGCATGGTGACAAAGGTGCCGCCCTCCAGCAGGCTGGGCCAGCGCTGCACCAAATCGGGTGAACTCAACAGGCTGTCCAAGGTGTACGGAAAGCCCTTGGCCTGAAACACCATGCCATCGCGAATCTCGCCGCACGCGCCCACGATGCAGTCGCACGGCGAACTCAATATGTCAGCACGAGGGTCAATCGGGCGCAGGCCAGGCAGCAACTCACGCGTGAAGCATTCATGCAGGCTGGCGAATTTTTGTTGTTTGGACTCGGTCAAATCCAAATCAGTGAACCAGCGCCACACGGCGATCGATCCCTTCACGATCCAAGGGTTGCGCAGCTGGCTCCACCAGCCCATGAATCGCGTGAGCGTGATGCGGGGGATGCGATTGGTCACCAAAAAGTTCAGATCTTCTTGCAGCATTAAATTTTGAAATTTATCTCGAATCTTCATCATCTTGTCACTTAAATTGAATAAAACAGAAACATCTTTAACACAAGGAAATTGACTGTGAACACCACATGGATGAGCTTGGGGGCCTTGGCAGCGTTAACGCCTTCGATTTACCGACGACTTCAACTCTCACGCGCTAAGCACCCTTCGCTGACCGGTCATTCGCGCATGGCCAAACGCCTCGCTCGCCTGCTACCTGGCTACCATTTTGACGAGGAAATATTCTTTAAATGTGACAACGCGCCCTTCGAAATACAGAATCTACGCCGTCAAGCATTTTTCAAAATTGCCGAAGTACTCAAAGCGCGCCACCCTTTGAGCATCCAAGCCAGTGCGGCGGCCAGACAAGACATCACCGACATGCAGTTCATTGCTGCCTACCGTGTGCCGTTTCAGTTCAGCCCCTTGGTGCAAGAGCATTTGAAGGTGGGCTCGTTTTTGCAATCGGCTGCTGGCGTGCACGTGACCGACCTGGATGGCCAATCGTTTTATGACCTGACCGGCTCTTATGGCGTCAACGTATTTGGCGCAGACTTTTACAAAAAGACCATGGCCGAGGGCCTAGCCAAAACACAAAGTTTGGGTCCCACACTCGGCGTGTACCACCCCTGCGTGGCCAGCAACGCCGCACGGTTGAAAAAGATTTCTGACATGGACGAGGTGTCGTTCCACATGTCGGGCACCGAAGCTGTGATGCAAGCCGTGCGCTTGGCCCGCTACCACACCAAGCGCAAGAACTTGGTGCGCTTTTGTGGCGCGTACCACGGCTGGTGGGAAGACGTGCAACCCGGCCCAGGCAACCCCATGCCCCCACGCGAGACCTACACACTCAGTGACATGAGCGAGCGCAGCTTAGAGGTCATCCGCACGCGCAAAGACATTGCTTGCGTGTTGGTCAACCCACTGCAAGCCCTGCACCCCAACGTCAATGCACCCGGCGACACCACGCTGGTCGACAGCAGCCGCAAAGCAGCTTATGACCGCGAGGCTTACACAGCGTGGCTGCACAAGCTGCGCCAAGCTTGCACCGACAACGGCGTGGTGTTAATTTTTGATGAAGTGTTTTTAGGCTTCCGCTTGGCGCCGGGCGGCGCACAAGAATATTTCGGCGTGCAAGCCGACTTGGTGACGTATGGCAAAACACTGGGCGGCGGCTTGCCGGTGGGCGTGGTGTGCGGCAAGAAGGAATGGATGCACCGCTTCCACCCAGACCGCCCAGCAGACATTTGCTTTGCGCGCGGCACCTTCAAAGAGCACCCCGTGGTGATGGGCGCGATGTCAGCCTTTTTAGACCAAATCGAAACACCAGAAATTCAAGCCATCTACAACGGGCTCGACGAACGCTGGAATGCTCGTTGCAAGTTGTTCAACGAGGCCATGACGGCCCATGACATTCCGCTGCAAGCCGCCAACATGTCCAGCGTGTGGACCCTGTTCTACACACAGCCCAGCCGCTACAACTGGATGCTGCAGTATTACCTGCGCATCCAAGGCTTGGCATTGAGCTGGGTGGGGACAGGCCGTTTGATCTTTAGCCTCAATTACAGCGACGCTGACTTTGAGGCTGTGTTGCAACGCTTTGTGTTGGCCGCGACGCAAATGAAGAGCGATGGCTGGTGGTGGCACTCACCCGAGCTGACCAATAAGAGCATCCGTCGCAGCATCTTGAAAGAAAGCTTCTTCAAGTCAAGCACTTAGGCATTGACCAAGCAAAAGGGGTTCAGGTCATATGACCTGAACCCCTTTGATCTGTCTTGCAGCTGTTAATGGCTGGCGTTCAAGAAGTTTTGGTCAAAGCGTTGACCGCGCATCAATTGGAAAGGGGCTTTGTGATACAGGTACACATCATGGAACGGGTCTGTGACGATCTTGGTCATCCACACCAAGCCCGTTTGCACGTCTTTGATGATGCACAAGTGGATGGTGCGAAACAACAAGCCACCCACGCCCAATGCCAACCAAGAGTAGCCCACAGCTTCTGAGAACTCTACCCATGTGTCATGCGTAGGCACCACATCGAACAAACCGGGGAAGTAGTAAATCACCAAAGGCAACAACACCCAAATGCTCAACAAAATGACTTTGCGGCGAAGGTTATAGCCAACTTTGATTTCTTCCTTGAAATCGTTGGTGGCTTCGTTCACATGGTCATAGCCCAAGGGTTCAAAAAAGAAGTGGCCCGATTGACGCGCTGTCATGGAAACCAGCCAAGCCAATAAAGCAGCCCAAGCAGGATTGACAAACAGCAAAGCGTAGGAAACCAGAAAGCAAAGTGCGCTGAGCAAATGCAGTGACTGATTGATGCGGCAATGGTGGTAATAACGGTGGTCATCCCAGCGTTGAATGCGCAACTCTTCTAGAAATTTTTTCACGTCTGTTCCTCATGTGTATCAAGACAGGGTGATCATGGTCGTGTCATGTGAAAATTTGGTGACAGGCAAAAGAAATATCGATGAAATATTTTTTGACAACTTCAATTTGTCATCAAGTTGTTAAATTCATCAGCAACCATGCCAGGATGGACATCACAAGCACGACACCTATCTTGGTCGAAAATTTCGAACCTGCACAGCGCTTCTTACGCATTGCAGTCGTCACAGAAACATGGCCACCAGAAGTCAACGGTGTTGCAGTCACTCTGTCACGGTTGATTCAACATTTGGGGCACCGCCAGCACACCATTCAGCTCATTCGTCCACGCCAAGACAAACACGATGCGGGGGTCGAGAATGTCGGTTGGTCCGAGTTGCTGCTGCGTGGCCTGCCCATCCCCCGATATCCCCAACTCAAGCTGGGTTTGCCCAGTAAAAAAGCGCTCATCAAAGCTTGGAGCACCCGACGCCCTGACCTGGTTCACATCGCCACCGAAGGTCCGCTGAGCTGGTCAGCCCTTCAAGCGGCACAGACGCTTCGTCTGCCTGTGACCTCAGATTTCCGTACCAACTTTCACAGCTACTGCCAGCACTATGGCGTGGGCTGGCTCAGCAAACCGATCGTGGCTTACTTGCGCAAGTTTCACAACCGCACGGCTTTCACCATGGTGCCAACGCAGGCCATGAAAGATCAACTCGAGGGCATGGGTTTCAAAAACCTCAAAGTGGTGGCACGCGGCGTAGACACGCAACTCTTTCACCCCAACAAACGCAGCGATGCCATGCGTGAAAGCTGGGGCGTCACCCCAGACACCATGGTCCTGTTGTCGACCAGCCGTTTGGCTGCCGAGAAGAACCTCAACCTCACCATTCAAACCTATCAAACACTGATTGCCCAAGGTCGAAAGGTCAAGATGGTGTTTGCAGGCGATGGCCCTATGCGAGCCGTGACGCAAGCCAAATGCCCTGATGCGATTTTTGTGGGCATGTGTACCCATGAAGAATTAGCCACGTTGTATGCCAGTGCAGACGTGTTGCTTTTCCCCAGTCTGACTGAGACCTTTGGCAACGTCACGCTTGAAGCACTGTCCTGCGGCACACCTGTGTTGGCATTTGATTGCGCAGCTGCCGGTGAATTTATCGACGACCGGAAAAATGGTTGGCTGGTCCCCAGCGACGAACCACACACCTACATTGAGCGCGCACTCGAGATCACGCAAGACAGCGCCACACTCGTGCAAGCCCGTGAATTCACACGCATCAGTGTGGCGCAGCTGGGCTGGGATGAAATCGCCAGCCAAGTGGAAACCATTTTCAAACGCGCCATCGAACTGGGATAATGCTTGTCTCTTTGATTGCTAGGCGCTCCATGAACAACACCCCTCTGTCTGAATGGATCCACGATCACATCTTTGATGAAGGCAGTGAAGCGGCTGAAAAAAGCACCCGCGTCGTCATGTGGATCACCGCAGCCATGATGCTGGTCGAAATCACGGCGGGCTGGTGGTTCAACTCTATGGCGCTGCTGGCTGATGGCTGGCACATGAGCTCGCACGCGGTGGCCATTGGCCTGAGTGCGTTTGCCTATGCCGCCGCTCGCAAATACGCCAAAGACACGCGCTTTGCCTTTGGCACTTGGAAGATTGAAGTCTTGGCGGGGTTCACGAGTGCCATCTTTTTGCTGGGTGTGGCCGCCATGATGGTGGTCGGCTCGGTTGAGCGACTGCTCTCACCCGAACCTATCCATTACCAAGAAGCACTCATTGTGGGCGTTTTGGGCCTGGCAGTGAATTTGGTGTGCGCGTGGGTTCTGGGCCATGCGCACCACGGCCATAGCCATAGCCATGACCATTCGCATCACGGGCATGAACATCAGCATGACCTGAATTTGAAATCAGCCTACATCCACGTCATTGCCGATGCAGCCACGTCTGTGCTGGCCATCGTGGCCTTGTTGGGCGGTTGGATGTATGGCTGGTCTTGGCTCGATCCGGCCATGGGCATCGTCGGGGCCGTCTTGGTCGCCGTATGGGCCAAGGGTTTGGTGCAAGACACCGCTAAAGTACTGTTAGACCGTGAAATGGACCACCCTGTGGTGGACGAAATTCGCGACGTGCTGGCACAAAACACCAGCCCTGACACCACCCACTTGACAGACTTACACGTCTGGCGCGTGGGTAAAAATGCTTACGCCTGCGCCTTGAGCTTGGTGACAAAAGACCACCAACTCACCCCCGTTTTTGTGCGTGAGCAACTGGCCATTCACGAAGAAGTGGTGCACATCACGGTGGAGATTCACCGCATTTGATGCCTGCTGCGTCATCGAGCAGACACACCGTCACCACACATTCATCCATGTCTTTTTTTAAACGATTCGCCATGCGTCACTTACTCGTTAGCCTCTCATTGCTCGTTGGCTGCTCTGCTTTTGCGGCACGTCCTTTCATGACAGACGATGCGCGATTGACAACAGCTGAAAGCTGCCAACTGGAAAGCTGGACGCGCCATTACAAAAACAGCAACGAAAAATGGGCCCTGCCCGCTTGCAACCCCACGGGGAATTTTGAAATCACAGCCGGCGGTGGTCACATCAAAAACACAGGCGAACCCGCCACCAACGACTATGTGTTGCAAGGCAAATCGCTGTTTCAAGAGCTCACCACCAACGGTTACGGCTGGGGCTTGGCGGTGGGACAAATCAACCACCCAAGTGCTACCGCAGGTCCCAACAGTTTGGGCAATACCTACGCTTACATCCCTCTGTCCATCTCCACGCTCAATGACAAAGTGATTTATCACACCAACGTAGGCTGGCTGCGAGACAAAGCCACGAATGAGCAACGCATGACTTATGGCTTTGGTGCAGAGATTCAGACCAGCAGTCGCATGATTCTGATTGCCGAGACTTTTGGCGACCACAAAGCCAAGCCTTACTGGCAAACGGGTGCACGCTACTCAATCATCCCCAACTTGCTACAAGTCGACACCACCATAGGTCAACAGTACAACGGCACAACGAACAACCGCTGGATATCTTTTGGCCTGCGCTACATTCCAGAATCAATTTTTTAAATCAACCTCCTATGAACTTTTCTGAGATTGAGCACGACTCGGAAACATCCGAATCAGACATCAAAGCCCGCGCGCAAGCTGCATCGCGCTGCACCTGGGTCAGCGTGGGTGTTAACTTGGTGTTGACGTGCGTGCAAATCGCAGCAGGGGTGTTTTCAAAATCACAAGGTTTGATCGCTGACGGCATTCACTCCTTGTCTGATTTGGTAGCCGATTTTGTGGTGCTGATCGCCAACCATCACAGCCAAAAAGATGCCGACGAAGAGCACCCCTACGGCCATCAAAGGTTCGAAACGGCGGCCTCCTTGATTTTGGGTTTGCTGCTGTTGGCAGTGGGCGTTGGCATGCTGCTTTCAGCGGTCGACAAAGTTCAACACCCAGAGTCATTGCAACAAGTTCATGTGCTGGCACTTTATGTCGCGGCGGGTGCGCTGGTGGCCAAAGAGCTGTTGTTTCGCTATATGTTGGCTGTGGCCAAAGAAGTCAAATCCAGCATGCTGGTTGCCAATGCATGGCATGCCCGTTCTGATGCCGCCTCTTCCTTGGTCGTGGGCGTTGGCATTGCGGGCAACCTCTTGGGCTACCCCATTCTCGACCCCATTGCTGCGCTGGTGGTTGGCCTCATGGTGACCAAAATGGGCTGGGAATTTGGTTGGGACGCCTTGCACGATTTGATGGATCGCTCAGCCGACGAAGCAGAAGTCATCGCCATTCGTCAAACCTTGCTTGAAACGCCGGGTGTCAAAGATGCGCATGACATCAAAACCCGAAAAATGGGTGACATGATCGTGGTGGATGCTCACATCGAAGTAGATGCAGCCATCACAGTAGAAGCTGGGCACGACATTGCAGTTGATGCACGTCGTCGTGTCATGCAACGCCACCGCGTGCTGAACTTGATGACCCACATCGACCCTTGGCAAAAGCTCGATGCGGATCACGCTTAACGCACTTAACGCACTTGGCGCCACAGCAACAAGCACAAAGGCGCCATGCCTGCGATCAACACTGTGGCCAAGAGCAGCATGATGAACGTGAGCGACACACCAAAGGCCAGCAAGGCGCTGTAAGCGGCCAACATCAGCAGCACGCACAGGTTTTCGTTAAAGCCTTGCACCGCAATCGATCGGCCTGAGCTCAGCACTTGCATGCCACGGTGCTGCAGCAAAGCGTTCATGGGTACCAGCAACATGCCGCCTGCCACGCCCACACACAACAACAGTGGAATAGCCAACCAAACATTGGTCACCCACACCATCACGGGCAACAGCACCGCCAACAACAAACCCCAGGGCAAGGACTGACGTGCTGAGTGCAGCTTGAAACGACGGCCTGCCAAAAACGCCCCAAGAATCACACCCACCGCCACCAAGGCTTGCAAATAGGCACCTGTTTTGAGTGTCAACGCCAAGGTTTGCTGCGCCCACACCAACACGGCAAATTGCATCACTGCGCCCACGCCCCAATACAAGGTGGTGACATACAGCGAGACACCGCCCAGCGGATCACGCCAAAGCTTGAGGTTGGTTTTCCAAAACGTGCCCCAGCGCACGGACTGCCATGTGAGGAGAGCCATGGCCACACGACGTCGCATGGGTTGCAGGCCAAAGTTCAAGGCTGCAGCACTCAAGTACACGCACAGCACCAAGGCCATCGCAGGCAAGGTTTGGGTCTCCACCAAGACACCTGATGCGAACGAAAACACATCGGCAAAATCAGCAGCAACACCCGACTCCGTCAAACCAGTCAAGGCACCACCCAACGCAATGCCAAGCACCACCGACAGCACCACCGACACCTCGAGCCAAGCATTGGCTCGCACCAAAAAACGGGGCTCTACGGACTCGGTAGCCAGCCCATATTTAGACGGCGCATACACCGAAGCAGCCAGTCCAATCAGCGCAAACGCGCACAGCGGCTGCACGCCCAATAGCAACAGCAACACGCCCACCATCTTGAGCGCGTTCATGTAGGCCATCAAACGGTTTTTAGGAAAGGCATCCGACAGTGGCCCCACCAACGAGGCCAACAGCACATAGGCCAAGGTCAAAGAAAACTTCAACAAGGGCGCCCACCAGCCCGGATAGCCCTGCTCGTTGAGAAAGTAGATGCCTAAGATGAGCAGCGCGTTGTCAGCCAGCCCCGATGCAAATTGGGCACCGATCAGAAAATAAAAACCTTTGGGCATTCCACGCAACTATTTAGGTGACCAGTGTGCAAAGCCCATGATCAACAGCACACGCAAATGGTTTTCCAACATGTCCATCCCTTGCACATTCAAGGCTTGCGCTGAGTGCTTGATTCGAAAGGATTCGTGCCGGGCGGGAAACTCAATCCAAATCAGATCGGGCACAAACCCAACAGGCGATTGAATGCGAATCGCTGGAAATTGCCCATCAAATCGGTTGGCACATGTGAACCGAAAACTTCGACCTTGAGTCACCTCGGCCAACGAGGCAAACAAGTTGGGTAACAAGTGTTCCCTGACATCTCGGTAATCCAAATACCGATGGGTGTCCTTTAAATAAGCTTCAAAGGTGGGGTCGGCCAGACTGTTTGCAACGAAATACAGCGGTGTCATGGATGCACCTTGATACCGGATTGATCGCGACGCGCAATAGGTACCAAGTGCTGTTCAAACAAACGGGTGGACTCATCCCAGCTGAATGTCAGCGCTTGGGCACGGGCTTCTGTACGGGGCACTTTCAAAGCCTCTAGGCTGGCATAGGCCAAGTCTTCGTGCAACACACCGCCCTTGCGGTGATGCGGGGCATCCACATCGGGGCGCAACACTTCCAGTGGGCCATCCACTGGGTAGGCCGCCACAGGCGTGCCGCACGCCATGGCTTCGAGCATCACTAAGCCAAAGGTTTCGTTGCGACTTGGGAAGGTAAACACATCGGCCGTGGCATACACACGGGCCAACTCACCACGCGGCAACACGCCCAACCAACGTACATGATGGAACTTGTCTTTCAGCTCTTTTTCAAGCGGCCCCACTCCGCACACCACTTTGCTGCCGTGCCATGGCATGGCTAAAAAACTGTCGATGTTTTTCTCATAAGACACACGACCCACGTACAAGGCAATCGGGCGCGGCAAATCGCTCAAATCAGGATAGCTGGCCACGGTCTCGGCATAAGCAAACAACCCCATGTCCACACCATGCGTCCAGCTGCGCAAATTTTTAAAGCCCCAACCGTCCAACAAGCGCATCACACCTTGTGTGGGCACCATCACACCCGCAGAGGGTTTGTGGAAGTGGCGAAAAATGGCGTAGCCCATCCACAGCGGAATACGCAGCGCCGCTTTGAGCACCTCGGGAAATCGCGTGTGAAAAGCGGTGGTGAATGGCAAATCATGTTTCAAACAGTATTTGCGTGCCGCCCAACCCAGCGGGCCTTCGGTGGCCACATGAATCACGTCAGGCGCAAACGCATTCAACTGCTTGGCCAATTGCGGGTAAGGCTTGACAGCCAAATCAATACCCGCGTAGCCAGGGCATGGTCGCGTCTTAAATAAGTCGGGATGAATCACCTCCACCACATGGCCCTTGGCATTGAGCTGGTCCACCAGCTCAACCAAAGTCGTTACCACGCCATTGATCTGGGGACGCCAAGCGTCTGTGATGAGGGCAATTTTCATGTGACGTTGACCAATTGGGGTTTACTCACCATGACAGGCTCAGTCTCCCAAAACAGCAATGACAACTCGCCCGTTTCGCTTTCCACCAAGGCGCTGCGGCTTTCCACCCAATCGCCATCGTTGCAATACAAAATGCCGTTCACGTCACGAATCTCAGCGCGATGGATATGGCCGCACACCACACCTTGGTAACCATGCTTGGCAGCTTCGTGCGCCACGGCATTTTCAAAATCGGTGACGTAGTTCAAGGCCTTCTTCACCTTGTGCTTGAGGTAGGCAGAGAGCGACCAATACGGCAAGCCCAAACGACCGCGCATGTTGTTCAAGTAACGGTTGAGCTTGAGGGTGAACTCATACAAGTAGTCGCCCACATAGGCCAACCACTTGGCTTGTTGCACCACCGCATCGAAGTAGTCGCCATGAATCACCCACAACTGGCGACCATCGGCGGTTTTGTGCACCGCCTCGTCCATCACTTCAATGCCACCGAAATGGTGGTCTAAGAAATGTCGCGCAAACTCATCGTGGTTGCCAGGCACGTAAATGACACGGGTGCCTTTACGTGCTTTGCGCAACAGCTTTTGAATCACGTCGTTGTGTGCCTGCGGCCAATACCAACGGCGACGCAATTGCCAGCCATCAATGATGTCACCCACCAGGTATAAATAGTCGCTCTCATGCGCTTTCAAGAAGTCGAGCAAAGCGTCTGCTTGACAACCGGGCGTGCCCAGATGCAAGTCCGAGATGAAGATGGCTCTGTAGTGCATCAAGCGCCCAAGAAGTGTTTGCGGTAACGCGGTGGCATGTCGTTGATCTTCATCAACATGGGCAAGTCAGCTGTGTTGAAGTCTGGGTCCCACGCAGGTGCGCCCAACACTTTGGCACCCAAGCGCAAATAGCCTTTGATCAATGCAGGTGGTTCAAACGCGGGGTTGACTTCCCACTGCTCCACAGGCAAAGCCAAACGTGGCGTGACTTGGTTTTCGATGTCCGCCAAATGTGTTTTCTTCAGTTGGTGCCAAATGCTGGCAGCCACTTCACCACTCACCACGCCTTGGTGCAGCATGGGAATGCTGGCACAGCCAATCATCACGTCCAGCTTGTTGCGCACCATGAACTCGGCCAATGCGCCCCACAAAGCCATGATGACGCCGCCGTGGCGGTGCTCAGGATGCACACAGCTGCGACCCAGCTCGACCATGCGTTCGCGGTACTGGCGCAAACGTGTCAGGTCAAACTCGAGGTCTGAATAGGTGCTACCAATGCGCTTGGCTTGGGCTGGTGTCAACACACGGTAAGTGCCAATGACTTGCTCGGTCACGTCGTCACGGATGATGAGGTGTTCGCAAAAGTCGTCGAACAAATCAATGTCGTGACCAGGAATGCTGTCTTTCAAACGTGCGCCCATCTCGGTGGCAAACACGTCGTAACGCAGACGCTGCGCCTCACGCACTTCGTCTTGGTGCTTGGCCCACTCAACAATCAGGGCTGGGCGTGTTTCAGTTTTTTGGGCAGTGACAGAAACTTTTTGAGCGTCATGATCGTTTCGATGAAGTGACCCCCGGGGCACATCGATGAACGACAAAGGCATGGTTGGGTTTGGCAGTTCTTTCATGGTCTGTCCTTAGTGAATCAATGGTGATGATTCTTGTCAGCGCATGTGAATTAACCGCGAAGGTTGCATGAAATTTTCGTGACAAAACACCTTGAAAAATTCACCGATCTGTCACAAACCAAACCTATGCTTATCAGCCAACCATGTTGATTAAATATTTACGCCTCCTTCGCGCCTTTGGCCATGCCTTTTGGATTTTGTGGATCAAGTTCCCTCGCTTAAGCCGAGAGAGAAAACTTGAAGAGATCAGAAACTGGTCTCAAAAAACTTTGGATGTGTTGGGCGTCCAAGTGATGCACGAATCACCGATACAACTTGCTCGCCACGAAGCACCACCCCGCTTGCTGGTGGCCAACCATGTGTCGTGGATTGATGCGCTGATCATTCAAACCATTCAACCCAGCATCTTTGTGGCCAAGGCGGAAGTGAAAAGCTGGCCCATTGTGGGCAGCATTGCTACCGGATGCGGCGTGGTGTTTGTCAACCGTGGCTCTCCCAGCTCAGCGCGTCTGATGGTGGATGAGCTGTCTAGCGCCCTGCATCACGGCTACTGCGTCGCAGGCTTTCCTGAAGGCACCAGCACCGAAGGTAGCTCGGTCAAACTGTTTCATGGCAATTTATTTGAAGCGGCCATCAACCACAACATTCAGGTGCAGCCTTTGGCCATTCGTTACACCAACCCTCGCACGGGCGCGCTGTGCATGAAGGCGGCATTCATTGGTGACATCGGTTTTGTGCAGTCACTGCACCAAGTGATGTCGTCAAGCGGCATTCAAGCCAAGGTTCAGCTCTGCGATCCACTGTCCCCCGAAGGCCATTCACGCCGAACCTTGGCCCACCTCTCGCAGCGCAGCGTGAGCAGCCAGCTTGAGCTGCTCAACGCTTAATTTAAATTACCGAGCGAGCGACATCACCAAGCTGGGCAAGCCAGTGGCCAGCAGGGGTAACCACGAAATCAGCAACGTTCCTACAAAGATGGCCAACAAGGCAGGCGCTACTGAGGCAGCTACCGTGCGAATGGGTTGCTTGAACACCGCAGACGCAAAGTAAATGTTCATGCCTGCGGGGGGGCACAAAAAGCCCATTTCCATGTTGGCCAAAAAGATGATGCCAAAGTGCACGGGGTCAATGCCGTAGCTGATGGCCAAGGGCAACAACAAAGGCACCAACACCACGATGGCGGCATAGATTTCCATCAGCGCACCGGCCGCAAACAAGAACACATTGAGTGCCAACAAGAACACCCATTTGTTTTGCGTGACGCCTTGCACCCATTCGGTGGCCAAGTCTGGAATGCCTGCGTCGACCAAGTAGTTGGTCAGCCCTAGGGCCATGCCCAAGATGAGCATCACACCCCCAATGATTTGGGTGCACTGCGCCAAACATTCACCCAACTTGTTGGCGCTCAACTCGCGGTGCGCCAAAGCTTGGGTAAGCACCGCATAGATGGCGGTGAGGGCCGCACTCTCAGTGGGTGTGGCTAAACCACTGGCTAACGAACCAATGGCCACCACGGGGGCCAGCAGCTCCCACTTGGCGTGCCATGCCGCATCACGCAAGGCCTGCGTGCTGAAGGTCGATTTGACATTCGAGTCTGTACGAACCACGTCTTGGCGTAAATAGCCGCCAAAAATCAGCAAGCACACCACCATCACCACCGCAGGCACGATGCCGGCCAAGAACATGGTGTTGATGGGCACACGCGCAATGATGGCGTACATGATGAGCGGCACCGACGGTGCCAGCAACACACCCAGCGCACTGGCACTCGTCACCAAACTGATGCCCTTGCGCTCGGGGTAGCACACGCCTTGCAGCAGGGGCAACAGCAACCCACCCAAAGCCAAAATCGTCACGCCACTGCCGCCCGTGAAAGCGGTGAAGCACGAACACAACACAGTCGCGGCAATCACAGTGCCCGTTTTGCCACCACCAAACAAGGCCACAAACACTGCCCCCAATCTTTGCGCCGCACCAGTGCCCGCAAAGATCAAACCTGCCAAAGTGAAAAGAGGCAACGCAGGCAACGATGGGTTCACCGTGATTTGGTAATGCGACAAAGCAATGGATGCCAGAGGCAAACCATCTTGCCAAAACAATGCCAATGCCAAACCGCCTAACACCGCAAAAATGGGCGCACCAAACGACAACAACAAACCCAGCCCGATGACCCAAGGCCACAGCGGCAAGGCTTCGCCATCAAAGCTGTAGGCCAGCCATGCACCCAACAAAGGTGCAGCCAACGCTCCAGCTAACTTCCAGCCCAACTGCGTGCTGCAACGCGCACCCAATTTCAAAGCCAAACAAGCAAAGCCAATCGGCATAGCCGCTTCAAACCACCACACCGGAATGCCATAAGCCAACAGTTGCTCGGCCGACATTTCGCTCAGCACCAGTTGACCACTGGCCCAAGCCAACACACCGCATACTGCCGCCGCACCGAGCTGGCCCACCGCGTAAAAACGCGGCACCAGCACACCCAAACTGGTGAGGTGACCAAAGCGCTCAGCCGCAATGGCACCGGCCATGGCCATCAACAGCCCCAAGTGCTGCACCACCACAGGCGCGTTATCAATGCCTTTGCCCATCATGGGGCGCGACAAAATTTCGACCAAGGGAATCAAGGCCATCAATACCAGTGCCAACCCAGCCAGCCAAGTGTCGGCCTGTGTAAGGCCACGAAGGAGTCGCCCCATCATTTGGCTTTACCTGCGCGGTAAGCCTTGAGATGGCGAAACACCTCGTCAAAGGTCTCGGCCGGCACCAAGGTACCGCGAATGCGTGGGTAAAGTTTTTCGGCCAAGTCGTTCCACGCACGCATTTGTTCGGCGTTGGGTTTGTTGACAATCAAGCCGCGTTTTTTCATGGCATCCACCGCCTCTTCCACTTCTTGGCGGGCTTTGGCACGCAACTGAGCACCAGCTTTTTCACCTGCTGCACGCACCGCCACTTGGGTGTCTGGGCTCATGTCGTCCCAAGCTTTTTTGGTCACCACCAAAGCGCCCACGATAGGTGCCCAATTGATTTCCAACATATTGGGGGCCATGGTGTAGACCTGACTGGCCAAGGCAAAGTAAGGCGTCGACGGCACCACGTTGATCATGCCGGTTTGCACCGAAGGCAAGATGTCGCTGGTCTCTAGCGGCACGGGCGTGTAGCCCATGCTCTTCATGATCTCTTGCTGATCGGCCTCGCCGCCCCATGCAAAGAACTTCATCTTTTGGTAGTCCTCAGGCTTGAAGGCGGGGTCTTTCGAAAAGAAACGCACCCAGCCCGCATCGCCCCAAGCCAACACCACAAAGCCTTTGTCGAGAAATTTTTTCTCCATGGCGGGGCGCATTTTTTCGCGCACATAGTCCACCTCATCCCATGTTTTGAACAACAAGGGCATGGATTGCAAAGCCGCAATGGAAGGCTCAATTTCACGCAAACCCACCACCGACAACAAGGCTCCTTGCAACTGGCCAATGCGCATGCGACGCGCTAGTTCGGTCTCGCCGCCTTGGCTGCCATCGGGATACACGACAAACTTGGCGTTGCCGCCTTGCGCGTTGCGCCACACCTCGCCCACTTCCATCAGCTGGCGGTGGTAGAGCGAATTTTTAGGAGCCAAGGTGCCCAAGCGCAACTGCTTGTCAGGGGCAGACCAAGACGCGGTTTGCGCACACAACAGCCCCACGGCCACACACACTTGCAAACATGATTTCAATAATTTAGACATTCACGGCTTTCAAAAAAGTTCATCCACAGATGAGAGCAACCACTGCGCATGCTCGCGCATCACCTCGTTTTGCAAACTGCGGTGCTGTTGGCTGATGTCGATGGCTTGCTTGAGCAGCTGCTCAAACTGTTTGCGGTCTTCAGCGGGCAAGGCCACGCCCTCAGCTTTGGCCACATAGGGGCCCGCCTCTTTGCCTTTGCCCAAAGCAATCGCTTGGTCGAAATACGCTTGTGCTTTTTGCCGCGAGCCACCCACTTTGGCACCTTCTAACGTGCCCATCAGACTGGCCAAGGCACCCTCACCATAGGAAGGGTTGACCTGCCAAGCCAGCTCGGCCAAGCGCATGGACAGCGGCAAATCTGCCACCACATCAGGCTCGTCTTTGGACATCGAAATCCAGCCGCCCAGTGAAGCTGCTGCCCAATACGCCAAGGGCACTTGAGCTTGCGTCAAACGAGGTTGCTTGCTTGGATCAGCTTGCCTCAGCGCAGCGGCAAAGCCAGGCTGGCTGCGCTCTAACGCCGTCATGGCGTGGCGGTGGGCGCGGGCATACATGCGACCTGCACGCACACGCATTTGCGCCGCGGCTTTGGGGCTTTGGGTGTCTATCTTTTCGGCATCAAACGCCACAAAGGCGTAGGCATATTGTGTGAAGCCTGCAGACACCGACTCGGCCAATTTCAAATGACCCGGTGTTTCTTTGAGCACCGACTCGGAGAACTTCAAATAAAACGCACTGGCTTCGCGGGCGAGCTGCAAATCATCTTCACTCGACATGCCTTGGCCCGACAGAGCCTGCGCGGTTTGGTCCACCACAAAGGGGCGAACGGCGCAGCCAGACATCGCCAGCATCAGTGCGAAACAAGAAATGAAACGATAAGTAATAAGGTCACCTCATGAGGAATGTGTTTCTGCGAGAACTTGAAAAATGTAAGTCAGTCATATGAACGTTCAATGACAAACCGTCATCAAGTTGAAACAGTGACAAGCCATCATGTGAACAAAGGAACACCACCATGAGCGACCAACATAAACTTGACGAAGAGCAAATTCAACGCCTGCGCGATGACCTACTGGACACGCTGGACGAAGAGCTCGAAATGTCCATTGACGAAGAAGGCAACCACACCGACCGCGTCAAATACTTTCGTGAACTGTTGCGTCTGCAAGGCGAGTTGGTCAAGCTGCAAGACTGGGTGGTGGCCACCAAACAAAAGGTGGTGATTTTGTTTGAAGGTCGCGATGCAGCGGGCAAAGGGGGCGTGATCAAACGCATCACCCAACGTCTCAACCCACGCGTGTGTCGCGTCGCTGCCCTGCCCGCCCCCAACGACCGCGAACGCACCCAGTGGTACTTCCAGCGATATGCAGCGCATCTGCCAGCAGCGGGTGAAATTGTGTTGTTTGACCGCAGCTGGTACAATCGCGCAGGCGTGGAACGCGTCATGGGCTTTTGCAATGACGACGAGTACGAAGAGTTTTTCCGCACCGTGCCTGAGTTTGAAAAGATGCTGGCTCGCAGCGGCATCACACTCATCAAGTATTGGTTCTCCATCACCGACGACGAGCAACACGCACGCTTCTTGGGTCGTATCCATGACCCGCTCAAGCAGTGGAAGCTCAGCCCCATGGACCTAGAAAGCCGTCGCCGTTGGGAAGATTACACCGTGGCCAAAGAAACCATGATCGAGCGCACCCACATCCCAGAAGCCCCATGGTGGGTGGTGCAAGCCGTGGACAAAAAGAGCGCACGCTTGAACTGCATCCAACATTTGTTGGACCATTTCAACTACCACGAGATTGAGCATGCCGAAGTGCAGCTACCAGCCCGCGTGCGCAACCCCGACTACATTCGCCACCCCGTGCCGCAAGACATGATGGTGCCCGAGAAATATTGAAGCGCCAAACCCTTTTTGATCGAACCAAGCCATGGACCCAATTCATGAGAACCTACAAAAGCAAAGACGTGGATTGAACCGCGTCATTCATGCTTTGGGTTATTCGCTGCAAGGCTTGCAAGCTGCCATACACGAAACCGCATTTCGCCAAGAGGCTTACCTTGCGTTGGTGTTAATCCCGTTGTCGTTTTTCGTGGGCAACAACTGGGTTGAAATTTCTCTTCTTTCAGGATCGGTGATTTTTGTTTTGATAGTCGAACTTTTAAATACGGGCCTCGAGTCCGCCATCGACCGCGTCGGCCCTCAGTGGCACGATTTGTCTAAGCGTTGCAAAGACTTGGGCAGCGCCGCTGTTCTTCTGAGCATTGTGTTGTGCATGGGCATTTGGCTCTCTGCCCTGTTCGTCAAACTGGCGCATTACGCCTGAGCCCTTACATAAAACAAGTCGAGACTTCATGCAACTTTATAAATTGCAAAGTTGTATCCATTCAATACATCCTGACGCCCTCTTTTGACGACAGCATTTTCGACACCATGTCCCTTAAAACTTTGATCGATATGTTGAACAAGCAAAAACTGGTGGATGGCATGGTTCATAGTCAGCACATGCACAAGCACGACTTTGTGGAGTCACTGCTGCAAAAGCAGCACGATGCCGAGTTACTTAACTTCATCGCCAAACAAAGCGCCACCGAACTGGGCGGTTACCTAGACGCCCTGCCCTTGGACGATGCAAAGAAGTTGTGGGCCAAGCTGCCCAGCGAACGAGAAAACGATGTGCTGTGGGAAATTTCGGACGAGCGCCGCACAGCCTTGGCTGGCGACCGCCAGCCCGGTTTTGAAGACAGCAAGATCAATGTGTACGAACTGGTCGAGGGCCGCCTCAAAAACATCCCCATTTCAGGCCGCAAAGACCTAGAGGGTGCCAAGCCAATTTGGGTGGATTTGATCAACTCCACCAAGGCCGAACGGCTGTTTGTGGGCTCACATTTTGGCGTGGCCTTGCCAGACCCCATTGAAGCGACCGACCTTGAAGTGAGCGCCCGTTTTCATGTGGAAGAAAACGACGACATCCATTTGCATTCCAACTTTTTGCTAGACCGCGAGGGCAGCGCTAAAAGTGTGCCCGTGGCCTTCATCTTGCATGGCGGTGTGTTGTTTTCGCTGCGCAACGAAGAACTGTCTGTGTTTCGACTGCAACGGCGCCGCGCCCTCACGCAACCAGGTTACGTGACCGACAGCGTTGATTTGCTGCTTGACCTGTATGGCGCAGACGTCGAAGTGTCCGCCGACTCACTTGAAAACATTTATGCCACGCTGGGTGTGGTGGGACGCCATGTGCTGAGTGAGGCCATCACCGACCAGCAAGCCGCTGGCATCTTGGCTGACATTGCCGAAGAGGAAGACCAAAACGGTCGTATCCGCAGCAACATTTTGGATACCCAACGCGCGCTGAGTTTTTTGATGCGTGGGCGTTTGCTCACACCCGATCAAATTTCGGATGCCAAACAAATTTTGCGCAACATTGATTCGCTCAACAGCCACACCGCATTCTTGTTCGACAAGATTAACTTTTTGATGGATGCCACGATTGGTTTCATCAACATCAACCAGAACAAACGGGTGAACCAGCTCACCGTGTTCAGCGTGGTGTTCATGCCCATCAACATCTTGGCCGGTATTGGCGGCATGTCGGAGTTCTCCATGATGACAGAAGGCACGCCTTGGCCTATGGCTTATGGCGGCTTCATCGTGGGTTCTGCATTCATTGGCTTGATCACCTATGTGCTGCTCAAGCAATTTGAGAAAAAACGTCTGAAGAAAACAATCTGAGTCCATACGATGTCACACCACAAACACGAAACAACCCAAATCAGTGGCGACGGCTTGCGCTACAGCAGCAAGAAAAATGGCTCACCTTTTGAAGGTACGGGCAGAACGGGCGAGATGATGAGCTGCATCAAATGTGGCACACACAAACCACGCTCGACCGGCTCATTTCGACGCTTCATGAATGCCAACCATTTTTTTTGTGGCGACTGCCGCGTGGTGCCAAGTGCTGCAACTGGCGCTGCGGCACCTGCTGTGACGGCTTAAGCTTTGGCCCGCCAGCGGTTGGCTGGGAAGGTCAACTTGAAGCACGAGCCGTGCTCCAGCTCACTGGTGATCGAGAGGCTGCCGCCGTGACGCTGCATGACATGCTTGACGATGGCCAAGCCCAGGCCCGTGCCCCCCGACTCACGTGAACGACTGCGGTCCACGCGGTAAAAGCGCTCGGTCAATCGTGGCAAGTGCTCGGCCGCAATACCAGCCCCTGTGTCACGCACAGCGATGACCAAACTGCCATCTGTCCCCTGATCGACTGACACATCAATGTGCCCGCCTGCGGGTGTGTAGCGCACCGCGTTGTTCACCAAATTAGACAATGCGCTTTGCAACTCGCGTGACTCGCCCAAGAGCATGGCATGCGCAAGCAAGGGATTGGTTTGAAATTCAATGACATGGGGCGGCGCACCGTTGGCAATGGTCTGCGACAAGCCACGCGCTTCTGACTCACATGCTGTCAGCAAGCTTTCCAAAGGCAAGCTGTTGACAAAGCTGGGCACAGGGCTGCCTTCTAAGCGCGAGAGGGTTAGCAAGTCTTCCACAAGCCCTTGCATACGAACGGCCTGAGTGGCCATCAAGGCCAAATAACGCTTTTGCTCGTCAGCATTCAAGTCCAGCGTTTGCAGCGTTTCAACAAAGCCAGACATGACCGTGAGCGGTGTACGAATTTCGTGCGACACATTGGCCACAAAATCGCGACGCATGGCTTCGGCTTGCTCTAGCAGGGTGACATCGCGGGTCAGCAAGAGTTGTTTGCCTTCCCCATAACGATGGCGCTGAACCGAGATGCGCACGGGACGCTCGACGCGGTTTCTGTAACCGCTCATCACCACAGGTTCAACGGGTTGGTCGACAGCCATATAGGCGGTGAATATGGGGTCGCGCAGCAAGTTACCCACGCGTTGCATCACATCGCGCTCAGGGTGAATACCCAAGTGGGTGGCGGCCGTTTGGTTGCACCATTCAATCTGCGCACGGGCGTCGAGCATGACCACGCCATTGGGTGAGGCCTGAATGGCTGACAAAAAATCTTTGAGGCGCTGCTCACCCGCGTCAATGGTGCGTTCGCGTTCACGTAAGAGCTTGCGGGCCCGATCTAAAACAACGCCCCACCAGCCAGACATTTGCGGTGCCATGGCCAGATCACCATGGCGCAGCCAAGAGCGCACACGGTAGCCGCGCCAAGCATCGACCAAAACCCAACTGAGTCCAGCCAACAAAGCGCCGAACAACACATAAAGGGACAGTGGCTGCTTATCCCCCATCACGGCCCACGAAAAACCAATCGCGGCACCAAAAGCTAGCAGGGAGAGAAACGAGAAAAATCGGCTGATCACAGGAACCTTGAAACGGGTTTAGGGCTGGTGCGTGATCCTATATCCTACGCCACGCACGGTCTCCACCATGCTGCCCGCTTCGCCCAAAGCTTCGCGCAAACGCTTGACATGCACGTCGACCGTGCGTTCTTCGATGAAGACATGGTCGCCCCACACGCGGTCCAGCAGCTGGCTGCGGCTGTGCACGCGCTCGGCGTGGTGCATCAAGTAATTGAGTAATTTAAATTCAGTCGGGCCCAACTTGATGCCCTGCTCATTGAAGCTGACACGGTGTGTCGAGCCATCCAACTGCAACGCGCCAATGCGCACCACATCGCTGGCTTGCTCAGGCGCACGACGGCGCAGCACCGCACGGATGCGAGCCAACAATTCTTGAGTTGAAAAAGGTTTGGTGATGTAGTCATCGGCACCGGCATCGAGGCCTGCAATTTTGTCGGGCTCGTCGCCGCGTGCAGTGAGCATCAAAATAGGCGTGGTCTTGGTGCGTGGGTCGGCACGCCAACGACGCGCCAACTCCAAGCCACTTTGCCCAGGCAGCATCCAGTCAAGCAAGATCACATCAGGCAACACCTCGTCAATATGAGCCTGTGCAGCATTGCCATCAGCAGCCAACACAGCCAACATGCCGTGGTGACGTAAATTGACCGAAATGAGTTCAGCAATCGCTGACTCATCTTCGACCACCAAAACGCGTGCTATTTTCATCTTCCCAAAACCTTCAATCAGCGCATGGACGATTCAACATCTGCCAATGGTGTGTGACGCACATCTTCGCCTTTGACGACATAGATGATGAATTCAGCAATGTTTTTGGAGTGGTCACCAATGCGCTCAATGGCTTTGGCAATGAACAACAAATCCAAGCTGGCAGAGATGGTGCGTGGGTCTTCCATCATGTAGGTGATGAGCTTGCGCACAAAGCCATCAAACTCTTTGTCGATGTCGTTGTCTTCACGCAAGATGCTCACCGCCATAGGAATGTCCAAACGCGCAAATGCGTCCAGTGCTTTGCGCAACAAGCCAGAGGCCATCTCGGCTGACACGCGCAAATCGCCTGAAGGCAATGAGCGAGGTGCAGAGCTTTCGATGATGGACTTGACCATGCGGGCAATCTTGGCGGCTTCGTCACCCACGCGCTCAAGGTTGGCGGTGGTTTTAGACATGGCCATCAGCAAGCGCAAATCGCCAGCGGTCGGCTGACGACGGCCGATGATGGAAGCAATTTCGCGGTCGATTTCCACTTCAAGGCTGTTCACTTTGTTTTCAGTGACCAACACATCGTCAGCCGCTTCGGGGCTGAACTGTGACAAGGAATAAATGGCTTGGCGAATTTGTGACTCGACCAAACCACCCAACTCCATCACGTGAGAAGAAATGTTGTTGAGGTCTGCGTCGAACTGCGAGGACAGGTGTTTATCAGGCATGGTGTCTCCAATTAGCCGAAGCGGCCGGTGATGTAGTCTTCTGTGGCGGTTTTGTTGGGTTTGAAGAAGATTTGTTCTGTCTCACCAAACTCAACCAATTCACCCAAATACATGTAAGCGGTGTAGTCGCTGCAACGCGCGGCTTGCTGCATGTTGTGTGTCACGATGGCAATGGTGTAGTCGGCCTTGAGTTCATGCACCAACTCTTCCACCTTGCCGGTGGAAATCGGGTCAAGCGCCGAGGTGGGCTCGTCCAACAACAAAACCGAGGGCTTCACTGCCACGCTGCGTGCAATGCACAAACGTTGCTGCTGACCACCGGAGAGTGACAAACCGTTTTGACCCAACTTGTCTTTGACTTCGGTCCACAAGGCGGCTTTGGTCAAGGCCCATTCCACACGCTCATCCATTTCAGTGCGGCTGAGGTCTTCGTACAAACGCACGCCAAAGGCGATGTTGTCGTAAATCGTCATGGGAAATGGCGTGGGCTTTTGGAACACCATGCCGATGCGGGCACGCAGCAAGTTCAAGTCTTGCTTGGGTTCCAAAATGTTTTGGCCGTAGAAGTTGATCTCACCCTCAGCACGTTGGCCTGGGTACAGGCTGTACATGCGGTTCAAGGTGCGCAGCAAGGTGGATTTGCCGCAACCTGATGGACCGATGAAGGCGGTGACTTTGCGCTCAGCGATGTCCATAGTGACATTGCGAAGGCCTTGAAACTTGCCGTAAAAAAAGTTCAGATCGCGAACTTCGATGGCGTTTTTTTGTGCTGTTTGGATTTCAGACATTGGTAGATTCCTGATTGAAATTAGGCGCTGACTTTGTCGCGGAAGAACACACGTGCCAAGATGTTGAGCACGAGCACTGTCAAGGTGATCAACAAAGCACCGGCCCAAGCCAAACGCACCCAGTTGTCGTAAGGACTCATGGCGAACTGGAAGATCACCACAGGCAAGTTGGCCATGGGCGCGCCCATGTTGGTGCTGAAGAACTGGTTGTTCAAAGCAGTGAACAGCAAGGGTGCTGTTTCGCCGCTGATGCGGGCCACGGCCAACAACAAACCAGTCATCACGCCGCTTTTGGCGGCACGCAAGGTGATGAAGGTCGCAACCTTCCAGCGTGGGGCTCCCAAAGCAAAAGCCGCTTCGCGCAAGCTGCCAGGCACCAAACGCAACATATTTTCAGTGGTGCGCATGATCACGGGCACAGCAATGAGCGACAAGGCCAAACTACCGGCGTAGCCAGAGAAGTTACCCACCGTGGCTACAGCAATTGCGTAGACAAACAAGCCCAGCACGATCGAAGGTGCAGACAGCATGATGTCAGTTACAAAGCGGGTCAGCTCTGCGGTTTTGCTTTCGTCACCGTACTCGGTGAGGTAGACGCCGGCCAAGATACCTACAGGTGTGGACACCAACACGGTCAAGCCCACAATCATCAAGCTGCCCACGATGGCGTTGCGCAAACCACCGCCTTCGGTGCCGGGTGCAGGCGTGTCACTGAACAGCAAATTGCTGTCCAAGGCAGCGAGGCCGTTGGCAAACAAGACGTAAAGAATCCAAAGCAACACGGCCAAACCGACAGCCATGGCAGACATGGAAAACGCCAAACCCAGCATGCTGGTGATGCGGCGCTTTGTATAAAGTTGATTGTTCATTTCCATAAAGACCTCTTAGTTGCCTTTGGCTTTTTCGGCACGCATGATCATCATCTTGGCAGCAGCCAACACCACAAAGGTGATGACGAACAACAAGAAGCCCAGCGCAAACAAGGTGGAGAAATGCAGGTCTGCCGCTTCACCAAACTCATTGGCCAACACAGACGCAATGGAGGTACCGGGCGAGAACAACGACGTAGGCATGCGGTTGGCGTTACCAATCACAAAGGTCACCGCCATGGTTTCACCCAACGCGCGACCTAGCCCCAACATGATGCCGCCGATCACACCTTTTTGTGTGTAGGGCAACACCACTTTGCGCACCACTTCCCAAGTGGTGCAACCCAAACCATAAGCCGACTCGCGCAAGATAGGAGGCGTGATCTCAAACACATCACGCATCACTGCGGCCACGAATGGCAAGACCATGAAGGCCAACACAATGCCTGCTGCCAAGATGCCCATGCCGTTGGTGGCCCCACCAAATAGCCAGCCTACCAAGGGCATGCCGCCCAAGATTTTTTGCAAAGGCACTTGCAGGTAGTCGGCAAACAAAGGCGCAAACACAAACAAACCAAACATGCCATAGATGATGGAGGGCACAGCCGCCAACAACTCAATCGATGTTCCCAGAGGGCGACGCAGCCACACGGGACAGGTTTCGGTCAAAAACACAGCCACGCCAAATGCCAAAGGCACGGCAAGCAACAGTGCAATACCGGCGCTGGCCATGGTGCCCACGATGGCAATGGCAGCACCAAACTCAGCGTTGATGATGTCCCACTCGACACGCCACAAAAAGTGAAAACCAAACTTTTGGAAAGTAGGCCATGCATTCACAAACAAGGAAATGATGATGCCCAACAAGGCCGCCAACACGAGCAGTGAAAAAAATTGCGTGATGCGGTGGAAGAAGAAATCTTGTGTGCGTTGCTTCTTGGCAACTGCCACCATGTCAGCGCTGATGGCTTGACCTGATTCTTCTCGCCGTAAATTTTGTGAGCTCATGACAGACCCTAGACTCATTGAAACACCCTACTTCTTAAAAACCAAAATTCCGTCGGCGCTTGTTGCAAGGCCGACGGAATTGATTCGCTCAAATTCAAATTACTTTTGAATTTGTGTCCACACCTTGGCGCGGATTTGTGTGGTCAAGCTGTCTGGCAAAGCCACGTAGTCGAGGTCTTGTGCCATTTTCTTGCCGTTCAAGAAAGCCCAGTCAAAGAACTTGATGGCTTCAGCAGCAGCGGCTTTGTCAGTGGGTTGCTTGTACATCAAGATGAAGGAAGCGGTGCTGATAGGCCAGCTGTTGGCGCCCTTGGCGTTGACCATGGACACACCCATACCTGGCACGCTCATCCAATCAGCACCTGCGGCTGCGGCGGCGAATGTCAAGTCATCTGGAGCCACGTACTTGCCGTCAGCGTTTTGCAACTGCATGTAAGTCATGTTGTTCTTTTTCACATACGCGTATTCCACGTAACCCAAAGAGCCTTTGACGCGGTTCACGTTGGCAGCAACACCTTCGTTGCCCTTGCCACCCACTGAAGAAGCAGCTGGCCACTTGACAGCAGCGCCCTTGCCCACAGTGGCAGACCAGTCTTTGCTCACGGCGGTGAGGTAGTCGGTGAAGTTGAAAGTGGTGCCCGAACCGTCAGCGCGGTGAACCACGGTGATTTCTTGCTCTGGCAATTTTTTGCCTGGGTTCAAAGCAGCAATCTTGGCATCGTTCCACTTGGTGATCTTGCCCATGAACATTTCGGCCAACACGGCGCCCGTGATGCGCAACTCGCCTGGCTTGAAGCCTTCCAAGTTCACAACTGGCACAGTGCCGCCGATGATGGCTGGGAACTGAACCAAGCCTTCTTTGTCAAGCTCTTCACCAGACAAAGGCGCATCGGTTGCACCAAAAGTCACGGTCTTGGCTTTGATTTGACGGATACCGCCAGAAGAACCAATCGATTGGTAGTTCAAACCGTTACCAGTAGAGGCTTTGTAGGCTTCAGCCCACTTGGCATACATAGGGAAAGGGAAAGTCGCGCCTGCACCTGTGATGTCAGCAGCGAAAGCTGAACCCATGGTCATGGCTGCCAATGCAGCAGCGGCCACAGATTTGATGAATGTACGTTTCGTGTTCATGTGATTCCTTCAATTGGTTAGAACAACTGAGACTCTAGCCAGGCTATGTGACGAAAGTGTGACAAATATGACAGTTTAAAGTTCAATAATTCAAGTATTATTGAAATATGAACCTTGTTAAAACATCTGAAATCGAAGTGGTTGAAGCTTTGGCCGCCTTGGCACAAGCCCAGCGTTTGCGGGCCTTCCGCGCATTGGTGGTAGCGGGTGCTGAGGGCTTGACGCCAAGCGCCCTCGCCGCCTTGCTGCAAATTGCGCCCAGCGCTTTGTCGTTTCACCTCAAAGCGCTTAGCCACGCTGGCTTGGTCAGTGCACAGGCCAGTGGCCGCAACTTGATCTACCGCGCTGAATTTGCCCGCATGAACGACTTACTCACCTACCTCACCCAAGACTGCTGCCAAGGCCAATCGTGCGCCGTGGTGCCAGAGACATCCACAAACTGTTGCTAATTTATGACCACACTCAACGTCCTCTTCTTGTGCACCCACAACTCCGCACGCAGCATCTTGGCTGAGGCCATGCTCAACCACATGGGCCAAGGTACCAGTGGCACGCACTTCAAAGCCTTCTCGGCTGGCAGCAGCCCACGCGAGAACCAGCAACCCAACCCACTGGGGCTTCAAGTGTTGAAAGCCGCTGGCATTGCCACCGACGATTTGCGCAGCAAAAACTGGGACGAATTTGCGTTGCCCGATGCACCGCACATGGACTTGGTCATCACCGTGTGCGACAACGCCGCGGGCGAGGTGTGCCCCTACTGGCCAGGCCAACCCGCCACGGCGCACTGGGGCTATGCAGACCCATCTGCTGTAGAAGGTAGCGATGAAGACCGCTTGCAAGCGTTTCGCAACACGATGTATCTGATCCAAAAGCGTTTGCAATTGTTGGTGGACTTGCCTGCCGACAAACTGCAAAAAGCCATGTTGCAACACACGGCCAAAGAGCTAAGCAAGGTGCACGCATGAATTTCTTTGAACGCTACCTCACCGCATGGGTGGGCTTGTGCATCGTCGTGGGCATTGCGCTGGGCCAGTGGCAGCCTGAACTGTTTCAAGCCATCGGCAGTCTAGAGTACGCGCAAGTTAACTTGCCCGTGGGTGTGCTGATTTGGATCATGATCATTCCGATGTTGGTGAAGGTGGACTTTGGTGCTTTGCACGAAGTGCGTCAGCACATCAAAGGCATTGGTGTGACGCTGTTTGTGAACTGGTTCGTCAAGCCTTTCTCGATGGCGCTGCTGGGCTGGTTTTTCATTCGCTATTTGTTTGCACCGTTGTTGCCAGCGGACCAGATTGACAGCTACATCGCAGGCCTCATTTTGTTGGCCGCTGCGCCCTGCACTGCCATGGTGTTTGTGTGGAGCCGACTGACCAACGGCCACTCCTTGTTCACCCTGTCGCAAGTAGCCTTGAACGACGCCATCATGGTGGTGGCGTTTGCGCCGCTGGTGGCTTTTCTCTTAGGCCTCTCGGCCATCATCGTGCCGTGGGACACGCTCATCACTTCGGTGGTGCTGTACATCATCATTCCGGTGGTGTTGGCCCAGTTGTTACGCAAGGCCTTGATGACCCAAGGCACGGAGAAGTTTGAAGCAGTCATGGCGCGGATTGGCCCTTGGTCCATCGCTGCCTTACTGGCCACACTGGTGTTGCTATTTGCCTTTCAAGGCGAGGCCATTTTGAAACAACCCTTGGTCATTGCCCTGTTGGCCGTGCCTATCTTGATTCAGGTCTTGTTCAACTCCGCCTTGGCTTATTACCTCAACCGTGCTGTGGGCGAGGCACACAACGTGGCCTGCCCTTCAGCCTTGATTGGTGCCTCTAACTTTTTCGAGCTGGCTGTGGCCGCTGCGATCAGCTTGTTTGGTTTTGAGTCTGGCGCAGCCCTGGCCACTGTGGTGGGCGTGTTGATTGAGGTGCCGGTGATGTTGTTGGTGGTCCATGTGGTGAACCGCAGCAAAGGGTGGTACGAGCGGACGCCTTGAATGACCACCGCTGCCCCAAGGTTGGTTTGAATTTCTAGAATGTTGCATGCGTTTGTTTTTGAATATTCTTGGTTTTCAAACCGCTTGGTGGGCCTGCATTGCTGGCGTCGGGCGCGGGCTTGAGATACCAGCCCTGCTGTATGGCTTGGCACTGGCAGGCCTGCACCTGCGGTTTGCACAACAGCCTTGGCAAGAAGCCAAGCTGGCAGCTGTCGCCGTGGCTGTGGGTGTTGCAGCGGACACCTTGTTGCAAATGACATCTGTCATCAGTTTTTACGGATGGGCACTCGGCCCCTTGAGTCCGTTTTGGTTGTGGCTGCTGTGGGGGTTATTTGCCATGACCTTGAATGCCTCTTTGTCATTTCTGCAAACGCAAACCTTGTGGCTGTCAGCTTTGGCAGGGCTGGTGTTTGGCCCGTTCACCTACTATGCTGGGGCACAACTTGGCGCGGCGTCTTTTGACAACACCTTGGTTCACCTCAGTGCACTTGCATTGGCTTGGGCCACCACACTTCCCGTTTTGGTCTACGCTGCCAAGCACTTTTTCACACACACCAAAGGTCTCCCATGATGAACCGTCGCACGCTTTTACTCAGTGGCATGACTACCACCGCCCTCGCCAGCCTCAGTGGTTGCGCCAGCCCCACGGTGGACGATTACGCCAGTCAAAAACCCGTGCTCGACTTGCGCACCTACTTCAACGGCATGGTCGACGCGTGGGGCATCTTCACCGACCGCAACGGCAAGGTGGTCAAACGTTTCACCGTGGAGATGAAATGCCAATGGCAAAACGACCAAGGTATCTTGGACGAAGACTTTGTGTATTCAGACGGCACAAAAGAAAAACGCATTTGGAAACTCACAGACAAAGGCAACGGCGCTTATGTGGGCACCGCAGGCGATGTGGTGGGCGTGGCCGAAGGCCAGACCCAAGGCAATGCGTTCAACTGGCGCTACACGCTGGCCTTGCCTGTCGATGGCACGGTGCTGAATGTGCAAATGGACGACTGGATGTATTTGATGAATGACCGCGTCATGCTCAACAAAGCACGCATGACCAAGCTAGGCATTCACTTAGGCGATGTCACCTTGTCGTTCACCAAAAGAAGCTAAGCCATGCAAGGCATTGTGATCAAGCGCATGGCCTTGTTCATGCTTGGAGTTTTGTCTTGTGTGCTGGCCCAAGCCAGCGACTTGTCTGACAAGCTGCAATCGCCCGATCATGTGCTGCTGATGCGCCACACCTTAGCCCCAGGCGTGGGTGACCCGGCCAACTACACACTGGCCGATTGCAAAACGCAGCGCAACCTCAGCGCAGAGGGCCGTCAACAAGCGGTGGCTGTAGGCGATTGGCTTCGACAACAAGGCGTTAAAAATGCCGATGTGCGTTCGAGTGCTTGGTGCCGATGCAAAGACACCGCGCAATTGCTGGGCTTCAAAGGTTGGCAGGTGGAGCCCACCTTGGCGTCATTTTTCGATGAGATGCACAAAGCCCAAGCGCAAAACCTGCGGCTGCAAAACTTCATTGCTGAGAAGCTCAAAACCAAAGGTAACCAGCCCCTTATCTTGGTAACACACCATGTCAACATCTTTGAATTCATGGGTGAGAACGTCAGCTCGGGTGACCTTGTGTTGGCCAAGGTCGACACCCAAGGCAAGATGCTGTCCTACCAAGTCATCCCGCGCCCGAACGCGGCGCGCTAAATGCAGGCCTTACTTACCAAGCGATGGGCTCGCCTTTGTAGTCCACATAATGCGCACCTGATTTAGGCGTGAGCGCCTTCAAGGCGGCCAGCATGCCCTCCACCGACTCGGCAGGATCCAACAAATGCGGCACCGAGTTGGCAAACGCTTGTGACAAATCAGACCTGACCGTTCCCGGCTGCAAAGCCACCACGCGCAGCTCTGCGTTTTTGCGCTGCAGCTCGATCGCTGCGGTTTGCAGCAACATATTCAACGCTGCTTTGGCAGCGCGATAGCCATACCAGCCACCTTTGGTGTTGTCTGAAATACTGCCCACGCGCGCAGAGAGCTTGGCATACACCGAGGGGCCAGCGGCCAGCAAGGGCGCAAAGTGGCGCAACACCATCACCGGCCCCACGGCGTTGATGTGAAAGTTTTGCATCAAGGTGTCTTCACGCAAACTGGCCAAAGATTTCTCTGGCCCCACACCATGGATGGTCAGCGCACCGGTGGCATCGATGATGATGTGATATGGGCCAGACGTCCGACACACGTCAGCTTGGTGCGCAATGGACTCGGCATTCAACACATCAAACCCTGCTGACTGCGAACGAGACACCTGCGTCACTTGTGTGCAGCGTGGGTCCGCTTGAAATGCCGCCACAAACGCGCCACCAATGGCACCGCTGGCACCGATGACCAAGGCCTTGTAGTCGGCATCAAAAAGCGAGAGGTGCGGCAGGCTTTGTGTCATGGGCGTTTTAAAAAATAACCACAGCGTTTGATGTTGCGAATAGGAAGCATGTCGTTGCTGATTTTCTTGCGAAGTCGATGGATGTACACCTCAATCGCGGAGCTGTTGAGGTCAATGTTGTCGGGGTCTATCTCTTGCACAAACTCTTCTTTGGAGATGATTTGTCCCACACGTCTGAGCAACACATCCATCACCTGCGCCTCGCGTGTGGTCAGGTCAACCGCCGCGCCTTGAATATGCAATTGTTTAAGGCCATGGTCAAAACTCAAGTTGCCATATCGCGTGACTGAAGACACATGGCCCTGACGCCTGCGTATCAACGCCCGCACCACAGCACCAAAGTGCTGCTCGTCAAAAGGCTGAACCAAAAACCGATCCACGCCCGCGTCTAGCATGTGCACCGCGTCGTTGGCTTGTTTGTCCGTCACGATGGCAATGCTGGGCGTGGCTTCACGCAGTTGCACGATGCGCTCAAAGTCATTGCGCTGTTCGCGATTTAGGTGGGTAGGGTGCAACACGATCAAATCGCGTGGCTTTTGCAGCACCGCGCTGCTCATGCGTGGTTGCCAAGTCAGGCGCTCAACCGTGGCACTGGCAAACGACAACGCGCGGCGCACCTTCTCTGCGATGTGCTCGTCTACCGTGAACAAGGCGACATTGAGCATGTCAAGACTTTGGGGCCACGGATTCGTTGTGTGCGGACTGCGTCTGTGGCATGCCGTTATTGCCAGCGGTGGATGCATTCAACTTTTGAAAACACATTTTCTCGCCATCCCAGCTTTGGCCGCACCAACACACGCCATCGGCGTTGATGATGCAAGTTCCAGTGCCACAGCACCTTGGGTCTTCACTCATACAAATCCTTCACGTTTTAACAGTTCGCGCGACGATGGTCGGCAATGGCATGGTCATCAAACTTCATGTCAGGACTTCTCAAAGCGCGGTGCTTGGTGAGTCGCCCCTTCACGCGCATGCGCCACAACTTGAAAGAGCTCGGGTTGAGTTCGCTGCGCATCAGTCGAATGACATCGGACTCGCTTAACCCCAGGCGTTCTTGGATGGTTTCAAAAGCGGTTCTGTCCTCCCACGCCATTTGAATCACCGCCGACACGTCACCGGGCGTGAGACGCGCGAGTCGTTCAGCGGATGTGGGCTTCATGTGGCGTGCCTCAATGTGTCAATGACGTATCAAAACGACATGTGCAGCTGAAACACCGAATTGGGTGCCTTGGGCATGAAAGGCGTGGGCAAGGGTTTGAACTTGAAGCGCCCAAACTCTTGCACATACGACTTGACCTCGACCGAGGTGTAGTCCACAAAGTCTGACAAGGTGAAATTGCTCAAGGTATCTTGCACGATGCGCTCAAGCCCCAATTCATAACTGGCCAAGGCCACAGGCTCAGCGCCGTCGGACAAGGGCGTTTCATGGAATGTGCGCTCAAACACCGCGGCGATGTCCCAAATTGAAATCAAGGACACGTCGCCGCGAATCATGTAACCGCCGCCAGGCCCTTTCATGGCGACCACGATCTGATGGTCTTTGAGGGGCTTGAGGATGTTTTCTAAATACGAAATGGACAAGCCCAATCGCGGTGACAGCTCAGTGGTGGTCACATAGCCCGCGCTTTGCTGACCCGCAAGAAACACGCAGACCTCGATGGCATTGATGGTTTTTTTCGAAATCATGGCTAAAACTCCTGTTGCGTAGGATTTTGAGACATTTATCTACGCAAGCCAAGTTATTTCTACTCAATACGCATATTTCGACATATTATCTACTCAACTCCTACTCAAAGGTGCTATTTTGGAACTTGCTACATCGTCCACGGGTCCGCTTTACCGCATAGGCGCGGTTTCTAAAACCACGGGCATTCCCGTGTCGACCCTGCGTATTTGGGAAACGCGCTACGGCGCATTCAGTCCCGTCAAGACCGAGGGCAAGCAGCGCTTGTTTGAGGAGCGCGACGTGTCCAAGGCAATTTTGCTCAAACAACTCTCCGGCGAAGGCCATGCCATCAGCGCCATCGCGGGCTTGGCCTTAGAAGCCTTGCGGCGCATGAGCAATTTGCAACGCACTGCACATCCACAGCTGGCCCCCATAGGACAGCCCGTGTCGCTGGCTGTGGTGGGTTTGAGCATGGCCAACCGCATTGAGTCCAAAAAATTTGTTGCGGGCCTCAAGCGCCACCAAATCAAAGTCACCAATGTGTTGGTCGACTTAGAAGCTGCCAGCCAAGCGGCCTTCACAGACCAACCACAAGTGCTGTTGATCAAAATCAACACACTCCAAACACCGGTGCACGCCACGATTCAGGCGCTGATTCAGCAACACAAGTTTGCGCAAACCATCGTCATTTACAACTTTGCAACCGAAGCGGTGGTGCAAGCCATGAAGTTTTCAGGTTTGATCGTGCGACGCGAACCCCTCTCTGACAGCGAATTGGCCGAGCTGTTGCAGTCTGTGTTGTTTGTCGACCAAGCTCGCGCACAAGAGTTTGGCACCAGCGGTGCCGTGATTGCCAGCCGAAAATATTCAGACGAAACACTCAGCCGCGTGGCAGGCATTTCCACCAATGTGCTGTGTGAATGCCCCAAGCATGTCGCCGAGCTCATTTCACAGCTGGCCAGCTTTGAGCAATACAGCCAAGAGTGCCTGAATCGAAACGCAGAAGATGCGCACCTGCATGCTTACCTGCGTTCTATTTCGGGCTCTGCACGTTCGTTGTTTGAAAACGCCTTAGAGAAAATTGCTGCGCATGAGGGGATTGATTTGCGCGAGGGTGCGGGCTAAGCAGCTTGGAGGGCCTGCAACCACAAGCTGTCGATCTCGCTGAGTTTTGTTTTGTCAAACTCTGCCTCTCGCTCCCAATAACGACCTGAAGGCACCATGTAGCCCAACGCTTGTTCCGCTTGCAACACTTGCGTCACCGCCTTGGCGTCAAACAACTGGCTTTGGCGGTTCAACATGTCTTGGCAAAGCGACTGGCTTGCAAATTCAGGCATGGACACGCGGGGGAACAACAGGCGTGACTCTGGCAATTGAGACAAGTTCACCACCGCACATTGTTGAGAATGCGCAAACGACAAAAAGCGAACCGACTTCGCCTCTAACGATTGCAAAGTCACATCAACGCGCAAGGGGTCTGGCGTGCCTTGGCCATAAAAGTGCGAGGACTGGCCCGCTGCTGTGGCGTAAACCATGTCACACCCGACAAAAGCCAAGATGTCAGGCTTTAATGCGCCCAAGGCCCAGTAGCCCGCCGTGAACGCCATGGTACCGCCGGCATACACGAAGCCGCCAAAGTTGTTTTGCTGCGGCACAAAATCGGACGCTTCAACGAGCCGCTGCTGGGGCAGCAAGGGTAGCGGTGGCAGGCGATTGGAAGGAAAGTCTTCTGGGTAAACCAAGTAGTCCCAGTCGGGGGTGATTTGCCAAGCGTTGTTGATGGCCACACGGTGCGTGAAAACAGACAGATCCCAATTTTTCGCCAGCAAGGCGTCTGGCGCACTGCCGAGGACCAACACAATTTTCAAACCATTTGTCACGTTGACTTCCGTTTCTTGAACACGTTCAAACATTTGCCGAGTACACATACTGCCAGATCTCTGTGACACACAATGTGCAAATGCAAGCAGGATGGTAGGGGCGATCGATAGCCATTGCGAACCAAAGGTTGGAACGCATTCATAAAATCAAAAAATGACCATGAAAACAGACATACGCAACGTTTTGGGTACCGCCCTTGTCCCCTGCTCTTACGACCCGCTCACTGGCTATTACCGCGACGGCTGTTGCAACACCGACGCGCACGACCAAGGCAGCCACGTGGTGTGCGCCAAGGTCACGCAAGCGTTTTTAGATTTCTCGCTGATGCGTGGCAATGACCTCATCACCCCGCGTCCCGAACATCGCTTTGCGGGCCTGCGAGACGGTGACCGTTGGTGCTTGTGTGCGATGCGTTGGAAAGAGGCTTTGGACGCAGGCTTTGCACCACCGGTGGTGTTGGAATGCACGCATGCCAAAGCGCTTGAGTTTGTCACCCTGGAGCAATTGCAGTCATGCGCTTAAACACACACACCCTGCTGGCACTTCTGGCGCTTTTGGCCGGATTTTTATGGATGGAATCTGCGATGGCCACGGAAGAACCCCACTACGACGTGCGTATCTCGCAAGCCCCCTTCGAGCTGCGCCATTACGCGCCCACCTTGATTGCCCAAACCCTCGTGGACGGCGACATGGATGAGGCATCGAACAAAGGCTTTCGCCTGATCGCCGATTTCATCTTTGGCAACAACCTCGCTGTGGGTTCAGACCAAACCGCCAAGATTGCCATGACGGCCCCTGTGACCGTGGAGCCACAGTCTTCAAAAATTGCAATGACTGCGCCTGTCACCCTTGAGCCTCAGTCTCACGACACCAGCGTCGCGGGCGCCAAACAATGGCGCATTCACTTTGTGATGCCCAGCCAGTACACCATGGCCAACATTCCCAAGCCCAAGAACAGCGCGGTGATCTTGCACGAGGTGCCGCGCAAGTACTTTGTGGTGCATCGCTACTCGGGCTTCAACTCCATGGCACGGGTGCAAGAAAAAACCAACGAGGCACTGGCTTGGGCCAAGCAACAGTCGCTGAAAGTCGTGGGCACACCACAGCTGTCGCGCTATGACCCACCATGGACGCTGCCTATGTTCAGACGCAACGAAATCATGGTGGAAGTGGCTGCGCCATGAACACCAGCTTGCCAACTTCAGTGCATGCCTGCGTCGAGCTGCGCGATCTGCGACTGACGACAAACATTGGCACCTACGGTCCCCACGATGTGGTGCCTGATGCACACGTGCTCGACCTCACACTTTGGCTCGCGCCAAGCTGGGTGTTGATTCCCCAAGATGGCATGGCCCACGTGTTTGACTACGACCCCTTGGTGGCCGAGATCAATCGCCTCGCCGCCGATGGGCATTACGAAACGCAGGAACGCCTCATCACGCGCATCGTGGATGCATGCGCAGCCCACTTAGAAATAGAAGCGTTAGACATTGGCTTGCGCAAGTCGCCTGTGCACCAAGGTACGGGCTCACTGGGTGTGCGCGTGTCGGTGGATGCAAAAACGCTAAGCGCACTGCGCCAGGCACAGCTGGCGATGAACTCCCTCTCGGGGTGGACGCTTGAAACACACGCGAAGCACCACACGCCCTGCCTTTACAAAAGCTGGACACTCCCTAACTTTGAGGCAGCGGTGGTGCGGTTCAACCAAATCGCACAGCTGGCTCAGGCACAAGACCATCACCCCGAAGTGCTGTCAAGCTACACGCATTTGCAGGTGCGTATTTGGACTCACGACACGGCGGGGTTGACAGACAAAGATTTCAAACTGGCTCGCAGCATCGACGACATCACTTGAAGCAGACCTACACACACCCATGAAATACCTCAAAAAGCTCGACGGCTTTCAACGCTCACCCGCTGGCCTCGAGTGGCAAATTTGGAAAAAGCTGCACATCATTTTGGCGGTCGGCACCGCCCTGCCACTGTTGGCCAGTGCCGGCGCGTATGTGTTGGATGGACTAGATCCCGCCACACAAAATGCGCGTGCCGTGGAGCAGTTTTTTTATGTCATGCTGGGTCTGGTCATGCTGCACTGGACCTTGGTGCTGACCCTCGCCATTGGCTGCGTGATTGTGATGTTGATGAAAGGCCCCGCCTACGTGGCTGACGCCTACCCGATGGAAGAACCACCCCGTGACGCAGAAACAAAGTTTCAAAGGTAACAAACAAAGCCTGCCCAGCAAGCCTTGCAAAACCTGCGGGCGTGACATGACGTGGCGCAAGGCTTGGGCTAATAACTGGGAGCAGGTGTTGTACTGCTCGGACGCTTGCCGCAAAAACAAATCGGCCACGCCGCCATGAGCTACGCGCTGGTTTGGTTCAAGCGAGACCTGCGCTGGCAAGACCACGCGGCATTGGCCCAAGCGGCACAGCAGGGGCCAGTGCGCTGCATTTATGTGGTGGAGCCCGAGCTGTGGCTGCAACCCGACGCAGCCTTGCAGCACTTTGAGTTTGTGCGTGAGTCATTGCAAGCCCTTGATGACGCGCTGCGATTGCAAGGCGGCTGCCTTGAGGTGCACACGGGTGAGCTGCCCGAGGTGTTGAGCCGAATTTGGACGCAAGCCCCCTTTCGTCAACTGCATGCACATCAAGAAACTGGCAACGGCTTCACCTACGCACGCGACCTGAGGGTGGGCGCTTGGTGCCAAACGCATGGTGTGGGTTGGCACGAGTATCCGCAGTTTGGTGTGGTGCGCGTGTTGAAAAACCGCAACCTGTGGCAGCCCGCTTGGGAGCGTCACATGGCAGAGCCTTTGCAAGATGTGGGTGAGTTGAAATTTTGGCAGTCACCAGCCAACACACTGACAAACCACCCATGGTGCACACCCGCGCAGATGCAAGCCCCCGCACACCTGCAACACAACCCGCCGCTGCGCCAACGCGGCGGCCGCCCCTTGGCACTCGCCACACTGCACAGTTTTTTACATGCCCGCAGCTTGGGCTATCGCGGCGGCATTTCGTCGCCACTGTCGGCACCCGATGCGTGTTCGCGCTTGTCGGCTTACTTGGCGTGGGGCTGCATCAGCATGCGCGAGGTGGTACAACACACGCGGGCACAGATCGCCCAACTGCCACCCAGCGCCAGCCGCCACCGCGCAGGATTGACGGGCTTCATCAGCCGTTTGTATTGGCACTGCCACTTCATTCAAAAGTTAGAGAGTGAGCCCGCCATCGAATGGCACAACATGCACCGTGGCTACGACAATTTACGCGAACACGATTTCAACGAAGCGCACTTCGAAGCCCTCAAAGCCGCCCGCACCGGCTGGCCCATGGTGGACGCATGCGTGACCATGCTGCGCGAGACGGGCTGGCTCAACTTTCGCATGCGCGCCATGTTGGTATCGGTCGCCGCTTATCCGCTGTGGCTGCATTGGCGACCTGTGGGCGAGTGGCTGGCCACACAGTTTTTAGACTACGAGCCGGGCATCCACTGGAGCCAGTTGCAAATGCAATCGGGCACCACAGGCATCAACACCACGCGCGTGTACAACCCCATCAAGCAAGCACAAGACCACGATCCGCACGGCCGCTTTGTGCGGCAGTGGCTGCCCGAGTTACGGAAAGTGCCAGACACTTGGCTGTTTGAACCTTGGCTCATGCCGCACACCATGCAGGCACACCTTGGCGTGTTTGTGGGCACTGACCTGGCGCAACCCGTGGTCGACTTAACCCAAGCGACACGCGAAGCGAAGCAATTGCTGCACAGCCGACGCCAAACCGACGAGGTCAAAGCTGCGAAGAAAGCCGTGGTCGACAAACACGCGTCGCGCAAAAACTGGGGCACAAGCACAAGCAAAAGCTCACGCCGCACACCTGCACGCAAAGCAACACGAGCCTCTGCCGACACCACCCAAGCTGCCAAAGCGCAACTTGGTTTTGATTTTTAAAAGCGCTCGACATGACCACACCCCGCCAACGCCTCATCCTCATCTTGGGCGATCAGCTCGACGAAGACGCCTCCGCTCTGCAAGGCTTTGACCCCGCGCACGACACACTGTGGATGGCCGAGGTGTTGGAAGAATCCACACACATCCCCTCGTCCAAACAACGCACCACGGTTTTCTTAAGCGCCATGCGCCACTTCGCCGCACATCTGCAAGCGCGGGGCTGGCCGCTGATATACAGCCAGCTCGACGACCCGCAGAACACGGGCACGTTGGCCAGTGAGTTGGCCAAAGCCATTGCCCAAGTGAAGCCCAACAGCTTGGTCATGACCGCCCCCGGCGACTGGCGTGTGTTGCAAAGCCTGCGCGCTGTGGCCCAACAACACGACTTGGCGCTGGAGATCAAAGACGACACACATTTCTTCAGCACCGTGCGCGACTTTGCCGCCCACGCCGAAGGTCGCAAGCAGCTGCGCCTTGAATACTTTTACCGAGAGCTGCGTCAGAAAAACGGCATCCTGATGGAAGGCAAAAAGCCCATCGGCGGCCAATGGAACTTTGATGCCGACAACCGAGGCAGCTTTGGCAAACAAGGCCCAGGCCTGCTGCCCGCGCCCACACGCGTAGCCCCCGACACCATCACCCAAGACGTGATGCGTTTGGTCAACAACCAACTGGCGCACCACCCCGGCTCTATCGCGCAGTTTGGCTGGCCCGTCACACGCGCACAGGCCTTGGTGGCTCTGGACGAGTTCATCACCCACCGGCTGCCCAGCTACGGCCTCTACCAAGACGCCATGTGGGAAGGCGAAGTGTGGCTGTACCACTCGCACCTCTCGTGTGCGTTGAACCTGAAACTGCTCAACCCACGCGAGGTGTTGGCGGCGGCAGAAGCCGCGTTTCACAAGGGCCACGCGCCACTGCAAGCGGTGGAAGGTTTTGTGCGGCAAATCTTGGGCTGGCGTGAATACGTGCGTGGTATTTACTGGACGCAGATGCCCGACTATGCCGAGGGCAACGCCCAGCAAGCGCACGAACCGCTGCCCAAGTTTTACTGGACAGGCGACACCGACATGGCCTGCTTGCGCGACGCCATCACACAGACTCTGCAGCACGGCTATGCGCACCACATCCAGCGTTTGATGGTGACCGGCCTGTATGCGTTGCTGCTGGGCGTTGAGCCCAAGCAAGTGCACCAGTGGTACCTCGGTGTGTATGTGGATGCCGTGGAATGGGTGGAGTTGCCCAACACCTTGGGCATGAGCCAGTTTGCCGATGGTGGCCTGATGGCCAGCAAGCCCTATGTGGCCAGTGGCAAATACATAGACCGCATGAGCAACCACTGCAAAGGCTGCCGCTTCAACCCCGCTGAATCTTCGGGCGACACGGCCTGCCCCTTCACCACCTTGTATTGGGATTACTTGGGTCGCCACACCGACATGCTGGCCAAAAACCCGCGCATGTTGATGCAGCTGAAAAACCTCAACCGCCTCACGCCCGAGCAACGCGAAGCCATTGCCACACAAGCACAAACGCACCGTGCCCAACCTCGCGCCCAATAAAAAGCCCCCCAAGCTGGAAGGCTTGGAGGGCTTTGAGACCCAAAGCAGCTTGGAAGCTTAGACGCTAGCCAAAGCAGCGTTCAGCGTGGCGCTTGGGCGCATCACAGCCTCAAGCTTCTTCGCATCAGGCATGTAGTAACCACCGATGTCAACAGGCTTGCCTTGCACCGCATTGAGCTCGGCGACGATTTTCTTTTCGTTGTCGGTCAGGCTCTTTGCCAAAGGCGCGAACTTGGCGGCCAAGTCTTTGTCATCCGTTTGTGCTGCCAACTCTTGCGCCCAATACATGGCCAAGTAGAACTGGCTGCCACGGTTGTCGAGCTGACCTGTTTTGGGCGATGGGTTTTTGTTGGTGTCCAACAATTTGCCAGTCGCTGCATCCAAGGTCTTGGCCAACACGGTGGCTTTGGCATTGCCGTTTTTCAGACCCATGTCTTCGAAAGACACGGCCAAGGCCAAGAACTCGCCGAGTGAATCCCAACGCAAGTGGTTTTCTTCCACCAACTGCTGCACGTGCTTGGGTGCTGAACCACCCGCGCCTGTTTCGTACATGCCGCCACCGGCCATCAAAGGCACGATGGAGAGCATCTTGGCAGAGGTGCCGAGTTCCATGATGGGGAACAGGTCGGTCAAGTAGTCACGCAAGATGTTGCCGGTCACCGAGATGGTGTCCAAGCCACGGCTCACGCGCTCCAAGGTGTAGCGCATGGCGCGCACTTGAGACATGTGCTCGATCTGCAGACCTTTGGTGTCGTGGTCTTTCAAGTACAGGTCGACCTTTTTGATCAACTCGTTTTCGTGAGGACGGTATGGATCCAACCAGAAGATGGCAGGCATGCCAGAGTTACGTGCGCGGGTCACAGCCAACTTCACCCAATCACGGATGGCCGCGTCTTTGACTTGGCACATGCGCCAGATGTCGCCTTCTTCCACGTTTTGGCTCAACAAGACTTCGCCTGTGGCCAAGTCGGTGATGTTGGCCACGCCGTCTTCTTGAATCTCGAACGTCTTGTCGTGTGAACCGTATTCTTCAGCTTGCTGAGCCATCAAACCCACGTTAGGCACAGTGCCCATGGTCTTGGGATCGAAGTTGCCATGCCACTTACAGAAGTTGATCATCTCTTGGTAGATACGGGCGAAAGTCGACTCAGGCATCACAGCCTTGGCATCCTTCAGGCGACCATCGGCACCCCACATCTTGCCGCCGTTGCGGATCATGGCAGGCATGGATGCGTCCACGATGATGTCGTTGGGTGAATGGAAGTTGGTGATGCCTTTGGCCGAGTCGACCATGGCCAACTCTGGGCGGTGTTCGTGGCAAGCGTGCAGGTCACGCTTGATTTCGTCTTGCTGGCTTTGTGGCAAGGCGGCGATCTTGTTGTAAAGATCGGCCATGCCGTTGTTCACGTTCACGCCCAGTTCGTCAAACAACTTGGCGTGCTTGGCAAATGCTTCTTTGTAGAAAATCTTCACGCAGTGACCGAACACGATGGGGTGAGACACCTTCATCATGGTGGCCTTCACGTGCAAGGAGAACATCACGCCAGTCTTGTGCGCGTCTTCGATTTCTTGTTCGTAAAAAGCTTCCAATGCCTTTTTGCTCATGAACATGCTGTCGATGATTTCTTTGTCGAGCAAAGAAACCTTGGGCTTCAAGATCACGGTCTTACCGCTCTTGGTGATGAGTTCCATCTTCACGTCACGGGCTTTGTCCAAAGTCAAAGACTTTTCACCGTGATAGAAGTCGCCGTGGTGCATGTGTGACACGTGCGAGCGAGAGGCTTGGCTCCACTCGGCCATGCTGTGTGGGTTCTTGCGAGCGAACTCTTTCACAGCGCGGGGGGCGCGGCGGTCAGAGTTGCCTTCGCGCAAAACAGGGTTCACCGAGCTACCGATGCACTTGGAGTAGCGAGCCTTGATGGCTTTTTCTTCATCGGTGGTGGGGGCATCTGGGTAGTCGGGCAAGGCATAGCCTTTGGACTGCAACTCTTTGATGGCGGCTGTCAACTGGCCCACGGAGGCGCTGATGTTGGGCAACTTGATGATGTTGGCTTCTGGCTTCAAAGTCAGCTTGCCCAAGTCGGACAAGTTGTGGGAAACGCGTTGCGCTTCAGGCAACAGGTCAGAAAACTCACCCAAGATACGGGTTGCCACAGAGATGTCGCTGGACACCACGTCAATGCCAGCAGGTGCGGCAAATGTGCGAATGATTGGCAAAAAGGAAGCCGTCGCCAACAAGGGGGCTTCGTCAGTCAGGGTGTAAACAATTTTGGATTTTTCAGCAGCCATTGCTCGTTCTCATTCTTTGTTTGGATAAGGTGAAAGAAATACTGGGTACGACCCATATTATCCACGGCACTTTAGCCCACCCGAACCTGCGCTTTGCTTACGCCCCACCCTGCTGAAAATGCCTTATTCCGATTTGGCATATATGTAGAACTAAGAAATCGTTGGTTTTGGCATAAAGACAGTCCAAAGTACGTACCATTCCAATGGTTGATTCGGCTAGCTCGTATTAGCCGTCGTTTGGTTTGCCTAATTTTTAGTTGAGTTCTTAGATGTATCAATACACCGCCTTCGATTCAGAGTTCATCAAAGCACGCGCTGCGCAGTACCGCGACCAACTGAGCCGTCACTTGGCTGGCAAATTGCCAGACAGCGACTTTCGTCCTTTGCGTTTGCAAAACGGCTGGTACGTTCAGCGTTATGCCCCCATGCTGCGCGTGGCCGTGCCTTACGGCGAACTCAACAGCGCGCAGCTGCGCGTGCTGGGCCAAATCGCCCGCGACTACGACACGCCGTCGGCTGAACTGATGGAGCGTGCACAAAGCACACAAGACAAGATTGGTGGCATTGACGCACCGAAGTTGACCACCAACTACGGCCACTTCACCACCCGACAAAACGTGCAATTCAACTGGATTCCCTTGGACAAAAGTGCTGACGTGATGGAGCTGTTGGCCAGCGTCAACCTGCACGGCATCCAGACCAGCGGCAACTGCATTCGCAACATCACCAGCGACGAGCGTGCTGGCATTGCGGTGGACGAAGACGTTGACCCACGCCCCTACGCCGAAGTGCTGCGCCAGTGGAGCACCCTGCACCCCGAGTTCGCCTACCTGCCCCGCAAATTCAAAATCGCCATCACCGGTGCGACCGAAGACCGCGCGGCCATTGAGTGGCACGACATTGGCCTGCGCTTGCTGCGCGATGACGAAGGCAATGTGGGCTTCAAAATTTTTGTGGGCGGCGGCATGGGCCGCACGCCCATCATTGGCACAGTGATTCGTGAGTTCTTGCCATGGAACCAAATCATCAACTACCTTGAAGCAGTAGTGCGCGTCTACAACGGCTGGGGCCGTCGCGACAACATCTACAAAGCGCGTATCAAAATTTTGGTGAAGGCCGAAGGCCAACGCTACTTTGATGAAGTAAACGAAGAGTTTGACCGCATCTTGGAAAGCGGCGCCCACCACACCATTCCACAAACCGAGCTCGACCGCGTGACCGCTTGTTTTGTCTTGCCCCCTGTTGACGTGGTGTCCGACGAAGCCCAAGAAAAGGCCGAGCAAGCCTTGCTGGCACAAGCCAAGGCTGACAAAGAATTCACCCGTTGGCTGCAACAAAACGTGACCAGCCACCAAAACCCTGGCCTGCGCGTGGTCACCTTGTCGTTCAAGCGTTTGGGCCAAGCCCCAGGCGATGCCACAGCCGACCAGCTGGCCATTGCAGCCGACTTGGCTGAAAAGTACAGCTCAAGCGAAGTGCGTGTGAACCACGACCAAAACTTGGTGCTGCCTTGGGTGCGCATCGACCAATTAGCCGAGCTGTACCAAGCCGCCAAAGCCGCAGGTTTTGCCCGCGCCAATGTGCACTTGCTGACCGACATGATTGCCTGCCCCGGCGGCGATTACTGCGCTTTGGCCAACGCCCGTTCGTTGCCCATCGCTGCGGCCATCACCGAGCGTTACCAAGACCTCGACGAGTTGTTTGACTTGGGCGAAATCGACCTGCACATCAGCGGCTGCATCAACTCGTGCGGCCACCACCACAGCGGCCACATCGGCATCTTGGGTGTCGATAAAGACGGTCAAGAGTGGTACCAAGTGACGCTTGGCGGCTCGGACGGTTCGTTCTTGAGCGGCCCCTCCAAAGCCGGCAAAGTGGTCGGCCCCTCATTTGCCGCGGCCGAAGTGGTCGACGTGGTGGAAGCGGTGCTAGACACCTACCGCGACAAGCGCGAAGGCCACGAGACCTTTGCACGCACCTTGAACCGCGTGGGCTTTGATGTGTTCAAAGCTGCGGCCAACTCAGCCCGCAACGCCACCGCCCGCGCCAATTAAACACATGGCCTAAACCTGAACCAGATAAGAGAAGAACCATGAGTCTGCAAATCATTTCCCAACACACGTCTGAAGGTGCCAACGCACGCGCGGTGGCCAACGACGTGGACGTGCAAACCCTAGACCTCGAAGGTTTGGAGCGCATCGACCTGAACTTCCCCAAGTTCACCGATGGCCGAGCCTTTAGCCAAGCCTTTGTGCTGCGCCGTCGCGGTTTCACCGGCGACATCCGCGCCCACGGCGATGTGCTGATTGACCAACTGTTGCAAATGCAACGCAGCGGTTTTTCGAGTGCGGTGCTGCGCGAGGACCAAGACGCTGCGCATGGTGAAAAGCTGTTGGGCTTGTACACGCGCTTTTACCAAGGCGATGCGTTACACGCCACACCCCTCTTTGCGGATGCAGCTTGACATCTTTATGAGCCAATCCTCTTTTCTCTCGTCCAACAGCTCAGCCAAAGCCACCACGCTGAACGCCCGTGCCAGCGACGACTTCGCCGCCAAACTGGCTGAGACCCAAGCGCTACTGCAACGTGCAGCGTCTGAGTTTTCGCCCGTCACGCAGGCCTCCAGCCTCGGCGCTGAAGACGTGGTGATCACGCACCTCATCAACAGCTTGCAGCTCGACATTCCCGTGTTCGTACTCGAAACAGGCGCGCTGCACACCGAGACCTTGTCCTTGTTAGAGCGCACCGAGGCGACCTCACGCGCGCCCATCAACGTGTATCGCCCTGAGCATGAATCAGTCATCCAGTTTGTGCGCGACCAAGGCCAAGACGCGATGTACAAAAGCATTGAGTTGCGCAAAGCCTGTTGCGGCATTCGCAAGATGGAGCCGCTCGCCCGCGCCCTCAAAGGCCAACGCGCTTGGATCACCGGCTTGCGCCAAGAGCAATCCAGCGCACGCGCCGATGTGCCACTGCAAGACGACAGCGAAGTTGCCACCAAGAATTTGAGCAAATTCAACCCCCTGGCCAAATGGACCTGGGGCGATGTGTGGCACTACATCGCCACAAACAACGTGGACTACAACCCACTGCACGACCAGTTTTTCCCCAGTGTGGGCTGCGCGCCTTGCACCCGCGCCATCAGTTTGGGCGAAGAGTTTCGCGCCGGTCGCTGGTGGTGGGAAAGCAGCGACCTGAAAGAGTGCGGTTTGCACGTGAAGAAATAAAAGTTAGATACCGAGAAACGCCATGAACGCCACAACCCAAACCGAGTTGCACCACTTAAGCAACGCCCACCTCGACGCGCTGGAAGAAGAAACCATCTTCATCTTGCGCGAAGTTGCCGCCGCCTTTGAGCGCCCCACCCTTTTGTTCTCGGGTGGTAAAGACTCGCTGGTCATGCTGAGGTGCGCGGAGAAAGCCTTTGGAGGAAAAACAAGCCCCTCCGGTAGCGGCCGCATTCCCTACCCACTGTTGATGATCGACACAGGCCACAACTTCAAGGAAGTGACCGACTTCCGTGACTCACGCGCCAAAGAGTTGGGCGCTGAGCTGATCGTGCGCAGCGTCGAAGACTCGATGAAAAAAGGCACCGTGCGTTTGGCCCATCCCGGTGAGAGCCGCAACGTCCACCAATCGGTCACGCTGCTCGAAGCCATCGAAGAGTTCCGCTTCGACGCCCTGATTGGTGGCGCACGCCGTGACGAAGAAAAAGCACGCGCCAAAGAGCGCATCTTCAGCCACCGCGACAGCTTTGGCCAATGGCAGCCCAAGGCACAACGCCCCGAGTTGTGGGCCTTGTTCAACCACAAGTTGCAGCCCGGCGAGCACTTCCGCGTGTTCCCCATCTCCAACTGGACCGAGTTGGACGTGTGGCAATACATCGCCCGAGAAAAAATTGCACTGCCTTCGATCTACTACACACACAAACGCGAAGTGGTAGACCGCCGCGGCCTGCTGGTGCCTGTGACCGAACTCACGCCACCCAAAGACGGCGAAGAAGTGGTGGTACGTGACGTGCGTTTCCGCACCGTGGGCGACATCACCTGCACCTGCCCCGTGGAAAGCACGGCAGCCACGCCAGAGCAAATCGTCATTGAGACTTTGGCTGCAGACGTGAGCGAGCGCGGCGCGACGCGCATGGACGACAAAACATCTGAGGCTTCGATGGAGAAGCGTAAAAAAGACGGGTATTTCTAATGAACGCACTTAAATTCATCACCTGCGGCTCGGTGGACGACGGCAAAAGCACCTTGATCGGTCGCCTGCTGGTCGACACCAAGGCAGTGCTGCAAGACCACTTGGCGGGCGTGCAACGCTCGGGCGAGACCGACCTCGCTTTGTTAACCGACGGCCTCTCAGCTGAGCGCGAACAAGGCATCACCATCGACGTAGCCTACCGCTACTTCAACACCGAAGCCCGCAAGTTCATCATTGGTGACGCGCCCGGCCACGAACAATACACACGCAACATGGTGACTGCCGCTTCTAGCGCTGACGCTGCCGTGGTGTTGGTCGATGCCATCAAGCTGGACTGGAAAAACCCAGCTTTAGAGCTTCTGCCCCAAACCCGCCGCCACTCCTTGCTGGTCAACCTGCTGCGCGTACCCTCCGTCGTGTTTGCCATCAACAAACTCGACGCCGTGGCAGACCCGGCCTTGGCCTACCAAAACATCGAAACTGCTTTGCGCAAATTCGCCAAAGAAGCTGGCATCACCATCACAGCGATGGTTCCCGTGTCAGCCCTCAAGGGCTGGAACGTGGTAGACACCACCAACGCCGACCAAGCCAACTGGTGCGGCTACAGCGGCCCTAGCCTGTTGAGCATCTTGGAAGAGTTGCCCAACACGCCTGCAGAGACCGAGGTGGCTTTCAGCTTCCCCGTGCAGTGGGTGGAAAAGTTTCACGACTCAGGCGTGACCAGCCAAGGCCGCCGCGTGTTCTGGGGCCGCGTGGCCACTGGCAGCATTGAGCCAGGCCAGACCATCAAGGTCTTTCCAAGCGGCCAAACCGCTGTGGTGTCGCAAGTGCTGTCAGCCACACGCGAGCCACAAAACAAGGCTGCGGGCCACAGCGCCGGCATCGTGCTGGACCGTGAAGTTGACGTGTCGCGTGGCGACTGGTTGCTGGCGGCCGAGGGAAGCCCCGAAGGCCAGCGCCAACTCAACACCACCGTGGCTTGGATGGACGACGAGCCCTTGGTGGCAGGTCGTGTTTACTGGGCTTTGCACGGCCACCGCTGGGTGAAAGCCAAAGTGCAACGCGTGGTGCACCGCTTAAACGTCAACACCTTGGCCGAGGAAGAAGCCACCGAGCTGGCCCCCAACGCCATTGGCCACGTAACTCTGGCCTTGCAAGAGCCTTTGGTCACGCTGCCTTTTCTGCAGTCGCGCATCTTGGGCGCGCTAGTGTTGGTGGACACGGCCACGCACAAGACCTCAGGCGCTGTGTTGGTGAACTAAACCGCCTCAAAGCCACGCTTTGATTCCCGTTTAAAATCAAAAAATGGCGCAGCAGCCACACATTGCAGCTGCGCCCTCTTTTTTACCCATCGATTGAATAGACATGACGCACGTAGTCACCGAAGCCTGTATCCAATGTAAGTACACCGACTGTGTGGACGTTTGTCCCGTCGACTGCTTTCGCGAAGGCCCTAACTTCCTCACCATCGACCCAGACGAATGCATCGACTGCGCGGTGTGTATCCCCGAGTGCCCTGTAAACGCCATCTACGCAGAAGAAGACGTGCCAGAAGGCCAAGAACACATGACCAAGCTGAACGCTGAGTTGTCACTCATCGGTTGGCCCAGCATCACCAAGCGCAAAGCGCCCATGGCCGATGCAGACGCATGGAAAGACAAGACCGGCAAGCTCGCCGAACTCAAGCGCTAAGCACAACGCGCACCGCCCCATGACGGCACATACGGTGACGGCAACCACGATTCACAGCGACGCCGTCATCGTGGGCGCAGGCCCGGTGGGTCTGTTTCAGGCTTTTCAGCTGGGCCTACAAGACATTCGCAGCCACATCATTGACGCACTGCCCCATGTGGGCGGTCAGTGCGTTGAGCTGTATGCCGACAAACCGATTTACGACATTCCTGGCATCCCTGTGTGCACGGGCCGTGAGTTGGTAGCACAGTTGCAAACCCAAATCAAACCTTTTGCACCGACGTTTCACCTCAATCAAGAAGTGACAGAGGTTGAGCGTTTAGAGGGTGACCAAATTTCTGTTCGCACCTCGGCTGGCCAACACTTCATGTGCAAGGTGCTGTTCATCGCCGCAGGCGTGGGTGCGTTTCAAGCACGCAAGTTGAGCGTCGAGGGCGCCGCTGAGCTGGAAGGCACGCATCTGCATTACCGCTTGGGCGATGCCTCACGCTTTGCGGGCCAAGATGTTGTGGTGATGGGTGGTGAAGAAGCTGCCGTGGCTGCTGCGTTGAAACTCACACTGCAAGCACAAGCGCCTCGCAATGTCACACTCATGCACCGCCGCGACGTGTTTGTTGCTGAGCCCGTGCTATTGCAAGCCATGCGTGATGCGGTAGCGGCTGGCAAGCTGCAACTGCAAATCGGCCAACCCACAGCCATGCTGAGCCATGCGAATCAGCTGAACGCCTTGCAAGTGGCCACGCCCGATGGGCAAACCATCGAACGCCCCGCACAGCATGTGCTGGCATTTTTAGGCCTCTCGCCCAAGCTCGGCCCTATCGTCAATTGGGGTTTGGCGATTGAACGCAAACAACTGGTGGTCAACACCGAAACCTTTGCCACAGACGTGCGCGGCATCTTTGCAGTGGGCGACATCAACACCTACCCCGGTAAAAAGAAACTCATCTTGTGCGGCTTCCACGAAGCCACGCTCGCCGCTTTTGGTGCGGCCGCCATCGTGCATCCCACACGAAAAACCCTGCTGCAATACACGACAACATCGACCGAACTGCACCGGCTGTTGGGGCTGGTTTAAAATTTACATCGCGTTAGAAATAACGCATTCGCTAGGGGTGTTGAAGCCGTCACCGACTTCGACTGAGAAAGTCCCTTTGAACCTGATTGAGGTAATCCTCGCGCAGGGAAGCTTGGTCTTACAACGAGGCTCTTGACTCACAAGAGCTCGCACTCGTTTCAAAGTCAGCCGACCTGTCATTACGTTTAAGGAAACGTCATGGCAAACCATTCGCTATTTTTCAAAGCCACGCGCATTTCTGCGGCAGTGGCTATCTGCTTTGCATCGAACGCGTGGGCGCAGCAAACACCCACCGAAATCACCATCACCGACAAGCTGCCCGCGCGCGTGTCTGGCTTTGGTGATGTGCCTGCGCAAGAGCTGCCTTTCTCAACCACCACCATCACCAACGCCACACTGCAAGACATTGGCGCACGCCGTGTGTCTGACGCCTTGCACCTAGATGCATCTGTCAGCGACAGCTACAACTCGCCTGCTTATTGGGACATATTGAGCGTGCGCGGCTTCACGCTAGACAACCGCTACAACTACCGCCGCGAAGGCATGCCCATCAGTGCAGAAACCATGATTCCCATGGACAACAAAGAGCGGATTGAACTACTCAAAGGCACCAGTGGCATCCAAGCAGGCACTAGCGCCCCCGGGGGATTGGTGAATTACGTGGTCAAGCGTGCGCCAGCCAGCGCAGAGCAACCCATTCGCAACATCACCATGAGCTATGGTCAGGGCGATAACCGTTCTGTTGCTGCCGACTTGGGTGGACGCTTTGGTGAAGTGGCTGAGTTTGGTTATCGTTTCAACGTGGCCCATGAAGACCTCAACCCCTACATTCGCAACACAAAGGGCCATCGTGATTTGGTGGCTTTGGCGATGGACTGGCGATTGAAGCCAGGCACTGTGATTGATTTTGAATTTGAGCAATCCCACCGAGAACAAATTGGCATCAATGGCTACAGTTTGCTCGGCGGCGTATTACCCGCCCCTGTTGACCCACGTGTCAACCTGACACGCCAGTCTTGGAGCATGCCTGGCGTGTTTGATGCGATGACCGGCTCAGTACGTATCCGCCAAGAGCTTGACTCAGTGTGGCGTTGGACCACGCAATATGGTGCACAACGACTCAAAACCGATGATCGGTTGACCTATGGATTTGGATGCGGCGCTATCTGGGACTACAGTCAATACTGCGCCGATGGTAGCTTTGACTTGTATGACTTCCGCAGTGAAAACGAAAGACGCCTGACAGACGCTTTGCAGACAGAAATCGCAGGCAAGTTACAACTCGGGCAATTGCAACACGAGTTGGCTATTGGATTTTCACGTCAGCGCCAACTTGACCGCATGCCGCCCATGCAGTCATACAACTACAACAGCACGCCAGGCTCTGTCTTCACACCTTTCAACAGCTCGGCCAGTCCCAATTACGTCACGCCCAACACAAACCGCAGCGAATACAGCACAGAGTTGAGCATTAAAGATCGCATACAACTGTCTAACACCACTTCGGTTTGGGCCGGTTTACGAAACGTGTCCTACAACCGAAGCAGTGTGCAAAATGAACACACAGATCAGACTGTGCTCTATCCTTATCCGGACTTGTACCCCAATGCCAAGCAATTTACTGGCAGCATTAATGTGCCTTGGATCGGCATCTCGACACGCATGATGGGCATGATGTCTTATGCCTCCCATGGCCAAGGGGTTGAGCAATTTGTCACACCCAACACAGCCTCTTTCGGACCCAATGCGGGCACCCAACTTGGCATCGGCAGAAGTCGACAAACAGAATTTGGCTTGCGAAGCCTACCAACCACGAATCAATTGGAATGGAATGCTGCCGTATTTCAAATATCGCGCCCATACGCACATGACCTGTTCGATGGCCCCAACTACAGCACCCGCTACATAGATGGCACACAAACCCACCAAGGCCTAGACCTAGGGGCTACATGGCGCAACAGCGCGTGGAAGTTGGGCGCTCAAACACAATGGCTTTATGCCAAGCTCACAGATGTGCAACTAAGTCCAGAGAATGTAGGTTCAACACCACTCAACACGCCCAAATTCGTACTCCGTGGCATGGCCGAATACCGCTATGCAAGTGTGTCTGGGTTGCGCACTGGCCTGCGGGTTTCGCACGAGGGTCAACGCAACGTCACAGAAGGTGGCAGCGTCATGTTGCCGAGCTGGACGACCTTGGATGCCTCAGCACATTACGACACCAGGGTGAACAACATTGCATCCACTTGGACGCTGGCCATCGATAACTTGGAAGACAAACGCTATTGGCGTGAGTCCCCTAAGCAATTCGGCCATTACTACCTCTACCCCGGTGCCCCTCGCACCTTCAGGATAAGCGCTGAATTCAGGATGTGATAAATCCAATAAAATCATCACATGCATTCAAGGTTTAGTAAGTTTCCAGTTTCTGAATTACAAGGCCTCGTCTTACTCTGTTTGGCAATGGGCTCATCCGTTTGGGCCCAAGCCAACACGACTGAAATCACCATCACTGCAGAGCCTCCCCTTCGGGTGTCAGGCTTTGATGATGTGTCACAGCAAGCCCTGCCGATCAGTGTCAGCGCGATCAATCTCGAAACCTTGCGCGACATCGGCGCACAACGCATCACCGATGCGCTGCGCCTTGATGCCTCGGTCAGCGACAGCTACAACCTGCCTGCCTATTGGGACAAGCTCAGCGTGCGTGGCTTTGCGCTGGACAACCGCTACAACTACCGCCGTGAAGGCCTGCCCATCTCGGCTGAAACCATCATCCCGATGGACAACAAAGAGCGCATCGAATTGCTCAAAGGCACCAGTGGTATTCAGTCTGGCACCAGTGCGCCGGGTGGGTTGGTGAACTATGTGGTCAAGCGCGCACCGAATGATCCAGAAAAAACCATTCGCGATGTCACGCTGAGCTACGGCCCCGGCAACAACCGCTTGGCGGCAGCAGACTTGGGTGGTCGCTTTGGGCCAGAAGCTGGCTTTGGTTACCGCCTCAATGTGGCCCATGAAGACCTTGACCCCTACATTCGCAACACCAAGGGTTACCGAAATTTGGTGGCACTCGCCATGGATTGGCGCATCAATGCCAGCGATCGTTTGGAATGGGAATTTGAGCAAAGCCACCATGAGCAAATTGGGGTGAACTTCTACAGCCTGCTTGGGCCAGGCAGCCACGCCCTGCCCGCCCCGGTGGATGGCACGCGCAACATCACTCGACAACCCAGTTCGCGGCCGGGTGTGTTTGATGGCCTGACGGGCACCGTACGCCTCAAGCACCAGCTAGACAACGGCTGGCGGTGGGACACGCAATACGGCGTGCAACAACTTCGCGCAGATGACCGCTTGGTCTATGCCTCTGGCTGCGCCACGGCTCCGACCGACAGGTTTTGTGCCAATGGTGATTTTCAAATCCGCGACTATCGCAGCGACAACGAGCACCGCAACAGCGAAGCGCTTCAAACCGAGCTAAGGGGTCACACGCAACTCGGTGGCCTTGAGCACAAACTCAAGTTCAGTGTGATGCGGCAGCGTCAGATCAACCGCATGCCTGCCGTTTATACCGACAACTTGGTGGGCATCACCAACAGCATCAACGGTGGCTTAACGCCGGCCAACCCAGCAGATAACCGCGCAGCGCCCAATACCAACATCAGTGACTACAACACCGAATTAGCCGTCAACGACTATGTGCAGCTGACCGAGAAGACCACTGCCTGGCTAGGCCTGCGACACACGCAACTGAGCCGCCAAAGCGTGCAATCCGATGCACAACATGAGGTGAAAGACACGCGCGGCATCAGCACACCATGGGTAGCTTTGAGCCACCAACTCAGTCCCAGCTACTCCGTCTATGCCAGCTATGGTCAAGGCCTAGAAGCAGAGGCCACACCCAATCTGCCCAACTACACCAACAAAGGCCAGCCCCTACCTGCACTTCGCAGCACACAGCGCGAAGTGGGCGTGAAAAGCCAACATGGTCCAACCCTTTGGCACGCCACTTGGTTTGACATCACACGCCCAGCCACCGCCAATGCCGGTGGTGCTTGCGGCTACGACTCAGCGGCCAATACCTGCACCCGTCAAATCGATGGGCAAGCGCACCACCAAGGCCTAGAGCTAAACACACAGACCAAGCTCGACCAGTGGAGCTTTGGCGGCAGCGCCATGTGGCTTGATGCGAAACGCGAAGATGCCACCGTACAAGCCAACCTCAACGGCCAGCGCCCCATCAATGTGCCCAAATACATTTTGCGCGGGATGACTGAATACCGTTATGCCACTTTGCCAGGCCTACGCACGGGCTTGCGCCTGTCTCGCGAAGGTGAGCGCAACGTCACAGAAACAGGTGACATCATGCTGCCGGCCTGGACCACGCTTGATGCCACCACGCACTACGACACCAAAATAAACAGCACAGCTTCGAGTTGGACATTGGCCATCAACAACCTCGCCAACAAACACTACTGGCGTGAATCGCCCCGTCAATATGGGCAGTACTTTCTGTATCCAGGCGCACCAAGAACAGTTCGTGCCACTGTTGTGTTTCACCTCTGAAAATGGCGCAAAAAATGCGCTATAATTTTTTTATTCCTCGATAGCTCAGTTGGTAGAGCGCCGGACTGTTAAGTCCGCGGCATTAGGAAAACCCCCATTACCTTGATAAAAAAGTCGTTTAATTTCAACGACTTATAAAACGCTTTTAACCTGAAGTATCAATTACACGGTTATTACACGAATAGTTCGCAGGCCTCTCATATTATGGAAAGTTGCATATCGCAACTTTTCCAGTCTCACCTCTACTTTTGACTTTGGCGTCGTCATTTTTGCTCCGCCCTACTTACTCGGTTACAAAGTCAAAAAACTAAGATTTCGGGTTTGCTAACTTTTACGTTTTCACTAATCTCGAAGAACCCTTCCGATACTCTGGGACTCTTCCCTGAACGGTTGCCCAGCCAGTGTGGTCGAAACTAAATTTGTGTGACTTTCAATTGCGTAAACGCATTTGCTTAGGCTAAGCAACTTTTGAAGAATCACATGACAAATGAAAGGCGGATTCAAGGACGAAGTGCAACAAAGATGAACTGGTTATAGGTGGCTGAGGATGCGAGAGCATCATGGCCGCTTTAACCGCCAAGTCGAAGTTGCCCAATGTACAAGCACCTCAGCCGAGAAGAACGATACCAAA
>NZ_JAVKLM010000025.1:0-10220 GCF_031539105.1 Limnohabitans sp.
TTACGTAAACGTCAATTATGACGGGAAATCTCCAAAAACCAGCTCAAGACCACGGAGGTAAGGGTTCATCCTTAAGAATGCGCCGGCGCTGGTCATAGTCGGGCATGACGCTTTGCACTGTTTCCCAAAAGCGCGGGCTGTGGTCCATGACGCGTAAATGGCTGAGTTCATGCGCCACGACGTAGTCGATCACCTCGCGTTTGTGGTGTATCAGCCGCCAGTTCAGACGAATCGCACCATTGGCACTGGCGCTTCCCCAACGCGTGGCCGCACTGCTGAGCGACACGCGTTGCCACTGCACGCCGAGCTGCGGTGCGAAGTGGTTGAGCCGCTCGACAAACAAGGCCTTGGCTTGGCGCATCAACCAAGCTTGAACAGCATCGCGAATTTGTGAGGGCTCGGCGTTGAGCGGCAGACCTAGGCGCAAGGTTTGGCGCAAAGGCTCTGGGCCTTGTTGCGCTGATTCAAACTGGGCACTGTTTTTCTTGAGTGCACTGGACGAGTCAAGCACCACTTGCAACTGGTCGCCCAAGTACGGCAACACCACCCCGTCAGCCCACACGATGCGGGCGGCACCCAGTTGCTGCTGACGCTCTTGCATCTCCACCAGTTTGCGGGCGATCCAATCAGATTTTTCTCGCAGGGCTGATTCCACCTCACCCACCGAGACCCAACGCGGTGCACTGACTTCTAAGCCATCAGGACCAATGGCCATGCCAATGGTGCGGCGCTTGCCGCGTTTGAAGGCATAAGCCACGTCGGTGTTGCCCAGCTGGATGCGACGCGTGGCGCGAGGGTGCGCGTAATGGGCTTTGGGCAACACCTGGCCCAAAGGCTCTGAAGGTAAATGAGGGCCATGCAGGGCGCGAGGCTTTGGCCGAAGAGGTGCTTGGCTGGCGGGCGCCCCATCGAACATGTCGAGCACGAGTTGCAAGAAGCGGCTCATGCGCGTGGGCTCAAGGTTTGCCGACGTAGGCCTCGGGGTCGAGGCGGTGCATTTCGGCTTCGATCCACGTTTCGACTTCGCGCATCAGTTCATCGGCATCACGGCCTTCGCTGGAAATGGGCTTGCCGATCGACACATCCACCACGCCCGGGTGTTTGATAAAGGCTTTGCGGGGCCAGCATTTGGCGGATGTGACCGCCACAGGAATGACAGGTGCGCCCGTGGCGACAGCCAAACGTGTGCCACCTGTTTTGTAGCTGCCACGCTCGCCACGAGGAATGCGTGTGCCTTCGGGAAACATGATGACCCACACACCTTTGTCCAACAAAGCCTGCCCCTGCTCCACCACTTTGGCAAAGGCTTTGGCACGTTGACTGCGGTCGATGTGAATCATGTCCAAACTGCCAATGGACCAACCAAAGAACGGCACGTATAGCAGCTCTTTTTTGAAGACATAGGCCAAGGGGTGCGGCATGATGGCCGGCATCAAAAACGTCTCGTAGGTGGACTGATGCTTCACCAACAAAATGGCGGGGCTGGTTTCACCCACAGGCAAGTTTTCTTGGCCTTGCACTTGGTAGCGAATGCCCATGAGGACGCGTGCAGCATCGATGCTGAGCGTGAGCCACTTTTGTGCAAAGGCGTAACGCACATTGCCCTTGGCACCCAACAAACGCGCCAGCAAGATGAGCAAGGTGTAGGGAATGACGGTAACGAACATGAACGCCATGTGCAGCGTGGAGCGAAGTAGCGCCATCATGCAGATACCCCAGCTTTGTGTTTAGAGGCGACATCAGGCTGCGCAAGCAACCACTCGGCAAATGCAGCCAGATCCGCATGCACGAAAGTGCCCTGCGGAAAGTCGACAGGCAGGGGTAGACCCAAAAGCTTTTCACCTTTACCGGTGTGTACCAAGTGCGTGGTACAACCCACGGCGGCAGCAGCTTGCAAGTCGCGCAGCGAATCGCCCACGGTGTGCACGCCTTTGAGGTCCATGCCGTAGCGCTCGCCAATTTGCTCAAACAAGCCGGGTAAGGGCTTGCGGCAGTTGCACGTTTCCTCTGGGCTGTGCGGGCAATAAAACACAGCGTCAATACGACCACCCACAGCTGCCAAGAGCTTGTGCATCTTGGTGTGCATGGCGTTCAAAGCAGCAACATCAAATAAACCACGGCCCAAGCCAGATTGGTTAGATGCCACCACCACGCGCCAGCCAGCATGGTTCAAACGCGCAATCGCCTCGAGCGCGCCTGGCAAAGGAATCCATTCATCAGCCGACTTGACGTAGTCGTCGCTGTCACAGTTGATGGTGCCGTCGCGGTCGAGGATGACGAGTTTGGTTTGCATGGCTGAACTTCGGGTTTAAGAAGCAAGGGCAGACAAATCGGCCACGCGGTTCATGGCTTCGTGCAGCTTCTTCAGCATGCCTTGGCGGTTCAAGCGCAAATCCATCTCTTCGGCGTTGACCATGACATCGTCAAAGAACGCATCCACGGGCGAACGCAAAGTGGCCAAGGTTTGCAATGAGGCGGTGTAGTCACCGGAATTGAACTGCGCCTCGGACTCGGGCAACAACTTTTGCATGATGGCGTATAGCGCTTGCTCAGCATCTTCTTTGAACAAGGCGGTGTTCACATGCGCGTCAACCTCGCCTGCTTTTTTGAGCACGTTGCCGATGCGCTTGTTGGCCGCAGCCAAGGCTGGGCTTTCAGGCAATGCAGCGAAGGCGCGCACAGCGGTGAGACGCTTGCCCACATCGCTCAAACGCTGTGGGCGCAGCGCCAACACAGCCTCAACTTCTTGGGCGGAGTAGCCTTGCTCGCGCAGGCCGCCAGAGAGACGGTCATAGATGAACGAAGTCAATGCAGCCGCAGGGTCTGTGATTTTGTCGCCGAAGGCGGGTATGGCTTGCGCAACCAAGGCATCCAAGCCAACATCCAAATTGGCTTCGCTCAGCATGCGCACAACGCCCAAAGCGTGACGACGCAAAGCAAACGGGTCTTTGTCACCCGTTGGCAAATTGCCAATGCCGAACATACCCACCAAGGTCTCTAACTTGTCGGCCAACGCCACCACCACACCCACGGTATTGCGTGGCAATGCGTCGCCTGCGAAACGAGGCTTGTAGTGGTCTTCGATGGCTTGCGCCACATCGTCACTCAAACCATCGTGACGCGCGTAGTAGCCGCCCATGATGCCTTGCAACTCTGGGAACTCACCCACCATGTCGGTCAGCAAATCGGTTTTGGCCAGTTGGGCTGCCGCGTCAACGGCCTGCACGAAGCTTGCGTCTTTGGCTTGCGGCAACAAGGCAGCAATACCTTGGGCGATGGCGCGCACGCGGTCGGTGCGCTCGCCTTGTGTGCCGAGTTTGTTGTGATACACGACCTTAGCCAAACCATCCACGCGCGACGCGAGTGTCTTTTTGCGGTCTTGGTCAAAGAAGAATTTGGCATCGGCCAAACGGGGGCGCACCACGCGCTCGTTGCCGCCAATCACTGCAGACGCATCGTCCGGTGTGATGTTGCTGACCACCAAGAACTTGTTGGTCAGCTTGCCCGCTGTATCAAGCAGCGGGAAGTATTTTTGGTTGGCCTTCATCGTGAGGATGAGGCACTCTTGTGGCACGTCGAGGAACTGTTGTTCAAACTCGCACACCAACACGTTGGGGCGTTCGACCAAGGCTGTTACTTCGTCTAACAATGCTGCGTCTTCAATCGCCTTGACTCCACCACCAACCTTCGCGGCGGCGGCTTCGAGTTGACGTGCGATCTCAGCACGACGCTCGGTGAAGCTGGCAATCACAGCGCCGTCTTTAGCAAGCGTGTCGGCGTAAACGTCGGCATCGGTCAACACCACGGGCGACACGCGGGCTTCAAACCGGTGGCCTTGTGTGCTGTTGCCAGCGGTCAAACCCAAAGCTTTGACGGGCACCACGGCACTGCCGTGCAAGGCCACCAAGCTGTGCGCGGGGCGCACAAAGTTGACGCTGCTCCAGCCTGGCAACTCACAGTCGGTCTCCAACTGGTAGCTCATCACTTTCGGGATCGGCAATTTGGCGATGGCTTCGCTCAAGGCTTTTTGCAAGCCATCAACCAAGCTCGCACCCTTGACGATGCTGTCGTAGAACAAAGCTTCAGCTTTGCCATCGGGTGCGCGTTTGAGTTGCGCCACCGCATCGGGAGCTGCGCCCAAGGCTTGCAGCTTTTTCAGCAAAGCGGGGGTGGCGTTGCCATTGGCATCCAAGCCCACGGTGACTGGCATGAGCTTTTGTTGCACGGCTTTGTCAGCAGCCAGTGCAGCCACGGCGGTGATGTGTGCAGCCAAACGGCGTGGTGAGGCGTAGGCAGTGACCGCGGAATTGGCCGCCGTTAAGCCTTGGGCTTTGAGTTGCTCAAACAGCACGCCTGAAAAAGCGTCGCCCAGTTTTTGCAAAGCTTTAGGAGGCAGCTCTTCCACGAAGAGTTCGATGAGTAGGTTGTGTGTGGTCATGTTCTTGTGTCCTACGCTCAAGCGGTCTTCTTTGACATTTGTTCTACCCACTCGCGCGGAGCCATCGGGAAGCCCAAACGCTCGCGGCTTTCGTAATAGCTTTGTGCCACGGCACGCGCCAAGTTACGGATGCGGCCGATGTAGGCAGCACGCTCGGTCACGCTGATGGCGCCACGCGCGTCCAACATGTTGAAGGTGTGCGCGGCTTTGAGTACTTGCTCATAGGCGGGCAACGCGAGCTGGACAGCGATCAAATGCTGCGCTTTTTTTTCGTGCGCACCAAAGGCGGTGAACAAGAACTCAGCATCGCTGTGCTCAAAGTTGTAGGTGGATTGCTCTACCTCGTTTTGCTTGTAGACGTCGCCATACGTCAAGCCGTCGGTCCATTGCAGGTTGTAGACGTTGTCCACGCCTTGCAAATACATGGCCAAGCGCTCGAGGCCATAGGTGATTTCGCCAGTGATGGGTTTGCAATCAATGCCGCCAACTTGTTGGAAGTAAGTGAACTGCGTGACTTCCATGCCGTTGAGCCAAACTTCCCACCCTAGGCCCCAAGCACCCAAGGTTGGGTTTTCCCAATCGTCTTCGACGAAGCGAATGTCGTTTTTCTTGAGGTCAAAGCCGAGGGCTTCAAGTGAGCCTAAGTACAGCTCCAAGATGTTGCTGGGCGCGGGCTTCAACACCACTTGATATTGGTAGTAGTGCTGCAAGCGGTTGGGGTTCTCGCCGTAGCGGCCGTCTTTGGGGCGGCGGCTAGGTTGTACATAGGAGGCCTTCCAAGGCTCTGGGCCCAAGGCGCGCAAGAAGGTGGCGGTGTGCGAAGTGCCTGCACCGACCTCCATGTCGATGGGTTGCAACAAGGCGCAGCCTTGCTCGGCCCAGTAGGACTGGAGTTTGAGAATGATTTGTTGAAAAGTCAGCATGCAAAGTGGCCTGCAGAAGCGGGCAAATTAGGCTGCGGGTCAAGACGCCCGCAACCCTTGATTTTACGTGCCGAAACGCCTTTGATCGTGCCTAGATGCGTGCACCATCAAGGCGGCGACCAATAAGGTCAGCACAGCCAAGATCGCCAGCGGCCAAAGCCCCCAAGCCGAGACCCAACAGGCGTAGGGTGTGACGGGACCATGTTCGCCATACACCTCGGCAGTCAGTGCTCCCTGCACTGAGCTCGGCAAGCGATGTGTGACCTCCCCCTGCGCGTTGATGATGGCTGTAGCCCCCGTGTTAGTGGCCCGCAACATGGGGCGGCCTAGTTCTAGGGCTCGCATCCGTGAGATATTCAAATGCTGGTCAATGGCCACGGTATCGCCAAACCAAGCAATGTTGCTGAGGTTGACCATCAAGGTTGGCGCGTCATCTGGATTGGCAAAGCTGCGAGCCAGTTCTTCGCCGAACAAGTCTTCATAACAAATGTTGGGGGCGATGCGCTCGCCCTTGAGGTGCAAGTTGGGTTGCGCCACTTCTCCGCGGGTGAATTCCCCCAAGGGAATGTTCATGAGGCGCACAAACCATTGGAAGAAGGGAGGCACGAACTCGCCGAATGGCACAAGATGGTGTTTGTTGTATTGGTAGCTCGCGGTCGAGGCAGGCGTGGCTTGTGGCATCAAAGCAACGACTGAGTTGCTGTATTGCAGTTGACCCTGCTCGCTACGCGTGGCCAAAGGCAAGCCAATGAGCGCCGCTTGTGTGCCTTTGGAAAAGTATGTTTCCAGCATGCCCCAATAGCGCTCCGGCATTTGTTGCTGAATCAACGGAATGGCAGTTTCGGGCGTGACCGTTAGGTCGCTGGTACTGGTCAGTAGCGCCTCGCGGTAGTCGCGCAATGCACGGTTGACGCCATCACCGAATTTCAAATCTTGAGGAATATTGCCCTGCAACAACGTCACGGTGATTGGCTTCGCAGCTCGGTTGCCACCTGTAACGCTTCTGCTGGGTGATGTGAACCAGGTGTAACTCAGTACGCCAAGCATCACCACAACGCCTAATTGACTGGCGCGTGTCGGTTTTCTGTAATTTTTTCGCTGTGCGCTAACAGCCATCGCGATAAAGGCAGACAAGGCGCACAAGCCATAAACGCCCACCCACGGCGCCCAGTGCTGCAACACGCTGTCCACATGTGCGTAACCCGCTGCACCCCACGGAAATCCAGTCAAGATAGTGCCGCGCACCATCTCAGCCAAGGCCCAGGCGGCGGCGAATGCACTTGCACGTCCGATGACGCCCACGCCTGATTTGCTGACGGCATGAAACACGGCACAAGCCGCACCGTAGATTACCGCCAAACCAGCCGCCAATAGTGCCACTGCTGCTGCTGCCAGAGCCGCAGGCAAACCACCATACGTATTCATTGATATGAACAACCACCAAGTGCTGCCGATTAACCAGGCAACACCAAACAGCCATCCTGTTGTGAATGCCTGCTTACTTGAATGCGTGCGGTCCAAGATGCCAGCCAACACGGCCAAACTTAAGAGTTGCAACCAGCCTAAGGGCTCACCTTTTAAGGTGCCCTCAAATGGCACTGCAAGCGACAACGCATGTAACAAGCCTACGGCCAACAACATTGCCGCGAGCTTTATTGGAAGCGCCCATGGCTTGTAGACAGGTTGTCGCTTGTCCATGCCTTACTGTGGTGTTTTGTCCAGAGGCGCGGGGTAAACCTTAAACCACTTGACGGCACCGCCGCGGGTGTGCAACACCTCAAAGCGCAGCTTGTTGATTTCAAAATGTTCACCACGGCGTGGCACATGGCCCATTGCGTGCGCGATGAATCCACCAATGGTGTCGAAGTTTGTGTCGTCTGACGCTTCCGCGGCAGTGACTTCGAGATGCGTGCCAAACGCTTCGCCCACGCGCTCCAGCGAAGCATCACCGCTCACTCGGTACGTTTGGTCTGCGAGTGCAAAAATATCGCCCACATCTTCTTGGCTGTCGAATTCATCTTCGATGTCACCGACGATTTGCTCCAACACGTCTTCAATCGTGATCAAGCCAGCGATGCGACCAAACTCATCAACCACCAATGCCATATGGTTACGTGTGTTGCGGAATTCGCGCAATAAATCGTTGAGACCTTTGCTCTCTGGCACGAAAACAGGTGGCCGAAGCAAAGTGCGGATGTTGAGCGACGGGGCGCGTTGTAACTTTAGTAAATCCTTAGCCAGCAGAATTCCAACCAAGTTATCGCGCTCGCCCTCGTACACTGGAAATCGGGAGTGCCCTGTATCGATGACTTGATGCAAACTGTCTTCGGCGGGCGCATCTAAGTTGATCAAGTCCATGCGCGGCGCGGCAACCATCACTTCGCCAGCGGTGAGGTCTGCCATGCGCAACACGCCTTCCAGCATGAGACGACTTTCGGCGCCAATGACTTGGTTGTCTTCTGCGTCTGAGAGCGCATCTAAAAGTTCTTCGCGCGAATCGGGACCTGGGTGTATGAACTCAACCAAACGTTGCCAATAGCTACGCTGGTCTTGCTTTTCTGCTTCTCGGGAATGCGGGGGTATCACAGTGTTGCAGCGGTGCTGCTAGAGTCTGACAAGGCTTAAGCATAGCCCATGCGACCGTCTTATTCGGCAGATTGGTGCCGCGTCTCTCGCACGCCTTGACGGATTTCTTGCACTTTGGCTAAGAAACTCCAGAAGCGTTTGGCATCTTCTTTGATGTTGTAGTTGGTTTTGGCATATTGATCTGCAACCAATTCGCTGATTCGACTGTCTAGATCGCGCTTTGGCAATCGCAAAAATGCCTCTGTTTCAGAGCCATCGCGCTCAATTTTTGCACCGCCTTTGCGAGCAATTCGAATCATGGGTGCGTTTTCGCTCAAGGCATGGATGTACATCTGATATACCTTTTCGTTGCGCGCATGGATAACTGCGCGTTCGAATAGTCTGGCCCCGTAGCCACGGCCACGCGCATACGATGCAACTGAAACACCAAATTCGGAACTAAATTCACGTCCTGCGTCTTTGATCAGCGCCAAATGCGCCATCGCAATGATGTGAAGTTCTGCATTAAAAATGCCATAAATTTCGTCACGCTCAAAATTCAAGCCGCTCACGTAGCGTTGAATGTGCTCGTCTGTGGCTGTGTAGCCAAAGCGCAAGTAACGGTCATGCACAGACAAAGACAGTAAATGCGCAAGAATTTGAGGAACATGTGCTGTGTCAAGTGGTGCGATCGGAATCAGCACACCTTCTGTCTTACGAAAACTCTCTTGAGATACACCAGTGAAGCGGAGCATTTGTTTCCCCCCTTCCAGGGTAGTTTTAGCAAGAGTCTGTACTAGCGTCATGCTTTAGATTTTAAGGGTTTTCCCTCATTCTTTCTTATTGCTGACATGAATAGGTGCGGCGCTCTAATGCGCCAAAACTCATGTCACTCATTTATCGACCTTGTCGTTGCATTTCGGTGCGCTTGTAAATCCAGCATGTACTGCCAGAATGTATGCTTCGACGCAATTCAATTTTCTAGTCAATTACTCACTATGACAACCCTACCTAGCGGCATCACATTTTTTGAAAGAGGTTGGCTGTCATCCAATAATGTCTTGATTCAAGATGCTGAGCAGGCTATTTTGGTCGACACAGGTTATTGGACGCATGCCGAGCAAACCTATGCATTGCTTACCTCTGTACTAGGTGGAGCAGCTCTCACAGCACTTGTGAATACACATTTGCATAGCGACCACTGTGGCGGTAATTCTTATTTGCAATCGTTTTTTCCAAGTTTAAGAACTTACATTCCGCCTGGGCATGCTGCTTATGTAGATCAATGGGACGCCGCTGCATTGACATACACCCCTACTGGACAGCACTGCCCGCCATTCACACGTACTGATTTACTTCAGAATGGAGATGCATTTGTGGTTTCAGACAAAACCTGGCGTATTCATTCAGCGCCTGGTCACGACCCTCATTCAGTAGTCATATTTAATGAGCAAGATCGGATTTTGATATCTGCAGACGCGCTTTGGGAAAATGGATTTGGCGTGGTGTTTCCCGAAATTGAAGGATTAGCTGCATTCGATGAAGTTGCATCTACTCTAGAAACCATCGAGAAATTAAAGCCTCAACTGGTGTTGCCTGGTCATGGTTGCGCATTCAGTGATGTAACAGCAGCGCTTAGTAGGGCAAAAAGTCGACTGACACAATTCAAAAGTTCACCCGAGAAGCATGCTAGCTATGCGGCAAAAGTACTTTTGAAATTTAAGTTGTTGGAACTTCAAAAAACGTCTTATGCTGACTTTTTAGCGTGGGCGCAATCGGTCCAATATTTACAGATTTTGTTTGGGAAATACTCAAAGACAAAGAGCTTCGACGTGTGGTTTTACGATTCTTGTAAAAGCTTAGAGAAAAGTAATGCGTGCTTGATCGAGGGAAGCAATATTACAAATATAAATTAATAGAAACCTAAAAAACAAAAACCCCCACTCAAACGAGTGGGGGTTTCTGAGGCTGTAATAGCCTGACGATGTCCTACTTTCACACGGGAACCCGCACTATCATCGGCGCTAAGTCGTTTCACGGTCCTGTTCGAGATGGGAAGGAGTGGTACCAACTTGCTATGGTCATCAGGCATAACTTGTTGTCACCTTGATCAAATCAAGGCAACGAATTCATAGAGAGATATCAGATTTTGTTTTTGAATGCGTCACTTGGCATAACTTCCTTGATCACATTGGATCAAAGTTATAGGGTCAAGTCGCACGAGCAATTAGTATCAGTTAGCTTAACGTATTACTACGCTTCCACACCTGACCTATCAACGTCCTGGTCTTGAA
>NZ_JAVKLM010000026.1:0-16345 GCF_031539105.1 Limnohabitans sp.
ATTTGGTATCGTTCTTCTCGGCTGAGGTGCTTGTACATTGGGCAACTTCGACTTGGCGGTTAAAGCGGCCATGATGCTCTCGCATCCTCAGCCACCTATAACCAGTTCATCTTTGTTGCACTTCGTCCTTGAATCCGCCTACCTTTAATGATACTTTGACCGTGACTTATAAGTTAGATGCCGATACGACAACAAGTGCATTGTTGTCATTAATTCGTGTGGATAAAAACACCGCTGGAGTTGTAGTCAGCACAGATACAAAGGTCATTCGGATTACACCGACTGGTTCCCAAAAGTTATTGACCGATACAGAAACAGATGCAAGCTCTTCGTTGATAGTTATTTACCAATAGCCAATGGTATAAGAAAAATGGTGTTCTCAAGGAGTAATCAACGTGGCTTCACGCTCTTAGAGCTATTAGTCGTCATGGTCATCATTGGCTTGCTCGCAGGTTATGTGGCACCTCGCTACTTTGCTCAAGTGGGCAAGTCAGAAGTTAAAGCCACTCGCGCACAAATTGACGCATTCGAAAAATCCCTCGAAGCCTATCGCTTAGACGTAGGCAAGTACCCCACAACAGAGCAGGGCTTGGCAGCTTTAATGACTGCACCTGCTGGCACGCCCAATTGGCAGGGGCCATATCTAAAAAAGTCTGTTCCTCCTGATCCTTGGAAGAACCCGTACCAATATCGCCAACCCGGTGAGCATGGGGACTTTGACATTTACTCCTTTGGTCGTGACGGCAAGCCCGGTGGTCAAAAAGAAGATGCCGACATTGGCAACTGGTAAGCGCAGCGTAGCAACCATCTGAATGTATGCGTTTCAAAGTCAAAGCTTATGGCACCTCGCAAAACGGGGCTGCCTCAGTCTTGCAACTGGAGGTCGAGGCCACCAGTGCGCAGGCTGCTGCACGTCAGGTGAGTGAGCAAGGCCATGCGGTGTTGTCTGTGCGAGCACAGGGGTTGTCACTGTCTTGGGGAGCCGCAGGGTTTACCCAAAGCGCTGCACTGTTGTTTTGCCAAGAGCTATTGGCTTTGTTAGAAGCGGGTATGGGCTTGATGGAGTCCCTAGACATCCTTTGCCAAAAAGCCCGAGACCCCATCGTGCGCCAAGTGCTGTTGTCGGTGCAAGAGCGTGTGCGCGAGGGGCGGACATTTTCAGAGGCGTTGGAGACGACGCCATCGATTGCAGGGCGGCCACCGTTTTCTACGCTCTTAGTCGCAACCGTTCGCTCCGCTGAGCAAACAGGTCAGATCTCCCAAGCACTTAAACGCTACGTCGCTTACCAAGGCGAACTAACGGCGGTGCGCGACAAGGTGGTTGCCGCTTGTGTGTACCCAGCGCTGCTGTTGATAGTAGGTGCCTTGGTCATTGTGTTTCTCATGACCTATGTAGTGCCACGTTTTAGCCACATCTATGAGGATGTGGGCAGCGAGAACTTACCCCTCTTGTCGCGTTGGCTCATGCAGTGGGGCTTACTCATGAACGACCATCTTGGCAGTTTTGCCGTTGTATTCGTTGCAGTTACAGCAGGCTTGATCTACGCCCTGTCACGCCCACCAATAAAAGCATGGTTGTCACAAAAACTCTGGGCCTTGCCCACGGTGGGTGAATACCTCAGAACATATCAGCTCGCCCAATTCGTACGCACACTTGCGATGCTGCTAGGGGGCGGTATTCCATTAGTCAAAGCGTTAGACATGACCCATGACTTGCTCCCGCAACCCGCTTTGGCGACAGGTCTGGTTAATGCACGCCAAGCTATTGCAGAAGGGCAGTCGCTCTCAGAGGCTTTTAGGCAAAACGGGCTTGCTACTTCAGTGGGTGTTCGCCTGTTGGTGGTGGGCGAGCGTGGCGGCGATTTGGCTCAAGTGATGGAGCGCATTGCTGCGTTTTATGACGCAGAAGTGGCTCGCGCTGTTGCTTGGTTTTCGCGTTTGTTCGAACCGATTTTGATGATGGTGATTGGCTTGGTCATTGGCGGCGTGATTATCCTCATGTACCTGCCCATCTTTGAGCTAGCAGGCAGCATCCAATGACGCAGTTGTCCCAAACAATACCTAGCACATTGCTTGCGCAAGTGTGCCAATCAACGCCTGTCAACGACGCTGCAACTGGTTTTTGGAGCAGACTAGAACGCGCATTGAACGAACCTGCACAGGTCTGCCTCGAACGCTTAGGCGCAACACTGGCTTTGCCTGTGTTGAGTCTGTCAGATCTGGACGCCTTAGAGCCTGACTACGAAGCGCTGAGTTTTTCTGAAGCGACTAAGCGTTCTTGCCTTGTGCTGCGCCACCCTCAAGATGTCCAAGATGTCCAAGATATCCAAAATGTCCAAGTCTTGGTGGCTTTGAGTGACCCGTTTGATACACGCTTGCAAACTTGGCTCGAAGTCAAGCTGCAGTCGTTGACCAAAAACTCAAACCCTGTGCAATGGCACTTGGTGCATGCCAATGACCTGACGGCCTATTTGATTCGGCAAGAAGAGCAGCTTCACGCCATGGACAAGGCGGTGGCTGATGTGGGGGCTGGGGTCATCTATTCAGAGCAAAGCGTTGATCAGCTGTCTTTGAGCTCTATCGCCCAAGACAGCAGTCCCATCGTTCGGTTGGTGAACTCGACGGTCTTAGATGCGATGAAAGCCCAAGCCAGTGATATCCACATTGAGACAGTTGGGTCAGGTCTGCATGTGAAGTACCGCATTGACGGTGTCCTCTCCAGCGCCGCTCAGGTGCAAGGGCGTGACACCGCCGCACATGTGGTCTCACGCATCAAGGTGATGGCTGAGTTGGACATTGCCGAGCAACGCATTCCACAAGATGGACGTTTCAAGTTAGCGGTGCAAGGCAGACAGATTGATTTTAGGGTCTCTGTGATGCCCAGCCTCTTCGGTGAAGACGTGGTGATCCGCATCTTGGACAAGAGATCACTGACCGATCAGGTGGAAGGTCTGCGACTTGACCTGCTGGGCTATGAGGGCACCGTGCTTACCCAACTACGCCGTCTCGCCAAAGAGCCTTACGGCATGTTGCTTGTCACGGGTCCCACGGGCAGTGGCAAGACCACCACCTTGTATGCGGCGCTGACAGAGATCAACAGTGGTGAGGTCAAGATCGTCACCATTGAAGACCCGATTGAGTACGAGTTGCCGGGTATTTTGCAAATCCCAGTGAATGAGAAAAAAGGCATGGGCTTTGCACGAGGGCTGCGCTCTGTGTTGCGCCACGACCCAGACAAGATCTTTGTGGGTGAGATTCGAGATTCAGAAACCGCCCAAATTGCTATTCAATCCGCACTCACAGGGCATTTGGTGTTCACCAGCGTTCACGCCAACAACGTGTTTGACGTGTTGGGGCGTTTCCTGCATTTGGGTGTGGACACCTACAGCTTTGTCTCAGCACTCAACGGGGTTTTGGCCCAACGGCTAGTGCGAGTGATTTGTCCACAGTGCAAAGACGTGGATCAAGACGCACACGACGCGTTTATTCAAAGCAACAACTTAGAACAAGATGCCGTGTTCTACAAGGGCAAGGGTTGCCCCCATTGCCGTGGCACAGGATTCAAAGGGCGACGGGCGATTTCAGAATTGCTGTTACTCGATGACGAACTGCGTGAGTTGATCATTGCCCGTGCTCCCATTCGTACGTTGAAAAGCACAGCTCAGGCCAAAGGCACGGTTTTCTTGCGTGACGCGGCGGTGCAGGCGGTGCGCTCAGGCTGGACCACAGTGGATGAGATCAACCGCGTGACGTTTGCTCAATAACGGTGAAGACAAGATGCAAGAAAAACTAAAAAAAATCATTCAAAACGCAGGTGCGCACTTGGGCCATTGGGTAAAACGTCGCCGCTTGGTAATCGGGATGACGCAGGGCCAAGTTTGTGTGATGGTCTTGCAAGGCTGGAGTGAGCCGCGCATCGCGGCTCAATATGAACAAGCTATTAACGCAGGAGTATCTGAATCATCGACGCAGTGGTCACCTTATGTACAAACACTGCAAACCATTTTGAACACCCATGGACTTCAAAACTTACCTTGCGCGGTAATGCTGTCTGATCAGTGGGTGCGTTGGGCGGCGGTACCTTGGATAGCAGAGGGCATGTCTTCGGCTGAGATGTCTGCGCGGGAGTTGGGTGCACTGGTGCAATTGAGTTTTACGCAGCTGTACACAGATGCGCAGGACTGGGTATCTGTGACGGATAGACCCCGCTATAGTCAGAATCAGCTGGCGGCGGCAATTCCCAAAGCCTTGCTTGAGAACTTGCGCTCGGTGTTGACATCGCGTGGGTTGAGATTGAGTGCTTGTCACAGCGCCCTCGCTTTGGCATGGAACCGAGCACAAAGAAGTGATGACCATGAGCAGCGCTGGATGCCACATGTGCGAGCTGACCAAGCCCAGCTTTTTGTCACGCTTGATGGACACACGCTCACGCTGTTGGGTAAATCTAAGCCAGACATGTCTGTCATTCGCAGCGTACAAGTGGCCACGCAGCCGGTCTTACCTGTTCAAGTGATTGAGCGTGAGATCGTCTTGCAGCAGCTCCAGCGCCCCAAGGTGACGGTGTTGAGTTTGAACCGATTACCAGCTGACTTGGATGTGCCTGAGCATTGGCAGATCAGGGACGCGACCAACGCGCAGTCAAGAAATCTTCAAGATAAAAACACGCAAGCTCTAGGTGTGAGTGGGGTGGCCTCAGTCGGCATGAGTTCTGCCTGTGCTTTGTGCCATTTGCTCAGCCCTATTAAGCGCGACAAGCCGAAGAAAAAACTTGAGCAGTGGGTGGATGACTTTGCGTTTAAGCGCAGCAAGGCGCTGGACATTGATTTTGCAAGACACAACGCCCAGCCCATTTGGTCAACGCATCAGTTGTTTGTGATGAGCGTTTTGTCTGCGGCTTTGTTATTGACTAATTATGTGTACTTGGATGTGCAAGTCGGTTCAGTGCAGAGTCAACTCGATGAAGCCAAGGGGCAGCAAATAGCACGCAAAGGCAAACGTGGCGCCTCAGAGGGAGATGAGCGTCAAAACGCAGAGCTTGCCAATGCCAGACAAATTGTGGTGAGTTTGAACCGCCCTTGGGAGCGGCTGTTTGTAGCGATTGAAGCCGCTACGAACTCAGATGTGACTTTGCTGGATATCACGCCCAATCCTCAAGGCGGGGACTTGCATGTGTCAGGTGATGCACGTAACTTCAAGTCTGTCTTGGCCTTTGTGCAAGCGCTCAAAGAGCTAGGGGCTGCAACGCAAGACCTCTCGCAGGTATATCTGGCGAGCCATCAGGTGCAAGAGCAAGACCCTTTGCGCACGATTCGGTTTGAAGTCAATGCCTCGTGGCGTCCAAAAGATGCTCTGGTCAGCGATACAGGTGTGAATTCACCAAAACCAGTAGACACCAGCAACGAAGTCGTGGGTCAAGGTGGTGTAGGTGCACAACAGACGGTGGCGCACTTGGAGGGCTCAAGATGATGCACCTCCAAAGTAATCAATCCCATTGGCGCTGGACCTTGTGCCATGCTTGGGCACGAATGCCTTGGCGGCAATGGAGCGCTTTGTGGCTGGTGCTTGGCGTGGCTGTGTTGTACGCACTCTTCGTGTATCCGCTCTATGGGCAGCGATCAGCCCTTCAAGAGCAGATGCGTACACAGGCCACATCTATTGACGCTCATCGCCCAAAAGCACCTGAGCGACAAGAGCAACTGGGTGCGTTTTACGAATACTTCCCTGCAGAAAGCCAGATGGTGGCGATTTTGGCGAAGTTGCACGATGCGGCACCACGCAGAAATTTATCCTTGCCACAAGGTGAGTACCGATTGATTGGGGCAGGTTCGGGTTCTAGTTTGAGCTCTGGTTTGGCTTCTAGTGGACAAGCGTCATCAGCGGGGCCACGCAATTTACTAATGCGCTATGAAATCGTCTTGCCCGTCAAAGGCAACTACCAAGATATCCGTGGATATGTCTCAGATGTGTTGATGGAGCAGCCGGGTATTGCGCTTGATGCGTTGACTTTTACGAGAGAGAACAACGCCCGTGTGGGTGTAGACGCTGAACTGCATTTCACGCTCTATGTCAGGGCGGGGATTTGAGCATAGCGATGTCAATGGCTGCATTTTCTCGCAAACAGCTGCTACTCATGGGCGGGTTGTTGTTGAGTGTGGGACTTTCTGCATGGACGTATTGGCAAGAGCGTGATGTGGAGGCTGAAACAAGAGAAAGTTCTACGGCGTCTGCTGCTGCGTCAGTTGTCAACATTGCCCAAGCGCCAATCGCAGGTGCATCCATGAGTGATGGAGCAGCTGTAGTGCTCGGAGAGTCGGCTGATGCACCGCCACCCGTTCCTTTGCCATTGGGTTTGGTGGCAAGAAGTCGCGCGCCCGTGACGCTCGATCCCTTTGCGCCCTTGGCGGTGATTGAGCCCCCCAAACCCAAAACACCTGAGCCCCCCAAAGTGGTGGAGGTGCCCAAAGCACCTCCCTTGCCGTTTCAGTACATGGGCAAATGGGTGGACTCTGAAAGCAGCGTGAACAGCGGTGGTGCATCTAGTCCCACAACGCCCAAGAAAATCGTGGTCTACCTCGTGCGCGGCAATGAGATGTTTTCTGTGAGTCCGGGCGACGCCATTGATGCCCGCTACCAGTTCGTGGGATTTGAGGGGGAGACCTTGGTTTTTAAATACATCCCGCTGTCAGAGCGACAAACCCTTGCGACGGGACAGATGCCATGAGCCAATTTTTTATACAGCCGTTCTTTTTGGGCAGAGCTTCTATGCCAAATAAATTCTTTTCGTCATTGCGTGGCGTGCGTTCGTCCTTTACTTGTTGGCCTATTACTTACTTAGTGTTGGGCGTCTTAATCAGTGGCTTGCTCACTGGCTGTGCATCTCCCCACTACCGCGAGGCCAATAGCCTATTCAGGCAAGGGCAAACGGATGCGGCTTTGATTGAGTTGAAAAAAGCCTATGACGATGAACCCAGCAATGTGGAGGTGCGGAGTGAGTATTTTTCACGCTTAACGACGTTCACGAACAGCTTGGTTGCTGAAGCCAGAGCTTTGCGTCAACAAGGTAAGAGCGATGAAGCGCAAGCCGTGTACGAGAGATTGTTGCGCGTGGACCCCAGCAACACCATCGCCAAGGATGCGTTGAGCGCACTGCCAAAAGAAAAGTTACAAAACAAATTGGTGACTGAGGCTGCTGATTTTTTAAAGGCGGGAGATCCACGTCAAGCCATGAGTTTGGTGCGCAGTGTCTTGTCAGAAAACCCAGATCACTATGAAGCCAATCAGCTTAAACATGAGTTAGACGAACTTGCCAGTACGACGACTAGCAGACGCTTGATGGGGGAGATGGCTTTGAAGCTGCCACGCAGCAACCCTGTGAACTTGGAGTTCAGAGATGCCAATGTGAAATTTGTGTTTGATGTGCTGAGTCGCTCCAGTGGCGTGAACTTCATTTTGGACAAAGATGTTCGGCCAGATCTGCAAGTCACGGTGTTCTTGCGTAACGCCACCTTGGAAGATGCTGTCAAGCTGATCTTGCAAACACATCAGCTTGAATACAAATTGCTCAACGCTAATTCGGTGCTGATTTATCCCAACACACCTGAAAAAACCAAGGTCTACCAAGATCTGGTGGTCAAGGCGTTTTATTTGCAGAACGCCGATGCCAAACAGGTGCAAGCAAATTTAAAGACCATGCTCAAGACCAAGGACACGATCATTGATGAAAAGCTCAACCTGATTGTGATGCGTGACACGCCAGACGCCATCCAAATTGCAGAAAAGATCATTGCCATGCAGGACTTGAGTGAACCAGAGGTCATGCTGGAGGTTGAAATTTTGGAGGTGGACCGCTCCAAGGTGACGAACTTGGGGATTCAGTGGCCCGGCAGCGCCACACTCACGCCCTTGTCATCCAACACGACCAGCGGTCTTACCGTCACTGACTTGCGCAACTTAAATTCAAGTACAACGGGCGTGTCTGGCGTGAGTGTGGGCATGAATGCCAATAAGACCATCACGGATGCCAACATCTTGGCCAATCCTCGTATTCGGGTGCGTAACCGTGAGTCGGCCAAGATCATGATTGGTGACAAGCTGCCGGTGATCACAAGCAATGTGACACCTACTGGAGTTGTGTCTTCCAATATCCAGTACTTGGAGGTCGGCTTGAAGTTGGATGTACAACCCGACATCCGATTGAAAAACGAAATTGGTATCAAGTTGGGACTGGAGGTGAGCTCCGTGACGAACACAGTCACCTTAGCCAATGGCACCCAAACCTATCAAATTGGCACCAGAAATGCTGAAACCAAGTTACGCTTGCGTGATGGCGAGACACAAATTTTGGGTGGCTTGATCAATGATCAAGAAGGAACCAGTGGCAGCCGAATTCCTGGCATTGGGGACTTGCCAATCCTCAATCGTTTGTTTGGATCACAAAGAGACTCCCACAACAAGACGGAATTGGTGCTCTCCATCACACCACGGCTGGTACGTAACTTGAGTTTGCCCCAAGCCAGTCGCACGGAGTTCTGGTCTGGGACTGAGGCGAACTTGCGTAACCCCAATACCTTTGCGGTAGTAGACAAATCCGAAAACAAGAACACCACGGTGGGCAATGCAGGCGCTGGAGCGAGCAGTAATGCAGAGTCAAACGTAGCCGCATTGAGTGCGATGCCTTTGGAACCTGCCAAAACCGTGGACTTGAGCTGGAAGGTCACTGACACCAAAGGTGATGTGATGACGCTGAGCTTGATTACTAAAGCCGATGGCACGATGCGTAGCTTGCCTTTGCAGCTAGGTTTTGATGGCGGTAGTTATCAGGTGACGTCGGTTGAAGAGGGCGGTTACTTCAACAGGGATGGTGCCAATACGACTTTTTCGCAAAGCGTGGACCATGCCGCTGGCAAAGTGTTTGCCACGGTGACGCGTAATGATGTTCAAGGCGCTCCATCGGGTGAAATGCCAGTCATCACACTCAAGCTTCGCTCGACAGGTGCAAAGGTTCCTGAAATCAAGGTGCTGGCAGCTGAGCCAGTCGTCTCCAGTGGTGTGCGCCCAGTTGTGAATCTGCCTGCTGGTTTCAACCCATTAGAAAAACCTCAGTGAATTCACCTCTGAACAAGGTCAAAACTCAAGGTGGCTTTACCTTGATTGAGTTACTTATGACCGTACTCATCGTCGCTGTGCTGGCGAGTGTGGCGCTGCCCATGACACATTTAGCAAGTCAGCGCATGAAAGAGGCACAGTTACGTGAAGCTTTACGTCAAATTCGAGATGCAATAGATGCCTATAAGCGTGCAGCAGACAGTGGGCACATCGTGCTGAAGTCGGGGGAGAGTGGTTATCCGGCCAGTTTGGATGTGCTGGTCAGTGGGGTAGTGGATGCAAAGCCCGGTAGCCCTATAGCGCTGGGTAACTTAGGCAGCGGTGAAAAAGGGCAATCACTGAGTGCGTCGATGAATACGGCAGTAATCCCTTAAACGGGGGCCAAGCTGTATTTCTTGCGTCGAATCCCTCGTGATCCCATGAATGACGACTTGGAGTTGCCTGCAGCAGACACATGGGGCAAGCGCAGCTATGCATCTTCTTATGAAGCACCACAAGAGGGCGGGGATGTGTTTGATGTGTATTCGTTGTCACCCAAGACTGGGCTCAGCAAGCAACCTTACCGAGAATGGTGAGCCGCATATGCGATATTTTTCATCCACTCAAGCCATACGCAAGCTTCAACAAGGTTTTACCTTGATTGAGTTGCTGGTGGTCTTGGCCATCATCGGCACGCTCTTGTCTTTGGCGCTGCCACGTTACAACGGCAGCGTTGATAAAACCAAAGAGGCTGTGCTGCGTCAAAACGTCGCGACCCTGCGCGATGCGATAGATAAGTTTCATGGGGACACAGGTAAGTACCCACAGAGTTTGGATGACTTGGTGGACAAGCAGTATTTGCGCCGCATTCCCTTAGATCCAGTGACCAATTCTGAGAAAACTTGGGTTGTTGTGCCATCAATGGATGCAGATGAGCAGGGGATTGCTGATGTCAAGAGCGGCGCGTCTGGCAAATCACGCACGGGTCAGCTGTTTCAGGACTGGTGATGCGTTTGACCATCCACCCCACACCAAACACAAGCCTAAGCAATCGGTATGTCAGCAATAAACAGTGCGGAAGTGTTTATTTGATGATGCTTTTTATGGTGGCATTTGTTGGATTAGCAGCAGCTGCAGTCACAACTGTGTGGTCTACGCAAAGGCAACGGGATCGAGAAACTGAGTTGCTTGCTGTTGGCTCTGAGTTTGAGCGAGCAATTCAAAGATACTACGAGAGCTCACCGGGATTGATCAAAAGCTATCCCCCTCGACTTGAAGAGCTGCTTAAAGACAACCGATTTTTGTATCCCAAGCGACACCTGCGCCAAATCTATGTAGATCCGATGACTGGTGAGCGCGATTGGACGCTTGTGATGGCTCCGCAGGGAGGTGTGATGGGGATTGCAAGCAGTTCGAATAAGAAGCCTATCAAAACACAGCGTTTTGATGATCTGCATGTGCAGTTCGCTGGAAAAGATCGGTACAGCCAGTGGCAGTTTACGTATCTATCAACCTCGATTGGTAGTGATGCAGCTCATTAAAAAGTGCTCTATGTTGAAAGTGAAATATGAAAGTTAACCCTAACTATCCAAACGGCAATAACAAAGGGCAGCGTCAACTGTGGCACGCGCTTAAGAATACTTTTGAGCGTGATGATGGGGTTTCTTACTATCGCCATTCTATCTTTGCTACTAGCAAGCGAGGATGCAGCGAACCTGATTTTTTGATGATTCATCGCCGATTTGGTATTTGGATTTTCGAAAGTAAAGGTTGTCGCATTGAGTCTGTAGATCGAAGAGGCCAGAACCGAAGAAGATGGATTGAACCCAGCAGGCTCACTCGAGAAAAAGAAGGTTTGACAAAAAATATGAGGGTGCCGCTGCGGCGGGAGGCATTTGAGTAATTTCCATAGCATTAAAAGCGTGCGCTTTTTGTTTTTTTGAATAATGAAGGGTGGAGGCAGATGGACAAAAAGACTCTGGCGTATGCCAAATATTGGCGCATCTGCTTGGCAGATGCCGAGTTAGGTAAAGGCGCTCTCGATAGGTCTGATTTGGAGACCCTGTTGTTTTGTCCAAGTGATGAGCTGCAAAGAGGGTGTGTTGATGCTGAACTTACCCAGGAGTTATTTAAGGGTACAGCCAATGACGTCGATGAGATTGAAATTACGATTCGCCCGTTTATCTACCATTCGCAGCTTGAACATGGGCTAGCGAGGTCAAGTGGGGTGCCAAATGTGGTGACGCCCATAGTCAGTCAAGCTGTTTTGGATCGGCAAGGTCGAATTTTCCCGAGTGAGAACACAGTTGTTCCCCGTGACATTTTGGAGCCGTTGGACAAGGGTTCGTTTTCTATTGGGAGCGTCGCTGACTTGGATACATGGTTAGCTGATCATCATGTGCCGAAGTTTGATAAGCAGACCATCGGCAAACACGATCCCGACGAATGGCACTACGAGTGTTGGTCGACATATCTAAATTACTGCAAAGCGATGCTTGAGGAGGTCGCTTCAGGGTGGCCGGAGGACGACGCACCATTCCAGATGGATGACCGGTGGATCATCGTTAAAGACAGTGACGTAGTAGGTGCGAGCAAACATATTTTGGCACTCTACGACAACATCAGATCACAGGCACCAACAGCCCCGCTGTTTGAGAGATACGCATCTGAAAATATTGATTTGCCAGAACCCTGCCTTACGCCAAACTCGGGGCTTTCTCTTCGACTTGGACATTCTTCAGATACCCATCCATTGGCAGATGCACAGCGGGATGCTTTGACGCATCAGCTGGTCTCCAAACACGGTGAAATCCTGGGTGTCAATGGCCCACCTGGTACCGGTAAAACGACAATGCTGCTTTCAGTCGTTGCATCGCATTGGGTTCGTGCCGCGTTGGACGGAGGTGATCCGCCTGTGATTGCTGCGGCATCAACAAACAACCAAGCTGTCACCAACATCATTGACGCATTTGCTAAGGATTTTTCGACGGGCACAGGACCATTTGCAGGAAGATGGTTGCCTGACATAAAAAGTTTTGGTGCATATTTTCCATCCGCGAGCAAAGAAAGACTGTCCACTGGGAAGTATCAAACACGATCTTTTTTCAATAATGTTGAAGAGCAGGGTTACTACATCCGTGCCAAGGAAGAGTTTTTGAAGGCGGCACAAATCGCTTTCCCTGAGCTTGCAACCCCTTCCGTCAAAAGCATTTGTGCTCAGCTACACAGATTGATTCAGGGTGCTGAAAAGAAATTGATGGGCATAGAAACGGCATGGCCGCAGTTAATGTTGGCCACTAGTGCACTGCGTATGGAGCTTGGTGTGTCGCCTTCCGAAAGCCTCGCAATGCGAGAACGTGCTGTTTCTGACAAAGAAAACGACTTGGGTACGTACAAGGCCTTGATGGCAAAGTGGGAAGAGTTTCTCGGAGAAGAGTCATGGCTATACACCCTGTTTTCGTGGCTGCCACCTGTCAATAAAAAACGACTGTTGCTTGCGAAGAGCTTCTTAAGGGGGGTGTGGACAGTCGCTTTTCCTGATAAGCCGTGGACTAACGTTGATCAGTTCACAAATGAAATTCAAGTCATTGTTGGTGGATTTACTCAAGAACTAATTGGTCTTCGCGATGCACTCCAGCGGGGCGTGAAAGTGATCAAGACACATCGTGAAGCATTAACCCGATGGGCAAATGCCACCGACAGCTTGGGTATGAAAAATCCACCAGAACTAAGGACCTTGGCTGAATGTGACAAAGCTGCGGATACCGCCATTCGTTTCCCAGCATTTCTTCATGCAACCCACTACTGGGAAGCGCGTTGGCTCCTTGAAATGGAGGGCGCACTGAATACGTTGGCAGAGGAAAAGAGCAAGAAGGGCGCTTCGACTCTCAAAAAACGTTGGCATCGTAGGATGATGCTGACACCTTGCGTGGTTTCCACTTTCTTCATGCTGCCGAAAGAGTTCTCAGTAAGTCGCTACGAACGCGGAAATTTTGTACCAGACTACCTTTATGACTACATTGACCTCTTGATTGTTGATGAGGCGGGGCAGGTATTGCCCGAGGTAGCTGGGGCATCTTTTTCGCTGGCTAAACGGGCACTTGTTATCGGGGACACGCTCCAAATTGAGCCCATCTGGAGTGCGACCCCTCAAGTCGACATCGCAAATTTGATTAAAGCCGAAGTCATGGGGCACACAAACATTCGGACCACTTACAACAGAATCGCGGAACTTGGGAAGTCAGCTGCGTCTGGCAGTGTCATGGAAATCGCACAACGAGCCACACGTTACCACTATGACAAGGACTTATCACGAGGAATGTACCTTTATGAACACCGCCGTTGTTTTGATGAAATCGTGGCTTATTGCAATGCACTTTGCTATCACGACAAATTAATACCAAAGCGCGGTGCCCGTGGTTCAGAACTAGGGTTGCCTGCAATGGGGTATCTGCATATTGACGGCAAATGCGAACGTCGCGGTGGCAGCCGAGCCAATCAGATTGAAGCAACGACTATCGCAGAATGGATTGCTTATAACCGATCTTGGCTGGAGGCAAAGTACGACAAACAAATTCACGAAATTATCGGCGTGGTCACGCCATTTGGCGGACAGGTCGCTGCCATTTCCGAGGAGTGCGTGAATCGTGGAATCCGTGTTGGTAAAGAAGAAGGGGAGATGACTGTCGGCACTGTCCATTCATTGCAGGGGGCAGAGCGTCTTTTAGTGATTTTCTCCCCAACCTACTCACGGGATGCGGACGGCGGGTTCATGGATCGCAGTCCCGGTATGCTGAACGTCGGGGTCTCGCGCGCAAAGGACAATTTCCTTGTGTTTGGCGACATGTCCATATTCAATCCAGTTGACAAGGGGTCGCCACGCGGGCTTCTTGCGTCATTCTTGTTCGCAGAAGAATCCAACGCAATACAGTAGGTACTGGCGGGTTATGAGAGTCATTAATCAGTCTTACTTAACCATTCCAGCCAAACCTGTTCCCAAGTTGAGACTGTGAGGGCGAGCCTGCGCAAGGAGTTGATCCCAGTTATCGGGCGGATAGCCTGAATCTAGCATTTTGCGAAACACTCGATACGCATCTTCGCTGCTCTCATAGGCTCGCTTGGTGTCTTCGTCATTGACCCAAGCCAGCACGACCACCTTGCTGGGGGCGTGGAACCGGAAAAACAGTCGGTACTGCTGGAAAAACTTCGCACGGAACCAATGCTTGTGTTCTTCGCCGAGGGTGTTTCCTTGTCGGTATTCTGTTCGTGTCGGGTCTTGGGGAATAACATCGAAAGCCAGCTTGGTAATGGCTGCCAAACGTTTCGCCGCATTTTTCTTTACATATCCAACGGGGTCTTTTCCTTTGAGGGCACTGACCTGTTGAGCAAGAGCGTCAAGTTGGAAAATGAACAGCGGGTGGGCAAAAACTGTCCAGCCGTGAATGACCAAAACAGTTGGATTAGGACCATTCATTCATCGTCTGCCGACAGCGGCGTATTCAGGTCTACCTCGAGGTCATTGGTTAGCGACTGCAGGTGTTGTACGAACGTAGCATCCAAGGCTTGCAAGCGATCTGGGTGTTCGGCCATGTCGCGGGACAGAAAGCCTAAGAACTGACCGAGCACAGGGTCATGCGTCTCAGAGACTTCTGCACGACTGAGAACGACCTCACCGTTGGGCCGAATGGAGTAGTGGACCCTGTCGCGTTTGCCCAAACGCAGACTGCGGCGCACCATTTCTGGCACCGTGGTCTGGTAGCGGTCGGTCAGCGTTGATTCAACTTCAAGTGTGGCGGGCATGGGGTCTCCAGTTCAGAGAATATTTTCTAATGGTAATGCAATCGCATTGCTTGGTCAATTCAAGCACCTCAATTCCATTGACGTTCAGCCAACTTGTCTGAATAATGCAGGTGTCATATTCAGGGGTACCATAAAATCTGGGACACTTGTAACGCAAGTTTTGGAAAAAACATATGTGAATCAACAGCTTAGACGAGGAGGGAGGGCCCCGTCCCCGACCTTCGATCCATTACTGGCCGAGCCTGCCTGACCACGACAGATTTCGCATCGTTGTCCAATATCAAGACGCACAGGGTCAGGTTCCCAGCAAGGTTAAGAAAGCTGCCGCAGCGGAAAGACGGCTCGTGGCCCGGTCTTAAAGTGCGTCCCGTAATCACCAAGAACTGGAATCATGTCCCCTGGAGCAGCAGTGTGGTCACCGTTACAATGAAACCCTGAACGATCGCTGCCGAGAAAGGACACGTTTTGGTAAACGACAGCTTTCTTGGTAGCAAACTCAATTCCTTGAGTTTTCAGCCCTGAAGTTGGATGACGGGTTACTCACAGCGTACGTACCAAGTTAAATCTATACAAGGAGGCATCCATTTAACGTAGCAGCCACACTATGAACAATCGACTCAAGCACCAGTGTTGATACGGGTAGCAAAGTTGCCCATAAATAAATGAAAGAATTAGTTGCCGACCGCTGCCGTCGGTTCCGACTTAGAACCCCGATCAACTTCTGAGAAAACCAGCGCGTTCCCATGGCCAAATGGAAAGACCAAACTGGTTTGTGATTTTTCTAACCATGATTTCGGATAGTTCATCCGTGATGGTTTCTAGAAAGAACGAACTTTTAAGCGCATAGGGATCTCTAAGTTTGGGATCTCGCTCATAGGTTAAGCCTTCATGTTGGATAGCTAGGTCCGCACGCTCCTTGAGTACATGAGAAGAGTTGAAAACCCAATCTACAAAATCAGTTTCTTCTTGCTCCCAAACGCAAATTGGTGCGTTTAGATAATTAGCAGCCCATTCTGGGCCATTTCGATTACTCCCGTGCCAGTACAAATGCTCATCTAATGTGGTTCTACCTGTGAGCCCTTCGGCAATGTACGGATTGGCTGCTATTCCTCGTCGGATGAAGGTGCAGGCGGCGATGTAATCATGGTTTTTGAACGCAATTTGTCCAGCTTGATACCAATGAGCAGGTGAATGAGCTGCTTCTTTCAAAAAACTTTTCATGGCAGTTTTTGTATTGCCATTTAATAAATTTATGTCGCCCAGCAGCATGCGCACACCAAGGTTGTCCGATGGGGACCAGGCAAGCATTTTTTTTGCTAAAGCCTTAGCAGCTTTGCCGTTTCCTTGGTGCATCAGTCCCAGAAGATAGCCATGGGCAACACGCAAAAAAGTACGGTTGTCAATGTTGAGCCAGCTTATTTGGCCATTGAAGTTCTTCGGAATAAGTGCTGCCGCCTGTTCA
>NZ_JAVKLM010000027.1:0-25873 GCF_031539105.1 Limnohabitans sp.
AAACCGTGACGGATGAGGAATTGACTATGATTGAAAACCGATTGAATCACCGCCCCAGAAAGCGACTAGGATTCAAGACACCTCACGAGGTATTCCATGCCTCGTTAAAGCGTGTTGCACTTCGTCCTTGAATCCGCCGATTGCAACAAACTACCCATGCAGAATTAAGCTTGGCTCAAACCTAGCAACGATTTGATACGCGCCATCTTGCTGGCTGACTCGGCATCTTGCAGAGCATTACGCCATGCTTTGCGTATAAAAACAAACAACAACAAGGCAAAGCCAGAAGCCAACAAGGCTAGCAACACAACCATGCCGCTCTTTGGCGATGTTTTGCGCTGAGGCAAGCTAGGCTGCTGCACAAACACTTCTGCACCTTTAATATCAAGCTTTTGACGGATCATTTCGTTTTCTTGTTCACGCTTAAGAATGTCTGAATTTATAACAACCAAATTTTTAATAGCCGACTCTTGCGTTTGATCTGAAAGAGCGCCCCTCTTCAGGCTGCGCTGAATCGACTCAATGGTGTCTTCACCGCCTGATATGGCGCGATCGTTGATGTCAATTGTTTTTTGCAGCAGGACTTTTTCTTGGCCCTTGGGTTGTAACTCTATTAATAAACCTGAAATGGCCGCATTTCCTAAGGCTTGGGCTTGGCCTGGTGTTGAGGCTTTGGCGGTGATGGTGACTAGTTTGGTTTTTTTATCGATTGCGAAGATCAGGTCTTTTTTTAGCTCTTTGCGGGCATCGTCTTTGATCCCGTCTGCGTCTTTGAGGTAACTAAACTTTTCAATCAAAGGGTCAAGCACAGGGGCCGCGTGCAGCAAAGCCGCATCTTCTTCGGTCAGCCGCACGATAGCCACAGACTCAAACGTTTTGGGCCACAAAGAGCTTAGCGCGCCAGTTAACAATGCCGCAATGAGCGGACCAAATACCAGCAGCTTCCATGACTCGGCTAGGGTGACCAAGATGTCTAGCAGGCTTATTTCGTCTTCGGCGTAGTGATTTGAAGCTTGTTCTGTCATGCTGTTTCTTTAAGTTTTTGGGTTTGCACCAGGCCAAAACGACGCTCTCGGGTGGCGTACCAATGCAAGGCCTTGTTTAGCTCGGCTTCGTCAAATTCGGGCCAAAGGCTGTCGGTAAAGTACAGCTCGGCATAGGCCGCTTGCCACAGCAAAAAGTTGCTGATGCGCTGCTCGCCGCCCGTGCGAATGAGCAAGTCGACATCAGGCATGCCTGCGGTGCTGAGGTGCTGCGCCAGCTGGTCTGGGGTGAGGTGGTTTGCACTGAGAGTTGGGTTGGCAGCATGCCAGTTTTTAACGGCTTGCACCATGTCCCACTGGCCGCCGTAGTTGGCCGCCACGCACAGGGTGATGGCTTGGTTGTGCTGGGTGGCGGCCTCTGCCGCATGAATGCGGGTTTGTAGCTCGGGCGGAAAACCGGCTACATCGCCAATGACCTTCAGGCGCACACCTGCGTTAGCTAGTGCACTCATTTCTTTTTCGAGGTACTGAAAAAATAACCCCATGAGGGTAGATACCTCTTCAGCAGGGCGCCCCCAGTTTTCGGTGCTGAAGGCAAAGAGGGTGAGGTATTTCACACCCAGCTTGGCGCAGTGCTGCAACAAGGCTTTGACACCTGCTGCACCTTTGGCGTGCCCCACCGTGCGAGGCATGTGGCGCTTTTGGGCCCAACGGCCATTGCCGTCCATGATGATGGCAATGTGTTGTGGAGTGGCGGTTGCTTGGTTTTGTACTGTCACGAACTTTGCGCTGAAACTATTCGGGCACGCTACCGCCCTTCCCGCTCAAAAGCGTAGCCCTTGATTATCTAATGGATTTGATCAATTTCATAGGGGGGGGGCAATTAGTCTGGGCAATAACGCGAACTCAACGTGATGGCAGCATTCGCCTCAAATTTCGTATGTTTTGCAAAAGTACAGCCTTGGGTGTTTGCATGGCCTACGCCACGCGCAAGCTCTCAACTGCCATGCGCAGCTTTTGCGGCTGGCCAAGCAAGTCGACCAACACAAAGGCGCGGGTTTCGCCATCGTGGGAGATGTATTTGCCTTCTAGTCCTTGCAACGGGCCGCTGGCCACATGCACGTTGTCGCCTGGGGCAAACATGCGCTTTAGGGTTTCGGGCGGCGCTTCTTTTAAAAACGCAATGAACTCGGGCGGCACTTTGGCCGGCAGCGGGCCAAAGCTGACTAGCTTACTAACACCCAAGGTCGAACGAATTGGGCCCCAGTTTTGTGTGGTGTCGTCGAGCTGAATAAACAGGTAGCGGCTGAACATGGGCTCGGTGATGGTCTGCACTTTTTGGTTGCGCAGCTTTTGCACCTGCATGGTGGGCAAGAAGCAGTTGAAGCCTTGGTTTTGCAAGTTTTCAAGAGCGCGAGCTTCTTGGCGGGGCTTGGTGTGCACCACATACCAAGCTGTGGTGTTTGTCTGGGTCATTGAATTTTCGGGAAAGTCTCGTTAAGCGTTTGCTGGCGGAACCCAATTGCCTACTGCTTTGGCAAATTCAGTGAAGTCTTGAAGGTGTTCGCTCACGATGCTGTGCACGATTTGCCAATTGATGGCTTCGTAGTTATGAACCGCGATGTTTCTGAAACCGACTGACTTTTTAAGCTGATCGGCAACGTTGGCTGGCAGAACTTTTTGTTGCGCGAGGATCTCAAAAGTTTGCCCCATGGTTTGAGGCGCAGGCATGTTCATCGTAGAAATGATGTCTTGCAAATCTAAGTTGGTTTGAAGCTCATCGGCATGAGCTGGAAACTTGTCTTGAATTCGCACCAAGCAACGGCGGAGTGACTCCAGCTTTTGGTCTATTACTTGCCTATCCATGCTGCCCTTCTTTCGGAAAGAATTCTGTTTTGCAAGGGCGCGAAGTCAGCATGTTCGATTAAGTGCCGATACAGCAGCTGTGCATATGCTGTGTCAGAACCCAAGATTCGTCGGCCGTGCTTGAAAACTTGGCCCAACAAAGGCTGGGGTGCGAAGTGAACATCCACCAAATCAATGGGTCGTCCGGTGGCCATAGCCAAGGCTTCGATGATTTGAATTTTTTCAGCTGCTTGAAGTGGTTTTGCCGCGATGACCGCAAGGTCTAAATCACTTTGCGCGTGGGCTTTACCGCTGGCAACGGAGCCAAACAAAATGGCGAGTGTGATTTGCGGGAAGCCTGATAGGACTTCACGCAATTGATCGTCAATGATGTTTGTGGCTTGAGTTGGCATATTTAGGTTTGAAGCTTACCTGATTGAAATAGGGAATTCTCGTTGCCACCCCGCCGCTGTCGGGTTAAAGTGAAACTTATTTTTAACGAGATGCACCATGTTTACCAAAAACCCATTCGACCCCGCAGCCATGTCTGACAACGTGAAAGAGCAAGCGCAGCAAATTTGGCTGGCTGGCTTAGGCGCGTTTGCCAAGGCGCAAGAAGATGGCACCAAAGCGTTTGAAAAGCTGGTGAGCGACGGCATCACCATGCAACGCAAGGTGCATACCACCGCTGAAGAAAAGCTGGCCGAGGCCACACAAAAAGCCACGCAAGCGGCACACACGCTGAGCGAGCGCGCCACAGGACAATGGGGCAAGCTGGAAGGCATTTTTGAAGAGCGCGTGGCGAAGGCTTTGCATGGCCTTGGACTGCCGTCCGCATCTGAGATGAAGGCGCTGCACGGGCGTGTGGCGGCACTTGAGGCGCAACTGGGTGCGAAGACCAAGGCGGCAGCAAAGTCGACAGCAAAGCCTGCTGCTAAAGCTGCTGCGAAGCCTGCCGCGAAGAAAGCGCCAGCCAAGAAAGTGGCCAAAAAATAATTGGGTTCTGACCCCGATTAGCTAATCATGGCAAAGAAAGCGCCACGCCGTACCGCAGAGCGGATATTAGAGGTCACGCTTGACCTTTTTAACCGCTTTGGCGAGCCCAATGTGTCGACCACCTTGATCTCTTCAGAGCTCAACATCAGCCCCGGCAACCTTTACTACCACTACCCCGCCAAAGATGAGCTGGTCACGGCGCTTTTTAACCGCTATGAAGCGGCGCTGGATGAACTGCTGGAAGCCGCACCCGGGGTGCACGACGTGGAAGACGCTTGGTTTTTCATGCACACGCTGTTTGAGCTGGTGTGGCAATACCGCTTTTTGTATCGCGATTTGAACGACTTGCTGAGCAAGAACCGCAAGCTAGAAACCCACATCAAAGATGCGCTGCTACACAAGACCACAGCGTTTCGCACCTTGCTTGATAGCCTTGAACACGAGGGCGCATTGGTCATCACTGTAAGCGAGCGCGAAGCCACCGCCACGCACATGGTGGTGATGCTGACCTGGTGGCTGAGCTACGAATACGTGCGCAACCCAAGGCATGCGCTGGAGCCCGAAAGCGCACAAGCTTCGTTGCTGCGCGGGGCGAAGAGTGTGTTGAGTTTGCTGCTGCCTTATGCGACGGCAGAGCACAAGGTGCATTTAGCGTCTCTCTTAAGCGCTTACTAGTTCACCTAAAATTTAGCACTTTGCTCACTATTGGCCAGTCAATAGGTGAAGTAGTTTTTAAATTTTAATTGTCGCTTGGACAAAATAATGAAGCCTCTAGATTCAACACAGTACCGAGCAGATATTGACGGCTTGCGCGCAATTGCCGTTTTATCGGTGGTTATTTTTCATGCCTTCCCTACCTTTTTGCAAGGTGGCTTTGTCGGCGTTGATGTTTTCTTTGTCATCTCGGGCTTCTTAATTACCAGCATCATTTTGAAGCAGGTGGCCCTTAACACATTCTCACTGAGTCACTTTTACGCCAATCGAATTCGACGGATTTTTCCGGCTTTATCACTGGTGTTGATCTTTAGCCTCGTGGTTGGATGGTTTAGCCTGACAGCGGATGAATACAAGCAGCTGGGCTTTCATGCAGCAGGTGGCGCTTTATTTATCGATAACTTTATCTTTTGACGCGAGTCTGGCTACTTTGATAACGCGGCAGAGACCAAGCCGTTGCTTCACCTTTGGTCTCTGGCCATTGAAGAACAGTTTTATTTGGTTTGGCCAGTCGTCTTGTTGTTCATATTGAGATTCACCAAAGCAGTTGCGCGCGTTTTCACCATCCTGATCTTGACTTCACTGGCCTACAGCGCATGGAAAGTTGGCGTTAACCCAGTTGCCGACTTTTTTTCACCGCTGACACGTGCATGGGAACTCTTGCTAGGCGGGTTGTTGGCGCACGCAGCACTTAAGAATGTCACACTGAAAAAACCCCAAGAAAACATCGCCAGTGTGACTGGCTTGCTATTGATCGCAAGCGCTGTTTTGTTGATTAACAAAGCCAGTGCGTTTCCAGGGCTTTGGGCGCTGCTGCCCACACTGGGTGCCGTGTTGCTGATTTGGGCGAAAGATTCTTACATCAACCAAAAGATACTGGCTCATCCATGGCTTGTTGCAATAGGCTTAATCAGTTACCCACTGTATCTTTGGCACTGGCCTTTGTTGATTTTTGCAAGAATTTTTGAAGGCGAAACGCCAACAGTTTTGGTCCGTGTTTTACTGGTGTTAGCCAGCGTGATCTTGGCATGGGCAACCTACCAATTCATTGAAAAACCCATTCGTTTCAGCAAACGGTCCAAATGGCTCATTTGGACTTTAAGCATCTTGATGCTCATGACCTTTGCGGCAGGTGTTGCCGTCAAAAACAACCGTGGGTTTAAGTTTAGAAATCAGCACCAATTCAACGCAGATCCTGCCACGATGGTGATTGGCGCAGACAGAGATACGCACAAACGAGGATGCGGCTTAGAGCACCTCACGAAAGAAAAGATTGAATGGTGCTCAAACGATAACAAGCAAGCCATTCAAAACTTTGTCGTACTCGGCGATAGCAAAGGTGAGGCTTTGTTTTTTGGCTTGTCCCGCGAATCGCACAGCAACGAAAGCTGGATGTTGATTGGCCCAGTCAATTTACTGCCAGGCCACACCGAAAGTTTGACAAAACTGGCAATGGAGCGAATCACAACCGATCCTGCTATCAAAACAGTAGTTTTACACAGTGCACTAAGGAGCCTAACCCCACTCAACCAAACGACGGGATTGATTGACTACCCTGTGACTCCAGAAAAAATTACCAGCTGGGTTGATGCATATTCAAATGCTATTCAAACGTTAGAAAAGTCTGGCAAACGCGTTGTGTTTGTCATTGACAACCCTACGCTGCCAGACCCGAGCAGCTGCATCAGCGGTGACATGACACCGTTTGCTTGGCTCAATAAGTTGATATATAGAAACGTAAATCCACATTGCACTGTTCAATACACAGATCACATCAAAGGAACGGCGCCGTACCAAACGTTTTTAAAACAGCTGCAAGCAGCAAATCCATCGTTGCTTGTTTTCGATCCACTTCAGCAGCTTTGCGACATCCCGAAAAATAGCTGCACCTACGCTGAAAATCGCATCTTCTTGTACAGCTACGGTGACCACATCTCTGACTATGCAGGATCAAAAATAGCCCGCGAGCTTTTGCCCTTGATTCGCAAGCAAAAGTGAGGTTTAGGGCAATTAGCGGAGTGACGCCTCTACCAACTTCACCCAATAGGTGGCACCCAAGGGAATGAGCGCATCGTTGAAATCGTAGTTGGGGTTGTGCAGAGTGCACGGGCCCTCTCCGTGGCCCATCTCGCGATGCACGCCGTCGCCGTTGCCAATGAAGCAATACGCGCCGGGTTTGGCTTGTAGCATGTATGAGAAGTCTTCTGCGCCCATGGTGGGCTCTTGGGCCAACACGCTGTCTGCGCCCACGATATCGGCCATTACCGCGCGTGCAAAGTTGGCCTCTGCTGGATGGTTGATGGTGGGCGGGTAGTTGCGTGCAAACTCAAAGGTGCAAGTCGCGCCAAAGGCGGCGCTGGTGTGTGCGGCCACGTCGCGCATGCGTTGCTCGATCATGTCGAGCACTTCTACGCTGAAGGTGCGCACGGTGCCTTGCAGTTCGCACTGGTCGGGCACGACGTTGGTGGCTTCGCCAGTGTGAATCATGGTGACTGAAATGACGCCCGCATCGACCGGCTTTTTGTTGCGACTGATGATGGTTTGAAAAGCTTGCACCATTTGGCACGCCACCAACACGGGGTCAATGCCGTTGTGCGGCAACGCGGCATGACAGCCTTTGCCGTGAATGGTGATTTTGAATTCGTTGCTCGACGCCATGACGGGGCCCGCACTCAAAGCGAACTGCCCTTCTTTGAGGCCCGGCCAGTTGTGCATGCCGTAAACGGCTTGCATGGGGAACTTGTCAAACAAGCCATCGTTGATCATTTCGCGTGCGCCACCACCGCCCTCTTCGGCGGGTTGGAAGATAAAGTACACCGTGCCGTCAAAGTCTTGGTGCTTGGACAAATATTGCGCAGCCGCCAACAGCATGGCCACATGGCCGTCGTGGCCGCAGGCGTGCATCTTGCCGGCGTGTTGGCTGGCGTGGGCGAATTGGTTGAACTCTTGCATGGGCAGGGCGTCCATGTCGGCGCGCAGGCCAATGGCACGATCACTCGTGCCACATTTCAAAATACCCACCACACCAGTGGTGCCCATGCCGCGGTGGATGGGGATGCCCCACTCAGTCAATTTTTGCGCCACCAAATCAGCGGTGCGAATTTCTTCAAAACACAGCTCGGGGTGGGCATGAATGTCGCGGCGAATAGCAGCGATGGAGGAAGCTTGCTTGGTGAGGGAATCAAGGACTTTCATGGTTTTAGTCTAGCGTGATTGAGATGACCTTGCATGCCTGCCAAAAAAGTTGACTGGCAAACGGTTAATAGCTAACATGAGCGCATGGCGATTCAATCATTCATGTGCATGGAAACGATGGCCTTGTTCACAACGGGCAAATCCCCAAGGTTTGCGAACATTAGGAAGGTTGCAGAGCGAAAGCTGGCTCAGCTTGACGCGGCACCCTCCATCAATTTCATGAAAGCGCCGCCAGGCAATGACCTCAAAGAATATGGGGGCGCATGGCATGTACGAATCAATGGTCAGTGGCGGTTGACCTTTAAATGGGGGCCTGCGGGTCCTTATGACGTTTTGATTGAAGACCCACACTAAGAAACGCAAGGAGTACATCATGTTTAAAAACGGTATGCGCCCAGTTCATCCTGGTGAAGTCTTGCTTGAGGACTACATCAAACCAATGGGCATCAGCGTGCGCGCACTGTCACTGGCATTGCACGTTCCTTATTCACGCTTGCGCGAAATCGTGGATGGAAATCGTGGCGTCTCAGCCGATACAGCACTGCGTCTCGAACGTTATTTCGGAAGTGAAGCGCAAGGCTGGCTCAATCTTCAGGCATCTTATGACCTGCGAGTTGCGCATAAACACAGTGCAAAAATAATTTCAAAAGAAATCGCCCCACTTGCGATGGCGGCTTAACAAGTCAACCTAGGCTACTAAAAGGCGCGCCCACTCTAGCCAGTCGTCGCTGAGCAATTTCCAGCAAGCCATCAAAGATGAGCGTGTCGACCAGCTCAAACTGCACCGACATGCTGGGGGCCATTTTCCAGCCCGCTCCGCCAGTCATGTAGCAAGCGGGCTCTGCACCGCAGCGTTGGCGCACGTGGTGCACCATGCGCTCCACCGCGCCTGCAATGGCGAAGGTGCCTCCGCTCGTCAGAGCATCGCTGGTGTTGGTAGGAAATTCACACACCTCGCCTGTGGGCACGCGCAAGCCGGCAGTGCCTGACTCCAAGGCACGCAGCATGATGCCGTGACCGGGCAAGATGAGGCCACCTAAAAATTTGCCACTGGCGTCAATGGCCTCCACCGTGACCGCTGTACCGACCATGACCACCACCATGGGCTTGGGTGCGCTGCCGCTGGTTTGCAGCATGCGGGCGTGTGCACCAATCATGGCCACCCAACGGTCTGCGCCTAGGCGTGTGGGATGGTCGTAGCCATTGGTCATGCCGGCTTCAGCGGCTGACGACACGGCCCAGTGTGGCGTGATGTCCCACAGCTCCATTTGTTCTTCGACACGGCGACGAATGGCCTCGCCCGCCACGATGCAGCCCAGCATGTGCGTGGGTTCGGGTAGATCGCGCCAGTCTTCGTCGGCCAAACGGTCGATGTTTTCTAAAAACACCGCGCCGCTGCCCAGCAACTTGGCGCCGGGTGAGGGACTGTCGTACACGCCCCATTTGAGGCGGGTGTTGCCCACGTCGAGTGCTAAAAATGTCATAAATGAATTAGTTTTGACGCCATGGCAAACCGCGCATGCGCCAGCCGCCTTGGGTGCCGCGATGGCCGTTTGCATTGGCATCGCCCTCGAAGCCTTCGAGGATGTTGTAAGCCTCAAGGCCCAGCTCGGTGGCGCGTTGAGCGGCCGCAATAGAGCGCACACCACTGCGGCACAGCAGCAGTATTTTTTTGCCATTGGCGGCAGCACGCACATCGCTGTCAAACGAAGGGTTCATGGCCATGCTTGGCCATTGCTTCCAAGGCACAGGCACAGCGCCCGGCACAAAGCCCACCCATGCCAGCTCGGCTTCGGTGCGCACATCCACCATCACAGCAGCGCCTGACTGCATCCATTCGTTGGCGGTTTCAGGTGTGATGTCGCCTGCGTAGCCCAGCTCGTTTTTGCTCATAATTTGAAAGCGGAAGAAATTGGTTCTCAGTATAGAAGCCGCTCGTCCCCAAGGAGACAAAGTCGATCTTTTTCACTGCCTGCCGAGGGGAAACCCTTGTCAAAAATCCGTCTACAAGTATCAGAATCCTCACTCCCATTCATGTCTTTGACAAATACCTAGGAGACCTCCCTCATGACCGATATCAAAAAGACAACGGCTCGCCGTAACGTACTCAAAGGCGCAGCTGCTGCCGCTGGCGTAGTGGCCGCACCTATGGTGGCCGGCCAAACTGGCCCGATCAGCATGCGCTGGCAGAGCACTTGGCCCGCCAAGGACATCTTCCATGAGTACGCGCTCGACTACGCGAAGAAGGTCAACGACATGACCGGTGGCGATTTGAAGATCGAAGTGTTGCCTGCAGGTTCTGTGGTGCCCGCCTTCGGTTTGCTAGAAGCCGTGTCTAAAGGCACTTTGGACGGCGGCCACGGCGTGTTGGGCTACCACTACGGTAAGCAAAACGCGTTGGCTTTGTGGAACTCTGGCCCAGCGTTTGGTATGGACGCCAACATGGTGTTGGCATGGCACAAGTACGGCGGCGGCGCTGAGCTGTTGGCCAAGTTGTACGCCTCGATTGGCGGCAACGTGCAATCGTTCTTGTACGGCCCCATGTTCACACAGCCTTTGGGTTGGTTCAAAAAGCCAATCACCAAGACGTCTGATTTCAAAGGTTTGAAGTTCCGTACCAACGGCTTGGCCATTGACTTGTTCACCACCATGGGCGCTGCGGTCAACGCATTGCCAGGCGGCGAAATCGTGCCAGCGATGGACCGCGGTTTGCTGGACGGTGCTGAGTTCAACAACGCAACCTCCGACCGCATCTTGGGCTTCCCAGACGTGTCTAAAGTGTGCATGTTGCAAAGCTATCACCAAAGCGCTGAGACCTTCGAGATCATGTTCAACAAGACCAAGTTCGACGCACTGCCAGCGAAGATGAAGTCTGTGATTGCCATCGCCACAGAAGCCGCTTCTGCTGACATGTCATGGAAGTCTGTGGACCGTTACTCCAAAGACTACGCTGAGTTGCAAACCAAAGACAAAGTCAAGTTCTACAAGACGCCTGACTCCATCTTGCAAGACCAGCTGAAAATTTGGTCTGAAATTTTGGAGACAAAATCTGCTGAGAACCCCATGTTCAAAGAGATCGTGGCCTCACAAAAAGCCTTCGCACAGCGTGCTGTGAAGTGGGAACAAGACACCGTGGTCAACCGTCGCATGGCGGTGAACCACTTCTTCGGTGCGAAGAAAGCCTAAGTTAAAATTTTAGGTTGGTAGACCCCGGGACTGAATTCTGCGCAAGCAGAACTTCAGTCCCTTTACTTTTAAGAACGATATGAACACACTGAAACTGCTACACACCGCAGACAGCATCAGCACATGGGTGGGCAAAGCCTTCGCATGGCTGATCGTTGTGTTGATGGTGATGGTGATGGGCGAAGTTTTCAAGCGCTACGCCTTGAACGCCCCCACGGCTTGGATTTTTGAAGCCAGCAACATGCTGTACGGCACCGCCTTCATGATGTGCGGCGCCTACACATTGAGCCAAGACGGCCACGTCCGCGGCGACTTTTTTTACGGCAGCGCCAAGCCCCGCACACAAGCATCGCTTGACTTTGTGCTGTACATCTTGTTCTTCATTCCAGGCGTGATCGCCTTGACATGGGCAGGCTGGACCTACGCTGGCGACGCCATCAGCATTCGCGAAATGACCAACAGCGCGGACGCGATTCCCTTGTACCCCTTCAAGGCTGTCATTCCGCTCACCGGCTTTATCGTCTTGATGCAAGGCCTGGCTGAAATCGTGCGTTGCGTGGTGTGCCTGAAAACAGGTGAATGGCCCGCACGCTTGAAAGACGCCAACGAAATCGACGTGGTCGAGCAGCAGCTGTCGGCCAGTGTCTACGTGGACGAAGACGCCAAACGCGACGCCATTGAGCGCGCCAAACATATTGACGAAGAGGCCCATCAGCGTGGCCACGCGATGGGAGAACACAAATGAGCGATCCAGCACTCGGACTAACCATGCTCTGTCTGATCATCGTGGTGATCATGATGGGCTTTCCCACCGCGTTCACGCTGATGGGTTTGGGCATGGCTTTTGGCTTCACCGCCTTTTATGACCCCAGCCAACCTTGGCTAGACAACCGCGTTTTCAACCTGATGGTGCAGCGCACCTATGGTGCGATGACCAACGACACACTGTTGTCCATTCCGCTGTTTGTGCTGATGGGCTATGTGATGGAACGGGGCGCCTTGGTGGACAAAATGTTCCACAGCGTGCAGTTGGCCTTCCGCCGCTTGCCTGGCTCTTTGGCTGTGGCCACTTTGGTGATTTGCACCTTCTGGGGCATTGCCAGTGGTTTGGTGGGCGCTGTGGTGGTGCTGATGGGCGTGATTGCCATGCGCCCCATGTTGAATGCAGGCTATGACACACGCTTGGCAGCAGGCGTGATCACGGCTGGCGGCACCTTGGGCATTTTGATTCCACCGTCGGTGATGATCATTGTGTACGCCGCTGTGGCTGGCCAGTCTGTGGTCAAGCTGTATGCAGCGGCCATGTTCCCTGGCTTCTTCTTGGCCTTCTTGTATTTGATTTACGTCATTGGCTGGGTGCTGATTGACCCGTCGATTGCACCTAAACTGCCTGAAGATCAAACCAAAGCGCCTGTGTCGCCTTGGCTCACAAAGCTCGGTGAGCAATACTCCAAACGCATGTTGCCTGCTTTGGCTAAGGCCGTGGTCATGCCTCGCCGTGCGCTGCAAATCAGCACGACCGACGTGCGCGTGACTTGGGGCCTGTTGGCTCGCAGCTTCACCATGGCCTTGGCACCTGTGTTTGTGGTGTTGGCCATCTTGGCGACATCGTGGTGGTATGTGGTGATTTACTCCCAAGCAGCCGCCAACGCACAGGCGGGCACTGAAATCGTCCAAATGTCCACCGACATCGTGGCCGAGAAAACTGCTCCCTCTGCAGAACCAGAAGGTTTGCAAGAGATGGGTGGCGACACGGTAGCGGATGCTCCCGAGATGAATGACAACGCCATGTCTTTGGGCGATGAAGTGGTCGAAGCCGACAAGGTGATCGAGGTGCCTGAGGGCTTCTACACCGGCTTCTGGGGTACGGCGCTGGTGCTGTTCGGCTTGCTGGCTTTTTATTACAAAGGCTTTGACGCTGAACAGTTTGAGATCCTGAACATGCTGGTGAAGTCTGTGATGCCACTGGGCATCCTGACCGCGGTCGTGTTGGGCGTCATCTTGCTAGGTTTGGCCACGGCCACTGAATCGGCGGCGGTGGGTGCCACGGGCGCGTTCTTGATGGCGTGGTGGTCTGGCTCGCTGGACTTCGACAAAACCAAGCAAGCGGTGTTCTTGACAGCCAAAACCACCTCCATGGTGTGTTGGTTGTTCGTGGGCTCGGCCCTCTTCTCTGCTGTGTTCGCCGTCTTGGGCGGCCAACGCTTGGTGGAAGAGTGGGTCATGGCCATGGACCTGACACCGCTGCAGTTCATGCTGCTGTCGCAAGCCGTCATCTTTGTGTTGGGCTGGCCTTTGGAGTGGACCGAGATCATCGTGATTTTTGTGCCCATCTTCTTGCCATTGCTGACGCACTTCCAGATCGACCCTATCCTTTGGGGCGTGCTGGTGTTTGTGAACTTGCAAGCGGCCTTCTTGTCACCGCCGGTGGCCATGTCAGCCTTCTATCTGAAAGGGGTGTCACCGCCGCATGTGACCATCAATCAGATTTTTGCCGGCATGATGCCATACATGTTCATCGTCATCATCTGTATGGTGTTGATGTACATCTGGCCAGGGCTGACCCTCTGGTTGCCTGATTACCTGTACGGCCCTAAATAAGCCTTGGGTTGAATCAGACAAAGCCGCAGCGCCTTTAGGCCCTGCGGCTTTTTTATTAGGGCAAATCCTCTGCACAAAAGCTGTTGAGTTGCTATGATTGACGTTTACGTAACGTTAACAGACCGAAAACCAGAATTTATCAATAGCCAAAACAATCATCTGACGCGCACCAAGAACATCGAACGCTCTCCTAGGACATGGTCAAACCTTAGGAGCATTCATGGCAACAGTTGTAATTTCGTTGGTATCAACCAAAGGCGGCGTGGGCAAAACCACCATAGCTGCAAACCTCGCAGGACTCACCGCAGGCCTCGGACTTCAAACACTACTTATTGATGGCGACGTACAGCCATCCCTCAGCAAGTACTACACGCTCGACAAAACTGCCACTACTGGCATGGCAGAAGTCATCTCATCTGGTGGCCTCATCACCCCCGCCGAGATCTCAAAAACCAACATCAACAATTTGGACATCATCCTGTCCAACATGACTGATGCCACCCAAAACTGGCTCAAGCAGCGCGAAGACCGTCTCATTCTTCTCAAACGCGCAGTTCGTCAGCCGATCGTGCGTGACAACTACGACATCGTCATCATCGACACGCAAGGTGCCACAGGCGAGTTGCAACGCACTGCGGCCATGGCCGCCGATCTCATGATCAGCCCTATCAAGCCTGACTTGATGAACTACAGCGAGTTTTTGAGCGGCACGATGGAGATGATGGCGCAACTCAATGCCATGGCAGACCTCTCCGCAGAATTGCGCTCAGGCGTGTTGTGCCTGCTTATTAACAGCATGGATCGCACACGAAACAGCCTTGGCGTTGCCCAAGCAGTAAGAAACGAATTCCGTCAGCACCCCAATGTGCGATTACTCGACACCGTTGTGCCCGCCTCCACTGTGTATCCAAGTGCCCGCAGCTTAAATACCCCAGTCCACTTGCTCGATAAGCCTAATGGAAATGGTCGCAGCGGCTACGAAGTTCTACATCACCTTTTGCATGAGCTGCTCCCGCACCTCAAGGGAATGTGGGTTGATGGCACTCAAGCCTCGGAAACGCAAGTTTTGGGAGAGTGATCATGTATGCATTTACTCACACACCGCGTGCTCCTGAGGTTTCGCAAAGCTACTCTGACCAACGCTGGTTTACAGGACTAAATAAACAACAAAGGGTTGAGACCACGATCCGAAAAGCGCGCCCTGCCAATCAATCACTCGCCGTGGTTCGATTCGCTTACGTAAATTCGGCTGAACTGGGGCTTCGCTTTGACATAGGCGTTGCAAGCGGTTCAATTGATGTGTTATTACCCGCATCAGAGCTTCGCGAACTTGCTCATCGTCTCCTCGATGCGGCACATGACATTGACGTCAATCCCGCACCACAAGATAAGGGCAATAGCGAGGGAGAGACAGTATGAACACCGCCGTCCGAAAACGCCTCACCGCAGCCGATATCACAGCCATGACGTCAGCAGCCAATCACAAAGTGCTTGTACCAAAAGCACCTAGCGAGATTGCTGTCAAATCAATGATTGAGCTCAATATCAATGACGTGCTCTTTTATGATCGAAACCCACGTCGACTCCCTAACGATCTGTACAACGAGATCAAGGAATCAATTAGGGTGAGAGGCATTGAATCTGCGCTGTTCGTCACAAAACGTCCAGGCACTGATCGCTACATGCTGGCCAAGGGTGGCAAGACCCGATTGCTCATCTTGCAAGAGCTTGCCAAGGAAGATCCTAAAAAGTGGAGCCGACACACATTTGAAGAGGTGCCATACGTCAATGAACTAGACGTACTCGCCGCACATTTTGTAGAGAACACAGGACGCTCTCCGATGTGTTTTTGGGATTTTTCTGAAGGGCTGGCAGACATACGTAAAGAGCTTGCAAAAGAGCAAGGTAAGCCCATAAGTCAAAGCGCATTTCCACAACTATTGGCAAGTATGGGCATTACTGTCGAACGTTGGGAAATTATGGATGCCGAGTTCGCGCTTGAAGTTTTGGAAGCATTGGGACCTTGGAAACAACGACTGCTATCTGAACATGTTCAAAAGGTGTTTCGTCCAGATCTGACCGCATTGCAAAAACTGTGGGATTTAGCTCCTGACACCGTATCGACCGAGTTCGATGAACTCAAAAACAAAGCCATAGAAGCCTGTACGTCAACACACGACTACAACCCTGAGTTGTTGATCAACTCAATCATTTTTGAATTGGCTCCTCACCTTGGTTGTGATGCAAGCGCTCTATCTCACTTACTGCATCTGCATCAAAAGGGCGACATCAGTACACAAGAAGATTTGACAACTGCACTCAGTCAACGGCAAGCATCCGTGGAAGCAGAAACCTCCAAAACTGAAACTGACAACCATCCAGAGGCTCTCCGCCAAGAGCTTCAAAAATCAACGTCTGCCCCACAATCAGCACCGCAAGAAAAACCGGTAGATCGCGGCCTACAAAACCTTGCTAAAACGATTTCTACGCGCCAACAGCAAGCCACAGACTTACCTGGGTTGCCTGGAGTTTCTGTTGCGCGTGGATTAACGGCTCGCCCTCCCAAATCACAAACAAGTCCAAACCAAAAGGACCTAGGCGCACCTCTCACTCAACATGAACTGGCCTTACTTGAATCCATGGGAAATGTTGGACAAGCACGCCAGATACTGAACTTTGAATTACACGAGCTGGCGACAACAGCAGGTATTGAGAACCTGGTTGTTATGTCTGAAGCCCAGTCTTTGCCATGCGGCTTTTACATGGAGTTGCCAAAGTCTGAAACGCTTGGCTCCGTCGCCAACGACCTAGCGGCTCAAGCTTGGTGGTTGATGGCCAGCATTTCAGGACAGTTTGACCATGCTGTTGTCACAAACCTTTTGAATGAGATTTCTCCTGAACAAAGCCCCCTACTACAAGACAACGGTCCAGCATGTTTCAAAGCAGCTCTGGGCAACATAGACACTTTTGCGGACACGGTAGCGTCTTGCTTAGGTGGTGAGGAACCATTCATCGCAGAGTTGTTGATCAACGTACTCACCGATCGATCACATGAACTGCATCGCTCAAGCATTCAAGTTTTAGATGCCTGCGCCAACTTCAGAGAAACCGTCCATCAAAGGCAGTCATCATGAACTTAGCACATAAACAAACCGTAAATAACGCCATGCAGAGTGGCACTCCAGCAGGCAACTCAAATGTTGTGTCAATCTCATCACCAGCTATCGCGCGAGCCGTCGTTGCCGAGCTGCTGCTCAAACCAAATGCTTTGAGTGCCGCCATAAAAAAGGCTTTAACCAATAGCGATGGCTCAGATCGCACACTGGCAGCTGCGATTGAGCGCATGACGATCTGGGCTGACCTGACCAGTCTTGTTATCCATGGTCTCAACGCCGAAGAAACTCAGTGGCGACGTGCGGCATTACGCTACTGCATCTCTCGACAAGCTCACTACGCGTTACTCAAAAAATTATTCAAAGTCAGTCGGGATGAAGTGTCTCGCATTCGAACAGAGCTGGGCAATGCAGTTGAAACGCGTCCAAAGTGCATACCTGATAGCGAACTTGAATCAATCTACTCCGCTTGGCGTGATATCTGCTTAGAGTTTGATCAACGTGAAGCAGATCGTTGGATATGTCTTGCCGAGCGATTTTCAAAGTTTGGTCTAAACAGTCTCCATCACGTAATCGTCAATGAAGGCTGTCATTCCAAGAAAGGAATGAAATCATGAATCGCGAAGACGCATTAAAAAATAAAGAAGTGCCTTTCTCTGGTCAAGCGCTCAAATGAACATGAAGCGGCGACCGCATTGCGCCAAGCTCTAGCCTTGATGCGTGAATATGTTCAACCAAGGCTAGACATGCCATGCCACCAGTAACAAATTTATCAATTTACCGCAGCCATGACCCTTACAAAAGATCTCATCCAAGCTCTTGAAGAAGAGCCTTCGCTGGCCAGGTTGGTGTCACAGTCACCCATTGCTTTTCACCGCAGCTTTGTCGACATCACTGGCTCGGCTCTGTCTGCTCTCATGCTTTCTTCTCTTCTTGAACTTCAAGAGCACGCGCCGCATAGCAACGATTGGTTTGTCTACGATCCTCATTCAATCAAAACGACCACGGGTCTTTCCCGCAACGAACAAAAAGCAGCGAATAAGGTCTTACGAGAAAAATTCATTCTGCTTGAGCGCAAAAACGTATCGACGGCCGATTGGGAAATCAAACTCGACTTTGAGCGAATCACGATGGCGCTCATCGTGGCCGCACGCGCAAGTCTGCGCACCCCCTCCAAGAACACAACACCACATTAAGTGCCATGCTCACCTCGAGCCCACATCTTCCACTTTTGCCGCCGCGACCGCATTCATCTAGGGTCGATGGGCTGTCTTACGACGCCATTGCTCAAACGCTTTCTGAATTCAAACCGATTGCCTTTAATGTCAACTTTGCACGTATCACTGGAGACGCAAAGGCCGCCTTAATGCTCAGCCAATTGATGTACTGGACCAAACGTGGAATCTCTGTTCTTGAGTGTGATGGATGGATCTTCAAAACCCGCGACCAGTGGATTACAGAAATTGGGCTCGGACGCCATGAACAATCCACTGCGCGTCAAACGCTCATTGATCTGGGTCTCATAGAAGAAAGCCGTATTGGTCATCCAGCACGCAATTGTTTTCGGATCATTCCGCAAGAGCTTGGAAACCGATTGGCTGATCTTCTGCGCACTGAGACCGTTCAGTGGTCACTATTAGATATTCGTAATGATGCTGAGCACGTCAAATCTATATTAGGGCGAACATTCGCGTTTTATTGTGTGTTCGTTGATATCACTAACTCTTGTACCAATGCCATCTATTTAAGTAAGGCGCTCACCATCCAAAAACGTTTCACGAAACAAACCGATTCAGATAATGCGACTTTAAGCTGGAGCCGTGAGTGGTTTCGGATGGCTGCAAGCACTACACATGATGAAACTGGATTGACTGTTGCCCAGCAAAGAAAAGCCAAAGAGTCTCTGTGCGAGCTTGGTCTCTTGCATGAAGCCATGATGGAGTTTCCGCGCAAACAAATCTATCTGCGTATTGACACCTCAACGCTCCAACAAAAACTGATCGCTGCACTAACCGCATGTAAAAACCAGCCTGTGGATAAAAATCAAGTTATCCACACATCAATCAAGTCGCATGCTAAAACCAGCCAGTCAGATTTCCTCACCGAGAGAAATAGACACTTTGGCCAATCTGTCGGGCCCCGACAGGTCGGCCAAAGTGTCGAAATTAAAGAGCAAATTGATCGTAACCCTGAAATTGCACGCAATTCATCACTCTCGGACGCTAAAACCTACCCGCCAGAAGGTCAGTTAACACATGGTAGCAGGCAGGTTTTAGCACGTCGGGCGGCTGGTTTTAGCATGCTCAGTCGGCAGGTTTTAGCACCCCTACATGCGCGCGACGCGATGCGCGCGGGGGTGACTACAAACAATGACTACAAAGAAGAAATAACCACCACTCCTACCTCTCCTCCATTCGATGACGTGCCAATCGCAGCACCCAACGTGGTGGTGGTTGATTTTGAGTTGATTTGGCCTGAAACGCTCAGCGATTGGCAGCGCGGCCAATGCCGAAAAATTCTCACACCGCTTGCTAAAGCCGACCAGCAAGACCTACTTGATGAGCTGGCTGGACACCTGCTTGGTAGATGCATCAACAATCCCGTTTCTTACCTCGGCTCATTGGCCAGAAAACATCAATCCACGCCGGGTGGACTCGTTTTTGAAAAGCTCGAAAACACACGACAACGCAGGACTTTACAGCAGCAAATTCAAGCCCTCGGCCTAGGCGAAACCACTCCCGCAACAATCACGCCAACATGGCCAGACGAGCGCTTTCAAAACGACCATAAACCCACCGCCGTGCCTGAGTTCGCCCGCGCATTACTTCGAACGTACAAGGGTAAAAATTGATTCTCAAAGCTACGCGTATGCATTCTTCACAAGAAGTTGAAACTCCAAATCATCTAGTTGTTCAACCAACCAAAGTTCGTGAACTCAAAATTGATGGTGACATTAGTGCCAACAACATTGAATCTTGGAAGATGTTTTGTACGCAACCCATGCACACACGCTTGCTGCAGTTGCATTGGATATCACGCAATCGCAGCGAGCTGGCCGTATTGTGGACGTTTTGTGAGCACCACAGACGCACTGCAACATTGGGCGAAAAGTACTTTAGAAAAGACTCGCGGCAGACGATTGACATAAAGCTAGCAAGCCGAATGAACTGTAATCAGCGAGGTATTGGAAGGGCAATCAATACCTTGATTGAAGAAAACATACTCTGCAAAAAAGTCCACGTCGACAACGTCATCAGAAAACTCTGGCTCAACTGGCCTGCTCTCGCTCAGCGGCTAAAGGTTGATTTTCCGGATCAACAAGTGCTGCAATTCAATTGGTTGGCAGAAAACAGTAGCGAACTGTGCGTGTTGAGCATGCTTACACAACATTGGCAAAATAGCAGCTCCACCGTTGATGGCGTTCGTACTGTTCCATTTATCAAAGTCACCCTTAAAACCATTCAACCTCACGCAGATCAACATGGTGTGTCCACCAACGCCAAATCCGTAGAGCGCGCTGTGGCCAAATTGAATGAAGCAGGTTTGATTGAACTCTGTGCCGAAGGCGTGATGAATAAAGCTCGCTTGAACGCTGAGTTTTTCAGCGCGATGGAAGATTTTCTTGCAACCAATTTTGAATCCGGGTTGTGGTGAGCCATGTCAATCAAAAAAACAGCAGCCCAGTTCGTACTAGATCATCTTGGTGAGATCGAGCACAAGATTGCCATGGGCATCTACCACGCTGCAATTTTGACTGATCTAGCTGAAGCTGGCCATGAAATGACGTTGGCAACTTTTAGGAAATGTCTCAGCAGAGCACGTGCCAAACAAAAGAACCGAGCCTCGATGCTTCGACCGACAAACAATGTTGCCCTCACGCAAAAATTTTCTGGGAATCGTTTGACACCACGCGAATTAATTCAGCTCGAGCAAGGATTTCAGCATGCTTAAGCTTGTAGCGATACATGACACCGATGATGGATGCCCTGAAAAATTTGAACTTTACATGGGGGTGTTAAGCCTTGCTATGTGCAACATCCGTGCGGACGCCATTCAACCAAAATATGCGATCAAAGATGCAAATCCCACCACAAAGGACGTCCTGAAAACAATCAATCAAATTGAAAAAAACCGCCGACAGTTTGCATCACGTTGGCTTCGTATGACCTCTGGAATTGCTTGCGATGCTGCATATCTATTGCACCATGGTGTTGATGATCGATGGCCAACAGGCATCTGCAAACGCTGGAAAGCAAGCAACAAGCAACGCGATGCAACTACCCCAACGGTTCAATTTCATTTTGGATCCTTTGCAATAAACTCACTAAAGATGGACGCAGTATTTAAAGAACACTTTGTCTACACAGATGCCATTTTTTCGCAGGAGCTTGTTTTAACCAGTTTGAAATCGCCGCTTTTGCATTGCTTTGCCCCGTAGGGCTAAAAGCCGCATTTGATTTTTACGCTGCGCTAGGCTGATTTTTTAACGTCTGTAGCCTGCCACCGCCGCGCACACCCGAATCTTCCCCCCCAATTTGTCGAGGGTCGATGCATCGGCCCGTTTCACGGCCCGTCTGTTGCGCCAATGCGCGTCATGTAACGCCCTCAATCCCGAGTTTTGATGGCAAGCCACTCACCCACGTCGAGAGTGAGCACGCCTCTTACTCATTTGAAACCGCGTGGTCTCCTTCCATGCCTGTTTTCTTGGTCATGTCTGAGAGATTCCCCGACCTAAAAACTGCGCCACCTTCGATGAAGAAACCGTCTTCTACAAGTTTGAAACAGCTTGGTACGGTGGCAACCAAGTCAGTGAACGCAATTTGATGCACAAGTAATTCGCCTCGGCGGGGGCTACGCTTCGCTTTGTCATATATGTGCCGCAAAAGAATTGATTCGTATCACAAGTGCCTCACTTGTGGCGCATCTGAGCCAGCCCCACCTGTTTTGTCACTATAGCGCCGCATTCGAGGCACATTTGAGAAAGAACGGGAAAAAACGCGCCCCAAAACACCCTAGAAAATCCAGTGCAGGATAGGCGCATAGCGCCGAAAGTGCCCGTATTTGGTCACTTATAAAACCCCTTGGATCATCAACCTCATTTCACTTGTTCACAACTTCTGTGGATAACTTTGGCGTGACTTAATCACAAATCAAGCATCTGCGCCATCGGCTGAGTATGCCCAACCTTTATGCGCTCTGTCATTTATGACCTAAAAACTGATGTCTTTTTATTCTCAGTTGATGCAGACATACCAAATTTGCAGCATCGTTTACGTATGGTAAAAAACAGGTAACGAGAAAACCTTGAGTCTGCGGACCTTCGACGACAAGATTAAGCAGAAAATTTATTAACAGCAAAAAGGTATCTGCCCTGCTTGCAAAAAGCACTTTGATGTTGATGCCATGGAAGCTGGCCATATCATCCCGTGGAACAAAGGCGGCAAAACCACCCTCGACAATTGCCAAATGCTTTGCAGGATGGACAACCGAACAAAAAGCGGGAAATAGGCTAAATTTCCCCACTCGATATGATCCGAATACATTCACTTGGTAGCCATTTTTCTTTACTTTATAGTAAGGAAATTTCAAAGGAGTTGACCTGTGACAACCGCAACTCTGACAACCAAAGGACAGATCACCATCCCCGCTTACGTGCGCCATGCCCTCAAAGTGGATACTGGGGATCGCGTCGAGTTCGTGCAAATTGCTCCTGATCGCTTTGAGTTTGCCGCTGCCAACCGCAGCGTCACGGAACTCAAAGGCATGTTTGGCAAGCCAAGCAAGACCGTCTCGATTGACGACATGAACCAAGCTATTGCAAAGCGTGGAGCTAGTGGGCGATGATTGGCCTCGATACAAACGTCCTAGTGCGCTACATCATGCAAGACGATGCAAAGCAGTCACCAAAGGCCTCTGCACTGATCGAGTCACTGTATGCTGACCATCCAGGATTTATTTCACTTATATCGGTGGTGGAGCTGTATTGGGTGTTGACCTCTTGCCATGAGTTTACTGGGCCGCAGGTGAAGTCAGCTCTTGAGGCTTTGCTACGCGTGAAGCTAATTGTGGTCGACCGATCGGATCAGTTTCTGCACGCTCTACGCGTCTTTGACGCAAGCAAGGCTGACTTTGCAGACTGCCTGGTTGAGCTCACAGCTTCTGGCGCGGGATGCACCGAGACAAGGACTTTCGATGCTGGTGCTGCAAAGCATGGAGGCATGACATTGATTCGCTGAAGGACCGACGATGAAGGAGGAACGTCACTGAAGTTGCCAGTTTGCGTCATTGAAGATGATGTTTTTCAGTAGAAATGTATTTGGTCTGCTTGAGGCTGAGAGCTGACACTGGACTGTGTGCTCAAGTGTGCACACATGATCGAAAGCAGCTATATCAGCACCATAAAAGTTAAAGCACAAGCTTTAACAGCCTCTGCTTTGGATTTAGGCTCATTAGGGACGGAGTGCAAACTATCTAAAGTAGGATGGGCACCGCTCTTTAATAAAAGCCATGCAAAAAGAAACCCTTCTGAAACTGATTGCCGAGACAGCCTACAACGCTGGGTACGGTGCAAAGAAACACTTTGCGACATACGACATCATCGAGAAACTTCCAGGCTGGGTGGCGCTTATATCAGCAGCAGCGGCGATATTGGCTTTATTCATTCCGGCCTTTGAGGCCAAGTGGGTCTCTGCGACCTTCATCATCATATCTATTGGCGCAGGCAACATACTCCTCTATGACCGAGATAAAACGAAATATGTTGAGGTTGGCACAGCTCTGACCGAGAGATTCCACGAGCTTAGAGTGCTTTATCACGAGGTGAAGACCCAGCCAGACGGCATCAATCTTCCTGATCATGCCAATCGCCATGTCAACATCCAAGTTGCTGTGTTGAAGACGAATGTGGCAAAACAAATTTTCTTGAGTGACTGGTACGCGCATTACAAATTCTTCTGGCAGCAGCAGACAGGATGGGTAGACGAGCAGCTCAACTTCACTTTATTCCGGGATAAGCTCCCTTTGAGTTTTACAGTAGCAGTTATCTTGGCATCAGTCGGGATGGTCGGTTGGTTCATTTCAGGGCAAGTGACATCACTGTTGTGCCACGTTTTCACATGACCGACCGCTTCAACTAACCTGATAAAAAGCAGGCTCGTAACTCTGGTAATTCTCTATAGCGCAACTATAGAACTTAGGGGGAATAAGTGTGGGGCTCAGCGATTGGTTTAGTACGTTCAGCGGAAATCTCCAGATTACCGATGTAGGAACAATTTCGACGCGATATAAAAACATCACGAGGCGGTTGAATACAGATTACTGGACAACCACGTCCGATACCTCTCACAGCCTCTATGTCGGGTCGTATGGTCGAAATTCGGCAACGAAAACGATCAGCGACGTCGACATGATCATGCAGTTGCCCTACTCCACGTACGAGCAGTACAACAATTACAAGGGGAACGGTCAGTCGGCATTGCTACAAGCCGTCAAGACATCGGTAGAGAAGACCTATGCGACTACGAGCATACGCGCTGACGGACAAGTTATTTTGGTTCCTTTCAACGACGGGATAACGTTCGAGCTGGTGCCAGCATTTTTGAATAAGGATGCCAGCTACACATTCCCTGATGCGAACAATGGGGGATCCTGGCGGACAACAAATCCACGACCAGAGATTGAGGCGATTCGGACACGAAACGCATCCTGCAACTACAACTTGATTCCATTGTGCCGAATGATGCGCGCTTGGAAACGCCAGTGGGCAGTTCCGATAGGTGGATTGCTGATCGACACGCTGGCATATCAATTTATCGAGGACTATCAGTATCGAGACAAGTCATACACGTACTACGACTGGATGTGCAGAGACTTTTTCAAATGGATGTCCGAGCAGGACAAGAACAAAGAATATTGGCGCGCACCTGGCAGTGGGCAATACGTCTGGGGGAAAGACCTTTTCCAGTACAAGGCGAAGCGTTGCTACAACCTCTCACTCGAAGCCATTGACCATGAAATGGCCAACCCAAAGCGTGAGTGGTCTGCAAAGCAGAAGTGGAAAGAAATCTTCGGCACTGATTTTCCGAGCTAGCACCGTTGAGGCCCTTGAGTTAAGGGATCTGGATGTCCGGTTTCGCTGCATACTAGTCATTGCAGTAATTAGATCGACGTTAGAAATGAGGCTAATCTGGATACCTTCGAAAACTTGCTTCCTCGGAGAAGCAAATCCTGAAAACTGCAACGATAAATGACGCATGGGTGGCAACTGCTAGGATGCAAAAATTTGCCGCCCTTAAAAATCAACTATTTAAAGAAACTGAACTTGCAAATTCAGTGACGCTTCGCAACGATTGGGTCTGGTAAATTGGAAATCAAAGTGTCAAGTTAATGAAAGTAAGTACACCATGGAAGCTCCCATCGATTTACAAACAGAGTTGCAGAACAATCCTGAGCTAGCAATGATGCTGCTCGATACGCCCATTGCCTTCAATCCGATTTATGCTGAAATTTCAGAGTCAGTCCTAGCTGCACTTATGTTGAGCGTATTAACTGAGCAAGCGGGCGAACTCCAAACCACTTCCGATGGATGGGTGATTTTTGACGAGCGTGAATTAACGTTTCTAACAAAAATGACGACTCATGAACAATTTGTCGCTAGAGAAATACTTCGTTCGAAAGAACTAATCTTGGAAAGATCGTTCAATGACCAACGCCAAATCAGCGTGAATCACCCAAAAATTACACATGCGATTGTCATGCTTGCCAGGTTACGCACCCAACAAAAAGCTCAATACAAAAAATCATCTCAACCGCATTAAATCCAAAAGTATCTTGCATCTTGTTGGAAAAACCATCGGCAGTTTTTCTGGGATAAATCTTTGCTAACATGCGCAGCAGTGTTTCTTTGCACATAGAAAACACCTCGTTTTTCCACACTTAAAAACAAGCAACAACACGCTCTGGACCCGCATGTCTGTTGACTTAGCGGGTTTTTTATTGCCCTTAACGTGCTTCCACAAAATCCCAGTTCGCCTCGTCCTCTGTGGCTCATCGCGCAAACTATGAAATGCTTATTTGTCCAGCAAATTTACATTTAAATCATTGGCGGATTCAAGGACGAAGTGCAACAAAGATGAACTGGTTATAGGTGGCTGAGGATGCGAGAGCATCATGGCCGCTTTAACCGCCAAGTCGAAGTTGCCCAATGTACAAGCACCTCAGCCGAGAAGAACGATACCAAAT
>NZ_JAVKLM010000028.1:0-14463 GCF_031539105.1 Limnohabitans sp.
CGCTTGGTATTCGCTGGCTGCTTTACCGTACTGGGCTTGCTCGACGTTCATCTCAACGGTGTTGCCGTCGAATGAGCTGTTGAAGGGGGTGCGAAAACGCATGCCGTTGTCCGGTGCTTCTTGCAGACCGGCGTAATGCTTTTCGTTAGTGGCCGTCAAATATTCAGTCTTGGCTTCTTTGAGCATGGCCTTGAAATCGACGTCTTGTGCTTTGTAGTTAGGCGTGTCGGCGTTGGCGATGTTGCGCGCCAGCACTTCCATGCGTTGGCTTCTCACGCCAAGCGCACGCTCGTGAATTCCGAAAGCTGATTTAAAAACGTCCATAACAAGACTCCTGTTTATTGACACATGGCCTCAAGTTGTGAGACCTCGTGTCGATTAATGCAAGAGCCGTGCCATGGCGGTTTTGACGGTTTCAGCGGCAAATGTTTGCCGCTGTCGTGAAGTTAGCGAACTTCCGAGACCGCCGCTTGTGCGGCATAGGCGCTCAAGCGAGCCGCCTGCATCGAGGGGCGTTGCGCCACCTCCGTACCCAAACGTTCATTGGCGTTTTGATGCAAACCCGCCAAGATGGAATTGCGCGTGATGGGCGCGCGCATGTCGCGGTTCACATGCAAGTAAGCCGCTTGCTGGCCTGGAATGTTCAACGCCGCATTGGGGCGCGTTTCGTTTCTAGCAGCAGGTGTGAGCACTGTTAAATACAGATCATCCAAACCCACAGGTCCAAAGTTCTTCAGGCCTGTGTCTTCAAAATATTTGTCCACCATGTCGAGTTGCTTCAACACGCTGTGGCCCAAGATCGCTTTGGGGTTGGCGCCAAAGCCTGCGCTGGCAGCACCGCGATCTGGGCCATCGCAAAACTGGATGATTCCGTGACAACGGCTGTTGGAAGCTTTGGGGTTCATGCCATCGCTCTCCATCAAGGTGAGGCGGGCAAAGTCATCGGGGGCAAAGCGGTGGTCTTGCGAGAGCTGAACAATTTTGTTCATCACAGCTTGTTTGTCTTGCGCAGGAATGAAGCCTTTTTCAATGGCGCGGTCGATGGTTTTTTCGAGCACCACGTTGCCACTGCGGTCTGAGCGCGTGAGCAATTGCACTTGGGCTGTGCCCGCCAGCGCAGTCGAGCCCATGGCGGTGTTGGTATTGAGTGTGTTGACGTTGGCAGCAGGCGTGACAGCGGGTGCAGCCGCGGCAGACAGTGCCGCCGCTTTGTTGGCCGCAATGGCTTGGTTCACCGCTTGGGCTTGCTGCAAGGAAAAGTTCAGTCCATCCAAATTCAACTTTTGACCCGGGTGGATCATGTTGGCATTGGTGATGTTGTTGGAACGGGCCACGGTTTGCGCCAAGCGCATGGCCTCGTTGTTAGAAATGTTGACACCGCGGCCGGCCATTTGCTCGCGCACGATGCCGGTCAAGGTTTGGCCTGAACGCACGGAGGTGCTCCACGCTGCCGTGCTGCCCTCGGGTGCCAGTGCGCCAGATGAGCTGGCACTGGCCATCGCACGCGTGAAAGCGGGTGCGGTGCGGGCGAACGCCAACTGACTCCGTGGCAGCTTTGGCATGCCGGAGGCGTCGGTGGTGTTCACCTGAGGGTTGTAGGACGGGTCGAGTCGCATGGGGTGCTCCGTTTAATCGGTCCTGAAAAAAAGTTGGCTTCGTTCTTGCATGAAGGCTTGGGTCTGAACTTATGTCAAAACATCCACACCGACCCGTATGACTATGCAAATGCCGTGCCTAAAAAATGCCGACACCCAGCGCTTCAAGCAGCTGGGCTTGTGGCTGGGCGCCTGCGTGCTAAGCCACGCCCAGCTTGGGTTTGCGGCCGATTTGGTGGCGACAGACACGTCTTTCGAGGCGCTGCAAAAACAAGCCCAGCAATGGGCCGCCAACCACCCTTCTTTTCAGGGCAAACAGGTGCAAGTGCTGCCTGTCGACCCACGCATCACGGTGCAAAGCTGTCAACAAAACATGCAGTTTGAGCAGCCGTTTCCCAACCAACCCGCCATTCGCGTGCGCTGTGCGCAGCCTGCTTGGCAGCTTTTTGTCAATCTGAACACAGGCCAGCCCACCACGCCGGCTAACCGCGGCAGCGCAGCAGCGCCTGTGTTGCACAAAGTGCTGGTGTCCAAAGAACTGCTCAAGCGGGGCACGGTCATCACGCCTGCGATGTTCAGCACGGCCGAGATGCCTGCGGCGGGTATGGAAAACCAAATCATTTCTGAAGCCAAATTAATTAAAAACATGGAACTGGTGCGTGACCTCACGCCCAACACCCCGCTTCGTTCGTATGACGTGAAAAACGCCGTCTTGGTCAAGCGCGGACAAGAGGTTCAGGTCACAGCGGGCGAGGGACAAGGCTTCTCCATCACCATGCGCGCGGAAGCGTTGCAAGAAGGTGGTTTAGGTGAACAAATTCGCTTAAAAAATGTCGAGTCGGGTCGATCACTCTATGGCGTGATCACTGGACCGAATGCCGCGAAACTGAGGTGAAAAGTGGTATTTAAAAAATTCTTTCAAAAAAACACTCAAGTTCTAGAATTTGAGGTCGATTGAAGTGTTGTGAAAAAGTTTTGACCTGAAATACAGGTTAGAGAAAGTGAAACCATCATGAATGACGCAATTTCAAACTACGGCCGGATGACGCAATCGAACGCTGCGCTTCGCAGCAGCATCGACAAAGTCGAAAAACGAGGCCCTTCTGCAGCGCAAGCCAAAGAAGAACTCGCACCGTCGCTGGAGAAAACAGCTTCAGCAGGAGCAGACAAAGTGAGCTTGAGCAACGTTGCCCAAAAAGTCATGGCCCAGCCAGACTTTGACCGTTCCAAAGTAGAGGCCATCAAGCAGGCGATCAAGGAAGGCAACTACCCTGTGAACCCACGCCGCATTGCCGAAAACTTTGTGGCGCTCGAAAAAATGATTTCGAACTGATCGGCACCTCACCGATATGACAATTCACGTCGCTGCTTTGGAAGGCTCCGCTTTGGAGCAGGCTAATGCCTTGGCGCAAACGCTAGAAGACATGCTCGAACAAGAGTTCGAGCATCTGAAAGTGCAAAACCTTGACGCCTTCGAAGCGTCGCAAGCCTCTAAGAACGAGCTGCTTCAGCAGCTCGCGCAGCTGGCCGGCATTCACGGACCCGAGTCTGCGGATGCACTAGGCCCTGAGTGGGATGGCTTCAAAGAACACATGGCCAACTGCCGCGACATGCATCGCCGCAACGAAGTGCTGATTGTGCGAAAGATTGACGCCATCCGAGGCGCCCTGCAAAGCATGCAAGTGCAAGACCCCGCCAGTTCAGTTGAAATTTATGACCGCTTGGGCAAAGTCTCACGCGGTCGACGCGGCGGCATGGGCCGAGGCTACGCAGAAGCCTAAAGCGTTCAAGCCTCTAAGCCTGTTTAGGCTTTTCATCCCCGGGCTGCATGCCCTTGAGCCAATACACCCACGCCAAAATCACGGCGACCGCGGTGAACATATCTTCCGGAATTTCTTGTCCCACATCGAGTCGGCTCAACATGGCCAACAAACGTGGGTCTTCGGCCACATACACGCCCTGCTTTTTGGCCTCGGCCACGATGCGACGCGCCAGCTCATCATCGCCCTTGGCGGTGAGCACAGGCGATTTGTTGCGCCCATATTCCAAGGCCACGGCTTGCATGTAGTGCTTGTCGGTCATACGCGGGTGTCAATCAGGCTGCCATGCTCGGGCGGAGGATGGGCTTCTTGCTGCTCGGGTCGCGGCGCGTTGTAGACCTGAAAACTGCCCATGTGCAGGCCGGCGCCTTCGAGCTCGTCGGTGAGATCGGGGGCGTTGAACTTGGCCAAGTCGGCCACGTCTTTGCGCAAGGCCCACATGGTGAGGTCGACCTGCGCGTTGTGGCTGATGGTGGTTTTGAGCCAGACCTCGCCCAACACACGGCTGTCGGTGTGCATGTTGACCACCAAGGGGTTTTTGGGCTGGCCAGGCTTGTTGCCTTTTTGCTCGAAGTGCAGCTCCACAGGGTCGGCATCTCGAAACGGGATGACCAGGCCAAATTGCAAATCACCTTTGTTGACGGTTTGGCTCGATTGCACTTGGGCGGCTTCTAGTTCATCCAAGGCGTGCTTGAGGCTGTCTTGGGTGTCGACACTGTCTTGGTCTTCCACGCGTTCGCGCTCGGCCATCAGCAGGCGCAACAGCACCTTGGTGCTGTCGACCACGGGCTCGCCGTCGGCCAAGCTGGCTTCGCTGGTTTTGGTGTGGCCCAAGATGAAACGCTTCAACGCCAGGGGCTGCAAGCTGCCCATGTTCAAGCGTTGGCCTTGGATGCGTTTTTTTAATTCGCCCGCTTCTATCACGGGTGGCACCAAGCCCTCCAGTACGCCGGGGCGCAGCAAGGCGAGTAAGTTGGCAAAGCCCGGGGGCTGAAACAGCAAGGTGTTCAAGCGGGTCGGCATGCCCGTGGGCACAGCCTCGGGCCCGGCAAAGTTGCCTGTGTGCAGCAGCTGCAAAGCCCACTTGCCTGTGGGTAGCAGTTGGGCACGCAATTGCGCGATGTCGCCTTCTTTGATGTAGGGGAACAAAGGCACATTAAAAGCATGCTCATTGAGTACCAACTTGAGCTGCTGGCTAACCACCTTCGCGGTGGCTTGCACCACTTGGCCATCGTGCAAACCCAGCTGACGCGCCACGGGTGCTTCCACATACGCGACGCGCATGTCCATGTGAACAGGCGCCACACGCGTGATGGCGTGAACGCCTTCAGGCCCGAGGATGGCCATGGCAGCCCCTTAGGGGAAGCGCACCCAGTTTTTGCGCTCGCTCATGTTCATGTCAGCGGTGGAATAACCACCACCACGGTGCATGCCGCTGCTGCCAGCCGCAGGACCGGGCACCATGTGGCTGCGCAACAAATCGTCGTGGTTGGGCACGTTCAACACGACGCCAGCCATCAAAGAACGAGGGGGCGATTTGGTGAAGGCTTGGGGGTTTTGCTGCACAAAGGCGTTGCGCAAAATATCGACACGCAAAGGGCTGTCGGGCATGGTTTTTTTGATGACTTTGTCCAGCGTGTCACCCGCCTCGACTTTGTAAGTGTTGTGCACGGATGGGCTGGCAGCCAGCGCCAACGCAGGGGCTGCCAAAACAAGGCAAAGAGCCCAAGCGCGAACGGAAGTGATAGGCGTGGTCATGGTCGGTTCTCCCGTCAATTTTTTAGTAGGTGTAAGGCCAAGCAACCCAGGCCCCATTGAATTTTTGTTTGCGACCAGCCACTTGTTTGATTTCGGCTTGGTAGAGCGTGACCGATTTGACTTCGGCCAACACAGCGGCGTCAAGTGCACCGGGCTCTAAGGTGTGGCGAGGCAAGACGGAGGGATCTGCAATCATGAGCTTGTCGCCCACGCGCAGGCCCGCGTTGCTGCCTGCGTTGAGGGCCAAGCGCCCTTCTTTGAGCTCCACCGCAAAGGTTTGGGGTTCGCAGGCCAACTGCTTTTCCAGCTGCTGCACCATGACGCTCACAGCGCGGCCGATGGCGGCGTTGGTGTCCGTGTCCATCTTGGGTGTGCCATAGGCTTGGGTGGGCAAGCTAGGCACCACCACCTCTTCGGCGGTGAACCAGCCTTGGCGCTGACCTGGGCCGCTGACTTGCAGGGTCAAACCGAACGCAGAAAAATCGTCAGACACACCGGCCAAGGCCACGGGCGTGACGGTGAGTTGGGCGTGCCACTGCACATATTCTTCGCCACGGCCGTGCACCAAGCGGTCATACGTGCGCGGCTGCACCTGGGTACTGATGAGACGCCAGCGTTCAGAACGCGCAGCAGATTGCAAGAGGCGCGTGCGGGCTGCGAAACCGAGTTGTTGCGCTTGGTAACGCTGAGCGGGGGCCAAGCCTTGCGACAAATCCATGCCCACGGTCATCACTTGGCGCAGGGGGGCTTTGGCTTGGGGTGCTTCACAACGGTTTGGCTGCACGGCCTCTACCGAGTTAGTAACCGCCAACTCTGCTTGGGGCTGCTTGCCTGCATCACGCACGTACTGGGAAACCTGCAAATCACGCAACTTGATTTCTGACGAAAAACGGTTGAGCTCGCGCAGCTTGCCGTCACTCTCCATCCAGCTGGTGGCGCTCACACGGGTGTTGGACTTCATGGCAACTTCCACCATGGCGCTGCGAATGGCCTGCAGGCGCTCTTCGGCACTCAGGTCAGCAGCAGCCACTGAAAAGTTGACACCCAAGGCCAACAGCAAAGCTGCCGTCAGGCTTAGGTATCGGCATGACAAAGTCCACATACGCAAAGTCTTTTGAAGGCAGGGCTTAGCGTCGGCTGCTCAGGCTGGCGACATACAAAGCACGCAGATCATTGACCACGTTGCGGTCCAGCGACATGGTGGTTTCGTAGGTGTCGTCACCCACAGGGGTGATGCTGACCAAGACGGCACCGTAAATCACGCCTTCCACTCGGGCGCGGAAGGTGTCGCTCATCACGGTCATGTCGGCCACGGTGGTGCTGGCATCGAGCTGTTGGCCATAGACCTGTTCGGTCAAGGCGCGGTAGGCGTCAAGTTTGGAGGCACGAATGGCCAGCAAACGTTGCTGGGCGGGATTGCGGTGGTTTTGAATACTAATGACCGAATAACCTGTGGCCACCAAAGTCTCGCGCTTTTGGGTCATGGGCGTGATCATGTTGGCGCTGTCGTCCATGCGGGCTTGGCCCTGCATAGGCGGAGGCGTGTTGGCGCAAGCGGTCAACAAAAGTGCGGCGGCTGTGACAGCCCAGAGGGTGGTGCGGTTCATGTCTATGTCCTTGAGAGGTCTCCCCCTTGATTCGACACAGACGCTTGTATCTTTAACAAATTGCAATACGAATACTTTTTCTGTCTTGTGCAAGTTTTGCTGTCACCGACAATCATGTGTAGGAATTTTTGACATGACACCCAAGACAAACTTCATTGGCTCCAGCGAATCAGCCGTCACACTGCGTCAGTTGGTCGCCACCATGGCCAACTCCAACGCCACCGTGATGATCACCGGCGAAAGCGGCACAGGCAAAGAGCTATTGGCTCGGTTGCTGCATGAGCAATCGGACCGCTGCGGCTCCAACTTTGTGCCGATCAACTGTGCCGCCATTCCCAAAGACTTGTTAGAAAGCGAACTGTTTGGTCACCGCAAGGGCGCTTTCACAGGCGCTGTGGCTGACCGCATAGGTCGCTTTGAGCTGGCCCATGGCGGCACCATCTTCTTGGATGAAATTGGCGACATGTCGCTGGACATGCAAGTCAAGCTGCTGCGCGTGTTGCAAGAACGCACGGTCGACCCGATTGGCGGCACCCGCCAAGTGCAAGTGGATGTGCGCGTGGTCGCAGCGACCCACCGCGATTTAGAAACCGAAATTGCAGCCGGTCGGTTCCGCGAAGACTTGTATTACCGCCTCAACGTGCTGCCCATGGTCACGCCCCCGCTGCGCGAGCGCAATGCTGACGTGGTGGAACTGCTGACCTTCTTTGCCAAAAAATGCGCGAGCTTTGGCAAGCAACCGATTCGCTTCAAACCCGACTTCATGGCGGCTTTGCAAAAGTACCCATGGCCGGGCAATGTGCGTGAGCTGTCCAACGTGGTGGACCGTTTCAGCACGCTGTATGCGGGCCAAGAGCTGGATTTGCGGGCCATCCCCCCTACCCTGCTGCCCAAAGGTTTGGTGTCGGCGCAAGCCGAGCTGCAAGCCCAAGCGCCTTTGCTGGCCAAGATGGAAATGACGCCACCACCCGAGGTGTTGGCCGAAATGAACGAGGAGCCGGAGGAAGAGGAAAACGAGATCGAGGGCCTCATCATGTTGGCCCAAGGCATGCCTCAGCTGCCGCCCGAAGGTTTGTCGCTCAAAGAGCGCATGGCGCAAATCGAGCGCAGCATCATTGAGCAAGCGCTCAGCCGCAACTCGGGCAATGTGTCTCGCACCGCCAAGTTGCTGAACTTGCAGCGCACCACCTTGATTGAAAAGATCAACAAGTACGAACTGCGCCCAGCAGCCTAAGCCGCTGGTTTAGTCTTGTTCGTTGTAGAGCACCGTGATGCTCATGCGACGGTTACGTGGGTCGCGTGGGTCTTTGGGGTTGAACGGATCCGTGTCAGCCACACCCTCAATGCGGGCAAAGCGACTTTCTTTGATACCGCTCTTCTCTAACAAAGCACGGGTCACTTCGGCACGCTCCGCCGAGAGCGACCAGTTGTTGCGGCCTTCTTTGTTGTTGAAGGGCACGCTGTCGGTGTGACCGCGAATGGCAATTTTGTTGGGCATGTCGGCCAACGAAGCCGCAATTTCACTGATCAAACTTGACGCCTTGCCCTGCATGCTCATGCCACCACTGGGGAACATGGCAAAGTCGGCTTTGTCGATGATCTCGATACGTAAACCCTGCTTGTCACGCGTGACAGACACTTGGTCTTTCAGGCCGCCGAGCTTTTTGTTTTCAGACAACTTTTGCTCAATCTCTTTTTCGAGCTTGTCAAAGTCGGCCTTTTCTTGGGCTTGGGCGATTTCTTTCTTCTGCTCAGGCGTCAGTTTGTCTGGGTCTGAGTAGGGGTTGTTGTTTTCTTGTCCAGGGTCGGTGCTGGGGTTGGGGCCACCCTCTGAGCGAGGCGTCAGGCGCTCCAACAGACCTGTTTGCTTGGCAGCAAACGGAAAGCCATCGGGATCGATGATGGATCGACCACCCAACACACCGTTGGAGCCAGCCAGCTGACCAATGGCCACCAAACTTTGTGAAGTAGGTTTGAAGTAATCGGCAATGCTTTTGCGCTGGTCTTCGTTCGACGCGCCCAGCAGCCACATCAACAAGAAGAAGGCCATCATGGCCGTCATCATGTCGGCCAACGCGATCTTCCAAGCACCACCGTGAGCGCCACCGTGGCCCTCATCAATGATTTTCTTGATGATGATGACGGGGGCTGGGGCAGCCTCTTTTTCAGCTTCGGCTTTGGCCGCTTCTTCAGCCGCTAGGGCAGCAGCCGCAGCTGCAGCCGCTGCGTCTTTTTCTGCGTCTTCGGGCGTGGCGGTGGCGTCTTTTTCGTCAGCCATTATTTCCTCAACGCGTCAAAGAGTTCGCCGAAAGTAGGTTGCGCGTGGTGGTTGATACACACACGGGCGGCTTCGATGATCAGAGGAACGGGGTAGCCATGCATGTTGCCAATGATGACTTGCTGAGCCACTTTCAAGCACTCGCTGTCTTCGTCAATGATCTGCACCAAGCGCTTACCAAACGGTTCAAAAATACCGTAGGCCAAGAACACGCCCAAGAACGTACCCACCAACGCGCCACCAATCAGGGCACCCAGCACAGGTGGTGGTTGGTCAATCGCACCCATGGTCTTCACCACACCCAACACGCAAGCCACAATACCCAGCGCAGGCAAGGCGCCAGCGAGGGTAGACAGGGCATCTGCGTTTTGCATTTCGCTGTGGTGGTGGTGTTTGATGGACGTGGTCATCACGTCTTCCACCGCATAAGGGCTCAAAGTACCTGAGGACACCACCATCAAACGGATGGTGTCGCAAATCAGGCCGACCAAACCGTGGTCATTCAGCATTTTGGGACATTCGCCAAAAATGGCACTGGCCTCGGGGTTCTCGACGTGCGATTCCATCGCCACCGCACCTTCGGCCTTGAGTGTTTTCATCAGCTTGGAGATGACCGCGATGATGGCGATGTAGTCTTCCTTGTGATAGCGAGGGCCTTTGAGCACACGACCCATGCCGCCCCAAGCGCCTTTGAAAATGGCGCCTGAGTTGCCGGTGATCATGCCACCCACGCCAGCGCCACCAATGATGAACATCTCGAATGGGGTGGCTTTGATAATGGGCGCCAAGCTACCGCCGGCGATCACGAAACCGCCGAACACGCAAATGAACAGAACGACCAAACCAATAATTGCTGACATCTAACACTCTCCCCAAGCAGGTTGGCGCACCCAAGTCAAAAACTTGGATGCGCCTAAAAATTGTCCCGAACAGCCTGCAAGATTAACTGATAAAGAAGGCAATTCTGCTTAAAAGCAGAAAAGCCCCATCAATTCATCATGCTGACAGGTCGGTTGCTCGCTGGCACCAGAGAAGGCATACCCTCCCAAGCGTCGCGAATTTCGCGCATCAAACCATGAATCTCGTCCAACACCGCCAAATCATTGTGGGCGTTGACGTGAAACAAACGACGGGTCACATAGCTGTACAACTCATTGAGGTTGTTGGCCAGATCGCCACCTTTTTCAAAATCCAAGGCACCTTGCAGGCCAATCACGATGCGGCTGGCACGTGCAATGGCTTTGGACTTTTCACCGATATTGTTATGTTGAATGTGGCCACGGGCTGTGGACAAGCTTTCCAACAAGCCATCAAACAACATTTGAATCAATTGCACATTGTTGGACGTGGCAACGCCGCTTCCGACTTTGACATCGCCGTAACTTTGAATGGCTCTTGAATTGGCTCGCATTTGATAACTCCTGTGTATTTCTTAACGTACACCAGCAGTATCGGAAGTGGCTGCGCAAACTTGAGCGGCATTCGTCATTCGGCTAACAGAATTCATCTTAAGCAGGCTTGGCCTCAGCGGCGTGTGCCTCTTCAGGCAATACCTCAGCCACAGCCTCTGGATGCATGACCGCTTCGACCGTCTCAGCGGCAACTTCTTGCCGCAATTCGTCTTCGTAGGCTTGCGCATGCTCACGGCCTTGGGCCAATTCTTCGGGCGTGAGCTCACGCTCGTCGCTGTCTTCCAACAAGCCGTTACCCAACACCTCGGCTTTGCGTGACTCATCGGTCAAGGCCAGCATGGCATCTTCGGTTTCAGGAACAGGCATGTCTTCAAACAAAAACTCAGAGAACGGCACTTCGTTGGTGATGCCCACGCGTTGGTAAAGCATGTCGACCACGCTGTCCACGGTTTGCTGCAAACGCAGCAACACTTCTGGGGTGGGGTCGTTGGCATATGTGCCAGCAAACTCCAAAGCTGAGCGGTAAATGCTGCCCAAATGCTGCGGCGGCAACCAAGACTGGATGAAGCCACGCACGGTAGAGATTTTGCGCAGCGAGCTAGGCACTTTGCTTTCGTCGCCGCCCGCCTCTTCAAGACCGTCTTTGAACGTGGACGTGATGTGCTCACGCAAAATGGGTTCGTAATGGGGGCGCAAGGCTTCGATCAGGGAGGCATCAAAGCCCTCGACCTGTTTGCCGTTCATGGCATCCCACAGCTTTTTGCCTTCGAGGCCAGAAAACAGCAAGTCACCAGGAATGTCTGCTTCAAACTCGGACATGCCAGGCATGCCAGGCGCCTCAGGCTTGGGTGCCTCGTACATCTTGGCCAAATGGTTGATCTTGTCGATGAGGTACAGCGTCAAGATGACCAAGAGCAACAAGACCCAAGAGATCATGTTCATCATGAAATTACTCATGCGCGTCTCCTTGTCTCAACCTTCTCGGTGTCTGCGGCATCACCCACTTTGAGGGTGCCGCGCAGTTTTTTGACCACAGACGACAAAATTTGGCTCACACGCGATTCACTCACGCCCAAGGTTTCGCCAATCTCTTTGAGGTTGAACTCTTCCACGTAGTAAAGCTGCATGACCAGTTGCTCGCGCTCGGGCAATTGGGCAATGGCGTCGGTCACGGCGTCCATGAACTGCGCTTCTTCCACGATCACATCGGGTTGCTGCGAAGCGTCGTCGGCAATCGTCATCACTTCTTCGGTGACGACTTCCATGGAATAGGTCTCAAAGCGTTTGGCTTTGCCGCGCTCTTTGTGAAACTCTTCCAAGTCTTTGCCCATGTACTCGGCAATTTCAGCTTGCGTGGGTGTGCGGCCCAACTCGGCTGCCAAGGCGTGCACTGTGGTGTTGTGTTCTTTGTTGAAGGCCACGGCCGAGCGAGGCAGAAACGACAAGCGTCGCACCTCGTCGAGCATGGCACCGCGCACACGGCTGTGGGCGAAGTTTTCAAACTCGATGCCTTTGACGGGGTCAAACGCGCGCGAGGCTTCGAGCAGGCCAATCATGCCTACTTGAATCAGCTCGTCGAGCTCCATGAAAGCGGGAATACGGGCCTTCAAGTGCAAGGCGACGCGCTTGACCAAGCCCAAATGGGCCATGACCAGCTCTTCGCCTTTGGGCTTGCAGGTGCCGTACATTTCGGCGGGCGTGAGGGCTCTCATTCGTCGGTCGAACTGTTTTTCATCAGTCGCTCCATGAAGAATTGCAGACCGCCCGACGGGTGGTCAATCGGACGCAAGTGCGTGCATGCCTCGGCTAAGCGCATGTAGTCACGAGCGGCGGCTGTGCCAGGGGCGAGTTCCATCACCGACTGGTATTTTTTGAGGGCGCGCAACACCATCTCGTCGTCTTCGATCGAGGTGAGGTAGTGCACCGACTCGCCCAAGAAACGCACACAGACGTCGTTGAGCTTTTTGTAAAGTTTCCAGCCTTCCGACTGGCTCTTGACCATGTTGGGCAAGAGGTAAATTTCGTCCAAGCCCATCTCTTTGCTCAAGATCTTGATGGTGCCGTAGGCGTCAGCAATGGAAGACGGATCGTCTTTCACCACGATGAAGCGGCGCTGGCAGGCGGCCAAGAAGGACAACACCGAGGGTGAAATACCGGCTGCCACGTCCACGATCAAATAATCGACATCGTCGGCCAACACACCAAACGACTGCACGATGCTGGCCGCTTGAATGTCGCTCAGGCCCGCCAGCTCTTGCATGCCCGAGGCACCCGGAATGAGCTTCACGCCTTGGCGGGTGGTGATGAGAATTTCTTGCAAGGTTTTTTGACCTGCCAAAAAGTGACCCAAGTTGTACTCAGCGCGTGCCCCGAGTGCAATTTGTGCATTGGCCAAACCGAGGTCGGCATCAAACAACATGACGCTGTGACCGAGCTGGGTAAGCGCCACCGCCAAGTTGATGGAGGTGGTGGTTTTACCGACGCCACCCTTGCCGCTAGCAATGCCGATGACTTCTGTTCTGCGTGGATTACTCATGGGTCAAGCCTGTGGTTTCGGTTTTGAATTTGGCTGCGATTTGCGCCAGTTTGGAAGTCGCCAGTTCGTTCACAGCTGACTCGCGTGCGCTTTGTTGCACTTGCTCTTCGGTTTCTGGCAATGGCAAGTTGTCGAGGGCGCATTGCACCAAGCCGGCCAAGGACACGTCTTGCACCAAGTCTGCCGTGCGGTCGCCGTGGCTGGCCACTGACACGCTCAAAGATTTGTCGGTCAAGAACTGCAACAAGGCCCAAGGCTGGTTGGACTCGTCCAACTTGCTGAGCATCAAAGAGGCCCACACGTTGTCGGCGTTGTCAAACACGCGACGGATGTTGGCGGCGGATGCGTCAGCGGGAATCACCGCGTGGCACTGCACATTGAGGTTGAAGGCGCGAATTTCGGCCAAGCGCTCGTTCATTTGGACACCAGCGGTGTCGATCAAGATGAGTTGGCGGTCGGTGTGCTCGTCGAGCAAGAGCTTCAAGGTGGATGCGTTGGTGGCGCGGAAAGAATCCACACCCGACTGAGCGCACAACAACTGAGTTTGGTTCCAAGCGCCAGCACGCTGGTCTTGGAAGCTGATGACCATGACTTTTTCGCTGCCGTGCAGTTGCGCGGCGTGTTGCGCCAAACGAGCCACCATCATCGACTTGCCAGCGCCTGATGGGCCAGCCAAAGCATGGATGCCAGACACGGGCGTTTGGGCTTTTTCTTGTTCGACGGAGTGGGCCAATTGACGGCTCAAAGCACCCATGGCATCGGCCATGTTGTTGTGGTCTTTGATGTTGTCGATCAACAAGGCGCGCAAGGCGACAGGAATGGGGGCATCGTTCAAGGCATCACGCAAGGGCGCAATGGCGGGTGGCAAGGGCATACCGCCTTGTTGCCATGCCGCCATTTGTTGGCCAAGTTTGAATTCACGGCGCAGCGAGTTAAGTTCTTCACGCACCAGCGCCACGATTTCTCGGCCACGCAGGGTGTCGTGTTCTTCGGCAGCGCGTTGGGTGGATTCGTCCACTGGCTTAGCCGCCACTTTGGCAGCGGGCTTGGCCTTGTGTGCCGCTGGCTTGGCTGACATTTCCACAAGGGGCTTGGCCACTTTGGTGGCTTGGCGCTCGCGGGCATCGCGTTTGTTTTGGTCGATGGTCTGGCCCAGCAACACGTCAAACTTGCCTGACGGCTTGCCCGATGTGGCGTATTGGGTTTTCACAAACGGATCGGCTTCCTCGGGTGTGAGGGGGGCCAGATCCACCGCCACGATCAGCTCGGTCAAACCATTGACTTGGCCGCTCGAGATGACGAGCACGTCGGGGCCGTATTGGGCCACGGCCTTTTCGTTGGCAGCGCGGATGTCGCGGGCAAGGATGCGTTTGAGTTCCATAGGGTCAGCTCACTCTGTCTTTGTTATAGGTTTACGGGTTATCGGGCTTTGGCGTCCACGGTGTGGATCACTTTGA
>NZ_JAVKLM010000029.1:0-26021 GCF_031539105.1 Limnohabitans sp.
CTCGCGACCGATGGTGCTGCGGTGCCTGCCCAGCAAGCGGGCAATCTCCGTGAGCGTGTGTTTGGCTTTCATGAGGCTGTAGATTTGGTATCGTTCTTCTCGGCTGAGGTGCTTGTACATTGGGCAACTTCGACTTGGCGTTTAAAGCGGCCATGATGCTCTCGCATCCTCAGCCACCTATAACCAGTTCATCTTTGTTGCACTTCGTCCTTGAATCCGCCTATTGAAAACTGGTCGTTTTGGTTGGATTTGAAAATCATCTTTTTGACGGTCTTCAAAGGCTTTGTGAATAAGAATGCTTATTAAGGCGTGAAGCTGCAAATTTAAGTTGGGTAATGCGATGAACAAAAACGAACTTCATATGGGCTACAGCTACGTGATGTTGCTTGGGCTTGCGTGCGCCATGCTCACCACCGTGGCAGGCATCAATATTTTTGTATTGTTGTTGCTGTTGGTAACGCCTTGGTTTTGGCGAGGGTTTGAGCTAGAGGCCAACCAAAAAACCAAGATGTTGCAGTTTTTGGGATTGATCTTCTGTTTTTGTACTTGGGATGTCTTGACAAACCTACTCGCCGGATTCGGCTTGGTTCGATCGTTGGGGGCCATGCAACATGACTTGCGCACCCTCGGATTCATCTTGCTGCTGTGGGCCATGTTCAGTGTGCCGAAGGTGGCCCGCTTTGCCTTGTTTGTGTTGATGGGGGCCTTTGTTGCGATTGCGACTGCCAACTTGTTGGCGACGATGGGTGGCGTGATCAAATCGGGGGAATACCTTTGGTACACCATGCATCAGATGTATGGCCAAATGATTGTGGGCTTTATTTTTTTGTTGGCCCAAATGTTGTTGGTGCGCCCTCAGCTGTCTTGGCGCGCTGCTGTGCCTATGTTGGCGTTACTGGCATCGATGTTTTTTGCAACTGAGCGCCGTGCAGGTATTTTGCTGCTAGTTGCAGGCTTGCCATTGTGGGTTTTGCTCAACCACAAGCGTTTTTCAATCGGCCGCTACCGCTGGTGGTTAGCTGCGATCGCCATTGCGGTGGTTGTGGGGGCGATGAACTCATCAATCGTTCAAACGCGCATGATGATCGCCGTGCAAGAGATTCAAAACTTTATTCAACGTGACCCGGTTGAGCGCGCCAATGACTTCAGTTCTGTCGGGCTTCGTTTGCAGTTTTATGTCTCTATTTGGGAGTTGATCAAGGCCCATTGGGTATTGGGTGTTGGTTCCATCCAATTTGCTGATTTGTTTCAGCAAATTAATCTAGGCATGGGCACCACAGAGCCGCAGCGCTTTACGAATCCACACAACGAGTATCTTTTCATGCTCGCAACAAAAGGGGTGTTGGGTTTGTTCCTGTATGTCAGTATTTTTGTCCAGGCATGCAGACTCGCGTGGGTGAAGCAAGATGAGTTGCAGCGCAAAGGCTTGATCATGTTTGTTTACTTATTCATGGTGAGCATTTTTATGAACTCCATGATGGTTGATATGGAGGAAGGGCATTTCACCATGTTGATATTGCTGATATTTTTAGCGCCTAACAACCTTGAGTTGTTCAAGCTTAAAAAAATCGATTGAATTTAAAATGAAAGACGTGCCTTGACTATTCTGGTAACAGGCTGCGCCGGCTTTATTGGCAGTAATTTCGTTCACATATGGTTGGCATCGTCGGATGAACGAGTGGTCAACTTGGACAAACTGACCTACGCCGGCAACTTGGCCAACTTGGATGCCCTCAAGGGCGACAAACGCCATGTGTTTGTGCAGGGCGATATTGGCGACCGCGTCTTGCTGGGCCAGCTGCTGGCCGAGCACAAGCCCCGCGCGGTGCTCAACTTCGCAGCCGAAAGTCATGTGGACCGCTCCATTCACGGCCCAGGTGACTTTATTGAAACCAACGTGGTGGGCACATTCAATTTGCTAGAAAGCGTGCGTGCCTATTGGCAAGATTTGCCTGTGGCAGACAAAGAAGCGTTTAGGTTTTTGCATGTGTCGACCGATGAGGTGTATGGTACGTTGCTGCCCACAGACCCGCCGTTTGCCGAGACCAAAACCTACGAGCCCAACAGTCCCTACTCAGCCAGCAAGGCCGCCAGCGACCACCTGGTGCGCGCCTGGCACCACACCTATGGCTTGCCAGTGCTGACCACCAATTGCAGCAACAACTATGGGCCGTATCACTTCCCAGAAAAGCTCATTCCTTTGGTGCTGCTCAATGCCTTGGCTGGCAAACCCCTGCCCATTTATGGCGATGGCCAACAGGTGCGCGATTGGCTGTATGTGCAAGACCACTGCCGCGCGATTGCCCGCGTGTTAGAGGCTGGCATAGTGGGCGAGACTTACAACATTGGCGGCTGGAACGAAAAGCCCAACCTCGAAGTGGTGCACACCCTGTGCGCCGTGCTGGACGAGCTGCAGCCCCGAGCCGACGGCAAGGGCTATGCCGAGCAAATTACCTATGTCAAAGACCGCCCCGGTCACGACCGCCGCTACGCCATTGACGCCCGCAAGATTGAGCGCGACTTGGGCTGGAAGCCACAAGAAACGTTTGAAACAGGCATTCGTAAAACCGTGCAGTGGTACCTGGCCAACCAAGCGTGGGTCGAGGGTGTGACCAGTGGCGCTTATCGGCAGTGGGTGGGTAAGCAGTACGGGGCTTAAGGCTAGCTATGAAAATTTTGCTTTTAGGCAAGAACGGCCAAGTGGGCTGGGAGCTGCAACGCAGCTTGGCCCCTTTGGGCGAGGTGCTGGCGCTTGATCGCTACAGCACATCACACTGCGGCGACCTGAGCCAACCCGAGCAGCTGGCGCAAACGGTGCTGAACTACAAGCCAGACTTCATCGTCAATGCCGCTGCCCACACGGCGGTGGACAATGCCGAGTCTGAGCCCGAGTTGGCCCGGCTGTTGAATGCCGAAGCCCCAGCTGCGTTAGCCCAAGCCGCTGCACAAGTGGGTGCATGGCTGGTGCATTACTCGACCGACTATGTATTTGACGGCAGTGGCAGCCATGCGCGGCAAGAGGGCGAAGGCGTGGGGCCGCTAAGCGTGTACGGCCAAACCAAGCACGAGGGCGAAAAGACAATAGTGGCCAGCGGCTGCAAGTATTTGATCTTCCGTACCAGCTGGGTGTATGCCGCGCGCGGCGGCAACTTTGCCAAGACCATGCTGCGCTTGGCTCAAGACCGCGAAAAGCTGACTGTCATCAATGACCAACACGGCGCGCCGACAGGGGCTGACCTGATCGCCGATGTCACTGCCCACGCTATGCGCAGGGTGCTGAATACGCAAAACATTTCCCTAGGTGGTGTTTACCACTTGGTGGCTTCGGGCGAAACCACTTGGCACGGCTACGCCAACCATGTGATTGACCAAGCCAAACGCCTCAGCCCCGCTTTGAGCTGGAAGGTGGCCGAAGTGGCTGCGGTGCCCACTAGCGCTTTCCCCACGCCCGCCACTCGCCCGCTGAATTCACGCCTTTGCAATACCAAGCTGCAGCAAGCCTTCGGGCTGGTGTTGCCGCCTTGGCAGCAGGGCGTAGACCGCATGTTGGCTGAAATCCTTTGATCAAAGAAAAAAGAGAACAGATATGACCAAACAACGCAAAGGCATCATCCTTGCAGGTGGCTCTGGCACGCGCTTGTACCCCGTCACACAAGCTGTCAGCAAACAGCTGATGCCTGTGTATGACAAGCCCATGATTTACTACCCGCTCACCACGCTGATGCTGAGCGGGATTCGTGAGGTGTTGATCATCTCTACCCCGCAAGACACCCCTCGTTTCACTGAGCTGTTGGGCGACGGCAGCCAATGGGGCATGCACATTGAATACGCGGTCCAGCCCAGCCCCGATGGCTTGGCGCAAGCGTTCATCATTGGCAAGAACTTTGTGGCAGATCACCCCAGTGCGCTGGTGTTGGGTGACAACATTTTTTATGGCCACGATTTGGTCAAGCAGCTGCACAACGCCGATGCACGCACCAGCGGCGCCAGTGTGTTTGCCTACCATGTGCATGACCCCGAGCGCTATGGCGTGGTCGAGTTTGATGCGCAGTTTCGTGCGTTGAGTATTGAAGAAAAACCAACCCAGCCCAAAAGCAACTACGCCGTGACGGGCTTGTATTTTTATGACGAGCAGGTGTGCGACATTGCAGCGGCAGTGAAGCCTTCGCACCGCGGTGAGCTAGAGATTACCGATGTGAATAAGCGCTATTTAGAGCTGGGACAGTTGAATGTAGAAATCATGGGCCGTGGCTATGCGTGGCTGGACACGGGCACGCATGACAGCTTGCTAGAAGCCGCCAGTTTCATTGGCACGCTGCAAAAGCGCCAAGGCTTGATGGTGGCTTGCCCTGAAGAAATCGCATACGGCCTAAAGTGGATTGATGCGGCGGCCTTGCAAAAGCTGGCTGCACCGCTGGCCAAGAATGGCTACGGCCAGTACCTGCTGAACTTGTTGAAGTAAAAGGTCATGCCATATCAAGTAACTAAAACGCCAATCGATGGCGTGCTGGTGTTGGAGCCTAAAGTGTTTGGTGATGCACGCGGCTTCTTTTTTGAGAGCTTCAATGGGCGCGACTTTGAGCAAGCCACCGGCTTGAAAGAAACCTTTGTGCAAGACAACCACAGCAAGTCAGCCAAAGGCGTGCTGCGTGGTTTGCACTACCAAGTACAGCATGCGCAGGGCAAGTTGGTGCGCGTCACGCACGGCGCCGTGTTTGATGTGGCGGTTGACATTCGCAAGGACTCGCCCACGTTTGGCCAATGGTTTGGTCAGGAGCTATCCGCTGAAAACAAAAAACAAATGTGGATACCTGCGGGTTTGGCGCACGGCTTTTTGGTGACCAGTGAGAGTGCCGAGTTTTTGTACAAAACCACCGACTACTACCACCCAGAGTTTGAACGCAGCTTGTTGTGGAATGACCCAGCCATTGGAATTGAATGGCCCTTGCAAATGCTTGATGCGCCGCCTTTACTGGCAGCAAAAGACGTAGCTGCACTAAATTTTTGGCAATCTAAGTTTGATGCTTGATGCGGCGTTAGCGCAACCGCGCCATCCACACTGTCAGTGCGAATAGCCCTAGACTGCTCACCAACGCAAATGCAGCCATGTGCTGCTGCGCATCGATGGGCTGCGCCAAACCCATTGGTGCCAAAAGCACCAACGCTTGCAACACGCCCAAAGCCATACAGCCCCACGAATACGCGCTGGCTGATTGAGTCTGAAAAGGCCTGTGGCTAAACGCGGCTGACAAGCAAGCACTGCCTTGCCACAGCACCAGTGGCGCGATGTAGGGCCACACGCCGCTCCAGCGCGGGTCCAGCCACTCTTGGTACAGCGCCGCAGCACACGACAAGCCCAACACGATGACGCAGGCAAATGCGCCTAGGCCCAACCACCAAGGGCTGGCCAAGCGCGTGCTGACATTGTTCGCGCGGTGGCCTTGCGCTAACGCCACTTGCGCCCACGCCATGTGCACCACCGCAGGTAAAAAGCCCAACACTCTTAGCAGGGCGCTCATCCAGCCGGTTTCTTGCGCGCCATACAAGCGCTGCCACACCACGATGATGGCGGTGGCCAGCAGCGCGTCGACCAAGGTGTGGGCCATGCGCAGGCTGGCGCTGCGAGGGTCCGATGGTTGACCGCTGGTTGCCTCTGCTGATGGACTGCTTTGCAAATGCACGTCGCGTTCGCGCAAAGCTGGCACGAGCCAAACCGCACCCAATGCATAACCCAACAGAGCTGACAGCACTAATGTAGGGCCGCTCCAGCCGACGGATGCACCTAACAGAGCAGCTGTGAGTACCGTTGCTGCCGCAGTGAGCGGCGGCAGCACGCGCACTGCGGCTTGTTGCCAAACCGTGCCCACGAGCAGCGTGAGGCTTTGCGCCAACATCCACCCCATTTGGCAAAACGCCAGCAGCAGCGCCCACAGCAAAGCAGGCCAAAGGGCCAATTGGCTGAACCACACGGCGAGCGCCGCAACGGGCAGCAAGCCCACGCCGCGCAAAGCGCTAGCGCGCCAAGCCTGCTGGGCTGCAACATGCGCGGGCAAATGTTGGTTTGCCAGCATGCCCAGTGGCGCTTGGGCCAAGGCCAGCGTCATCCAGAAAAAACCGATTTGGCTGATGACCGAAAACTCGCCCACCTCTTGCGGCGAGAACAAGCGCAACATGAGCAGCGCAAATGCCACTTGCGTGGCAAATGCCACGGCGCTCGACAGGGCCACGACGCGGGTGGTTTTCATACGATCTGCAGGTGCTTCCAAATGGCCAACTTGCCCAGCAGCTTTGGCCACGCGAGTTCGCGCACATCGGGCACCACATACGGGTAGGCATCTAGCGCTTCGCCAAAGCTAAATTGCCAGCTGCTTGGGTCGTCACGCAGCAAATGAAAGTTGCCTTGGTAGTGCGCAGCAAAGTAGCGCACCCACGCGTAGTCGTTGCTCACCACGGGCAGGCCCACGGCGCAGTACTCCAGCAGCTTGGTGGAGGTTTGTTGGTTGTAGGGCTCGATGTTGCTAACCAAGTTCAAACCAAGGCGTGCACGGCGCAGTTGGTGCGGCACATCGGCATGGGGCACACGGCCGGTGCACGTCACACTAGCAGGTAGCTGTGCGCGTAATGCATCGGGCACATCGCCCACCAGCAGCAAGGTGCGGCCAGCTTCGTGAATGCTTTGCAGCAGCGGCACAAAAGGAAGAAGGCGGTTCATCTCGCCCAAATAGACCAAGTCAAACTCATTGGGCGGTATGCGTGTGACGGCATCGTCTTCATACGAGGCTTGTGGCAATGCAGGGGCAGCTGAGTCAAAGAAAGCCTGTGCAGCGCCCATGTCGCGCAGGGCGTAGGGCACACCGTCGTCAAAACCCATGCGTTCGCGCACCCAGCCGTTTTGAAACAAACGATAGTCGGGCTTGGGCTGCGTCCAGTGCTTGACGAAATCTTTCAGCCATGCTTTGGGCGGGGCTGAGGTGGAGGCGTATTCGTGGATATGAAAAGCGTTTTTCAAGCGACGCGCTTCAACGCTGGGTACACGCCCGCACATCCACCACAACACTTGCGCGTTCAGCGGCACAGAGGCTCCCGCATCGTGCACCAAGGCTTGGTGGCCGTGTGAGGTGATGAAGTCAACGTAGGCATCAATCTCAGGCAAATACGCTGGGCCGTTGCGCACGAAGTGCACGCAGACGGTGGGTCTGTTGAGGTCTTGACTATGAAGCGCGATGTTTTGCACTGCGGTGCTTTGCATGGATGTGCTTTACACCCTGCCTGCGAGCTTGAGCGACGCACGTAGCGTGTCGTTGATGCGAGTTTGCCAGCCCTCACCACTGGCACGCAGCGCGGCCAGAACATCTGCATCAAGGCGAATTTTGACGGGCTCTTTAGTCACGGCTGCTTTTGGGCGCCCGCGCGTTTTAAGTTGGGCGCCCACATACTGCTCAGCAGTTTTAAAAAATGCTTCAGTCAACTCGGGAGCGTCGTCGGGGTCAGTCCACGTAGCGGTCGTAGAAGGCTTTTTCGCGGTCATTTGCTTTCCTCATACTGATGATGCGACGGACCTCGTCGCGCGGTGTCCAGACCAGCACAACCAAGCGGTCATCTAAATGGCCCATGGTGATGAATCGGTCTTCTGTGTAATCTTGTCTTGAGTCTGGCGCTGTCAAGTGGATACCCTCGAACACTTCTGCTGCGCGTGCGAAATCTAGGTCACGCTCGGCTAGAGTTTTATCGCGTTTGGCACTATCGAACTCAATTTGCATTGTAATTAATGTACACCCAATAATTTATGTGTCAAGTGGTTGCTAACCAACTTACACGGTGCGCAGAACCTCTTGCCAATTACCCACAAACCCATCGATGTGATGACGCGCCACGATGCGGGCCATGTCGTCACGCACTTGTTGTTCGGGCAGGCTTAGCACGGTCATCACGGCTTCGGCCAAGGCCACGGGCGCATCGCCGCGCGCCAGCAAATAAGGTGAATCCAAGTCGTACAGCTCACGCATGGCGGGAATGGGCAGCGACACGCAGGGCACGCCGCAGGCGAGCGACTCTAGAGCCGTCATGGGGCAGCCTTCGTAGCGCGAGGTGAGCAGCGTCATTTGCCAAGGTTTGTAAAGGCTGGCGCCGCTGGGGTGTTTACCCAAAAAGTGCACGCGGCCTTGGTACATCAGGTCCATGCCGTCGTGAATCATTTTGCGGTGCATGGGGCCTTCGCCCACGATGCCCAGCTGCGCTTCGTCGGGCAAGTGGCGCATAGTGTCTAGCAGCAGGTGCGGGCGCTTTTCGGCAGACAAACGGCCCACATAGCCCAGCAACAAAGGTGGCATGCTTCCGCCACCGTGGCCCGCATGCACATGAATGGGCTGGCCTTCAGCCATGGGTGCAATGCCGTTGGGCACGACGGTGCAGCGTTGTTGTTTACCTAAGGTGATGAAGCTGAGCAGCGAGTCTTGCGTGGTGCGTGACACGCACACAAATTGGTTGACTTGTTTGTAAAGCAGCCTGAGCCAGAGCTTTTTCACCAGCGAGGTGCCAGCTTCGTGCAGCACATCCATCAACGGGCCATGCACCCAGCTGACCAACGGTTTGCCCGTGATGGCCTTGAGCGCCGCGCCGCAATAGGTGGGGCCAAAGTTGTGCGTGGCCACGATCACGTCGTGTTGTTTGGCGGCGCTGACCAAAGTGGGCCATTGTGTTTGTTGCCACGGTAGCGCGGTGACTTGCCAGCCTTGCGAGCCAAGTCCGTCAGCCAGGGTGCGCGTCATGGTGTGCACGCCGCCCCAGGTGGGTTCTTCTAGCAACAGGATGCGACGCGTATTCATGAAATCAGCGTGCACCAAAACCCGTGCACACGGTCTTGACGGTTTTGGCGGCAATCAACAAATCGAGTGCGAGCGAGTAGTGCGCCACGTAATACAAGTCGTAACTGAGTTTGATGCGTGTGGTGTCAGCACTGTCGGCGTAGCCTTGTTGCACCTGCGCCCAACCGGTGAGGCCCGGGCGCACGAGGTGGCGGTAAGGGTAGCTGGGGATGGTGGCGGCAAAGTCGCGCACAAAAGCGGTTTGCTCGGGCCGTGGGCCAATCAGGCTCATGTGGCCCATGAGCACGTTGAAGAGCTGGGGCAGTTCGTCTAAACGGCTGCGACGCAACACGCGGCCCACGCGTGTGATGCGTGGGTCTTCGGCTTGCGCAAAGTGCACGCCTGGGGCTTGCAGGCCGTGCACCATGCTGCGGAATTTCCACAGCGTGAACACTTGGCCATCGCGGCCCACGCGGGGCTGTGAATACAACGCGGGGCCTTTGGAGTCAAACCGCACAGCCACCGCCACACCTGCGGCGAGTGGCAGCCACAAGGGCGAGAGTGCGATGACGGTGGCCACGTCGAGCAAGCGTTTGGCGCGGTCGTAGCTGGGGTCGTTGTCGATTTCCCACAGCGAGTCAGCAGCAGTGGGCAGCATCTTGCGGCCACTCGTCAACTCGGCCACGGCTTCGACGCTGTAGAGGCGCAGGTGTTGCATCTTCAGCTCGCCCAACAAACGCGTACGTTCATCGGTGCTGCGCACATGGCGGTCGAGCACCACACCATCGCAAGCGGGCAGTGGGGTGTCGCTGTTGGGGTCCCACGCTAGGAGATGCAAGGCTTGTGGGTCGAGTGTGTTGGGGCTCAGGCACGCGGCCAGTTGCGCGGGCACATTGGCGTCGAGGTGCACCAATCGCAAGGCACGGTGCTTGACGTGGCGGCGGTAGCCCCACCACAGCCACAGCGTGGTGGCGGCATAAGCCCACACAACTGCGGCGCGTGAGTAAGGCTGCTGCAACAACGCAAAGCCCAGCGGTGTGAAGACAAACGGCGCAGTGGTGGACACCCACAATACACCGCTGCGCTCGGCCACCGGCAAGTGCGAGGCACGCATGAGCAAATGCGTGGCCACGGCGTAGGGCAGTACGCACCACCAAAGCGTTTCGCCAAACTGGTAGGTCATGACGCCCGCGTCTTCAAAGAACTGCGCGGCCATGAGGCTGGGTAGCAGCATCCACACGCCCCACAGTGCCCAGCGCTGGAGTGCGTCGCGCATGCGGGTGGAAGCAGAGCCTAGCTGAGCGGTAGGCCGTGAGGTGGGTGCATCTTTGGTGATGCAATCCTCATATACGTCGAGAACACGTTCAGCCATCTGCTTTTGGGTAAATTTTTTGTTGAAAACTTCTTGTGCAGCGTGGCCGAGACGTTTGCGCATGTAAGGATCACGCACCAGTTGCAGAAGTTTCTCCGCCACTGCTTCAGGCGAGTTCGCTACCAAGATGCCGTCTTGGTAGGTGTTGATTTGCTCACGAATACCAGGCAGGCTGCTTGCTAATACGCACAAGCCAGCACGCATGGCCTCAAGCACGGTGATGGGCATGCCTTCGTGGTCGGACAGCAGCACAAACAAATCATGCTGTGCAAGCAGTTCGCCCACCTGGCTCACGTCGCCAGCCCAGGTGATGTTTTTGAGTTTGAGTTCTTTGGCTTGTGCGTGCAGGGAGTTGCTGAGCGGCCCGTCGCCAGCGAAGGTGATTGGCAGCTCATACCCTAAGGTGTTGCGAACTTCGGCCAAAGCTTGCAACAGCAAGTCGTGACGTTTTGGACTTTTCATGCGCGCCACCATGATGAGGCGTGGTGTGACACGTCCGTTCTCAGGGGGCGACACGCTAGATTCTGGCAAACATGCAATGCCGTTGGCAATTACGTGTATGCGTTCGGGCGCAATGGCTAGGCCGTAGGCCAGCTCACGTTCGTACTTGGATACGCAAATCATGTGCGTGGTCCAGCGAGCCACCATTCGCTCTGCCATTGCAGATGCGGTACGGCGCAGAAGCGGGACTTCCGGTTTGAATCCAAATCCATGAACGGTATAGATAACGGGACGCGAGGTACTTTTGCAGGCTAATCGAGCTGCTAAACCTGCAATCGCGCTATGTGCATGAATGATGTCTGGCGGAAATGCGGCAATCAACCCGATCAGTTGTTTGATGGCAGGCCAGAGTCTGGCGGGGTTGAGCGACTCAACCATGTTTGGCATTGGGTAAACGGTAATACCCAGTGCTGCAAGGTCACGACCGAGAACTGACTTCTCAATAGGGCCGCCAATCACTACTGAGAACTTCACCTGGTGTTGCAGTGCCTGACAAAGCGCCAACACATGAGATTGTGCGCCGCCTGTTTCGCCTTTGGTGATGACGATCATCACATGCGCGATCTTGGAGGCGAGTTCTGTGGGTTGGATATTCAAGCTTGCCCATGGGCTGTTGCGGCGGCGTTGGGGTTCAACCAGGCCAGCTAAATGCAGCGTGGTTTCGATGTGCACGCCTTGGTCGACGACGGCTTCAGTGGATGACTCAGGGGCAGTGACAACGGCTGGCGCGGTTGGGGAAGGCTCTGCAGCCTTGCGCTTGGCGCGCGGTTTTTTAGGTGCGGCTTCGGGCGCGGGCGGAAAGTCGTCAAACAGGGACAGCGTGCCGTCGTCTTGGTTTTTCATAGGGGGGTGTCAAAACCTTGTGGGTTCATGGACTGCCAGCGCCATGCATCGGCGCACATGCGATCTAAATCGAATTGGGTTTCCCAATTCAGCAAGGCTTTGGCCTGACGTGGGTCGGCCAAACACTGTGCCACATCGCCTGGGCGGCGCGGCACCACTTGGTGGGGGATGGGCACGCCGTTGACACGCGCAAAGGTGTCGACCATGTCTTGCACACTCACGCCACGGCCTGTGCCGAGGTTGACGGTTAAAAGCTTGGGCTCGTTCAAAGCACTCAGTGCGCGCAGGGCGGCCAAGTGGCCCGCAGCCAAGTCGCTCACATGCAGGTAGTCGCGCACGCCGGTGCCGTCGGGCGTGTCGTAATCGTTGCCAAAAATTTGCAGGTGCGCGCGCTGGCCCAAGGCCACTTGCGTGATGTAGGGCATGAGGTTGTTGGGAATGCCATTAGGTGCTTCGCCCAGCAAGCCACTTTCGTGCGCGCCCACGGGGTTGAAGTAGCGCAGGATGGCGATAGACCAACGTGGGTCGGCCGCATGTAACTCGCGCAGCGCGTCTTCGCACATGAGCTTGGTGCGGCCATAGGGGTTAGTGGCGGTCAGCGCCGCTGTTTCGGGTATGGGCACGCTCACGGGGTCGCCATACACGGTGGCCGACGAGCTGAACACGATGCGGCGCACGTTGGCGCGGTCCATGGCTTGCAGCAGGTTGAGGGTGCCGCTGACGTTGTTCTCGAGGTAGCGCAAGGGCTGGGCCACAGACTCACCCACAGCCTTGAGCCCTGCAAAGTGGATGACGCCCGCAAAGTCGTAGCGAGCAAACAGGGCGTCTAAGGCGGCTGAGTCGCGGATGTCAGCTTGCACAAACTCTAGCGGGCTGGCGCCCAGCTTGGCCAAGCGGTCCAGCACTTTGGGGCTGGAGTTGCACAGGTTGTCCAAAATGACCACCGGTTGGCCGGCTTCGGCCAAGGTGACGACGGTGTGCGAGCCAATGAAGCCCGTGCCGCCTGTGATCAAAATGGGTTGAGTCATGTCACGAAAAAAATGTGAAGTTGGGTCATTATCCCCCGCAGATACGTGGTCTCGGGCCTAAAATAATTCCAGCTTGCCGGTGCGCACAGTTAGTGCTCGGGTGAGTGATTTCTATCTTTTTACCTTTTTAGTACTTTCATGAAACGCACACATTCCACTCACGCTGCAGCGCACGCAGGCGCTGAATCTTGCATCGCCCTCATTGACGCCCGTTTTTTGGCGTGGCTGCAAGGTCAAACCGACACCGCACAAGACCACGTGCGCCCACAGCTGCACCAGCTGCTCAGCAACGCTATGGCCCACAACGGCTTGGAGTTGAACCTGCGCCGCGTGTATTGGTACAGCGACACACCGGAAGACCAAGCCATTGGCGGCCAAGTGAGCCGCGCCGTGTTGCCACACAGCCAAGACGGCGGTTTGTCAATGTTGCGCACCTTGGGTGCCGACTTGAAGCGCTTGGCCGAGCGTGGCGCCTGTGAGCACCTGCTGGTGGGCAGCGATGACGAGCGACTGATCAGCCTGATTGACGAAGCGCAGTTGCACGGCGTGTCGGTGCACCTGTTGGCTGACGAAGCCTCACGCAACATGACCCAACTCAACCGTGAAGACCCAGGTTGGGCACGCTTGCTGTCGCAAGCAGACCAACGCGTGGTGTTAGGTGCACAAGCCATGCGCGAAGGTGGTTCACGCCACGCCAGCTCAATGCATGCAGCACCACAGGTCGACCCCGAGCAATTGCGCGAACAGCTCAACACCGTCATCCACACTTGGTGGGCTGATGAACCCGAAGACCTGCGTGAAGAGCTGCGTGAAGAGTTGCAAAACACACGCGGCATTCCACAAGAGGTGGACCGCCAGCTCTTGCTGGGCGTGCGCCGCGTGTTGGAGCGCGCGCTGAGCTTCCAAGAGAAAAAGCTCTTGCGCGAAATGGTGCGTGAGCTGGTGTTGGGCCCGCAGGCCGCACAAGCTTTTGCACCCGCACCCGCCGCAGAACACGCGGAATAAATCACCTCAAACCACCCCACGGAGTTGCCCACCATGAGCGATTTTTCTCCCGCCGACATCTTGGCCCAGGCCTTGCCATACATCCGCAAGTTCCACGGCAAAACCTTGGTCATCAAATACGGCGGCAACGCCATGACCGACCCTGCGTTGCAAAAGGCATTTGCCGAAGACGTGGTGTTGCTCAAGCTCGTGGGCATGAACCCCGTGGTGGTGCACGGCGGTGGCCCGCAAATTGAAGGTTTGTTGCAACGCTTAGGGAAAAAGGGCGAGTTCATTGAAGGCATGCGCGTGACCGACGCCGAAACCATGGAAGTGGTGGAGTGGGTGTTGGGCGGGCAAGTGCAGCAAGACATCGTGGGTCTGATCAACCAAGCTGGCGGCAAAGCCGTGGGCTTGACGGGCCGCGATGGCGCCATGATTCGCGCCCGAAAACTGATGGTGCACGACAGCAAAGACCCTCAAAAAGAATACGACGTGGGCCAAGTGGGTGACATTGTGAGCATCGATCCCAGCGTGGTGAAGGCCTTGCAAGACGACGCCTTCATTCCCGTGGTCAGCCCGATTGGTTTTGGCGAGAACAACGAGAGCTACAACATCAACGCCGACGTGGTGGCTGCTAAGTTGGCCACGGTGCTCAATGCCGAAAAACTGCTGATGCTCACCAACATCCGTGGCGTGCTGGACAAACAAGGCGAGTTGTTGACCGAGCTCACACCGCGTCGCATTGATGAGCTGGTGGCCGATGGCACGATCAGCGGCGGCATGATTCCCAAAATTGCGGGTGCTTTGGATGCTGCCAAGAGCGGGGTGAATGCGGTGCATATCATCGATGGCCGCGTGCCACACGCGATGCTGCTGGAGGTGTTGACCGAACAGGCCTTCGGAACGATGATTCGCTCGCACTAACTTCTTTTAACAGCCATGTCCGACAACGCCTTGCCAGACGAAGTCGCTCCCGACCGCGGAGAGCCCAAGGTTCGCCAGCGCATGAAGCCGGGCCAGCGGCGCGAGCAAATTTTGCAAACGCTGGCGGGCATGCTGGAGCAGCCAGGCACCGAGCGCATCACTACGGCGCTCTTGGCATCTAAGCTGGACGTGAGTGAGGCGGCGCTGTATCGGCACTTCGCCAGCAAGGCGCAGATGTTTGAAGGCTTGATTGATTTCATCGAGCACAGCTTGTTCAGCCTGATCAACCAAATCGCCGAGCGTGAAGGAGACGGCGCTCAAAAGGCGGCCCGCATGGTCACAGTGCTGCTGCAGTTTGGCGAGAAAAACCCAGGCATGGCCCGCGTGATGGTGGGTGACGCCTTGGTGTTTGAAAACGAGCGCTTGCACCAGCGCATGAACCAATTGTTTGAACGCATCGAGTCGGCCCTGCGTCAAGTGCTGCGTGTGGCGGCCGAGGCCAACAAGTCGGCCACGCCGACGGCTGATGCGCAAGTGCGTGCGGCAGCGTTGCTGGCGTTTGCCTTGGGGCAGCTGCAGCGGTTTTCGCGTTCGGGTTTCAAGCGCTCGCCTCTTGATCACTTGGATGCATCGCTGGGGCTGATGTGTCGTTAATGTTTATACTTGTGTAAACAGCAAGGAGTGTTGCCATGAAAGGCATGATCGCGGCAGAACAAACGGTGCAAGAGTGGGGCAATGGTCTTGGTGTGCGCATCACGGCGCCTATCGCAAAGGCCGCCCACGTGGCACGTGGCACACCCATCGTGGTCGAAGTGGTTGAGGGTGGTTTTTTTGTGCGCGTATCTGGTAAGCCTAAATTGTCTTTGGCACAAAGGCTCAAGCAGTTTGATCCTCAAATGCACGGAGGCGAAGTCATGGCCAGCAGCCCGGTCGGCAAAGAGATTTTTTGATGGCAGCCGTGCCAAAGACTTGGGTGCCTGATCGCCGCGACATGATTTGGATTGACTTCAATCCGCAAGTCGGCGCAGAGATGAAAAACGAACACCCGATGCTCGTGCTATCTGGTAAAGCGTTTAACGAACGCACGGGCATCGTCATTGGCTTGCCTATGACACATGCGACATATAACGAAACCAATCCATTTGCGGTGAGGTACGCTGGCCCCAAAGGTGAGGTCGGTTATGTGCTGACTCATCAGCCCAAATCTTTTGATTGGCGCGTACGCGGTGCGCGTCCCCACCATTGGAAACAGCTGTCACTTTTGGTATTTGAAGAAGCCTGTGAAGGCCTTAATATGATCATTTCTCTTTAACTTTTTTGATGAAAGACTTGTTATGAAACTCGTGCGTTACGGCAATCCCGGCAAAGAAAAACCAGGCCTCATCGATGCCGCAGGCAAACTGCGCGACTTGAGCAAAGTCATCAAAGACGTGACGCCCGATCAACTCAGCGACAAAGCTTTGGCGAAGTTGGCCAAGCTCAACACTGACAAACTGCCCTTGGTCAAAGGCAAGCCTCGCATGGGCTGCCCCGTGGCGAATGTGGGCAAGTTTTTGGCCATTGGCCTGAACTATGCCGACCATGCTGCTGAGGCCGGCATGCCCATTCCCAAAGAGCCCATTGTGTTTACCAAGGCCATCAGCTGCATTCAAGGCCCCAACGACGATGTGATGTTGCCCAAAGGCTCGGTCAAGTCTGACTGGGAAGTTGAGCTGGGCATCGTCATTGGCACCGAGGCACGCTATGTGTCACAAAAAGCAGCCTTCGACTACGTGGCGGGCTATTGCCTGATCAACGACATGAGCGAACGCGAATACCAACTGGAGCGTGGCGGCAGTTGGGACAAGGGCAAGGGTTGCGACACCTTCGGCCCCATCGGCCCTTGGCTGGTGACGCGCGATGAAGTGCCCAATCCGCAAAAGTTGCACATGTGGCTAGACCTGAACGGCGTGCGCATGCAAAACGGCAACACCAAGACCATGATTTTTGGCGTGGCCAAAATTGTGAGCTACCTCAGCCAGTTCGTGACCCTCAAACCTGGCGATGTCATTTGTACCGGCACGCCTCCAGGTGTGGGCATGGGCGTGAAGAAGGACGGCAAGCCAGCGCCTGTGTATTTGAAGCGTGGTGATGTGATGACTTTGGGTATTGAAGGTTTGGGTGAGCAGCACCAAAAGGTTGTGGCTTTTAAGCTCTGACCTTTTCAGCCGCTCATTGGAAAAGCCACCTTTCTAGGTGGCTTTTTTGTTTTGTTTTCTCCGAGGGGGACGCGTTGCGCACATGGAGTCTGGCGGCTTCCTCATGCTGGAGTACCAGAAATCGTCAGCCGCCACATCCCATGCACGCAACGCTTCAGGTTCGAGTGAAACTAGACGAGCGAAGCAACGTCGGACGCAGACTTCGGGGAGGTGCTTAGGGCAGGTGACGATTTCTGGTACCCCAGCATGAGGAACCTGCCCTAAGTTCCTCTTCGAAGCGAGCTCAGAAAAAAAGCAAAGATTTAAAGCGACACCACCTGCATCCCCGGCAAGGTGGCCATAGGAAACTCTTCATGGTCAAACGCTTTGTCTCCATCCTCTGACGCCACGCCGGTGCTCTTCAAGTTCTTGAAATCAAACTTCGTGTGATCCATCAAATGCGAAGGCACCACGTTTTGCATGGCTGCAAACATGTTCTCAATGCGGCCTGGGTGCTTCTTCTCCCACTCACGCAGCATCTCGCCCACCACTTGACGTTGCAGGCCGTCTTGGCTGCCACACAACGTGCAAGGAATGATGGGGAACTGGCGCACTTTGGACCAGCGCTCTAAGTCTTTCTCGGCCACGTAGGCCAAGGGGCGGATCACCATGTGGTCGCCGCCGTCGCTCACCAGTTTGGGGGGCATGGCTTTGAGCTTGCCGCCGAAGAACATGTTCAAGAAGAAGGTTTGCAAGATGTCGTCGCGGTGGTGGCCCAGCGCGATTTTGTTGCAGCCCAACTCGCCCGCGACGCGGTACAAAATGCCTCGACGCAAACGCGAGCACAGGCTGCACATGGTTTTGCCTTCGGCGATTTTGTCTTTGACGATGGAGTATGTGTCTTGCGTTTCAATGCGGAACTTCACGCCCACTTGCGCCAAGTATTTGGGCAGCACATCGGCTGGGAAGCCCGGTTGCTTTTGGTCGAGGTTGACCGCAATCAATTCAAAGCTGATGGGGGCGCGTTGCTGCATCATGAGCAAGATGTCGAGCATGGCGTAGCTGTCTTTGCCGCCTGACATGCAGACCATGATCTTGTCGCCTTCTTCAATCATGTTGTAGTCCACGATGGCTTGGCCCACTTGGCGGCACAGGCGTTTTTCGAGCTTGTGGTTTTCGTGCTCGATCTTGATTTGCTTCGGGTCTTTGTTGAGGTCTTTTTCTGCGGTCGTCATGTGATTAATTCCACTGTCCAGTTTCCATGCGAATGGCGACTTCACAGTCGTCAAAAATTTCAAGCTTGGCGATCTTCACGCGCACGCCCAACACGCCCGGCAGCTGCATGAGGCGGTGGGCGAGTTTGCCAATCAGGGTTTCGAGCAAGTTGACGTGCTCTGCCGTGCATTCGCTGATGATGATTTGGCGAATCTTGCGGTAGTCCAGTACATGGCAAATGTCATCGTCGTGCGGCAGCAAGGGTTGCGTACCAAGGTTGAGTTCGGCGTCAACCTGAATGGGTTGCGGATCAATTTTCTCGTGCTCCAAGATGCCCAAGTTGGCATCAAAGCGCAGGCCAGTGAGATGGAGGATTTGTGTGCCTTTGCTTGCCATGTCACAGCACTCCTGGTTTGGCGCGGAACACTTCCACACCCACCGCTTCGCAGTCAGGGTAGACGTCAGGCTTGCGGGTGGACACGCGCGCGGCCATCACGCCGGTGTGTTCCAGCAAGTGCGTGAGGATGTCATCACACAAAGTTTCTTGCAGGTTGATGTGGCCTTGCGCCACGCGCCCATGCACTACGGCGCGCACAAAGTCGTAGTCCACCACTTCGTCGATGCGGTCGTCTTTGGGGCTGGTGCCTGCGAATGACACATACAAGTCCACATCAATGACGATGCGTTGTGCCGCATGCAGCTCAAAGTCGTGAATGCCAATGTGCACTTGCACCGTGAGCCCGCGCAAAAACAAGCGGCGGCATTTGAGCAATAGGGTGTCGTTCATGATTTGAAAAGTTCCTCGACCACAAACATCACATCGCGTGCGAGTGGTACCAAATGTTGGCCGTTGTCCACGCGCACGCTTGTGCCGGTGATGCTTGCGTTGCCCGCCAAAAACACCACGCTGCTGGCCACGTCGGCGGGGTTGATGGGGTGGCGCAGCAAGTTGGCTTGTGCGGCACGGTTGAAGTTGTCTTGGGTTTGTGGGCCGCTGAGGTACATCAAGCCGGGGGCTACGGCGTTGACGCGCAGAGTGGGCGCGAGCGACTGGGCTTGCAGGCTGACGGCGCGTTCGAGCGCGAGCTTGGACAGCGTGTACGAAAAATAATCGGGGTTAAGGTTGAACACCTTTTGGTCCAACACGTGGATGACGCTGGGCTTGGTCTGGGTTGCAGCGCCGTTGGCATGCAGCGCCGCCATCCACTTGCCAAAGCGCATGGGCGCCATGAGGTTGACCTTGATTTGTGCCAAGGCTTGTGCCTCATCAAAGTCGGCCCCCTCGTCGGGCACAAACAACGAGGCGTTGTTCACCACACATTGCAGCGTGTTGCCTGTGACGGTCACGGTGGTGTCAAAAATGCGTTGGCAGCTGGCTTCGTCTTCTAGCTCGCCTTGCACGGCCAAGGCGTCGACGCCCAAGGCGCGCAGCTCGGCGCACAGAGCATGAGCCTCAGCCTCAGAGCGGTTGTAGTGGCACGCCACATTCCAGCCCGCGCGCGCAAAGGCGAGACCGATTTCGCGGCCTAAGCGAACGCTGCCGCCAGTGATAAGTGCCCAAGAGCGCATGGTGTGAGGTGCCTGTGGTGAAAGGACGATGTGGAGTGTGTGGGAGGTCGAGTTACGATCTGCACCCAATGAGTACCCCCCAATTATCCAACGACCCGGGCCAACAGGCTTTGTACACGCTGATTCAGCGCAGCATTGCCAATGCAGGCGGCTGGCTGGGCTTTGACCGCTTCATGGCGCTGGCCCTTTACGCCCCCGGCTTGGGCTACTACGCCAACAGTCTGCGCAAGTTTGGCCTCACACCCGAGAGCGGCAGTGACTTTGCGACTGCGCCCGAAATGTCCAAACATTTTGGCCGCACGCTGGCCCACCAAGTGGCCGAGGCCCTGCAAGTCACGGGCACCGATGAGGTGTGGGAGTTTGGCGCAGGCTCTGGTGCTTTGGCTTTGCAGTTGCTCGACAGCTTGGGTCTGATGGGCGTGAGCGTCAAGCGCTACACCATCGTCGATTTGTCGGGCAGCTTGCGCGAGCGCCAACAAGACACCCTCAAAGCCCATGCGCACAAAGTGCAGTGGATCGATGCCCTGCCCGAGCAACTGAGCGGCGTGGTGGTGGGCAACGAAGTGCTCGATGCCATGCCCGTGCAACTGCTGGTGCGCAAAAGCGGTGTGTGGCATGAACGTGGTGTGGTTTGGAGCGCAGATGCTTTGCAATGGCAAGACCGCGTGACCGACCTACGCCCGCCCATGGACGTGCCAGGCGAGCACGATTACCTGACCGAAATTCACAACCAAGCCGAAGCCTTTGTGGCGACCTTGGCTGACCGCTTCAAAGCGGGCGAAGCAGCCACGGGCAAAGGCGGCGCGGCTTTTCTCATCGACTACGGGTTCCCCGAGAGTGAATACTTTCACCCCCAGCGCAGCATGGGCACGCTGATGTGCCATCAGCTGCACAAGTCAGACACCGATCCGCTGGCCGATGTGGGCCGCAAAGACATCACCGCGCACGTGAACTTCACCGGCGTCGCGTTGGCTGCGCAAGACGCAGGCTTGCATGTGTTGGGCTACACGACCCAAGCGCATTTCTTGATCAACTGCGGCTTGTTACCCCCGTTGGTGGATGCGCCACTCGACGAAAAGAGCATGGCTCAAAAGCTCATCACCGAGCATGAAATGGGCGAACTGTTCAAAGTGGTGGCCTTTGGCACGACCGAGTGGGAGCCGATGGGCTTTGCGCAAGGTGATCGCACTTACGCGCTGTAAGTCTTGATATGACACGTTGGCTTATTGTTGTTTTCATTGCTTTGTTGTTGATCAACGCTGTCACGCCTTGGTTGCAAAAGCTGGGCTTTGGGCGATTGCCTGGGGATATCCGCTTCAAGATTTTTGGGCGTCAGATTTTTATTCCGCTTGCTTCTACGATCATTCTCAGTCTCGTGTGCGCGGGCATCTCTAAGGTGCTTTGAGCTTCCCTTCTTTGTCAAGCGGTGTGGGGTGTACCTGCTCTGCTCCGCCGTCGCTTCGCGCCTAATGTCGCTGCCGCAGGCACACCCCACACCGCTTGACGCGCGAGTTTTGAGGTTGATACAAAACGCGGGGAGTTACTTCGGTATTTGTTGCGACCAGGTTTGCTTGAAGTAAAAATCTAGGCGAGCCCAAAGCAGCGAAGCGGCAAGGGCGGTGGCCGCGGCAGCGACATTAGGCGCGAAGCGACGGCGGAGCAGAGCGGTTAGCGCCCTTGCCGCTTCGATGCGCAGCACTTAAAGCGCAGCAGCAATAGCCGCCAACCGAGCAGCCTCCATTCGCGCCCCAACAGCGGCCCCTTGCAGACCTTCTTGCAAAGCCTGCGCACTCACTGCCGCACTGTCCACCGACTGCGCCGCCTTCAACAACAAAGCCAGTCGAGGCTCCTGCGCATAAGCCTCATCCTCTTTGCCCAACCGCCCTCGCGCATCACACGCGCACGCTTGCAAAGCCAGCAGGAACCTCTCAGGGCGGCGCAGCGCATCGCAGCGCACCAGCAAGCGCCACACCGCCTCTGCACCAAAGCCCAGACTTTGATGTATGTTGCCGTGCTCACGCGCGACCAACTCTGCCAGCTCTTTGCATTCCACGGGCACGCGCCAACGGGTGCAGAGTGCGCGGGTGAGTTTTTCGCTGCGTTGCTCGTGGCCGATGTGACGGGGTAACACGTCAGCAGGTGTGGTGCCTTTGCCGAGGTCGTGGCACAGGCAGGCAAAGCGCACTTCGAGGGGCGCATTCATGCGCGCTGACGTATCGAGCACCATTTCTAGGTGAATGCCGGTGTCAATCTCGGGGTGGTATTCGGCGCGTTGCGGCACGCCGTAGAGTTTGTCGACTTCGGGTAACAAGCGTTGCAAAGCGCCGCAGTCGCGCAGCACTTGCAGCATGCGTGAGGGCTTGGCGCCCATGAGTCCGCGTGAGAGCTCTTGCCATACGCGTTCGCTCACCAAAGCATCGACCTCACCCTCTGCCACCATCTCGCGCATGAGCGTCAGGGTTTCGGGTGCGACGGTGAAGTCTGGGAAGCGTGCGGCAAAGCGGGCCAAGCGCAGGATGCGCACAGGGTCTTCGCGAAAGGCGTCGGTCACGTGGCGCAGCACTTTGGCGGCAATGTCACGTTCGCCGCCATAGGGGTCTGTGCGTTGGCCTTGCTCATCTTGCGCGATGGCGTTGATGGTCAGGTCGCGTCGGGCGAGGTCTTCTTCCAGCGTGACATCGGGTGACGCATGCACGGCAAAGCCGTGATAGCCGCGTGCAGTTTTTCGCTCGGTGCGGGCGAGGGCATATTCCTCGTGTGTGTCGGGGTGCAAGAACACAGGAAAGTCTTTGCCCACGGGCTGGTAGCCCTGTGCCACCAAAGCCTCAGGCGAGCCACCCACCACCACCCAGTCGCGGTCAGAGCCCGCAAGACCCATCAGGGCATCGCGCACCGCACCGCCGACCAGGTAGGTTTTCATCAACGCTCCGGCGCAAACAAACGTTTGATGGACTTAGGCTCAGGAATGCCCAGCGCACGCAAACCCAAGGCATGTGGGCTGGCGATGTTGTTGACTTTCATCGAGTCCAAGTTGTCACGGCTCATTAAGGTGGGGCCAGGCGCAAACTCCATCAGCAGCGCTTGCAACCAGCCGATGGCATAAGGCAACGAGATGACGGGGCGCTCTTTGCCCACCCAACGACCGGCCAACTGAACCAACTCGGTGAGGGTCAAGATGTCGGGGCCGCAAAGTTCATAGACCTGGCCCTCGGTGCTTGCCGTGTTCACGCAATGCACGATGGCTTGCGCCACGTCATGCACCCACACCGGCTGAAAGCGCGTGTGCGCACCGGCCAGCGGCATGATGGGAAAAACTTTTTGCAGCTTGGCAAACAGGTTGATGAACTGATCGTCTTTGCCAAAAATTACGCTCGGGCGCAGCAGCGTTAAGCCCAGTGGTGCTTTGGCAGCCGCTGACAGCAAAGCCAACTCACCCTGCGCTTTGCTGCGCTGGTACATGGATGGGCCGTGCACATCGGCACCCAAAGCGCTGATGTGAATGAGGCGTGTCACGTTTTCTGCATGGCAGGCACGCGCCAAACTGGCAGGCAGGGTGACGTGGGCGTGGGTGAACTCCTCTTCGGTGCCGTGAAGGATGGCGATGAGGTTGATCACCACATCGTGGCCATGCACCAAGGCTTGCAGTTGTTTGGCATCGTGCACATCGGCTTGCACCACGGTGACGCCCGGCATCATTTGGATGTGGCGCGCAGGCAGACGGCGTGTGGGCACAGTCACTTGGTGGTGTTGCAGGCTGAGGCGTGAGCACACATGGCGTCCCACAAAGCCAGAACCACCGAGAACCAGAATTTTTTGAGGCGTGAAAGATTGCATAAATCACACTGTAGCGCCAAGCCGCTAGACTTTTGGTGACACAGGATAATCACGCCATGAATCAACTCGACGCCCTCAAGCAATTCACCACCGTCGTGGCCGACACGGGCGACTTCAAGCAGCTCGCTCAATTTCAGCCGCAAGACGCCACCACCAACCCATCGCTGATTTTGAAGGCGGTGCAAAAGCCCGAATACCTGCCTCTGCTCAAAGACACCGTGGCCGCGCACGGTCACGAGGCGATGGACGCGCAGATTGACCGCTTGTTGGTGCGCTTTGGCTGCGAAATTTTGGCCACCATTCCCGGTCGCGTGTCCACCGAAGTGGATGCGCGTCTGAGCTTTGATACCGCCGCTACTGTGGCGCGCGCCAAGCGCATCATGGCGCTGTACGAAGCCCAAGGTGTGAAGCGCGAACGCGTGCTCATCAAAATCGCGTCCACGTGGGAAGGCATCCAAGCCGCTGCTGAGCTAGAGCGCGAAGGCATCCGCACCAACCTCACTTTGCTTTTTTCATTCGCCCAAGCCGTGGCCTGTGGCGATGCCAAGGTGCAACTCATTTCCCCGTTCGTGGGTCGCATTTACGACTGGTACAAAAAGTCCGCCGGCAGTGCGTGGGTAGAAACCGACAACGCCAACACCAACGACCCCGGCGTGCAGTCGGTCCGCGCGATTTACAACCACTACAAGCGCCACGGCATCTCTACCGAGGTGATGGGTGCGAGCTTTAGAAACGTCGGCCAGATTACCTCCCTGGCTGGTTGCGATTTGCTGACCATCGCGCCCGAGTTGCTGGCGCAGTTGGGGGCGTCCATCGAGCCTTTGGCGCAAGTTTTGAGCGCATCTGCCGCCATGCAGTTGGACTTGCCAGCGGTGCATCACACCGAATCCTCGTTCCGTTATGCGATGAATGAAGATGCCATGGCCACGGAGAAGCTGGCAGAAGGCATTCGTGCGTTCTGTGTGGATGCTGTGAAGCTTGAAGCGCTGATGCATTAAGTCGCTGAGTACAGTCGAAAAAAAGCCCCGCATTGCGGGGCTTTTTTGTTTGGCAAGAGCACCGAAGTGCTCAGGCAAAGCAGCGAGGCAATTACATGCCCATGCCGCCCATACCACCCATACCGCCCATGCCACCCATATCAGGCATGCCGCCGCCGGCTTCGTCTTTGGGTGCTTCTGAAACCATGCACTCGGTGGTCAACATCAAAGAGGCCACAGACGCTGCGTTTTGCAAAGCAGTGCGTGTCACTTTGGTTGGGTCCAAGATGCCCATTTCGATCATGTCACCGTAGGTGTCGTTGGCAGCGTTGAAGCCGTAGTTGCCTTTACCAGCCAACACAGCGTTCACCACAACGGATGGCTCGCCGCCAGCGTTGTAAACGATTTCGCGCAAGGGGGCTTCGATGGCTTTCAACACCAGTTTGATACCGGCGTCTTGGTCAGCGTTGTCACCTTTGATGGTGCCAGCAGTTTGACGTGCACGCAGCAATGCCACGCCGCCGCCAGCCACGATGCCTTCTTCCACAGCAGCGCGAGTCGCGTGCAATGCGTCTTCCACGCGGGCTTTCTTTTCTTTCATTTCGACTTCGGTGGCAGCGCCAACCTTGATCACGGCAACACCGCCAGCCAACTTGGCCACGCGCTCTTGCAGTTTTTCGCGGTCGTAGTCAGACGTGGCTTCTTCGATTTGCACGCGCACTTGTTTGACGCGAGCTTCGATGTCAGCAGCGGCACCAGCGCCGTCGATGATGATGGTGTTTTCTTTGCCCACTTCGATGCGCTTGGCTTGGCCGAGGTCAGCCAAAGTCACTTTTTCGAGTGTCAAGCCAACTTCTTCAGCGATCACTTTGCCGCCGGTCAAGATTGCGATGTCTTCCAACATGGCTTTGCGACGATCGCCAAAGCCTGGGGCCTTGACAGCCACAACCTTCAAGATGCCACGGATGGTGTTGACCACCAAAGTCGCCAAGGCTTCGCCTTCAACTTCTTCAGCAATGATCAACAAAGGACGGCCAGCTTTTGCAACGGCTTCCAAGGTGGGCAACAAGTCGCGGATGTTGCTGATCTTCTTGTCAAACAACAACACGAAGGGGTTGTCCAACAAAGCAGCTTGCTTTTCTGGGCTGTTGATAAAGTAAGGAGACAGGTAGCCGCGGTCGAATTGCATGCCTTCCACAACGTCGAGTTCGTTGTTCAAAGACTTGCCGTCTTCCACAGTGATCACGCCTTCTTTGCCCACTTTTTCCATAGCGTTGGCGATGATGTCACCAATGCTGTGGTCGCTGTTGGCAGAGATAGAACCGACTTGCGCGATTTCTTTGGTGGTTGTGGTGGCCTTGGTGGCTTTCTTCAACTCTTCGATCAAAGCAGCAACTGCTTTGTCGATGCCGCGCTTCAGGTCCATGGGGTTCATGCCTGCGGCCACGTACTTCATGCCTTCGCGCACGATGGCTTGAGCCAACACAGTCGCGGTAGTTGTACCGTCACCAGCGTTGTCAGAAGTCTTGGAAGCGACTTCCTTGACCATTTGCGCGCCCATGTTTTGCAACTTGTCTTTGAGTTCGATTTCCTTGGCCACGGACACACCGTCTTTGGTCACGGTAGGGGCGCCGAATGAGCGCTCCAACACCACGTTACGACCCTTAGGGCCCAAAGTCACTTTGACCGCGTTGGCCAAAATGTTCACGCCTTCAACCATGCGTGCGCGGGCTTCGCCGCCGAAAATTACGTCTTTTGCTGCCATTTTGATATTTCCTTAAATTTCTGAA
>NZ_JAVKLM010000030.1:0-3177 GCF_031539105.1 Limnohabitans sp.
AATAGACACCATCATCGTGGGCGGCATTGCGTTGGACTTTGAAGACAGCAGCGGCGAAGTTGAAGGCGGCGCTGGCTATGAGTATGAGGTGGTGCCCGCTGCAAGCGGTGACGACAGCGAAAAGCGCAAACGCGTGGCCCGCACATTGAACGCCAAACTGAACTTTGGCCCGGCAACCAACCCTGATGATTTTGTGAAGATGCGCGGTGTGCAGATTGCTATGCGCGACTCTGCAACGGGCCGCAAGGCGGTGGCACCTAATTGCGGCTTTGCCAAGATGGGGAAGATTGGAGCGGGCACGGTGGACGTGACGTTCAACCTGCTCTCGCCGTTGCAGTGGCTCTAAAAAGCTGATTGCATACTGACCACAAAAGGCCCTTCGGGGCCTTTTGTTTTTGGTGAAGTGTTTCACCGTGACGGTGTGTTGACGAATGCCGACACTGCAAGGCATGGACACAAAAAGCACCCCAACCATTGCCAGCCTTTACGACTTGACCCTTGCGGACGGGTTGCCCGTTCAGTCTGATGGGCGGGAAATTCGCTATCGCACTGTGCGCCTGCGAGAAACAACGGTCGCAGATGAGCGGGCCGCCCAACAAGCGGCAGAGCGTGTTGTGATGGTAGATAAGCAGCATCGGCTGCTTGTGAGCGATGCAGATTTTCGTTATGCCATGACGTTTAGGCATATTGATTGGCTTGAGTGTGACGGTAACAAGCTGTATGGAGCCTCGCTTGACCTGAACTCAATGGGCAAGATGAGCAGCCATGATTTGGCATTGATTGAGCGCCGTATTTTCTTGATGGCAATGGCGGCAGAGGTGCGTTACGGGAATATGACGCAGGCCCAATTTGAGGGTATTTTGAGTGGCGAAGATGACTCGCTTTTGAAAGCTGCATCCCCACAGTTCGTGGGCCAGGTTGCAGCGGCTGGAGCAAATGGTGCTGATGCTGAGCCTGGCCCTGAATTGCTCTCCAACTTTGTTGGACAACGTGCCGACGGGGCGACTTCGATCAATGCTGACAGAGCTAAATAAGCGCGGTACGTAACTTATGCGCGAACTCAAGCTGAAATACCTCATTGAGCTGCACAGTGACATTGCCGCCAAGTCAAAGAGTGATATGCACGCTTTGGCAAAGATGCAGGAGGTGATGCAAAAAGAGTTTGCATCTTCTGAGTTGAAGGTTGGGTCTCTTGCCCGAGCGCTTGAACGCTTGGGCGGGGTGCATGGCTCAAGCGTTGCGCAGCAAGCTGCGTATTGGTCTAAAGTGGCTCAGAGTGCCGACCGCGCACGCCATGCGGCTGAGGGGTATTTATCTTCTCTCAAAAAAATTCAAGGGGTGGCATTGACCACGGGGGCCGCCGCATGGGCCGTGAGCGGGCCAATTAAGCGTGGCCTGTCTTTCGATGGCAACTTGGCCGACATGGCTAACACGGCGTTTTCAGAGCGTGATGTGGGTGGCCGTGTGGCGGGTATGAAGGAGCTTGAAACGCTGGTTAACACAGCGCGTAAAAACGGTGGTGGAACACGTGAGGACGCGGCGGATGCGCTGAACACGCTGCTGGCTAATGGCGTAGATGTAGGCGACTCTAAAAAAATGTTGGGTGCAGTTGTGAGGCAAGCAACGGCGGCCAGAACTGACGCGAACGATATTGCGCGTATTGGGGTGCGTTTGCGCGATTTTGGATTGTCTCCTGATAGATTGACGCAGCTTTTGTCAGGGGCCCAACGTGCGGGTCAGCTTGGTAGCTTTGAGTTAAATAATGCCGCGAAATGGCTCCCACAGATCATGGCCCCAGCTGGTATGGCGGGTATGCGCGGTGAAAAAGATTACGCAAAGGTGCTGGCTTGGATGCAGGCGTCGATCAAAACAGCAGGAACGCCAGATGAGGCCGGTACGAACCTCAAGGATTTAATGGCTTTGATGAGCTCGGAACACTTCATGGGCGATATGGCCAAGGTGGTGTTTAACGGGGGTAAAAAGCTCAAAGGTGGCGAACGGTTTGCTGCGATGCATTCAATGCAGGATGTGTATCAAGACTACCAAAGCCGAGGGATTGGAAAGGTAGAGGCGACGCTTGACCTGTTTAAAAAAGTCATTGACTCTGACCCTCGTTTTGCAAGCCTTAAAAAGCGATATGACGCGACAAAAGATGACGGTGAGAAGAAGGAGATTTTGGGGTCAATGATGCAACAGCTCACGGGGTCGTCATTGGGTCAGGTTTTTAAGAACCAACAATCTGCCGCAGCTTTTTTGGCAATCATGAACAATCAAGATTTGGTGAAGTCTGTAGAGACCGCCGTTCTTGAACAGTTTGGCAAAAAGCCCGGTGAGCTAGAGGTTGATAAGTCGTTTGCAGTGCGTGAGCAAACGGGTGAGTTCAAGATGGAACAGGCGAATGAAGCTAAAAAATTGGCTGAGAAGGCAGCTATAGATGGGGTGTCAGGCCCTCTTGGCAAGCTGGCCGATATGGCGGGAGCAACTGCCGAGGCGTTTCCTAAAACAACTGGCGCTGCCGTTCTCTTGGCAACAGCATTGACTGCGGCGGCGGGAGCCGCGGCGGTGTTTTCAATTGCGGGTGGAAAAGGGATTGGCGGCGCTGTAACTGGCGCAGCAGGTGCGCTTGGGGCTTTAGGGCCAGCGCTTGGCCGAGTCGCGCCAACGCTTGGAAGACTTAGCCTAGCTGGCGGGGCGGCTTACGGCGCATATGAGATGTATCAGCTGGGTGATGCATTTACTCAGTGGTATAGCGCAGCGCATCGAGATGGGGTGGCGTTGTCACCTCAAGCGCAAGAGCGAATTAATGGCGGTGCTTTGAACGGTTGGCGTGGAAAGGGCTACAACGATCCACGCTTGTTTGATTTGACTGCGCCTGTAGACGCTGCACAAACGATGGGCGCTCAATCGGGCCAAGTGCAAATTGGTCAGGGCCAGCTTGATATCAATGTGCGGGTGACCGATGACCGCGTGACGCTGTCGCCCACCGTGGCGCAGCAGCCCTCATTGATTCGTATCAATCCCGGATCAACCAACCCAGCGGGGTATAGCAAATGAGCTGGATTGATGAGCTTCAACAGGCGAGCTTTCGGGGCGTGCCGTTTCATGTGGAGACCACTGAGCGCAAGCCGGGGTTTCACACGGTGTTGCGGGACTACCCGTTCCAAGACTTGCCGACCG
>NZ_JAVKLM010000031.1:0-29188 GCF_031539105.1 Limnohabitans sp.
ACCTGCGTAGTACTTGAGAGTAATCTCAAGCTCAGTCTTGCCAGCGTCTTGTTTAATTTGAAAACCGTCGATGTAGCCTTCGTCTTTCAGCACTTGCGCAATGGCGATCTTCACTTTGGAAGAAGGCACCATCACAGTGGGTTTAGCCACCATTTGCGCGTTGCGGATGCGAGTCAGCAAGTCGGCGATTGGATCACTCATGCTCATATTGAATCTCCCTGCCTATTACCAGCTGGCTTTGGTGATGCCGGGAATGTTGCCTTGGAAGGCTAATTCACGAATCTTGGCGCGGCCAAGGCCGAATTGGCGGAATGTGCCACGTGGACGTCCGGTGATTGCACAACGGTTGCGCTGGCGCGTGGGGTTCGCGTTACGAGGCAACTTTTGCAAACCCAAACGGGCAATTGCGCGCTCTTCATCGCTACGCTTGAAGTCGTTGGCGATAGCCTTCAACTCTGCGTGCTTAGCAGCGTACTTTGCAACCAAACGGTCACGCTTGAGCTCGCGCTCGATCAATGCTTGTTTAGCCACGTGCCACCTCTGTCTTGAATGGGAAACGGAAACCAGCGAGCAATGCTTTGCACTCTTCGTCGGTCTTAGCCGTCGTGGTGATGCTGATGTTGAGGCCGCGCAGCGCGTCGACTTTGTCGTACTCAATCTCAGGGAAAATGATCTGCTCTTTCACGCCGATGTTGTAGTTGCCACGGCCATCAAAGGCACGGACAGAAATACCACGGAAGTCACGAACGCGAGGCAAAGCCACGGTCACGAAACGATCTAGGAATTCATACATCTGAACGCCACGCAAAGTGACCATACAACCGATAGGCTGACCTTCACGGATTTTGAAACCCGCGATAGCTTTCTTAGCCTTGGTTACCACTGGTTTTTGGCCAGCAATTTTGGTCAAGTCACTGACAGCGTTGTCCATGACTTTTTTGTCAGCCACAGCTTCGCTCACGCCCATGTTCAACGTGATTTTGGTCAAACGTGGAACTTGCATGGGTGACTTGTAGCCAAACTTTTCAGTCAGCTCAGCAGCCACTTTTTCACGGTAGTGTTGTTGGAGTCGTGCCATATTTATGCCGCCTTGATTTCTTCGCCGCTGGACTTGAAGACACGCACTTTGCTGCCGTCTGCCAGGACTTTGATGCCAACACGATCAGCCTTGCCGGTAGCAGCATTGAAGATAGCCACGTTGGACTGATGGATGGGCATTGTTTTGTCAACGATGCCGCCTTGCGTGCCAGCCATTGGGTTTGGCTTGGTGTGTTTTTTCACCAAGTTAATGCCATCGACCAGCAAGTGGCTGTCGTCTTTACGCAGCGACACAACGCCACGCTTGCCTTTGTCACGCCCAGTAAGGACGATGACTTGGTCGCCTTTGCGAATCTTGTTCATTGTTAGTCCTTACAGAACTTCAGGAGCCAAAGACACGATCTTCATGAACTTCTCAGTGCGCAACTCGCGCGTCACTGGGCCGAAGATACGGGTGCCGATAGGCTCCAACTTTGCATTGAGCAACACAGCTGCGTTGCCATCGAATTTAACGAGCGAACCGTCGCCGCGGCGGATGCCCTTGGCAGTACGGACCACAACAGCGCTATACACCTCGCCTTTTTTGACGCGGCCACGCGGAGCGGCTTCTTTAATGCTCACCTTGATGATGTCGCCCACGCTTGCATAGCGACGCTTAGAACCGCCGAGCACCTTAATGCACAAAACGGACTTCGCACCGGTGTTGTCAGCGACATCTAACCGTGTTTCAGTTTGGATCATTTCAATATTCCCAACTTGCATCAGTCACCACACAACTTACGTCATGCACTGAACCGATCAGTCTTGGGCCCGTCATCCACATCGCGAACCACTCGCAACGCTTCAACTTGGGGCAGATAAACCCCGCTTTTTTAGCGGAGCCGCAAATTATGCCATAACTTTTTAGGCTGCGTCAAACTTTTTTTCAGATTCTTTTTGGATTCACCGACAATTCCTGCATGTCTACACCCTCCAACACCCACCAAACCCTTGCATTCATTGGCGGGGGCAATATGGCGAGCGCCATCATTGGCGGCCTTATCAGACAAGGCACGCCCACCAACCGCATCTTGGTGGTTGAGCCTTTTGAGGAGGCTCGCCAGCGCCTGCAAAGCCAATTTGGCGTACGCGTCTTGCCATCAGCCGACGCCAGCCTTAAAGAAGCTGGGCTTATTGTCTGGGCTGTCAAACCTCAAACCTTCAAAGAAGCCGCCCAACAAACCCTTGCTTTCTGCGCCAACGCCTTGCACTTGAGCGTGGCGGCTGGCATTCGCAGCGACAGCATTGCCAAGTGGCTGGATACCGAGCGTGTGGTGCGCGCGATGCCCAACACCCCTGCGCTCGTAGGCCTGGGACAAACCGGTTTGTTTGCTCGCACCGCAGTAACGACCAACGACAAAGCTTGGATCGAGCAAGTGGTTGCCACCACGGGTGCTTTGCTGTGGGTGAACGATGAGCCGTTGCTTGATGCGGTCACTGCACTGTCCGGCTCAGGCCCCGCCTATGTTTTCTTCTTTATAGAAGCCATGGTCGAAGCTGGCGTCAGGATGGGCCTCACGGCCGAACAAGCCACACAACTGGCCATTGGCACGTTTGAAGGCGCATCGCAGCTGGCCAAGACAGCCACCGAGCCGCCCTCTGTCTTACGCGAACGCGTCACCTCTAAGGGCGGCACCACGTATGCAGCCCTTACTTCTATGCAAAACGCGCATGTGGGCGAGCTCTTTCAAGCGGCATTGCAAGCGGCGCAACAGCGTGCGCATGAGCTGGGTGATGAGTTTGGGGCGTAATCCCCCACAAGTAATGAGACAATGCGTCTGTTGTTTTTTAATACCTTTGAATCCATGAACAAACTTCTTCTTTCTCTTTTGTCAGCAGCCGCACTGGGTTTGCCATTGACTTCTGTGGCGCAAGCGCCCGCCATGCCAACAGCGCCTGTGGCGCAACCTGAGCAAGCAGCACCCAATGGCTCAAACACAGACAAAGCGGCACCCGCAAAAGCAGACCACAAAGCCAAAAAGGCTAAGAAAAAGAAATTGAAAAAGAAGAAATCCAAAAAGTCCAAAGCCCACTAAGCCAACCACTTAAAGCTTCCAAACAAAACGCGCTTGAGGCCTTCGCCCAAGCGCTTTTTTCATGGGTATTTGGCGAACAACATCAGCGCAAGGCGTATCCCACAACGAGGCCCGAAAACACAGTTGCACCCAGCCAATGGTTCATGCGAAATGCCAAAAAGCAACCGTCCCGCGACCGATCCAGAATGAGCAAAAAGTGCCACACCGCTTGCAGCCCTGCCAAGCACAAAGCGAAGGCCCAGTGCCACCCCAGCTTCTCTTGCTCTAACAAGCCGTACCAGCCGCACAAATACACAGCATAAAACGCCATGATCGCTGACACATCATGGCGGCCCAAGGTGATGGCCGAGGTCTTCATGCCAATTCGAAGGTCGTCATCACGGTCGACCATCGCGTACTCGGTGTCATACGCCAACACCCAAAACAAGTTGAACAGCATCAAGCCCCAAGCTTGCATGGGTACGGCATCGTTCAAGGTTTGCAAGGTGATGTCTTGCCACGCAAGGCTTGCGCTTCCCACGGCCACAAACGCCAAGGGAATGCCAAAGCTAAATGCCACGCCTAACACCGCTTGCGGCATCGACACATGGCGTTTGGCGTAGGGATAGATCAAGGTCATGGCCAAGCCTGCAAACGACCACACGATGGTGGCAGGGTTGGTGGTGAGCACAAAACCAAACGCGGCCAGCGCCAGCACGGCACCCAAGAAAAGCGCTTCGCGCACAGACACAGCGCCGGAAGTGACAGGCCGCTCAGCCGTGCGTTTGACGTGACGGTCAAACTCTCGGTCAGCCACATCGTTGATGCAGCAGCCTGCGCTGCGCATGAGGATGGTGCCCAACACAAATACCGCCAGCAAATGCCAACCCGGCCAACCACCGGCTGCCACCCACAACGCAGACAGAGATGGCCACAACAACAACAGCCAACCCGCAGGACGATTCCAACGGATTAAATCTAGATACAAAGTCAAGCGTTCTCGCATCACACCCCCATCAAGACAAACGGCTCACGCCTGGCAGTTCGCAGCCGTAAATGGCGTTGCGTAAAGCCGCAATTGCCTCGTAGCGCGTGAAGCTGCGACGCCACGCCAGCACCACACGGCGCGTGGGCGGCAAGCCGCCCTTGTCATCGGTGATGGGCAAGTAGCGCACATAGGTTTCTTCGCTCTTCTTACGCTTGGCCTGCGTGCTGAGCGCCTCTTTGGGTACGCTCAAACGCGGCACCAGCGTCACACCCATGCCTGCGGCCACCATGTGTTTGATGGTCTCGAGCGACGAGCCTTCAAAGCTTTTTTGAATGCCCTCTGCGTTGCTAGAGAAACGCGCGAACTCGGGGCACACCTCCAGCACGTGGTCACGAAAACAATGGCCATTACCCAGCAACAACATGGTTTCGTTTTTCAGCTCATCCGCGCTCACTTGCTTCAAGGTGGCCAAACGATGGTTGCTTGGCACAGCGGCCATGAAAGGCTCGTCGTACAGCGGCGCAGTGGCTAATCCTGTGTCTGGGAAAGGTTCGGCCAAGATGGCGCAGTCAATCTCACCCGTACGTAACATTTCCAGCAACTTGACCGTGAAGTTTTCTTGCAGCATCAACGGCATTTGCGGCGTTTTAGAAATGGCTTGGCGCACCAAACTCGGCAATAAATACGGGCCAATCGTGTAGATCACACCCAGCTTCAGCGGACCCGCCAAAGGGTCTTTGCCGCGCTTGGCAATTTCTTTGATATTGGCCGCTTGCTCCAACACGCTTTGCGCTTGACGAATAATTTCTTCACCCAAGGACGTCACCGCCACTTCGTTGGCGCTGCGCTCGAACAGCTTCACATCCAACTCTTCCTCGAGTTTTTTGATGGCCACAGACAGCGTGGGCTGCGACACAAAACAGGCCTCGGCCGCGCGGCCAAAATGTTTTTCACGGGCAACGGCCACGATGTATTTGAGTTCGGTGAGGGTCATGTGCGTTTTTAAAGTTAGGCCTTCAAGAAATCCGATTTTCCACCCAACCAACGGCTCACATGCCGCTCGGCCAATTCGGGGTGCATGTCCAGCATCAGCGGGGCCAATTCACGTGCCCATTGCAGCAGTTCACCATCTTCAGCCAAGTCGGCGAAGCGCAACAGTGCAGCACCCGATTGGCGGGCACCCAGAAATTCACCAGGGCCGCGAATTTCTAAATCTCGGCGTGCGATCTCAAACCCATCCGAGGTTTCCACCATCGCGCGCAATCGCTCACGCGCTGTTTCGCTCACACGCCCACTCTCGCCTGTGGCGTACATCAGCACACACGCAGATGCCGCCGCGCCGCGCCCCACACGACCACGCAGCTGATGCAACTGGCTTAAGCCAAAACGCTCGGCATGCTCAATCACCATCAACGACGCGTTGGGCACATCCACACCCACTTCAATGACGGTGGTGCTGACCAACACGCCCATGATGCCGCTTTCAAACTGGGCCATCACCGCCTTTTTGTCGGCGGGCGGCATGCGCGAATGCAGCAACCCCACCAATACAGGTTTTGTGCCGGGATAGTTGAGCGCATCCATCAACAAGGCGTGCGTTTCAGTGGCGTTGGTCAAATCCAGCGCTTCGCTTTCTTCAATCAGCGGGCACACCCAATACACCTGACGGCCTTCGTCGAGCTGGTGACGAATGCGCTCAACCAACTCATCACGGCGGGATTCAGACACCAGCTTGGTCACCACGGGCGTGCGGCCTGGCGGCAGTTCATCGAGCGTCGACACATCGAGGTCAGCGTAATAACTCATGGCCAAGGTGCGGGGGATGGGCGTGGCGCTCATCATGAGCATGTGTGGCTCTTGTTCGGGCATACCGTCATGCGTGAGCATCTTCTCGCGCAGGGCCAAGCGTTGCGCCACGCCAAAGCGGTGCTGCTCATCGATGATGGCCAAGGCTAAATTTTTAAAGACCACCTGCTCTTGAATCACCGCGTGTGTGCCCACCACCAAGGCAGCTTCACCGCTGGCAATGAGGCCCAACATTTCGGTGCGTTCTTTTTTCTTTTGACTGCCCGTGAGCCAAGCTACCCGTTTGCCCAGCGGCGTGAGCAAGGGTTCTAACCAGCCAATGAGTTTGCGAAAGTGTTGCTCGGCCAAAATTTCAGTGGGCGCCATCAGCGCACATTGCCAACCGCCATCCATCGCCACCGCAGCGGCCAGTGCCGCCACCACGGTTTTACCCGAGCCCACATCACCTTGCAGCAATCGGTGCATGGGCACTTGGCGCATCAGGTCTTGTGCAATTTCTTCGCCCACGCGACGCTGCGCACCGGTCAAACCAAACGGCAGCACGCCCAACAACTGCTCGTGCAAACCACCTTTGGTCAACACCAAGGCCGGCGCGCGCAACTCGTCACGCGCACGTTTGGACTGCAGCTGCGACAGCTGCTGCGCCAGCAGCTCTTCGGCTTTCAACCGTTGCCACGCGGGGTGCGTGCGGTCTTCCAGCTGAGCCAGCGACACATCGGCGGCGGGGTGATGCAAAAAGTGCAGCGACTGCTCAAGGCTCCAAGCCTTTGCGCCAGCGCTCATGGCGGAACGCGGCATGTGTTCAGGTGGAATCGTCTCAACAAAAGCACCATGTCGCGCCGCATGCACCAGCCCGCTGTGCACCGCCTTGCGCAAATACACCTGCGGCAAACCCGCTGACGTGGGGTAGACGGGCGTCAACGCATTGGGCAGCTCGCCACCCGCCATGTGAAAACTGGGATGCATCATGGTGCGGCCCATGAACCCGCCCTTCACCTCGCCGCGCAAACGCAAACGGGCACCCACAGCTAAGGCCTTTTGTTGAGACGGGTAAAAGCTGAAAAAGCGCAGCGTGCATGTGTCAGAGCCATCGTCCACCACCACCAGCAATTGGCGGCGCGGTTTGTAGGCAATCTCGCACGAGACCACCATGGCCTCGATTTGCGCCATATCGCCCTCGCGCGTGTCGCTCAGGCGCACGATGCGCGTTTCGTCTTCGTAACGCAGGGGCAGGTGCAAGGCCAAATCAATGTCACGATCCAGCCCAAGCTTGCGCAACGCTTTCTGCGGTGCGGAGAGGGGTTTGTTGTCCGTTTTGGCTTCAGACTTCACGGGTGGCTTGGGCTTGGCTGGCATTGCGCCTGATTGTGCCCGCGTCTCCAATGCGCACTCAACCAGAGCCGTGCGAAAATCACGGCTGTTTTTTCTTGGAACGGGCCTGTCCAGCCCTCAAGCGCATGTCACACACTTACACGCTCAGCGATTTCGATTTCGAACTGCCTGAGTCCCTGATAGCCCAGCACCCCGCCTCTGAACGCAGCGCCTCGCGCTTGCTGGACGGCCGCCACGCTGAGTTTGCCAATCGCACCTTCAAAGACCTGCCCTCGCTGCTGAAAGCCGGCGACTTGCTGGTGTTCAACGACACCCAAGTGGTGAAAGCCCGTTTGTTTGGCGAGAAGCCTACCGGCGGCAAGCTGGAGCTATTGGTCGAACGCGTGCTGACGAACCACGAAGTCGTGGCCCACATGAAGGTGAGCAAAAAGCCGCCTGTGGGGACTGAGCTGTTGATGAACGGCGGCCAAAATAAAGGCGGGTTCACAGCCACGCTATTGGGCCGCTGGCCTAACGAAGACGGCCAACTGTTTCGCTTCAAGTTCAGCGACGAACCACACACGCTCATGCAGCGGCACGGCCACATGCCGCTGCCGCCCTACATTGAGCGCCACCAAAACACGGCTGATGCGCAACACGAAACAGCTGAAGACAAAGCCGAGGACGAGCGCCGTTACCAGACCGTGTTTGCCAAGCACCCGGGCGCTGCCGCTGCGCCCACTGCCGCGCTGCACTTTGACGAAGGCGTGCTGGAAGGGCTAGAAGCTCAAGGCGTGTCACGCGCCAGCGTCACGCTGCATGTGGGTGCGGGCACGTTTCAGCCGGTGAAGACCGAGAACTTGGCCGAGCACCGCATGCACAGCGAGTGGTACAACATCCCGCCAGAAACCGTGCAAGCCATTGCCGACTGCCGCGCACGCGGGGGCCGCGTGGTGGCGGTGGGCACGACCAGCGTGCGCACGCTGGAGAGCTGGGCGCAAAGTGGGCTGACAAGTGGCGACACGCAAATCTTCATCACGCCAGGCTTTGAGTACCAAGTGGTGGATGTGCTGATCACCAACTTTCATTTGCCCAAGAGCACCTTGCTCATGTTGGTCAGCGCGTTTGCAGGTTTCGACCATATGCACGCGCTGTACCGCCACGCCATTGCCAACCAATACCGATTCTTCAGCTACGGCGACGCCATGCTGCTACAAAGAAAGACCGACCATGTTGAAGTTTGACGTTCTCAAAAAAGACACCCCTGCCGCCGACGGCAGCTACGCAGGCAGCCACGCCCGCCGCGGCACGCTCACGCTCAACCACGGCGTGGTGCAAACCCCCATCTTCATGCCTGTGGGCACCTACGGCACCGTCAAAGGCGTGATGCCGCGCAGCCTTGAAGAAATGGGTGCGCAAATTATTTTGGGCAACACCTTCCACCTGTGGATGCGCCCCGGCCTCGATGTGATGCAAAGCTTTGGCGGCCTGCACGACTTTGAACGTTGGAACAAACCCATCCTCACCGACAGTGGCGGTTTTCAAGTGTGGTCACTCGGCGCCATGCGCAAGATCACCGAAGAAGGTGTGACGTTTGCATCGCCTGTCAACGGCGACAAGCTGTTCATGTCGCCCGAGGTGAGCATGCAAATTCAAACCACGCTCAACAGCGACATCGTCATGCAGCTGGATGAGTGCACGCCATATGAGACAAAAGGCCACCTCACCACCGAGGCAGAAGCCCGCAAGTCGATGGAAATGAGCCGCCGTTGGGCCGTGCGCAGCAAAGACGAATTTGCGCGTTTAGAAAACCCCAACGCTTTGTTTGGCATCGTGCAAGGTGGCATGTTCACGAACTTGCGCCAAGAGTCGCTGGACGCGCTGGTGGAGATGAACTTCCCCGGCTATGCCGTGGGCGGCGTGAGCGTGGGTGAGCCCAAAGACGAAATGCTAGAGATCATGGCGCACACGCCGCACCGCTTGCCCGAACACAAACCACGCTACCTCATGGGCGTAGGCACACCCGAAGACTTGGTGCAAGGCGTGGCCGACGGCGTGGACATGTTTGACTGCGTCATGCCCACACGCAACGCACGCAACGGCACTTTGTTCACTCGCTTTGGCGATTTGAAAATTCGCAACGCCCGCCACAAAGCAGACCACGGCCCGCTCGACAGCACTTGTTCTTGCTACACCTGCGCGGGGCACACGCGCCCCGACGGCACCACCAGCGGCGGCTTTAGCCGTGCGTACTTGCACCACCTCGACCGCTGCGGCGAAATGCTCGGCCCCATGCTGACCACCGTGCACAACCTGCATTACTACCTCAACCTCATGCGCGAAGTGCGCGAGTCTTTAGAAGCAGGTCAGTTCGGTGCGTTCCGCGCCAAGTTCAAAGCAGACCGCGCGCGGGGCGTTTGACGCCCTGCAGCCATGTGGTAACCCACATGGGAAGTGAGGCAATGGACAGTTAAATTCCTATGGTTAAACCTTGAAACGTCACATGTCCATCACTCAAATCAAAAAACCAATTTACAAATCGCTTTACGCCCAGGTGCTGTTCGCCGTGGTCGTAGGCGTTTTACTCGGCCACTTTTACCCACAAGTCGGCACTGACATGAAGCCCTTGGGCGATGGCTTCATCAAGCTCATCAAGATGATCATCGCGCCCATCATCTTCTGTACCGTGGTGATTGGTATCGCCGGCATGGAAGACATGAAGAAGGTTGGCAAGACAGGCGGCTTGGCGCTGCTTTACTTTGAAGTGGTCAGCACACTGGCCCTCATCATTGGCTTGGTGATCGTCAACTTTGTGCAGCCCGGCGTGGGCATGAATGTGGATGCTTCCACCCTGGACACCAAGAGCATCGCCGCCTACACGGCACCCGGCAAGATGCAAAGCACAGTCGACTTCTTGCTGAACGTCATCCCATCGTCGGTGGTGGACGCGTTTGCCAAAGGCGAGATTTTGCAAGTGTTGTTGTTCTCTGTGCTGTTCGGCTTTGCGCTGCACAAGTTTGGCGGCCGCGGCACCATGGTGTTTGACTTCATCGAAAAGATGTCGCACGTGTTGTTTGACATCGTGGGCATCATCATGAAAGTGGCACCCGTCGGCGCGTTCGGTGCGATGGCTTTCACCATTGGCAAATACGGCGTGGCGTCGTTGTTCTCGCTGGGCAAGTTGATGGGCACGTTTTATTTGACGTGTTTGATTTTTGTGTTTGTGGTGCTCGGCATCATCAGCAAATTGCACGGCTTCAGTATTTGGAAGTTTGTGAAGTACATCAAAGAAGAGTTGCTCATCGTGTTGGGCACCTCATCTTCGGAATCTGTTTTGCCGCGCATGATGGAAAAACTAGAAAAAGCCGGTGCACGCAAGTCTGTCGTGGGCTTGGTGATTCCGACTGGCTATTCGTTCAACTTAGACGGTACCTCCATCTACCTCACCATGGCAGCTGTGTTCATTGCGCAAGCCACAGACACTCCAATGACCTTGGTGCAACAGCTCACTTTGTTGGCCGTGTTGTTGCTCACCTCCAAAGGTGCGGCAGGTATCACGGGCAGTGGTTTCATCGTGTTGGCTGCGACCTTGTCGGCGGTGGGCGGCGTGCCCGTGGCGGGCTTGGCGCTCATCTTGGGCATTGACCGCTTCATGTCTGAAGCCCGCGCCTTGACCAACTTGGTGGGCAACGGCGTGGCAACTTTGGTCGTGGCCAAGTGGACGGGCGACTTGGACATGCAGCAACTTGATGTTGCCTTGAACCCCGAGAAGTAAGTCGCACGAGAAAAGCGCTGCAAGGCCTGAGTCACCGCAAGGGGCTCAGGCTTTTTTCATTGTTGAAAGTTTTATGACTCAGTGGTGAACACCGTCAACACGCCGGTGTAGCCATGCAGTTCTTGGTGAGCAATTTCGCCACCCGCAAAAAAGCCCACCAGCGGCACATCGCCCAAAGCGCGACGCACGATTTGCAGCTCCGCGCTCTCGCCACCAAAGTGTGGGCCGCCGCGCCCAGCACAGCTCACATAAATCGCACCCGCCATTCGGCGAGCTGGATGTGGGTTGGTGTGGGTGTCGGCACTCAAAGCGCCAGCCAAATCGGCCGTCATTTCTTCGGGCTCCAAGGCCTCACGAATTTCGGCGCAGATACGTGTCAAGTCGGCACGCGCTGCCGTTGCGTTGCGTTGGCAAAACGTGAGGCGCATGCCCACTTCCACCGGTTGCGCCACGGCCAACGCTTCGCGTGCGGGGTCGATGCCAATGATGTGGCGCACCAACACCGCCTCATCAAATTCACCCGTGCGTTTGACCGAGGGATCGTGCTCGGCCGATAAGCCCACCAAAGTGGCGCGCACTTTGGCGATGGCAGGCTGCTTGTCGGTCAAGTTGATTTTTAAATCGCGCTCCAACACGTGCAGCGCAGGTTCGTGGTCTAAGGTGAGCACCACGTTGTTGTCAGCGCTGGTGATGGTGTGCGTTTGGGCGATGGGCAAACAGCCCTGCGTGACGCGCGACACCATGGCTACATTCGCATCAAACGCCACGCCGCTCAGACCGCCATGAAACACGCCCGTGGCTTTGCCCTGTCCCGCCATGTTGCCGTCGCCACTGAGCGCAAACTGCACCACGTCTGTTCGGCTGGCCGAAAGCCCGCCAAACACATAGCCGCTGGCCGTGCGCTGAGCCAGCTCGGCAATTAGCTCAGGCACATCGGGTGTTTGCGCATCGGCATGCAACAGCGCCGTGTGCGGCACAAAGTTGCTGCCACGCGCAGGGCCAGAGCCTGCTTGCGCCAACGGGGCCACACCGCTGAACACGCGGTAGTGTTCGGGCGCGATGTCGCACAGCATCACACTCAGTGCGGGTTCGTCAAAATACTCCACATTGTTGGCCGCAATGCCCACGCCCACGGTGCCTGCCCAGTCGGTGACCTCAGGCAGCTCGGCACCCAGGTGCGACAAGATGTCTTGCGCATGCGTGGCGTAGTGGTCAGTGATGTAGAGCAGCCCTAGGTGCGGGGCATCGGCGTATTCGGGCAATGCCATGTGGGCGCGGAGTTGCGCCAGCACCAAGCCTGCGGCCATTTCCCATTGCGGATGGGTGGCGTGACCGTAGGGGAAAAGTTTCATCGCTTAGATTTTGCAGCGGTTTTGCGCGTGGCTGTTTTGCGTGCAGGTGATTTACTTGCAACAGGTTTGCGTGCTGCTCCTTGGGGCGCTGCTTTTTTAGCTGCAGGCTTTTGGTTTGGCGGGGTCGCATGGGGTTTTGCATGCGCCTTGACATGCGCTTCTGCACGATGGGCCATGTCATTCATGGCGTGCGTGGCGATGTGTTGGAACTGGTCAGTCAACGCACCCCACCAATGCGATGGGTCTACCCCACCCGCGGGTGCGGCAGCTTTTTTACCGCGCGACTTGTTGGCCTTGGGCGCTTCGGGTTCGGCCTCATGGCCCACTTCGGCTTCCACCTCTGGCTCGGGCTCAACATGCGCTGCTTGCGTGAACGAATATTTGGGCTGCGCCGCTGCAGCAGGTGCTGCCGCTTGCGGTTTGACTTTGAGCGAATCGGCCAAATCGTTGAAGCTCATGTTCATGCCTTTCAAGGTGTTGAGCGTCATGCGCTGCACCTCCAGGGCCTGAATCGTGGCACCCACGGCTTTGGTGTTTTGCTCCAACCAGAACTGAACTGTTTTGAGTTCTTGAATGCGTTTCTCAAGCTCCTCAGGATCCAGCGTAGGCGCCACCCAACCAGGCGCGGCGGATGACGCCGACCCAGCCCCGGGCGTGAGGTTCTTTAAAAAATCAAAGCCCGGAACGAACTTGGTGAAATCAAAGCCGGCTGAGTTGGTCATGTCTGTCTCCTGTAGGTGTAAGTCACATTAAACCAAACCCCCGCTAGCAGCTGGCTGACAAAGCGCAGACAGCTTAATGCTTGTGATCGCCGTGGTTGTGGTCCATTTGTTTTTGGTGCTGCATCATGGGTGCTTGCATGCCCACTTGCACCTTCAGCTCCAAGTTGGACTTGACGCCTTTGGCGTCTTGAAACGTCAGGGTCACCGGCACGGTGGTGTCTTTGGCCAAGGGCGCTTTCAAGTCCATCAACATGACGTGGTAGCTACCGGGCTTGAGCTCGACCGCTTTGCCTGCGGGCAGGTCAAGCCCATTGGGCAAGGCCGCCATTTTCATCACGTCTTTTTCAACCTTCATTTCGTGAATCTCGGCCACGCCCGCCACGGGGCTGCTGACGCCTACCAACTTGGCGTTGTCTTTGGCGGTGATCTTCATGAATGCGCCGGTGGCCTTTTGGCCTTGCACGGTGGCACGCGCCCATGCATCGGTGACGGTCACGTTTTGGGCAAATGCGCTGACAGCGCACACGGTGGTGAGTGCGGCGGTGATGAGGTGTTTAGAAAACGACATGAAAGCTCCTTGAGATTAATGGTGATGGTCGTGCTTAGGTGCGGCTTGCACATCGAGCAAAGCGGCGGGCAACTTCATGCCACGGGTGGATGTGCCGCTGGCAGGCGTTTCTGACCAGTCATTTTGACCGCTCTCGCAGGTCTGCAACACCTTGACCCACAGCGGGCCCGCTTGGTCTGGCAAACGGCCCATGAAAGCGAACTCGTCAAACTGATCGTCTGACAAAGCGGCCTCTTTGCTGGATGCCTTCCAACGCAGCTCAACCACATCGTCGGTCACGGTTTTGCCGTGGCTGTTGTAGGGCATGGCGAGTTGGGCTTTGTGCGTGGTGACAGCCCAGCCAGTTTTGGGCTGAGGCTTGGCACCTTGAAAACCTGCGGGCACTTGCACGGTCAGACCTGTGGTGGACGAACCGCTACAGCCATGGCCCACGCGCAGAGTGGCTTTGTAGTAGCTGCCGGCAATGGCTTGGGGCTCAGTCAAAACGATGTGCGCATTGGCTGTTTGAGCGGCCAACAAAGCAAAACAAGCAGCCAAGATCGGATGAAGATGTTTCATGGGTTTAAATCCTAGTGGGGTTAATCAAGCTTAGCTTCGATGCCAAAGTAGACAGAGCGGCCATCACCGGGGTAATAGCGACGGCCATCGCCAGGCACAGCGGTGTAGTTGGCGCTGATGTTTGTTGTTGCGGCATATTTTTTATCGGTCAAATTGCGGGCATCCAAAAACCACGACCACTTTTTGTCAATCGCTTGTCCGGCCTTGAACCCCAACAACGCGTAGCTGTCGTTGTAAACCGTGTTGGCGTAATCCATGGGTGCTCGGGTCGGGACCCACTCAAACTTAGGACCAACATAGGTGCTGGGCTTACCGCCGACGTGTGCGCCAAAGCGATACAACACCTCTCCGCGCACGATGACGGGAGGCAAGCCTGGCAGTGCGTTGTTGCCAACCGCGGCGTTATCCACAAATTTGAAATCGCTGTACAAAAGTGCAATGCGCGTGTCCCACGTCTTGTCGTACAAATGGCTCAGGCCCCACTCCACCCCTTGGTGCAATGTCTTGGGTACGTTGGTCGTGGTGGATGTTGTGCAGGCAGCGTTAGCGCAAGATGTCAGGAATTCATTTTGCAAATTAGCTCGGTAATAGGTGGCATCCCATCCGTATTGATGCTCCCCGTACCTTTCCTCGCCTCGCGTACCCACCTCAAACGTTGTTCCGTTTTGTGGCTTAAAAGCAGTGGTCGAGTTGCCTGCCGTGCCGAACATAGGCGCTTCAAAGTTTCGGCTCAGACTGGCAAATACTTGATTGGAAGGCGTCAAGTCATGCGTCACACCAACACGCGGGCTCCATTGGCTGAAGGTGTAGTCGTAATTGTTGGCAATGGCAGACGCACTGACGCCCACATCGGTCACCTTGCGATTGGCGCGGTCATATTGCAAGGCCGCCACCCACGTGGTGCGCTCGGAAGACTTGTATTTATCTTCAATGAAGAAGCTGTCGTTCTTCGATTGCTGGTTGTAGTCAGACGTGGGTCCACTTGTTGCGACACCTTGGTTGTTGGTGTTTTTCGCCGTACCTTTGGTTGAGCCAGCGCTTGGCAAATACGCCACGCTGATTTGATGTTGATCTAAAAAGCGTGTTGCTTTGAGATGCCCGCCGATGGACTTTGCATTCTGCTCAACGATGCTGTCGATGGGGTGCCACAGGCTGTAGTTCATCGCATAGGCGGCAAACTCGTAAATGGTGTTGCCATCGCGAACTGTTGTTTTGTTGGCGACGCGCTGGGTGTCCACGTCGCGGCGACGGTTGGCGTCGACGCGATAGGAATAGACGCCAGCAACCGTGCTTGGCGCAGTTGCTGTGCTGACGTTGCTCGCAGCCATCGATGGATTGCTTTCCAACTCAGCCTTGGTCAAGTAGCCTGGCAGCTGCGAACGACTGCGTACAGCCGCCACATAAAAACGTGACTCCATGTCTTTGCTCACCTTGACGCCAAAGTTGCCCAAAATCTTTTGGTTTTCCATTTCGGCATGGTCACGAAAGCCATCTTGTTTGGTTTGTGAACCGGCCACGTAGTAGTCCCACACATTGCCACTCGTCGCGTCTGGTTTACCGATGCCAGCAGTGCTGCCAAATACTTTGTTGTACCCAAAGCTACCCATCTCGGCACGCGCCACGTTGCCGGGGTTGCTGTAGCCCGTGGGCGCGAAAAAGTTGATCGCACCACCCAAGGTGGTTGCACCATAGGTGGTGGCATTGGGGCCGCGCAACACCTCGACATAACGTGACGCATTGGGGTCAACGGTTTGCATATCAAAGAAGCCATCGGCGTAGTTGATCGGCACGCCGTCTTGCATCACCTTGATGCCAAAGCTGTGATACGTGCGGCTGAGCGCCGAGCCGCGAATCGAAATGCGCGCCTCTTCAGAACCGAATCGGTCTTGAATGAACACGCCGGGGGCCAAACCCAAACTGTCGCTCCACGTCGACTGACGACCTTCACGAACGTGGTTCAAGTCCACGATGGACGCACCGCCAGGAATGGTTTTGACGTTTTCTTTGGCGCTATCGATGGAGTTCTGGGTCAAAGAGTTTGGCGGGGCAGTGATCACCACGGTGTCAAAACCTTTGCTGTCTTCCGACTGCGCCAACGCAGCGCCTGTTAGAGCTAGGGCTGAAGAGATGGCCAGCATTTGGCCGCAATACATGTATGAATTTTTTTGCACTTAACTTTTCCTGAAACCTCTTTGGCTTGGGTTGCGCAAACGCGCAACACATAGCCAAACCACTAGGCGGCGGCACTTGGCCACGCACCCGCTTTAAAGATCAGAGGAAAAGTGAAGGCGGCCCACGCGATGGCAGCGGGGGCGCCGTGATGGCCGCAATATGCGCTGCAGCGAGGGGCTGCACGGCATGGGCCAAAGGAGAGGGTTGGGTCAACGAAGTGTTGAACTCGGGCGGCGGTGCGGTGATCGACATGCACAAAGGGCAGTCCATCGATTTGGCAGATGAGGCGCTGTCATCGTCACCCTGCACCACCAGCTTCATCACGCCAGTGCCGGTACACACCATGTCTACGCCCTTGGGGTTGAGCACGGGTGAGGCAATGGCTACGCCCACAGACAACGCAAACCACACCAGCACGAGGCGGGTGATGTTGAGGGCGTTGCGAAACTGTTGCATGGCAAGAATTATGGCGTATATGAAAAGCCAATCGAAGCGTCCGGCTAAGGGGCGTCATACGCGGCTTTATTGACCTCCGTCAAGGTTCTATACGCCAGATAGGCGCAACATGAAACCAACAATAAGGAGTTCAGATGGACGCACAACACACCACCGCCTTCAAGCAAAAGCTTGAGCACCAACGCGCAGACTTACTTGCACAAATTGCACAGCAACGCGGCGGTAAAGCCAGCCGCGCAGCAGTGGCTGCCGAGCACTTCGCGCACAACGAAGACTCAGACGCGCAGGTCAACACGGCACGCGACCTTGAGTTCGCCATCAATGAACACGAAACCGCTGAGCTGGCCGCGATTGACGAAGCTTTGGCGCGTTTGAGTACAGGCACCTACGGCCACTGCGTCAGCTGCGATGCCACGATTCCCGAAGCACGCCTGAACGCTGCGCCCGAAGCCGCCCGCTGTATTGGCTGCCAAGAAATAACCGAACACAACCACCACTAAGAAAGAAACACATGACCACTTTTCACGCCGTTGTTTGGATGGACCACCAAGAAGCCCACGTGCTGATGTTTGACCGTGAGCACGTGGAGAGCCAGCGCGTTAAATCGCGCAGCCACCACAAGCACCAAGGCAAGCCCAACGAAGTCGCGCATCTGTATGCCGACATTGCCAAAGCCCTAGAAGGCACGCACGAAGTGTTGGTGACTGGCCCAGGCTTGGCACGCGACGAGTTTCGTGAGTGGTGCAAACAACACCACGGCCACGTGAACGTGGTGGACAGCGTGTCCAGCGATCACCCCACCGACGCACAGCTGGTGGCCATGGGCCGTCAGTACTTCAAGAAGTTTGACAACATGGGCGCAGACCCAGCACTCGTCAAATAAGGTTCAGCGGCGACAGCTCTTGCTCAATTGCACCAAACACGCTTTGCCCATCTTTGCCTTTGGCTTCGATGCGCACAGTGTCTGAAAACTTCATGTACTCAGTGGTGGCTTTGCCATCCAACGCGGTTTCCATGGCGCGTTTTTCGGCGATGCAGCTGTAGCCTTTGGGCCATTCGCTTGTGCCGTTTTTCTCGAAGCCCGCGTTGCTGACCGTGCCGCTGTTCACCACAGCGCCAGCACGCAGTGCGCGAGTTTTGCTGGCGTGGGCCACGAGTTGGCCGAAGTGATGCGTCATGTCTGTGCCTGCGTCGCACATGCCCACCTTGCGGCCGTTCCATGCCACTTGCACGGTGAGGTGCACGCAGCCGTTGTCCCACGCGTCGCCCAGCTCGTCCAGCGTCACCGCCACAGGACTGAATGACGCAGTGGGGTGGCTTTGCACGCTGTGTGTGACGTGACGCAGCGTGATAGCGTTGGACAGCATGACCAAGCGGATGCTCTCTAGCGCGTCGTCGGCCGATGCACCCATGGGCACGTCGCCCGTGATGACCGCGATTTCGGCCGAGAAGTCTGCGCCCAAGTTTTCGTTGGCACACAACACAGGGTCGTGCGCGCCCAGCAAGGCATCGCTGGCGGCTTGGTGCACCGCCAGTTCACCATCAGCGTCGCCCAACAAGGCGGCGTGGCTGGCGTAGGCGGTGCCTGTCAGGCGCTGGTAGGCACGCGGCAACGGGGCCATGCACAAGGCGGGGTTGAACGGAAAGGCGTGACGCGCTTTGCCGTTGTTGAGGGTCTCATACACGTCTTGCAATTGGGGGGCGATGAAGCCCCAGTCGTCCAGCGCTTGCTGCATGCGGGTGGCGATGCCCGTCGCATAATGCGCGGTGCTCAGGTCACGCGACACAACCACCAGTTGGCCGTCACGTGTTCCGTCTTTGTATGTGGCTAATTTCATGCCACGATTCTATGAAAGAACGCTGCCCCGCCATGCACGCCCGCGCCCTGCCCTCTGGCCCAGTGAGCCCGCCACATTTGAAGCGCAAGCATGCGGTGCTGTTGGTGGCTGGCGTGCTGGTGCTGCACCTGTGGCTGCTGGCAGGTGGCCCCATGTGGCTCACGCCTGAGCCCGGCGAACCGCTGCACCCACGTGCCATGGTGACCCGTCAAATCGAGGTCGCCGCACCACGAGCCCCACAAGTGCCAAAGCCTGCTCAGACCGCGATCACCAAGACAGCGCCAGCAGACAGCGCTGAGGCAAGCACCGATACCAGCGCTCGCACCAAGACCCAGACCAAGCCCTTGAACTTCGACGACTTTGGCAGCGACCTCGCAGCCCCCGTCAGCCTGCCACAGCACAGCGCATCTGGTTTGGATTTACCCCCACACAATCGCACAGGCAGCGATGGTCTCACCCAAGCCACCGCCTTCAAAGCGCCCGAATCGGCGCTGCTGAAATACCAAGTGCTAGGCCAAGCCAAAGGCCTGAACTATTGGGCCAGTGCCGAATTGGCGTGGCAACAAGACGGCCAAACTTACGAGTCACGATTAACCGTGAGTGCGTTTCTCTTGGGCTCACGCACGCAAACGAGCAAAGGCACGCTAGGCCCCGATGGCCTGATGCCCACCCGCTTTGGCGACAAAAGCCGGAGTGAGCTGGCAGCGCACTTTCAACGCGACAAAGGCATCATCAGTTTCAGCGCCAACTCGCCCGATGCACCCCTGCTCAAAGGTGCGCAAGATCGCTTGAGCGTGGTGATTCAAATTGGCAGCTTATTGGCAGGTGACCCTGCGCGGTTTCCGCTGGGCACGATGCTGTCTTTCCAAACGGTGTCGCAGCGCGAGGCCGAGGTGTGGCATTTTTTGGTAGAAAAAGAAGAATTGCTGCAACTGCCTTTTGGTGAGATCAACGCCATCAAGCTCAACCGCAAGCCACGCCGCGAGTTTGACCAGCACATTGAACTTTGGTTTGCCCCCACATTGGGCTACTTGCCTGTGCGTTTGCGCATCACCAACGCAAACGGCGACTTTGTGGACCAACTTTTAAACAAGGCTGAAAAGCCCAGCCCTTGAATTTGGGCTTTTGAATCCGATATGCTTAGATGCAATTCGTTTTTCGCCGAAAGATCCCCATGGACATGCTCTACAACTCCGACACGTATTCGGTCATGCACTTGCAGGTGGATGACGCGTCGGTGCCTGTCCGCCCTGACGTGCCCGCCTTGGCACGCCACGGCTTTGAGATCGTAGACAAGCGCTCGGGCAAAGAAATTTACCTCGAAGGCTCATGGGCCGAGCAGTTCCAAGCCCATTTGCGCGCGTGGCAAGAAAACGCTCCCAGCCAAGAAGAGGTGGAAGACACCTTGGCCGGCTACGCCGAGTTGGCCCAAAACCCGGTCGTGGTGCACTGAGCCCAATCACCGCTTGTCAGGCCAGACTTAGCGCTGCACGTCACGCAGGTAAAGCCACTTGTACAGTGGCTCGACCAAGACCAACACGGTCACCAAGCGACACACCTGAAACGCCGTGACCACGGCAACGCCCAGTTGCAGCACCTTGGCCGTGATGGCCATTTCGGCAATCCCCCCAGGTGCGACGCCCAAAATCATCGTGGCCAACGGCGTGTTGGTGGCCCAACCGAGCAGGCCACCGAAACAGGCACATAACCCAATCATGGCCAGCGTGCCGATGGCCACACTGGCCAGCCAGCGGGGTGCGGTCTGCACAAAAGCCGCTGTGAAGCGCACGCCTAAGCTCACCCCAATGAACAGCTGTGCAGTATTCGACAGCCAAGGCGGAATGCCCGAAAGCGACACCTCGTTCATGGTCAGCCCCATCGACACCAACAATGCCCCCATGAACCAAGGGTTGGCACGTTTGAGCATTTGCATGGCCAGTGCACCCAGCCCCGTGAACAAGGCCAACACAAGCAATCCAAAAAAGCTGACATCACGCACCAAGGGTGGCACGGTGTCTAAGCCATGCCAGCCACTGAACTGCATGGCAAAAGGCACCGTGACCGTCACAACCAACACGCGCAAACTGTGAGCCGATGCCACCAAATCGGTACGTGCCATTTCACGCTCGGCTAGCAGCGTCATCTCAGGCGCCCCCCCAATCGCGCCCGAAAAAAAGGTGGTCGCTCGGTCTAAGCCTGGCATGCGTTGCGCGTGCACATGGTGCAACCAACGTCCAAAGCCATAGCCTAGCGCCAGTGCCCAAAGCACCGCCAACACAATGGCCCACCACAACCCACTGATGATGCCGACCACTTGAGGCGTGAAGTAAAGGCCAAGCGCAGCGCCAATCACCCATTGACCGGCATCTCTCAAGGGGTTCCAGCTCAGCGTAGAGACCCCCAGCATCGAGGCAAAGGCCGTGGCCAACAAAGGGCCAATCATCCATGGCAGCGGGGTTTGCCACCTCAAGCACAACAACGCCGCCATCAAGGCAAGCGCCAAGGTCAAGGCAACACGAAGTGAAAAACGAAACGCAGGACGCAAAGCAAACATGCATGAATTTTGCCTGCAGCCCTATGTCGCAGCGGCGACGCTTGGGCAAACCTACAATTGCGCTTATGACTGCATACATCCTGAATTTGTCTTGCCCCGACCGCCAGGGCATCGTGCACGCCGTGTCTGGCTTTTTGCTAGAGCGCCAAGGCAACATCGAAGAAGCCGCCCAATACAACGACCCCGACACGGGGCTGTTCTTCATGCGCGTGCAATTTGCGTGCAATGCCGTCCAGCAAGATGCTTTACGCGAACAGCTCGCCACCTTAGCCACGAGCTTTGACATGAAGTGGTCGCTCCACGACACCACGCAGCCTATGCGCACGGTGTTGATGGTCAGCAAAGAAGGCCACTGCTTGAACGACTTGTTGTTCCGCGTCAAAAGCGGCCTGCTGCCTTTGGACATTCGCGCCATCGTCAGCAACCACCGCGAGTTTTATCAACTGGCCGCCAGCTACAACGTACCGTTCCACCACATTCCCGTGACTGCCGCTACGAAGGCGCAAGCCGAAGCCAAAGCGTATGAAGTGATTCAGACGGAAGGCGCCGAGCTGGTGGTGTTGGCCCGTTACATGCAAATCTTGAGCGACGATTTGTGCAAAAAGTTGTCTGGCCGCGCCATCAACATTCACCACAGCTTCTTACCCAGCTTCAAGGGCGCCAAGCCTTACTACCAAGCGCATGACCGTGGCGTGAAGCTGATTGGCGCAACCGCCCACTACGTGACAGCAGACTTGGACGAAGGCCCCATCATTGAACAAGACGTGGCCCGCGTGGACCACAGCAAAACCGTGGAAGACTTCACCGCCCAAGGCCGCGACACCGAAAGCCAAGTGCTGGCCCGCGCCGTCAAGTGGCACAGCGAACACCGCGTGCTGCTGAACGGTCACAAGACCGTCATCTTCAAATAAAACGCCTACGGCCTCATGAGCGCCAGCCGCATCCCGCCCATCCAATGCTTGCTCACGTTTGAGGCTTTGGCGCGGTTGCGCTCGGTCACGCAAGCCGCTGAAGAACAATGCGTCACACCCAGCGCCGTGAGCCACCGTGTGAAGCAGCTCGAGCAGTTGCTAGGCGTCAAGCTCTTTGGGCGCGCCGATTTTTCGCTCACCACCGAAGGCAGCGAATACTTGGCGCATGTGCGGGAAGGCTTGTCCATCCTCGAGCGCTTCCCCGGCAAGGATGGCGGTGCCACACCTGGCAAACGCAAACTGCGCTTGGCCGTCACGCCAACCTTTGCGCGCTCCATCCTGATGCCGCGCTTGCGCCAGTTTGCAGACGCGTACCCCGAGATCGACATCACTCTGCAAGTGAGCATTCCGTTGCTTGATGTGGTGGCCGAAGATGCTGACCTGACCATCCGTTTTGGCACAGGCCGCTATGCCGATGTGGAGCACATCTGCCTCATGAAAGACGACGTGACGCCCATGGCCTCACCCGCCTACATCCGCGAACATGGCCCATTTGACACGGCAGAAGACTTGGCAGATGCCACACTCTTGCGCAGCCCCTTAGAGCCTTGGCGCACTTGGTTTGCCGCACATGACCAAGACTGGCCCGAGCCGATAGACGGCAGCAGCTTCAACGACATTGGCTTGATGTGCGATGCTGCTGCGCAAGGTCTAGGTGTTGGCTTGGTGCGTTTGAAACTGGGCGCACCGTGGCTAGAAAACGGCACGCTGGTGCGAATCTTTCCGCGCCAAGTGCCTAGCCCGCATGGGCATTACCTCTGTTGGCGTACGGGGGCGATGGACCGGTGGGAGTGTGCGGCGTTTGCGGATTGGCTGAAGAAGGCTGTGCCTTAATCTTTTTTCGTTTCAGTTTCGTTCGCTGTGAATGTGAGGGGCCGGTACCGCCACACGGCTTACATCGCTACGCGACGAATGGCGCCGTATGACGGTACCGGCCCCTCCCATTCACGACATTTGGGTTAGCGTACAAATCCATTTCAACCCTTGCTGTAACTTTCTTCACACGCCCAACGCCAGTTTTGCCGTAAAGTGCCAAACATGAACGCACCACTCACCTCCGACCAGCAAAACACCCTTGCCCGCGCCGAGCGCCAAGCGCAAGTGGTGCAAGCCCTGCTGCAAGTGCTGCCACAGCACGCCCTGCTTTACACCACTGAGGACACCGTGCCTTACGAGTGTGACGGTCTCACCGCCTACCGCGCACGCCCCATGTGCGTGGCTTTGCCTGAGACGGTAGACCAAGTGCAAGCGGTACTCAAGACCTGTTACGCACTAGACGTGCCGGTGGTCGCACGCGGAGCCGGCACAGGCCTGTCGGGTGGCGCGATGCCGCACACGCTAGGCGTGACGTTGTCGCTGGCCAAGTTCAACCAAATTCTCAACATCGACCCCGTCGCTCGGACTGCTGTGGTGCAGTGCGGCGTGCGCAACCTGGCCATCAGCGAAGCAGTGTCGCAATACGGGCTGTACTACGCGCCCGACCCATCCAGCCAAATTGCTTGCACCATCGGTGGCAACGTGGCCGAAAACTCGGGTGGCGTGCATTGTTTGAAATACGGCCTCACTGTGCACAACGTGCTCAAGGTGAAAGGCTTCACGGTAGAGGGCGACTCCATTGAGTTTGGCAGCGATGCACTCGACACACCGGGCCTTGACCTGTTGCCCGTCGTCGTGGGCAGCGAAGGCATGTTGGCTGTGACCACCGAGGTCACCGTCAAGCTTGTGCCAAAGCCGCAACTGGCGCGTTGCATCATGGCCAGCTTTGACGATGTGCGCAAAGCGGGCGACGCGGTGGCTGCAGTCATTGCCGCAGGCATCATCCCCGCGGGCCTCGAGATGATGGACGGCCCCATGACGGCCGCCGTGGAAGACTTTGTGCACGCCGACTACGACCTGAGCGCCGCCGCGATTTTGCTTTGCGAAAGCGACGGCACCCCCGAAGAGGTGGAAGAAGAAATTGGCCGCATGAGCGACGTGCTGCGCGGCTGCGGCGCAACGGCCATTGCCGTGAGCCGCGACGAAGCGCAACGCATGAAGTTTTGGAGCGGACGCAAAAATGCGTTCCCAGCTTCGGGCCGCATCAGCCCCGACTACATGTGCATGGACAGCACCATCCCGCGCAAGCGTTTGGCGGACATCTTGGAATCCATTCAAGAAATGGAAAAGAAATATGGCCTCAAGTGCCTGAACGTGTTCCACGCAGGCGACGGCAACTTGCACCCGCTGATTTTGTTTGATGCCAACGACCCCGACCAAATGCACCGCTGCGAACTGTTTGGTGCCGAGATCTTAGAAACCAGTGTGGCCATGGGCGGCACGGTGACGGGCGAGCACGGCGTTGGCATTGAGAAAGTGAACAGCATGTGCGTGCAGTTCAGCGCCGAAGAAAACGAACAGATGTTTGGCGTCAAGCGCGCCTTTGACAGCAAGGGGCTACTCAACCCCGGTAAGGTCATCCCTACTCTGCACCGTTGTGCCGAGTACGGCAAGATGCTGGTGCGTGCGGGGCAGATCAAGCACCCGGATTTGCCGCGGTTTTAATTTGCCGCAGTTTTAAGCGGGGTAAGTTCGCCCACCAAAGATCGCCGTTCCCACTCGCACCATCGTGCTGCCCGCGTGCACAGCGGCTTCTAGATCGCCCGTCATGCCCATTGACAGGCTGTCGAACTGGGGCAGGTTCAAGGTGGCTTTGACTTCTTGAAACAAGGCGCACGCTTTGGCGTGCACGGCGACTTGCGCATCAAAACTCTCGACAGAATCTGGGATGGTCATGATGCCGCGCAGAACCAAGTGCGGCAGCTTGACGACTTCTGCGGCCAGCGCCAGCACGTCGACAGGCGCAATGCCTGATTTGGTTTCGCCACCATCGATGTTGACTTGCAGGCACACGTTCAACGGCGCTAGGTGCGCGGGGCGTTGGTCGTTCAGGCGCTGCGCAATCTTGAGGCGATCCACCGTGTGTGCCCAATCGAAGTGTTCGGCCACGAGTTTGGTTTTGTTGCTTTGGATGGGGCCGATGCAGTGCCAAACCAATTGAATGTCACCCCCTTGAAGCGCGATGATTTTGTCCACGCCTTCTTGAATGTAGTTTTCGCCAAAATCGCGTTGACCGCAGGCTGCCACTTGGCGCACATTGTCAGCACTGAAGGTTTTGGAAACGGCCAGTAACTGCACGCTGCCAGCCGAGCGGCCACTGGCCACACAGGCGGCTGCGATGCGGGCTTGCACAGCGTGAAACTTGTCGCGCAAGCTGTTGCTTAAATCGTGGTCTGGGGTACTCATGTGGGGCTACTTTAACAAGGCGGCAGGGGCGTTACCTTTGCGACACGCGGGGCCTTGCCTGTGCCCCTATGATGCAGCGCAGTTCAACCCAACACGGAAAAAACCATGTCCAGCATCAATGCCAAAACTTACGAACCCGCCGCTTCTGCCCATGTTGCCTTCATCGGCATGGGCGTGATGGGCTACCCCATGGCCGGCCACTTGGCCACCGCAGGCCACGCGGTGACGGTGTACAATCGCTCACCCGCCAAGGCTGAGGCCTGGGTGAAAGAGTTTGCATCCAGCAAAGCCCCCAAAAGCGCACTGACACCCCGCGAAGCCGCCAAGGGCGCGAGCATCGTGTTTTGCTGCGTAGGCAATGACGCCGATTTGCGCTCAGTGGTGTTTGGCGCTGACGGCATGTTGGCTGGCATGGCACCAGGTACGGTGTTGGTCGACCACACCACAGCATCGGCCGATGTGGCCCGCGAGATTTACACCGCAGCCAAAAACCTTGGCATTCATTTCATCGACGCGCCCGTGTCCGGCGGCCAAGGTGGCGCACAAAACGGTTTGCTGACCGTGATGTGCGGTGGCGACGCCCCGGTGTTTGAGCAAGTCAAACCTGTGGCCATGGCTTTCTCGCGCGCGTTCACTCTCATGGGCGAGCCAGGCGCGGGCCAACTGACCAAGATGGTGAACCAAATTTGTATCGCCGGCTTGGTGCAAGGCTTGAGCGAAGCCATCGCCTTTGGCCAAAAAGCCGGCCTAGACATGAACCTCGTGCTCGACGTGATTGGCAAAGGTGCAGCCCAGAGCTGGCAGCTGGACAACCGTGGCAAAACCATGGTGGCAGACAAGTTTGATTTCGGCTTTGCGGTGGATTGGATGCGCAAAGATTTGGGCCTGGTCTTTGACGAAGCCAAACGCAACGGCGCTGTGTTGCCTGTGACGCAGATGGTCGACAAGTTTTACGGCGATGTGCAAGACATGGGCGGCAAGCGCTGGGATACGTCTAGCCTGATCAAGCGTTTGCGTTGAACCCCAAGCGCACACAAAAAAGCCCCGCGGCGTGAGCTGCGGGGCTTTTTACTTTGTAGAGAACTGATCTTATTTGATCGGTGTCACCACAGGTTGTTGCGAGGGATTGGGTTTAGGTGCATTGAGATTCACGGATTGAGAATCGCTGCGCTTGGGTTGCATGGCCCGCAACTCGTCTTCAGTGATGTATTCAAGCACACGAACCACACGCTTGACACCACTCACGCCACGCACCACATCGGTGGCACGCTTGGCTTCGCGCTGAGTCACTCGGCCCAACAGGTAAACGGTGCCGCGCTCGCCCACCACTTTGAACACATTGGCAAACACGTCTTCGGTGTCAACCATAGAGGCCTTGACTTTGGCGACCAGCAATACATCGCTGGCGCGGTCGCTGGTGCTGGAGGCAGAACCAACAGCCAACTCGTTCACCACTGCACGCACGTTTTCTACACGACTGGCCAATGACTCCGCTTGTCGACGTACGGTGTCGTTAGACACTTCACCCGTGATCAACACTTGGCGGTTGTAGCTGGTGATGTTGATGTGCTCTTTGCTGCCAAAGTTTTCGCGCATCGCCGTAGCGCTGCGTTGCTCGATGGTTTCATCTTCAAGCTGGATGCCTGCTGAACGGCGATCGCTGGCCACCATGGCGCCGCCAATGACGCCACCAAACATGAGGGGTGCTGCGCATGAGGCGAGCCCCAAACACATGACCAAAGTGGACAACAACGAAGCTGTGGACTTGTTCAAAAATTTCATTCTTTACCTTCAGTGTCACCGAGCAATTGCGCATCCACGCCATCGCAAATGCAATGGATCGCGAGCAAATGCACTTCTTGAATACGGGCTGTGCGGTCATGCGGGACACAAATGTGCACATCGGTTTCGCGCAAGGCTTGGCTCATCTTGCCGCCGCCTTTGCCGGTCAGCGCTACCACCGTCATGTCGCGCTCATGCGCGGCTTGAATGGCGGCCAACACGTTGGGCGAGCTGCCACTGGTGGTAATGGCCAGCAACACGTCGCCCGACTGGCCGAGGGCGCGCACTTGTTTGGAAAAAATCTGTTCGTAGCTGTAGTCGTTGGCAATCGCCGTGATGATGGAGCTATCGGTGGTGAGGGCAATGGCCCCCAACTCAGGGCGCTCACGCTCAAAGCGGCCCACAAACTCTGCAGCAAAATGCTGCGCGTCTGCGGCTGAGCCGCCATTGCCACATGCCAGCACTTTGCCACCACTGGTGACACTGGCGAGTACTGCTGACACAGCGGCTGCGATGGGTTTAGACAAGACTTGTGCGGCCTGATATTTCAGGTCAGCAGAGTCGATGAAGTGTTGTTCGATACGTTGCTCAAGCATGGGGTGATGATACCTTTAAGCGTCAAAAGCGGCTTTGAACCATTGCAAATCGTCGCCCTCAACGGCAACCACATCAAACCGACATGGGGGCACTGCTCTCAGTTTCAACAAATAGTGCTGCGCCGCAAACACAATGCGCCTTTGCTTCACAAATGTCACACTGGCCAAAGCCCCGCCATGCTTGGCGCTGCCGCGTTTGCGCACCTCGACAAACACCAGCGTGCCATCGGCATCACGCATGATCAAATCTATTTCGCCGCCACCCCGCCCGGGCGTCCGATAATTGCGCTGCACCAATTGCAAGCCCTGCGTTTGTAAATGGCGCGACGCGTGGTCTTCGGCCGCATCCCCTTTTTGCTTGGTGGTTGATTGCATTTGCGCTTGCACTTGCTTCTTGCCGTCGGGTTTGTTCACAGCGCCTCCTTGATGAACGTCAACTTTGATTCCGCATTAACTGCTGCCCACGCTGCTGCAGCCGCACAAAATCACCCAGCAGGCACGCTGTATGTGGTGGCCACGCCCATTGGCAATTTGGCCGACATCAGCTTGCGTGCGCTGCATGTGTTGAGTCTTTGCGACACACTGGCTTGTGAGGACACGCGCCACTCACAAACTTTGCTGCGTGCCTACGGCATCGACAAATCGGCCTCGCACTGGCTGGCGGTGCACCAACACAATGAAGCAGAAGCCGCACAAGAAGTCATTCGTCGACTGCAAGCCGGTCAACGTGTGGCCTATGTGAGCGACGCAGGCACCCCCGCCGTCAGCGACCCCGGTGCACGCTTGGTTTGGCAGGTCCAAAGCGCCGGCTTACGCGTGATGCCACTGCCTGGCGCGAGCAGCGTGACCGCACTGTTGAGCGCGTGCGGCACACCAGCACACGATTCTTCGGGTTTTGTGTTTGTGGGCTTCTTACCCTCCAAAGCCACTGAACGTGGTCACGCCGTCGAGGTTTTGTCGCATGAGCCACGCACACAGGTGTTGCTTGAAGCACCACACCGCATCGAGGTATTGGCCACCGCTCTAGGCGTACTTGGCGACCGCCCTGTGACGGTTGGTCGCGAATTGACCAAACAGTTTGAAGAGATTGCCACGGTCGCCGCCAAAGACTTGAGCGCTTGGCTTGGCGGCAATGTGCAGCGCACGCGTGGCGAGTTTGCCCTGGTGGTGCATGCGCAAGTGCAAGTGCGCGCCAAGGGCTCGGACAACGACCGCCTGTTGAAAATTTTGATGCAAGAGCTTCCACTCAAAACTGCGGTGAAAGTGGCCGCAGAGATTAGCGGCGAAGCAAAAAATGCGTTGTATGACCGGGCTTTGGAATTGAAGCAGGATTCGGCTCAATAAAGCTGGTGCGGCTGGCGGGGA
>NZ_JAVKLM010000032.1:0-73318 GCF_031539105.1 Limnohabitans sp.
AAAAACCCCCCTGGGGGGGGGGTGGTGTTGGGGGGGGTTTTTTTTTCCCACCCCTCATTAACCACCCCCCCCCCCCCCCAACCCGTGCTGTCTCCGGCTAGAAATCTTCACGAGCGAACCCCTCACGAAGACCAAATACAAAACGAAGCAGACAAACAAAAACCCCGCCACAAAGGACGGGGGTTAAGGAAAAGTTACTTGTAAACAGGAAACTTAGAGGTCAGTGCATGCACCTTGGCACGCACAGCGGCCAAGTTGGCTTCATCGTGCGGGTTGTCCAACACGTCAGCAATCAAGTTAGCCGTGATACGGGCTTCTTCGTCCTTGAAACCACGCGTTGTCATCGCTGGCGTGCCAATGCGCACACCGCTGGTGACGAATGGTTTCTCTGGGTCGTTGGGGATGGCGTTCTTGTTGATCGTCATGTGGGCTGCACCCAAAGCCGCTTCGGCTTCTTTGCCGGTGATCTTCTTGGAGCGCAAGTCCACCAACATCACGTGACTTTGTGTGCCACCGCTGACGATGCGCAAGCCGCGTGCGGTCAAAGTTTCGGCCACGATCTTGGCGTTCTTCACCACTTGAGCTTGGTAGTCTTTGAACTCAGGTTGCATGGCTTCTTTGAAAGCCACGGCCTTGGCCGCGATGACGTGCATCAAGGGGCCGCCTTGCAAGCCTGGGAAGATGGCGCTGTTGATGGCTTTTTCGTGTTCAGCCTTCATCAAAATGATGCCGCCGCGTGGGCCGCGCAGGCTCTTGTGGGTGGTGGAAGTGACCACGTCAGCGTGCGGAACGGGGTTGGGGTATTGGCCTGCGGCGATCAAGCCTGAGTAGTGGGCCATGTCGACCATGAAGATCGCGCCAACTTCCTTAGCAATTTTGGCAAAGCGTGCCCAGTCGATGTGCAAGCTGTAGGCAGAGGCGCCAGCAATGATGAGTTTGGGTTTGTGCTCGCGGGCTTTGGCTTCCATCGCTTCGTAGTCGATGGCTTCGTTGGCATCCAAGCCGTAAGAGACGGCGTTGAACCACTTGCCAGACATGTTCAGCGCCATGCCGTGGGTCAAGTGACCGCCTTCGGCCAAGCTCATGCCCAAAATGGTGTCGCCGGGTTTCAAGAAAGCGAGGAAAACCGCTTCATTGGCAGATGCGCCGCAATGGGGTTGCACGTTGGCGGCTTCAGCGCCATAAATTTGTTTCAGGCGGTCGATGGCCAATTGCTCGGCCACGTCCACGTGCTCGCAGCCACCGTAGTAGCGCTTGCCGGGGTAGCCTTCGGCGTATTTGTTGGTCAGTTGCGAGCCTTGGGCTTGCATGACGGCAGGAGACGCGTAGTTCTCGCTGGCGATCAGCTCAATGTGGTGCTCTTGGCGCGCGTTTTCGGCCTGAATGGCGGCCCAAACTTCGGGGTCGGTTTGTTCGATCAAGATGTTGCGGTTGTACATACTGGCAGTCCTAGAAAAAGGTGTTGTTGGCTGCCCAGGCGAACGGCAAAACACCTCTATAAATAGAGGCTGTGCGCTTCCCAGTGGTCATACATCCACGTCAGCGGTGTGCGGCAGATGCCCCACACGCCTATCGCCAGTTGCGCACACTTTGGAGTTTACCGCGCTTCCAAGGCCTTGTTTATTCGGCCTCGTCCTTGCCGAAGGGGGTCAAGCGCTGGGCTTTTTCCCACAAACTCTCCAAACGGGCAGTAGCCGCTTGGGCTGCGGTGGAGGGTGGTGGTGTCAAGGGCACTTTCACGCCTTTGGCCACTTGCTGTAAGCGAACGTTTTCAGCCAGTACTTTGGCCGTATAGCCTTGGTCGTCTTTCAGGTTGCCCGCGCCCACATAAAGTTTGAGGCCGCCCTCGGTGCTGCCCGCGCGGTTGATGCACTCTTTGAGCACGATCACGCCCACTCGCAAGTTAGCCACAGGGTCAAATGCGGCCAGGGTACCGCCAAAGCCTTGGTACTTTTGTTCGTGCACCTTGGTCATGACTTGCATCAGGCCTTGTGCCCCAACAGGGCTTTGGGCGAAGGGGTTAAAGCCCGACTCCACAGCCATCACGGCCAAGATGAGGGTGGGTTCAATTTGGTTGTCTGGTCCCACATCGTAGGCTTCAGCCACCAAGGCGCTCAAAGGCTCTGGGGCTACGCGGTATTTTTTGCTCAACCAGTAGGCAAGGTTGGCTTGCTGTTTGGGTAGGTCGCGGGGGTCGGTGGCGGTGGCGCGGTCGACCGCATCGGCATCGGTCGCGATGCCTGTTTCGTCATATTGGCGCTCTTGCAGCCAGCTGATGACCTTGGCTTCGGTCACCACGCGCAGGTCGGGGCGCACGGTCAGCGCCACGACGAAAAAGAAGATAGACAGACCCACCACGGCCAAGCCATTGTGAGAAATGGCAAAAAAGCCTTGCGCCACGTCAGCTGCAAAGGTACGTAGACCTAGCTGTAATCGGGCGATGAGGGTAATAGACATAAATTTATTAAATAGGAAGTAGCTGAAATTTTAAAGCCTCGGCGACAATCTCCTCTAATTTACTGTGAGCCCTACTTGTGACTGATTCCTCTAACAAATCCATCGACCTCGCCACCCTAGATACTTTGACCGGTGGCGCCTTTACTGTTTCTACCTCGGCTGACCGCACTGCGCGCTTGCGCGACTGGCTGGCTGGTCAGCCCACCTTGGCGCAAGTGCAAGCCGCATTTGACGAAATGAGCCACCGAGACAAAGGTGCTGCCAAAGTGCTGCGCGAAAAGCTGGACGAGCTGCGTCGCAGCAAAGACCAAGACGCCTTGATAGTCGAGTGGGCCGCCAAAGGCGAAGCCCTTCGCGATGCGCCCCATATCAATTTGGCAGACGCCATGGGCTGGCAGCGCGATGCTGCCAAAGCAGGCGCTCCGTTGTCTCGCGAACCCTTGGCCGGTTTGAAAACCGCTTTGGCCGAGCGCGTGAAAGCCATTGAAGACTTGCAACACCAAACCCAAGTGCAGCGCGAAGCCGCTGTGCTGTTGGCCCAACGCATTGAAGTGTTGTCGACCAAACCTTGGCAAGACGCACTGGCCCAGCGCGAAGCGCTGCAAGTTGACCTCGACCGTTGGGTTGCCCAAGCCCAAGCCTTGGCCGCAGATGCCCAATGGCCCAGCGTGGACGCCAAGTTTGCGTCTGCTTTGCAAACCAGCACCCAACAAGTGCAAGCCGTGTGGACCGCTTTTGGCGAAGCTTTGACCTTGACTGAGGCTGCTGCAGCCGATGCAGCCGCACCTTTGCCTGCTGTGCCTGCATGGTCTGACCAAATTCGTGTGTCACGTGGCGAAGTGCTGCCGCAAGCTGCTGCACCTGCCAAAGCTACGAAGCCAGCGGCTGCTGGTGTGGATGCGACCCGCAAGGTCAAGCCCACCGCTGACAAAGCCGTGGTAGACCAAAAGCGTTTAGAGCTGGCCATGCAAGCCGAGGCTTTGTTCAAGCCTGCGCCTGCGGCCAAGCCTGCCAAAGCCAAAGCACCTAAGGCTGATGAAGTGACGCCAGTTCAAGAGGTTGAGGTTGTCGAGCCAGTGGCAGTTGAAGTCACGCAGCCAGCACCTGTTGTGATTGAAGTGACTGCACCTGAAACAGCGACAGCCGATGTGATCACGCCAGCCGCGCCCAAAGCCGACGACGTGGCCCGCGTGCCAGCCGTGGGTGGCCGCAAGATGCAAGAAACCTTGCGCAACTTGCGCGAGCAATGGAAAAAAATCGACAAAGAAGCGGCGCCCAACCCCGCGTTGTGGAAGCGCTTTGACAGCGCTTGCAACCGCGCCCACGAAGTGGTGGACGCATGGCTCAAGGAGGCCCGAGCCCAAACCACCGCGCACAAAGCCCAACGCTTGGCTTTGATTGAAGAAGTCAAAGCATGGGCGGTTGAGCATGCCAACGGCCCCGATTGGAAAGGCGTCGCACGCCAATTGCACCAGTTCGCCCAGCGCTGGCGCGAAAGCGGCCACTTGAGCGAAAAAATGTTTGCCGAGTTGCAACCCGTTTGGAAAACCGCCATCCACGCTGCACACGAGCCGCTGGAAGCGATGCAAAAAGCCAGTCTTGCCCGCCGTCATGCCTTGATTGCCGAAGCACAAGCTTTGGGGGCAGGGCCATCGCTGCGCGTGGACGCTGTCAAAGCTTTGCAACAACGCTGGCAGGAAGAAGCTCATGCTGTGGTGCTCGACCGCAAGCAAGAGCAAAAACTGTGGGATGCCTTCCGTCAACCGATTGACGAAGCATTTGCCCGCAAGTCATCGGTGCGCGAGCAATCGCAAGCCGCACTGACACCGCACGACAAGGCCGTGCTCGATGCTGCCAAGGCTTTGGATTCAGCCACCGCCAAAGGTGATGCCTCCGCCATTCGCGCGGCCATGCAAATGCTGGAGCAAATCGCACGCGGTGAAGCGGTCGCACCAGTGGCAGCCCCTGCGCATGCAGCGGCAGAACCCGCTGCTGAGGTTGCGACAGATGCCTCAGCTGATGCTGCATCAAGCGATGCAGCGCACAGCTCGGACGATGCAAGCTCTGAAGAAAACGCAGAAAACACAGCCGATCACTCTGCCGAAGCTGCAGAGCCTGCGGCAGAAGTCGCACCCGTCAAACCTAAAGCTGCGCCACGCCCTGTGGTGGCTGTACGTGGTGACGACCGTCCAGGCCAAAAACGCACCGAGGCCGCGCCTGCTGGCCGTGGCCGCGATGGCAAGCCTGGCGGCAAATTTGGCGACAAGCCAGGTTTTGGCCGTGACGCTAAACCCGGTCGCGATGGTGGCCGCGAAGGCTTCGCACCGCGTGGTCCACGTTTGGGTGATGCAGCTTTCCGCGCCCAACGCTTTGCCTTGGAATCAGCCCAAGACGCGCTGCGTCGCTTGGCTGCACAAGCCCACGGCGAAGTTTTGACCCAACTTATGCACGCTTGGGAAAAACGCGATGCAGCTCAATTGCCAGCGGCGCAAGCCATTGGCAACAAGCTCAGCCCCGCACAACGCACGCAATGGTCGCAAGCTTTGTCGGCTCAGCCGCAAGGAGAGGCGGTCACGTCCTTGTTGCGTTTGGAAGTTGCCGCTGATCTACCCACGCCTGCTGCGCAAATGGATGCACGTCGTGCCTTGCAGTTGCAAATGCTCACACGCCGCAATGACCCATCGCCTCAAATGACGTGGGCCGCTGATGCGGCGCAGGTCTTGGGTGGTGCGTATGACGAGGCGGCAGCGCGTCGTTTGCAAGCTGCGCTTAAGGTGTTGTTGAAGCGTTAAACAGCGCTCAGTGGCAATCGACAAAGCCCCCTCGTGGGGCTTTGTGCTTTTTGGCGAAGCCAACTCAAGGTCTCAAGCCGAGGTGGCTTGGCATCAGCATGCCAATCGCTCAATACCCAGCGGCTTAAGCCCTGGCCCAAGTCGTGCACCGCAGGCTTGTGGGTGTGGCCGTGCAGCAGCACTTGGGCGTCAGCAGCAATCAGCCATGCGATAGCGGCTTGCGTGTCTACGTCGGCATAACCAGTGGAGTTTGGGTTGTTGAGGTGGCTTTGTTTGCGCGCTTCGCTTGTGTTTCGAACGTTGCGCGCATAGGCCTGGCGATCGGCTAAAGGTTTGGCCAAGAATGCTGTTTGCCAATCGGGCTGGCGCACCTGAGCACGAAATGCCAAGTAGTCGTGGTCGTCCAAACACAGGGCGTCGCCGTGGCTGAGCAGGATGCGCGTTGGGTTTGCACGATCCGCAGAACCAAAGTCAAGCACCGTGGGGTCGCTCAAGGCTTGCATGCTCGTCGCGTTCAGTAGCGCATTCCCCACCAAAAAATCGCGGTTGCCGCACATGAAATACACAGGTATGCGCTGCGCCGTGGCTTTGAGCACGGCGATGCATTGCAGGGCGAATGGGTCATGGGTGTCGTCTCCTACCCACACTTCAAACAAATCGCCCAAGATGAACAGGGCGTCTGCTGGTGTGTGCGCCATGTGCAGCGCCCACGCGTCAAACGTGGCGGGCTCTCTGGCGTCTAGGTGCAGGTCTGAGATGAAGTCAACGCGTTGCCAATTTGGCTGTGCTTGTACGCAGGGCACAGGCTGGGGCAGCGGCGGCGTTGACATCAGCTGAGGGCTTACAGCGCAACAGCTTTTTCGATGACCACGTCTTCTTTTGGCACGTCGTCATGGAAGCCTTTGCGGCCAGTTTTGACGGCGGCGATTTTGTCGACCACGTCATTGCCACTCACCACTTTGCCAAACACGGCATAGCCCCAACCTTGTTGGCTTGGTGCTTTGTGGTTCAAAAACTCGTTGTCAGCCACGTTGATGAAGAACTGCGCGGTGGCCGAGTGTGGGTCAGAGGTGCGGGCCATGGCCAGCGTGTAGTGGTTGTTTTTGAGGCCATTGTTGGCTTCGTTCTCAATGGGAGCATCGCACTCTTTTTGCGTCATGCCAGGTTCGAACCCGCCGCCTTGCACCATGAAGCCGGGAATCACACGGTGAAAAATGGTTTTGTCGTAGTGACCTTTGTTCACGTAGTGCAAGAAGTTCTCGGCGCACTTCGGCGCTTTTTCAGCGTCGAGTTCGATGGTGATGACGCCGTGGTCCAAGATGTGCAGTTCGACTTGTGGGTTGCTCATGGTGTGTTCCTTAAATGAAAGAGGGGGTGTTTTTGATTGCTGCAAGCCCGTGCTTAAAGCACGCTGGCCGATTGGATGATGATGGGTGTGCGTGGCACGTCCGATGGGAAGGGCCCGCCGAAGCCGGTTTGCACCGTTTTAATTTTGTTGATGGTTTCCATGCCAGACACCACCTTGCCAAACACGGTGTAGCCGGGTTGTTGGGGGGTAGGGTCTAAAAAGCCGTTGTCCATCACATTGATGAAAAACTGAGACGTGGCCGAGTTCGGCACATTGGTGCGCGCCATGGCGATGGTGCCCACGGTGTTGCGTGGTCCGCCTTTGGCTAAGGCTTCTCGGCCTTCATGCTCAACGGGGGCACGTGTGCGGCGTTCGATATAGCGCTGGTCGTAGCCGCCGCCTTGCACCATGAAGTTGCCAATCACGCGGTGAAAAATGGTGCCGTCGTAGTGCTTGTCGCGCACGTATTGCAAGAAGTTGTCCACAGTTTTGGGGGCTTTGTCGGGGTAGACCTCGACCACAAACTCGCCCGCGTTTGTGAAAAATTTCACGCGGGGCGCGTCTTGAGCCGTGGCGGTTTGGGCCAAGCCCATAAAGGCTAGGGCGCACAAGCTAACTGTGCAAAGTGCACGACGGGTCAATGATGAAGGTGTCATGGTTTGTCTTGGGTAAGGTCTAGGACGGGTTTGAGTCGTTCAATTTTCAACCCGATGCCACGTTGCTTAGGGTCAATGCTCAAAGATCGCTCATACGATTGACGCGCCATGTTGACCAGCAGGTCGCCCATGTTTTCGTGGGCTGCCGCGTAGTTAGGGTTGGCACGTAAGGCCGCATCCAGAGACGCTTTGGCATTGGGGTAGTCACCTTTGGCTGCGTAAATCACGCCCAAGTTGTTGTGGGGCTCAGCCAGTTCTGGGTATTCACGGGTGAGGTCAAGGTAAACCTGTTGCGCCATGTCGGGTTGGTTGAGCTGTTCAAAAAGGAAGCCTTGCCAGAAACGCATTTGCGGGTCACGTGGGTTGTTTGCCAAACCTTTGTTGACCAACATCAAAGCTTGTGGGTACTTGGCTTGGCGCAGTAGCTTGCGCACATCGTTGTGTGGTGTGCTGATGACGGTGGGCATCATCGACTGGCCAGGCAGCCACTCCAAAGCCTCTACGCTTTGGGCTTGTGCGGTTCCCGCTCCAGCAATCATCAGTGTCAGGCCCAGCGTCAGGCAGCGCAGCCCTTGGGTATTCCAAAGCTTGTGTGTGCTGGCCTGATGCGCTGGAAGCGAAGCCAATGACTTGGCTTGGGAGGGGATGTGAGGGTTTGTCATGTGCTTTGTATACTGGTGGCATTGTAAAACAGAGGGTCTGAACGACTCTTTGGCTTTCACCTCATTACCGACCCTTCATTGCGGTCTCTGACCATTCACTCATGACGCTTCGCATTCACAACACGCTTTCGCGTGCGCTGGAGACCTTTTCGCCGATCGAACCTGGCCATGTGCGCATGTACGTGTGCGGCATGACCGTGTACGACTTGTGTCATTTGGGTCATGCCCGTTCGATGGTGGCGTTTGACGTGGTGCAGCGTTGGCTCAAAGCCAGTGGCTACCGCGTGACTTATGTGCGCAACATCACAGACATCGACGACAAGATCATCAAGCGTTCTCTTGAAAACGGCGAAACCGTGCGCGGCCTAACCGACCGCATGATTGAGGCGCTCCACCAAGACGCCGACGCTTTGGGCATCGAGCGCCCCACCCACGAGCCGCGTGCCATGGACTATGTGCCGCAAATGCTGTCGATGATTGGCACTTTGCAAAACAAAGGTTTGGCCTACAAAGCCAGCAATGGCGATGTGAACTACGCCGTGCGTAAGTTCGCGGGTTACGGCAAGTTGTCAGGTAAGTCGTTGGACGAATTGCAAGCGGGTGAGCGCGTGGCGGTAGACGACGGCAAGCAAGACCCACTGGACTTTGTGCTTTGGAAGTCTGCAAAGACAAGCGAACCCGACGAAGTGAAATGGGCCAGCCCCTTTGGCGCAGGCCGTCCTGGCTGGCACATCGAGTGCTCGGCGATGAGTTGCGAGATGTTGGGCCAGAGCTTTGACATCCATGGTGGTGGTGCTGATTTGCAGTTCCCACACCACGAAAACGAAATTGCCCAAAGCGAAGGTGCGAACGGCCAAAAAATGGCCAACGTGTGGATGCACAACGGCTTCATCAACGTGGACAACGAAAAAATGTCCAAGAGCTTGGGCAACTTCTTCACCATCCGTGATGTGCTCAAAGAGTTTGACGCCGAGACTGTGCGGTTCTTTGTGGTGCGCAGCCACTACCGCAGCCAGCTCAATTACAGCGACGTTCATTTGAACGATGCCCGCGGCGCGTTGAAGCGCCTTTACACCGCGCTGGGCACGGTGAGAGCTGATGCCGTGACGATTGACTGGGCCGACCCACATGCCGCACGCTTCAAAGCAGCGATGAATGAAGACTTTGGTACGCCTGACGCCGTGGCGGTGTTGTTTGAACTTGCCAGCGAAGTCAACCGCACGGCTTCAACTCAAACGGCAGGCTTGCTCAAAGCCTTGGGTGGTGTGTTGGGCTTGTTGCAAGACGACCCCAAAGCCTTTGCCCAAGCAGGCGCAGGCGTGGACGAAGATGCCATTCAAGCGCAAATCGCGGCACGCGCAGCTGCCAAATCTGCCAAGAACTTTGCTGAGGCCGATCGAATTCGCCAAGCCTTGGCCGCCGAGGGCATTGTGCTCAAAGACTCGCCCACGGGCACCACGTGGGAGCGTGGCTAACTATGGCCACCACCGAAAAAATCATCATCGCCACACCCGAGTATTGGGCAGAGGCTTGTAAACACCTGATGAAAAAAGATCGGGTGATGAAGCGCCTCATCCCTCAGTTTGGCGAAGCCTCTTTGCAGTCCCGCGGCGATGCGTTTGTGACGCTGGCACGCAGCATTGTGGGGCAGCAGGTTTCGGTCAAAGCGGCACAAACCGTGTGGGACCGCTTCGCTTTGCTACCTCGCAAAATCACACCCGCCAATGTGCTCAAGCTCAAAGTAGACGACATGCGTGCCGCTGGTTTGTCGGCCCGCAAGGTCGAGTACATCGTCGACTTGGCGCTTCACTTTGACAACGGCGCCTTGCATGTCAAGACATGGTCGGAGATGACGGACGACGCCATCATCGACGAACTGGTGGCCATTCGTGGCATTGGTCGTTGGACGGCTGAGATGTTTTTGATGTTCCACCTCATGCGGCCCAATGTGCTGCCGCTGGACGATGTGGGGCTGATCAACGGCATCAGTCGCAACTATTTTTCGGGCGAGGCGGTCAGCCGCAGCGAAGCACGAGAAGTGGCGGCACCTTGGGCCCCCTATTGCAGTGTGGCGACTTGGTATATTTGGCGATCGCTGGATCCGCTGCCCGTGTCTTATTGAGCAGCTAAGGAGTATTTGATTTTGGCTAAAAGAACTTTCCTCGACTTTGAACAACCGATTGCTGAACTAGAAGGCAAGATCGACGAGCTGCGCTATGTGCAAAGCGAGTCTGCGGTAGATATTTCGGACGAGATTGACCAGCTCAGCAAGAAAAGTATGCAGCTGACCAAGGACATTTACAGCGACCTCACGCCTTGGCAAATCACCAAGATTGCGCGTCACGCTGAGCGCCCTTACACGCTGGACTACATCAACGACATCTTCACCGACTTCGTGGAAATGCACGGCGATCGCCACTTTGCGGATGACATGAGCATCGTCGGTGGTTTGGCCCGCTTCAACGGCAATGCTTGCATGGTCTTGGGTCAGCAAAAGGGTCGCGACACCAAAGAGCGTGCTTTGCGCAACTTCGGCATGAGCAAGCCCGAGGGCTACCGCAAAGCCTTGCGTTTGATGAAGACCGCTGAGAAGTTCAAGCTGCCCGTGTTCACCTTTGTGGACACACCTGGCGCTTACCCCGGGATTGATGCCGAGGAACGCAGCCAGTCTGAAGCGATTGGCCGAAATATTTTTGAAATGGCCCAACTCGAAGTGCCCATCATCACCACCATCATTGGTGAAGGTGGGTCGGGCGGCGCGTTGGCCATCAGCGTGGCTGACCAAGTGTTGATGCTGCAGTACTCGGTGTACTCGGTCATTAGTCCTGAAGGCTGCGCCTCGATTTTGTGGAAAACCTCTGACCGTGCTGAAGACGCGGCCGAAGCCTTGGGCATCACCGCCCATCGCCTGAAGGCATTGGGCTTGGTTGACAAAATCGTGAACGAACCTGTGGGCGGCGCACACCGCGATCCCAAGCAAATGTCGGCTCAGCTCAAGCGTGGCTTGAACGACGCTTGGCGTCAGGTGAGTGACCTCAAAGTCAAAGAGTTGCTCGACAAGCGTTACGACCGTTTGCAAAGCTATGGCCGTTTCACCGACACCAAAGCTGACGCCCGCTAACTTCCCCTCGCTGGACGCGCTCCAGCATCTTGGTCCTTTTGCCGTTGCGCTGAGCGGTGGGGCCGATTCGACCGCCTTACTCGTTGCTTGTGCCATTCGTTGGCCGGGCAGGGTGCATGCGGTGCATGTGCATCACGGGCTGCAAGCGGCTGCAGATGGTTTTGAAGCACATTGCGTAGGGCTATGTGAACGCCTGCAAGTGCCACTGGTGGTGCAGCGGGTCAACGCAGCCCACGCCGCCGGTGAAAGCCCAGAAGACGCTGCCCGTCAAGCCCGCTACCGCGCGTTAGCCGAAGCGCTGCAATGCAACTGGGGTGGACACATTCAACACATGGCCTTGGCCCAGCACGCGGATGACCAAGTCGAAACCTTGCTGCTGGCGCTTTCACGAGGTGCAGGCTTGCCGGGCTTGGCATGCATGCCGGCAGTGGCTGAGCGCCATGGCTTGACGTATCACCGTCCTTGGTTGAATGTGCCCGGGCAGGTCTTGCGCGATGCCTTGAAGGCCGCAGACGAAGCGTGGGTAGAAGATCCCAGCAACACCGACACGCGCTACACGCGTAACCGCATCCGTGCCGAGCTGTTGCCTGTCATTGAGCAAGCGTTTCCCGCATTTAGGCAAACCTTTGCACGCAGTGCTTCGCATGCGGCGCAGGCCCAAGCCTTGTTGCAGGAAGTGGCTGAACAAGATTTGCAGCAAGTGGGCCATCCACCTGCCATTAAAGCGTTGCAGCTGCTGAGCGAGGCTCGGCAATCAAACGTGTTGCGCTACTGGCTGGTGCTAGAGCACTCTCAAGCCAGTGCCGCGCAATTGCAGGCATTGCTGGTGCAGGTGAAAGCTTGCACCACAGGTGGTCATCACATCGACATCAAGGTAGGCCGTGGCTTTGTGCGGCGTGATGGGGCGGTGTTGCGTTGCTACAATCTGTAGGTTTTTTGCCCATAACACAACAGTTTTAAATAAATATGGCATTGATTGTTCATAAATACGGCGGTACGTCGATGGGCTCGACAGAGCGCATTCGCAACGTCGCCAAGCGCGTAGCCAAGTGGGCCCGTGCAGGTCACCAAATGGTGGTGGTGCCTTCTGCGATGAGCGGTGAGACCAACCGGTTGCTCGGCCTCGCCAAAGAATTGGCGCCCTCCAAAGCCGACTCGGCCTACAACCGCGAACTCGACATGCTTGCCTCCACAGGTGAGCAAGCGTCTTCTGCGTTATTGGCTATTGCGCTGCAAGCCGAAGGCCAGCCTTCTGTCAGTTACGCTGGCTGGCAAGTCCCGATTCGCACCAATAATGCCTACACCAAGGCCCGCATCGAGTCGATTGACGACAAGCGCGTGCGCGCCGATTTAGACGCAGGCAAAGTGGTCATCATCACGGGCTTCCAAGGCAAAGACGAAAACGACAACATCACCACCTTGGGCCGTGGCGGCTCTGATACCTCGGCCGTGGCCGTGGCAGCAGCGCTCAAAGCCAAAGAGTGTTTGATTTACACCGACGTCGATGGCGTGTACACCACCGACCCGCGTGTAGTGCCCGAAGCGCGTCGCTTAGAAACACTGTGTTTCGAAGAGATGCTGGAGATGGCATCTTTGGGTAGCAAAGTTTTGCAAATTCGCTCGGTCGAGTTTGCAGGTAAATACAAGGTGCCGCTGCGCGTGCTGTCCAGCTTCACCGCGTGGGATATTGACATCAACGAAGAAGCCAAATCGGGCACGTTGATCACCTTTGAGGAAGACGAAAAAATGGAACAAGCAATCGTATCGGGCATCGCATTCAACCGCGATGAGGCCAAAATTTCTGTGGTCGGCGTGCCAGACAAGCCAGGCATCGCGTATCAAATTTTGGGCGCTGTGGCTGAAGCGAACATTGAAGTGGACATGATCATTCAAAACATCAGCAAGGATGGCAAAACTGATTTCAGCTTCACCGTGCATCGCAACGACTTTGCGCGTACTACTGATTTGTTGAAAGAAAAAGTGCTGCCAGCCTTAGGCGCCAGTGATGTGCAGGGCGACACCAAGATTTGCAAAGTGTCTATCGTTGGCATCGGCATGCGCAGTCATGTTGGGGTGGCCAGCAAGATGTTCCGCTCATTGAGCGAAGAGGGCATCAACATCCAAATGATCTCAACATCTGAAATCAAAACTTCTGTGGTGATCGACGAGAAATACATGGAACTCGCGGTTCGCGCGTTACACAAAGCTTTTGACTTGGACCAGCCTGCCGCCTAAGTTAAGGCATAATATGCCCTGCTGGAAACGTGACCGAGTGGCCGAAGGTGCTCCCCTGCTAAGGGAGTATGGGGTGTAGAGCCTCATCGAGGGTTCGAATCCCTCCGTTTCCGCCAAGCTGTTGTTTGTAGAAGTCTCTGGAAGTCTACAAACACCCTGAGAAGCCCCGTAAACACTACGTTTCGGGGCTTTTTTTGTCTCTGAAGGTATTTCTAGGTCTCTCCAAATCCACACCCTTTTGTTGGTAGATTTGTGGGTATTCTCACAATCACTTGTTGGTATTTCTGGAAAACATGGCACTTGCAGACATTCAGATTAGAAAAGCAACCAGGCCTTCCCCCAAATCTTAAGGTTGCAACCGATTTTGCAATTAAAGGTTATGCAAAGGAAGTGCAGTTTTGTAGCGCACTTGTTTAAGTGCAAAACTGGATCTGATTTTTTCTACTTGTGCAATTGGAGAAATTTGTTCAAGTATGAAGCTCTCTAATGCGGGCATATCAGACACTGCTACGCGCAACAAGTAATCTGCATCGCCCGTCATCAAGTAGCACTCCATGACCTCGTCGCGTAAAGTGATTCGCTCTTCGAACTCTTGAAGTGCTTGGCGGCTTTGCTGTTTAAGACTGATTGAAATAAATACGTTCAGATGGAGCCCGAGTTGCTTTGCTTCTAGCAACGCAACATATTTACGAATTAAACCGCGTGTTTCCAGCGCCCGCACTCGAGCGAGACACGGGGAGGGGGAAAGGTGAACCCGGCGGGCGAGTTCCACATTGGACAGGCTAGCGTCAATTTGCAGTTCTTCCAGAATCTTCAAATCGATCGCATCTAAATTATTTGTGCTTTGATTGATCATAAGTTTGAAACTATATGCTGAAATTCGTTCTTTTCATGCTGCATTTCAACATCAACTGCCTAGCGATTGTCCCTACAGTGATATCCATCATTTCGGTTAGTCAATGCCATGAACACTAAGTCAAATCAAAGTTATTACAACCCTTCCACTGTTGATACTGATCCCGCAGAAACGCAAGAGTGGCGTGACGCCTTGTTGTCACTCGCAGTGACTGATGGCCCGGTCCGCGTTCGTCACATTCTCGATGAACTGGTCCGATCAGCACGAATACAAGGGATTGGCTGGCAGCCTGAACTGAACACGCCCTATATCAACACAATTGCAATCGAAGACCAACCGGCTTTTCCCGGTGATCTCGCCATAGAGGAGCGCTTGGCCTGTTTTATGCGATGGAACGCCTTGGCTATGGTGGTGCGTGCAAACAAAGCTTATGGCGAACTCGGCGGACACATCGCAAGTTACGCCAGTGCAGCTGATTTGTTCGAGATGGGGTTTAACCATTTCTTTCACGCGCGGACCGCAACGCACCGCGGAGATCTCGTTTTGTTTCAGCCACACAGTGCACCCGGTGTGTATGCCCGTGCATTTCTTGAAGGTCGTTTGAATGAAGCCGACTTGCTGCATTACCGCCAAGAGATCACAGCGCCTTCAGTGGGTGCACGAGGACTCTCCAGTTACCCGCACCCTTGGTTGATGCCAGATTTTTGGCAGTTTCCAACAGGCTCAATGGGTATTGGTCCGATCAGCTCCATCTATCACGCTCGTTTCATGCGATACCTGACCCATCGCGAATTGTTGAATTGTGATGGTCGCAAAGTTTGGGGTGTCTTTGGCGATGGAGAAATGGATGAACCAGAAAGCATGAGTGCGCTCACTCTCGCTGCTCGAGAAAAACTCGACAACTTGGTGTGGGTCGTTAACTGTAATTTGCAGCGTTTGGATGGCCCTGTTCGTGGCAATGGTCGAATCATCGATGAGCTGGAAAAACTCTTTGTGGGTGCTGGCTGGAACGTCATCAAGTTGGTTTGGGGCAGCGACTGGGATGGTCTATTTGCGCGTGATACGACTGGCGCTTTGGCGCGTGCCTTTGCTCAAACTGTGGATGGTCAGATGCAAACTTTTGCAGCTAAGGACGGTCGCTTCAATCGCGATAACTTCTTTGGCCAAAACGAAGAACTCTCACGCTTGGTCGAGGGCATGACGGATGAGCAAATTGATAACCTTAAACGAGGTGGTCACGATTTAGTAAAAATTCACGCTGCTTACGCAGCTGCCGCAGCCCATAAAGGCCAACCCACTGTGATCTTGGCTCAAACCAAAAAGGGTTATGGCATGGGTTCTGCCGGTCAAGGCAAGATGACGACGCATAGTCAAAAGAAATTTGATGAGACCGATCTCATTGAATTTCGCAACCGATTTGACCTTCCGTTGAGCGATGAACAAGCAAAAGGTTTGGAGTTCTTGAAACCTTCAGAAGACAGCGCTGAGATGCGCTACCTGCGTGAGCACCGATCGGCACTTGGTGGGGCTATGCCAAAGCGCGAAACCACTTGCGAATTGATTCCTGTGCCAACGATTGAAAGCTACGCTCAGTTTGCCCTCAAGGCTGATGGCAAGGAAATGAGCACCACCATGGCGTTTGTGCGCATGCTCGGCACACTCCTGAAAGATCCAACCTTGGGTCCACGCATTGTGCCTATCGTCGCAGACGAGGCACGTACATTTGGCATGGCCAATTTATTTAAACAGGTTGGCATTTACAGCAGCGTTGGACAACGTTATGCGCCTGAGGACATTGGTTCTGTCCTCTCGTATAGAGAAGCCTTAGAGGGACAAATTTTGGAGGAAGGTATCAGTGAAGCCGGCGCTATTGCCAGTTGGACTGCTGCTGCCACAAGCTACAGCGTTCACGGCTTAGCTATGCTGCCGTTCTATATTTACTATTCCATGTTTGGATTTCAACGTGTGGGCGATGCAATTTGGGCGGCTGCTGATCAGCGTGCAAGAGGTTTTCTGCTGGGTGCCACTTCAGGTCGTACGACCTTAGCCGGCGAGGGTCTTCAACATCAAGACGGAAGCAGCCATTTGGTGGCAGCAACGATCCCAAATTGCAAGGCCTACGATCCTGCTTTTGCAGGTGAACTCGCAGTGATTGTTGATGCGGGAATGCGAGAGATGTTGATTGAGCAAAAAGACGTTTTCTATTACGTCACGCTCATGAACGAAAACTATGCAAATCCAGATTTGCCAGAAGGTGCTGCTGAGGGGGTGTTGCGCGGGGGCTACCACTATGGCAGCTATGGCCCCAAGGATGCTCAGCGTGTTACCTTGCTTGGCTCTGGAGCTATCTTCACTGAAGTGATCCAAGCGGCTCAAAAATTAGCTGAGAGTGGCATAGGCGTTGATGTTTACAGCATTACAAGTTGGAGCCAATTGGCCCGAGATGGTATCGAGAACGAAGGCGAAGATTCCAAACCTTACTTGGCTCAACTGCTCAGGGGTAGTGCTGGTCCCATCTTGGCTGCCAGTGATTATGTGCGTGCTTTGCCTGAAAGCATTCGTGCTTATTTACCCGCAGATCGCGCTTACCGTACGCTTGGTACAGATGGTTTTGGCCGCAGTGATACCCGTGTTGTGTTGCGTTCGTTTTTTCAGGTGGATGCTCAAAGCATCATGTCTCGAGCCATTGTTGAGTTGGGTTTGAGTTCATAAGCTAATAGGTATTTACAGATAAGGAGGATTGCCACTGGTTCTTGAAATCAAGACGGCAATTGGTAACAAACCAAGCGAAAACACAATCGCGCCAATATTCTTCCAATCGTCGGTTTGCATCAAGCAAAAACCAACTGCCACTATTGCCAGCGCAAAGGGCACAGACTGACTTAACTGAATGTTAGGTAGCTTTCTCATGCAGTGAATTTTGCACTCAAAAAGTGATTACTTTTTTTGGAAGTGCAAATCTTAAAAATTAACAAATTCAAAACCTAAATGATTCACGTCAAATCACGCGATGTGTCAAATGGCAACAGGGGTTGATGAAAGTAATCATATTGGTGGAATTGCAGTTTTAAATTGATAAAACTAACATTCGTTCAGCAAAAGCAATTTTTCTGGATGTTGTTAGATAAGGTCAATTTCAGTGGTTTCTTCGTCGCTTTTTACGCGTCAATGTCTGTCAATTTTGGTGCTGCTTGCTACATCATGTGCCGCGACTGCGCAAGAGTTGCCTTGGCACCTGGGTGCATTGAATCCTTCTGCTGAAGTTGCCCCATCTGCGATCAATACCGCATCGGTTAAGCCTGGACCGCATGAGGTGGTGGTGGCTGTGATTGACAGTGGCGTACTGGCAAGCCATCCAAGTTTAGAGGGCCGTTTGCTGCCCGGCTTCGACATGTTGTCTGCGCCGATGAATTTGCGTGGTAAACGCTCAGCCGATTTTTCACCCGATGTCCGTGATGCCACATGTGGTGACCGCGTGACTTCCGCCATCTTTCGCACGCATGGCACTGAAGTGTCGAGTTTGATCGCGGGTAACGGCAAAGATGGCGTTCGAGGTGTTAACCCCAATGCCAAAATTTTGCCCATTCGTCTGTTTGGTTCTTGCCCCATGACGCGAGCCGATTTGTTAGATGCCATGGCTTGGGCCGGTGGTTTGCGTGTAGCTGACGTGCCGGCTAATCCTCATCCAGCTCGCATCATTAATTTGAGTTTTTCAGGCGGTAAACGTGTGTGCGGACCAGATTTACAAGCTTTGGTAGATCGTTTGACCAAAAAGAACATTTTTGTGGTCGCTGCTGTTGGAAATACATTCGGCAAAAAGTTAGTAGAACCATCAAATTGTGACGGCGTCATCTCTGTGGGAGCCATCGATGCCGAGAACAACATTGAGAACTACTCAGCCTTGGATACACGCACAGTGATTTATGCCCCGGGTGGCGGCAAGAACTTAAGCGGAAGTGCGCCCTGGCACGCAAACAAGCTTAAAGTGGCTTCGTTTGATGTGGATTTCAAAGGCGATGAGACCCCCATGGGTGCTGCGCGCGGTGTTGGGACAAGTTATGCAGCGCCATTGGTGTCGGGCTTCTTGTCATTGCTGCTGTCAACGCGTGCGGATATGACGCCTGCAGAATTCCTGGGTGAGCTGCCTAAATTCACACGACCTGTTAACCGGACCGATAAATGCCCTGATTGCATGCCAAAGGGCTTAGCAATGGCACCTGTGACTTCTCGTTGATGTCAAAATCAAGCGCTTTGATCTCTTGACGCTTGAATTTGTGTTATTTAATAGTTTTAAAGTATTATTTAAAGTCGTTATGACTTAACAAGATTTATTATTATTCTTGTAAATCTACTTCTAAAATTCTTCGAAATCGATTGGTTTGGAGAGTTTTATGAATAAAAGTTTTATTAGATTAGCAGTCATCGCTACTACTTTAATTGGTTCTTTAGTATTGATTTCATTGCTTGTGTTCGGTGCTGTACGTCATGTCGTTATCAAAGGCAATGAGCGGCTCGTTCATTCTGTCGCGCAAAGTGTATTGCCGGCATTGTTGGTCAATGACACCCAGCAGGTCGAAACCATCATCAAAGCTTTAGCAGGCTATCCAAACATTCAGACGGTCGATTTAGTGAGTGCTCAAGGCGAGCCGATTGCAAGTTATGCACGAGCCGGCTCAGCGCACGACTTGATGGGCGCTTCATTCAAGTTGGCATCAGCAGAGAATGACTCAAATCAGGTCTATCTGACAGCTCCAATTACCTTTGATACCTTAATCGTTGCCAATTTACACATTGCTTTGAACTTGTGGCCAACGTACTTACGCATCATGATTTGGTTAGGGGTTTTGTTGATTGTGCCCAGCATCATTTATGTTTTTATCAAGCAGTATCGAGTTAAATTGCGTTTCGAGATCTTAAAAAGCCATGATGGTTCTGATCAAGGCAGTGACTCATTTGATATGAAGCATGCAGTGAGTTCAGCCATGGAGGATGCTGGCATCAGCCTTGAGTATCAGCCAATTCAGCGCATGAGCGATTCAAATCTGTTTGGTATTGAGGCCGTGGTTTGCTGGCGCCATCCTTCAGGTCAAACGCTCCACGTTTCGCCTTCTAATTTTGTGACATTGGCTGAAAGCAGTGGCATTTGTTTGCCATTTGATGACTGGTTTTTGACCATGGCATGCATGCAGGCTGCAGCTTGGCAAGATCGATATGGTCCTTTGATTTTGACCCTCAATATCAGTGCAGCGCAATTTAGCAATCCTGCTTTCGCCCAAAAAATACGCACTGTTTGTGAAGCTACCCAATATCCTTATCAACTGCTTGAGTTAGAGGTTGATGAGTCTGTGATGTCTCGTGAACCACGGCGTGCGCAGTCATGTGTTCAGAACTTCGCAGCCCTGGGCTTAAGCGTAACGGTCGATAATTTTGGCTTATTGAAAAGTTCGCTTGATTTGTTAGAGGTGTTGCCAATTGATAAAGTAAAACTTAGTCATAAGCTGATCAAAGGTATGTTGTTCGATGCGCCAATTTCAGATTTGGTTGAGACATTAATCAAGCATGCAGCTGTGCATGATGTCCAAGTCATGGCAGATGGTGTTGAGTTTGGCGATCAGTGTCATCTTTTGCAGCGTATGGGTTGCGTCTTGGGGCAGGGGACTTTCTTTTACTCCCCGCTAACAGCCAGTAACTTTGAGTCTTTTTTGGCATCACGCCCATTCGGTGTGTCTGCAAGCTTAGTGCAACCGATGAATGGCAAGACCAATTCCCAAGACTCTCTCGGTTTTTCGATCGTGTGAATTAGGAAGATCGCCGCTTTAGAAACAAGGTTGGACCTCATCGGTATGGATAGCTTCGTCTAAATAGCCAACAGCTGGAAAATGCTGCGCAATACAACCGATCATCTGCTGCTCAGTGACAACAAAGTGCAAATTGTTCTGAACGATTGAGCTCTTTCGCGCCAGCGCTTGAATTGCCGAGGTTTGAAGCCCGAGCGATGCCAACGCATCTGAAGTCAGACCCTGATGACTAGGCATGAAGCAGGACGATAAAGGCAGACCACCGATACGAACTGGAATACCCGAATAAATATCAATCAAATCGCTTACGGATACACCAATCACATCGGCTGATGAGTTGAAGGATGCGATAAAGAACTCGCTTTCTTGCAGGTGGCGCGATGAGGATACGTCTTCAGCTCTTTGTTTATTTCGTGAGCAATGCCATACGGGATCTGCCCAGGCCGTAAAACTGAAGGTGAGGGTACAAATCAAGAACCATCTCATGGTTTAGCTACCCCAGAGTTGGCGGTCAGTCCTTTTGGGAAGCAGTCAGCACACTTGTCTGATGAGGGAACTTGTCGCAAAAAGTTGGGTAGTTCCTTTGATAAATCAGCGGGTTGTTTGTTTGGATGGTGCGATAACCATAAAGATATGAAGCCTGCAACGATAGGCGCCGCATAGCTTGTTCCAACACCTCGTTCGATTGCGGCTGCACGTTCATTGCCTAGAAAATCTAAATCGTAGGTAGCCACCATGAGTTTGTTGACTGCCCAGTGCGCATCTACTGAAAGTCGTTTGCCACCTCCAGGTGCGTACAGACTTATGCGTGGATCTAAGGCTGAATAAATTTCGATGTTGTTTTCTGCATCAAGTGCACCTACTGAAAAAACGCCGTTGCAGTTGGCCGGTTCTGGTAGCGGTTTGTGGAAGTTGTTTCCTGCTGCTGCAACGATGAAGATGTTCTTTTCAATCACACGGTTGAGTAGTCGTTGCAAATCAGCGCTACAAACAGACAAGCCTCCGGCAATGCTCATGTTGATGATGTTGGCTGGGTATGGGTTATCGGGAACGCCTGCGACAGGAAATCCGGCTGCCCATGCAATTGAATCGAGTAGGTCTGTGCGCGTCATGCTGCACGCGCCAAACAGTCTGACAGGTAAAACGCGAGCTGAAGGATTCACGCCATAAACGCCATCTACGCCGTTCGCGGCAATGAGACTGGCAACTTCTGTACCGTGCGTTCTGAACGCACCTGAAACGAGGCGTTGGCTGCATCGAGAATCGCGCGGGTCTGGTGAAAAGTCTGTTGATCGACCACCTCGAAGATTGTTAGGGGCCGAAAGCATGTCATATCCAGGGAGCAGCTGGCCATTCAAACTGGGGTGGCTGGCGATGACACCACTGTCAATGACTGCAACGACGATTCGATGCGCGCCAGGTTTGATATGAGTCGTATTGATGGCTGCTGGTGCTGCGTTCTTGGGCTGCAGGCTGCCTAGGTGCCAAGGCTTGTCTGAAGCAGCTTGAGTTAAGGCTGCAAAGACAAGTACGCCCGCTGAAACGATGTGTTTTAGAAGTACGGCCCCACAACTTTGCAGGCCGCCATTCATGCAAGAGGGGAGTTTTGCATCACTTTTCATACCCTCCGATTTTACATTTAGAGGAAAAATATGAGTACTAAAAAGCTATTTTATTTTAATTGAACTTGACAAATCTCTGCACAGGGTCATTCAGATGAGTTTGTGATCTCGCAGGGCAGTGTGATCGTGACCGTTGCAATCCCATGTGTTGGAATTGTGCGTTCGATGGTGCCATGGTGTTTTTGAATCACGTTGTCCACAAAGTCTAGGCCCAAACCAAAGCCTGGCATCGATGGTATGAGGTGTGAAGAGTTTTGCGCATCTGCCACTTGATTGGATATGGAGATAGCAACTCGTGCAGAGTCTTTTTCAGTGCGCTCGCTGCAAGTGGTTTTTATTTTGATGCTAGTTTGGGGCGCGGAAAATTTAACGGCATTAAAGACTAGGTTGATCAATGCACGCACTAACAGTCGTGTGTTGGCCGTCACAAAGACGGTTGATGCATCGCTGTGGTCTTGGAGCGTAATGTCTTTGGCTTTAGCTAAGTCTGCAACTTCTTCTAATGTGTCATTGATTAGATTGTCCAGAAGCACTTGCTGAACCGTATATTGGGACGCTTCAGCTGAGATGGTGAGGATGAAGTCATCCATCATATTGAGCAAGGCTCTCGCATGATGCGTGATTTTTTTCTCAACGTCATCAGCCGCATTCATGGCTCGGTTTGTGAGCGACAAAATAGATGCGATCGGTGTACGCATGTCATGCGATAAAAATTGCAATGCACGGTCGCGTTGTGTTTGTGATTGTCTTAACTCAGAGATATCCATCAAGATAATCAACCGAATGTTGCTTTCGTTAGGGGAGTTGAGTTTTGTAGCTTTGAGTATGAAGTCACGTCGGCCCATGCTTGTGTTGAGTTGCAATACGCTTTGAGTCGAAGCGCTTGCATCTATTTTTTCTAGATGTGTGACGGGGATGTTCAGATGCTTTGCAAACTCTGCCAAGCCGCTGCCTACTTGGAAGGCGTGTGCCGTGAAAAGTTGCCTTATTTTTTGGTTGCAAAGTAAAAGCTGATCTTGTGCGTCGTATATCAACACAGAGTCAGGCATCTCATCCACGATGACAGATAAAAAATCTAGCTCAGATCGTGCCGTTGCAACTGCATGATCAAGGATGTTTGCATATTGCAAAACCACTTCGCGTGACGGCTTCACATGTTGTGCTGCGCGATTGCTTGGTTGAAATTGTTGCAAGTCAGCAGCTTTGTCTTGTACGAAGTGAACAATGGCTTCTAATCTTCGCCAGGCCCAAAGTGGTTGAAGCACGATGGCAATGATGAGAAATGGAATTGGATCTATCCAATAGTCCCAAAACATCAGCAAACCGTAACTGGCAAGAATGCCGCCAAGCATCATGGCGACAGCAAGTAGTAATACATATCTTGGGGATAGTCTTAGCAAGCTATTGAGCATGATCAGCAACGGCATCAGCGTTGCTGCAAATATGACCCAAGGAGGTGCCTCATTGATTAATGCGTTATTCAAAGAGGCATTCAATGCGCTGGCCAAAATAGCGACGCCTGGTGTGCTCGCACTGTTTCTACCAGAGTAAAGCGTTGGGTATCGATCTCCTAGGCTAGGTGCTGTCACACCCACCAAAACGTATTTGTCTTTTAATAGCGTCCGAGTGGCACTGCTATTGATTGCGTCGGCAAGTGAAACCACGGGAAACCCCACCCGCGGATCAACCATGCGAAAACGGCGATAGTTTTTGTCTTCGCCGGTGAAGACACCAGATTGCTCGTTCGAATCCTGCATAGCGAGTGCAAAATGCGGCCAGCCTTGCTCGTGGGTGCGAAAGCCACGTATCACGCCATCTGTGTCGAAAGAAAGATTGATGTGTGCCAGTGTGGCTGCTTCAGAGATAGGTGCCACGGGGGGCGTGGCTTCTAGCAAGGTTGGATCGTCTTCTTGAACCTTAAAAGCCAGCGGCAGCACGCTTTTTTGTTGCTTCAATTGACGCGCCAGCGTTGCATCATCTTCTGTCGGATCAAAGAACAGTAAATCAAATCCGATCACTTTTGGGCGGCAGCAGGCCTCATTCAGTTGTTCAAGGAGTTGGCTGTATCGATGGCGTCGAATGGGCCATCCGCCAAGTTCTTGGATGGATCGGTCATCAATGGCGACGATCACAATATTTTGCGTTGCTTGAAATCCTTGCCAACGCATCAGGTGGTCGTACAGAACATTCCCAACTGGGCGCGCTAAGTCTGCAAAGGTTAGCAGTGCCAGAAGAGAGAGGGCGACGGCAGTCGTTACCAGCCATTCACGACGTAACCGTTGCTTTCGTTGGGTGTGGTTATTCAAGGCGTAACTGCTGTGAGCGCAATTAAGTCAAACGAGCCCGATTGCTTGGTGATCGTCGAGTTGGCGCTAGGCTGCGAAGTGCCATAACTCATGTCCCATTTGTACTGGCCTGAAGGTAGTCCATCGATGGTGAATTGCCCATTTCGTGCTTGCAGTTTTTGTGTTGATACCAACTCTTGGATGCCCCCTTGCGAGTGCCGAATCAGTGAAAATTTAATCATGACGTTTTCACTCATTGGGGCATCAAAAACGGCGCTGCATCGGCCTGCTTTGACTTCTGGTTGACTCGTACAAAAACCATATTGGCGCGGCTCTCCAACAAGACCAGCTTTTGAGACCGCCGTAAATTGATAAAAGGTGACAGATGAGGTTAGATTGGATGTCGTTATTTCTGGTGTGCGCATGATCTGAGATTCATGCGACCCCAAAAAATTGGCACTTTTTGCGCTGATTGCCGCGTAGTGTTTGGCTTGCGAGTTACCGATTAATTTGATGTTGTAAGCGGCGAGGGTGCTGTTGGCAGGTTCTGCTTGTTCAAAGGCAGGCGCAGATAACAGTTGCTCAATTGGCAACGCCTTACCAGAACTGTCGAACGGCACGCCTTGTCCTTTTTTAACAGCGCTAGATTTGGTGTCGCTCATGCCCATTGCCTGTACAACGCCACCTAAGACTTCGACCTGTCCTGCTTGCTCCGTTGGGTCGTAGCCAACCCGGAATTCAGTTCCTCTAACGCCTGTCATGGACAGTGGGGTGCGAACTTCGAAGGGCGTGGCTTGTGCGCGCCTTTTATAGACTTCGAGTTCGACTCTTCCTTTGACTAAATCCAGTCGAACTTCAGGACTTGATTCAAGCGCGTTTTTTCTCAGGGTCGCGATTTTCATGGCTGCACTTGAAGGAAGTCGAATCACAGAGCCGTCTTCTAGCAGCATAGCGATGTGGCATTCGGCTGGAATGTCAATGATGGCACCCTCCGTTAACACGCTACCCACTGACATGGGCTGGGGAGGCGTACCTGCAGCTATTGTTCTTGCGCATGACAGGCTGATGATGGTTGCCTGAGATGGCCTTTGTTTTACGGATAGGCGCGGTATTTTGAGAAAGTCGCCCGTTGGTAAAACATCAATACTACGCAGATGGTTTAGATGACGAATCGCTTGAAGATCAGTTGGTTGTTTTAGATATTTTCTAGATAATTGACTCAGCGTGTCGCCTGCTTGAATTTTGTAAACAATAAGGGCGTCTTCAGGCTTGTTGTCATTGAGTTGTGCAAAGCTTGTGCCGCTGAGCAGCATGGTGAATAAAAGCCCCCAAGTCTTACGCATCGTTGTGTTCTCCAACAGCCATGAGCCGGTACCCAAAGCCGTAAATGGGTTTAAGCCTCAAGTTTTTTGATGTCGCAGCTAAGTCTAGTTTTTTGCGTAGCCAAGATACGTGAACATCCAATGAGCGTGAGAGTGCATCACCTTCTCCGCCCCAAACCTCTTGCATGAGTCGATCTCTCGAAACTGCGCGTTCGTGATTTTCAAAAAGAAACAAAGCGAGCTTGAATTCTTTCTCAGACAAATTGACCTCTGTCGTCGCAAATTTGACAGAGTTATCGAGCTTGTTGAATGTGTAGCCCAACAAGTTTCGGGTTGTGTCTTGGTCGTTTCGGTCTGGATAGGTTCTGCGCAACAGTGCAGCAATTCGCGCTAAAAATTCTTGTGGGCGAACGGGCTTCGTGCAGTAATCATCAGCGCCTGCATTGAGTGCCTCTGTGATGTCTTGCTCATCTGTTTTACTGGTTAGAAATAAGACGGGTTCTTTGAGTCCGCGCACTTGGCGAATGTGCTTCAGCACCTCAAATCCCGACAGGCGCGGTACTCGCCAGTCCAGCACAAAAAGGTCAATTGTGTCGCGTCCAATGGCTTTCACCATGTCCGCCCCATTGTTGAAAACGCTGGTTGTATGACCCGCTTTTTCAAGAATTTCGCACACATATTGCGCCAACTGTGGCTCGTCTTCCAATAATCCAATGTACATATTTTGAGGCTAGAGTGTGGCGATGATTGTTTGTCGCAGTTCGGGAGTGACTTCTGGCATCACACCAAACCAGGCATGGAAAGCAGGGCGCGCTTGATGTAGCAGCATGCCAAGTCCATTGACGGTCGAATTCCCGCGTTTGCGAGCCTGGGCCAACAGCGGTGTTTCAAGCGGAACATAAATGGCGTCGGATACAAGTGCTGACGTCGGCAATTGCGCCAAGTTGATTTCAAGTGCTTCTTGACCGTGCATGCCTAAGCTCGTTGTATTGACCAATAGAGCGCAGCCACTCAGTGCCTCATGACGTTCCCGCCATTCATATGTGGTGATTCGGGAGCCAAACTCTTGTGCCAGCGCTTCGGCTTTGTCTCTTGTTCTGTTGAGTATTCGGATTTCTTCGGCTCCAGCGTCCAGCAAGCTGACAACGATGGCCCGCGCTGCACCGCCTGCGCCAAGAATCACAACTGGCCCGGCGTTAGCCTGCCAAGATGGTTGGGCTTCATGCAAACTTTGGATGTAACCAAATCCATCATTGTTAAATCCATGTAACGCGCCGTCAGCTTGCACCACGATGGTGTTAATAGCCCCCATTCGTTGCGCAAGGGGATCGATCCAGTCCATGTGGCGCATGGCAGCAACTTTGTGTGGAATTGTGATGTTGCAACCCGCAAGTCCTAAGGCCTTTAGGCCTTGGATTGCCATTTCTAAGTTGTTTATCTCAACAGGGAATTGTCCATAGGCGCCACACAGGTTGTATTGTTGGATCCAATGGTTATGAATTGCAGGGGAGCGAGAATGCGCAATGGGCCAACCAATGACTCCCGCCATGATGTATTTCTTGTTCATGATGCATATGTGAAAGGGTTCCTCTATGGTATCTAAAGCATGAGGCGCTTTTCAGTGATAGTGTTAGGAAGCACATTCAAAAAATACGCTAAGTGGTTGCATTAAATGATTTTTTTCTACAAATAAACAACATAAAAAAGCTAGAAATGTAGTTTTTGATAGTTTGTTTGTTAAAATTTAGAGAAGGAGTCCATATGTCTAATCAATCTGATTCGCTCGAAAGTGTTGTCATCGGTGACGGCGTTGTCGTCAAAGGTACGTTCACAGTTCCATCAAAAGCTATTATTAATGGCGTTATTGAGGGTGATTTAACTGCAGAAGAGGTGTTGATCGGCCCAACTGGCAAGATTACTGGACGCGTTTCTGCCAAGGTGATCGATGTGCGTGGTCAGCTCCACAACACCATCATTTCTGAAAAGAGCCTGATCGTTCGCTCAACTGGCAAGATTGCCGGCAAAGTTCAATACTCTGAAATCGAGATTGAAAAAGGCGGCGAAATTGAGGGCACATTGAGCCAAGACGCCAATGGCCCAGTCGTGAACATGGGCGGTACTTCCGCAGCTTAATTGCCTCACAAAGCCATGTTGCCACGCGTCTTGTCTGCTGTTCGTCAACTGCCTGGGCTTGTTTCCAGTGGGTGGACACGTCAGTACGACGATGCGCGAGTCATTCTTGAGCAAAACGGCGATCTTCACTACCTCAATATCAGCGCGCGGGTGCAACGCATTTTGGTGCGTGGCGGTATTTTGGCTACAGGTGCGATGCTGGTGGCGATCTGCGTTTTGCTGGCAACAAGTATCAGCTTGATGTTGAGTCGTTCAAAGCTTGAGCGTTCTCACGAAGAGGTCTACCGAGCTTTGTTGAGCAGCGCCTCCGATGTAGAGGGCGGTGATCAGCTAAGCATGAGTGATGAACAAATGGTCGCTTTGGCTCAAACAATTCGTGACCGTGATATGAGTATTCGACGCTTTGTCGATACCTCCATGGTGGCTGTTTCGCAAGAGAACGTGACAATGAAGTCGCAGCTTGAATCCTCAGGCTTGACTGAAAAGATCGTCAAAATCATTCAACAAAATGCGGCTAACGGTGGTTTTAACTTAGAGGACGATGTCAAAAGCAATCCTTTGCTGCGTGGCAAAGTTGCTGATGAGTTGTCGACCAACCGCGGCCTGCGCGAAGTTTTGTATGCGCTGCCTAGCGTAATGCCGATACCCAACTACAGTGTGACTTCCGACTTCGGCGTTCGCCGTCATCCCATCTCTGGCCAAACACACTTTCATACGGGTTTGGACATGCTGAGTCAAACGGGTGATGAGAAAGTTCATCCTGTGAAGCCTGGTGTGGTCGTGTTGGCGCAGTTTCATACGCAATACGGCAACACGGTGGTGATTCGCCATACCAATGGCGTAGAGTCTCTTTATGCACATTTGGCAAACATTGAAGTGAAGTTGGGTGATAAGGTCACTAACGAATCTGTGTTGGGCAACATTGGAAGCACAGGTTCTTCGTCAACAGGTAAGCACCTGCATTTGGAAATTTTGATTGGTGGATACCCAGTCAACCCACAAAAAGTTATACGGACGGCACAATATGTTCAACAAATCCAAAACCAACAACGTTAATCAACCTCAAGTTGGCGACACTTCGTCTGACATCGAAGACATGGGCGCAGAGGAAGAAGTTGAACTGAATGAGATCGCGGCTCAACCCGTGTCCGTTGCCCCCACACCTACACCAACACCAACTCAGCGAAACAGCATGATGGACATGATCACTACAGCCGCTACAAAACCTTCTATCTTGAGCGAGGGTTTTTCTTTCCGTGGCGAAATTGCAGCCAAAGGTGCGATCCACGTCGAAGGCGCTTTGAATGGCCAAATTCAAGTTGATGAGCTCACCATTGGTGCTCGCGGTCAAGTTGAAGGCGTGGTTACTTGCACCAGCTTGCACATCAAGGGTAAGTTCTCAGGCACTGCGACATGCAACGAGTTGATCGTGACATCTTCAGCGTCAGTGGATGGTCATGTGGTTTACCAAACCTTGTCTGTCCAAAAAGGTGCTTCTATCAAGGGCGAACTCCTGTTGGTCAAGTAAGTTTTTACGACTAAAGCAAGCATCGTTTGCCAATGAGCCAAGACGACATCTTTATCAATGGCGAGTTGTTGCGCCTGCGTCGCGAAGCTCGCGGTTGGGCGCTGAACGACATGGCCACGCGTGCTTGTATGTCTGTGAAGCAAATTCGACAGCTTGAAGAAGGCGGTATCAGTTGCTTTTACAGCGTTGCTGTGAAAGCGACCTCTGCAAAAAAAGTAGGCGCCTTGTTGGGTTTGTCCCCCGAAGAGATATTTGCTCAAGAAATTGAATCTACACCTGAGCCAGAAACTGCTGATGTTGAAATGGCAGCTATCGAAGTAGAGGCGGCTTCTTCCGACAGTCCGTTGATTGAGGCACAGTCTGTTGCACCAGAGGATGCTCCGGCTGAGGCTGACTCTGCCGTGACAGATGCACCTGTTGTACCCGCACCTGCTGTTGAAGTGCCTAAATCAAAGGCCTCGCTATGGGTGATTGCTGCTTTGTTTGTTGCTGCATTGGCTGTTGCCGCTTATATGCAGCCCCAAGACGTGCCAGTCGTTGAAGCTGCACCACCCCTGCAAACTTTGCCCACCGATGTGGCAGACCCTGCCAGCGCTGCTGATCTTTCTGCATCCTCAGCCGAGGTTGTGACTGTGCCAGCATCTGCCACTGCCACTGCCGTTCCAGTGGCCAGCGGTGCAGCCGCAGCGATGTGGCGTCCCTCTGGCTCCAGCATGGCAACACCAGCCTCGTCTAGCGCGAGCAAAGCGCCCTGAGCGAAATGCCTTAAGCCAACTGTCTCAGTTACTCAATTTAAAAAGCCGCTAGTAAGCGGCTTTTGTTTTTTAGTTTTTTGCGTTTAACGCCAAGGCTTCAGCTCGACTTTGGGCAAGTTGCTGCTGGTCGGCTGCATGCATAGGCCAGCCCCCCATGTGTGACTGGCAAAGTTCATGCATGCCTGCCACCCACTTGGCACTGTCGTTCAAGCAAGGGATGTAATGGAATGTTTCACCACCTGCGTGCAAATAAGCCTCTTGCGCTTCTTGCGAAATTTCTTCCAAGGTTTCTAGGCAATCGCTGGTGAAACCAGGACAAATCAAATCGACCCGCTTCACGCCCTGCTGCGCCAAAGCGATGAGGGTGGGCTCGGTGTAGGGCTCAAGCCACTTGGCTTTGCCAAAGCGAGATTGGAATGTCACCATATATTGCGCTTTGCTGAGGCCCAAAGCTTCACCAAGCAAGCGCGCAGTTTTATAGCACTCGCAGTGGTAGGGGTCGCCCAAGTGCAGTGTGCGTTCCGGCACGCCATGAAAGCTCATCACCAAACGCTCAGGCTGGCCGTGCTCAGCCCAGTGCGAGCGCACGCGCTCGGCCAACGCTTGAATGTAGGCAGGATGGTCGTGGTAGTGGTTGATGAAGCGAAACTCTGGCAATACACGGCTGCGTAAGCCCCATTGGTAAACGGCATCAAACACGCTGGCCGTGGTGGTGCCTGAGTATTGGGGGTAGGCGGGCAGTATCAATACGCGCGTGAAGCCTTCGGCTTTCAGGGCATCCAATTGGCTGGGCATCGACGGGTTGCCATAACGCATGGCATAGCGCACGGTCACAGCTTCACCCTTTGCATTGAAAGCTTCTTGCAACGCCAATGCTTGTTTGCTCGTCCATATTTTTAGTGGTGAGCCTTCATCGGTCCAAATGGTGGCGTACTTTGCCGCCGACTTGGAAGGGCGCACCCGCAAGATGATGCCGTGCAAGATGGCCATCCACACCAAACGTGGAATTTCGACCACACGGTGGTCACCCAAAAACTCGGCAAGGTAGCGGCGCACAGCAGGGGCTGTGGGCGCGTCGGGTGTGCCTAAGTTGCACAGCAACACAGCCGTGCGTGGAGTTTGCCCGTGGGCAAAGGGCGGTTCGGGATTGAAGGCAGGTTTAAACATGTGCGATATTCTCGCTCAGCATGCTGAACCTTTCCAAAATCCAAGCCATAACATTAGATCTTGACGACACTTTGTGGCCTGTCTGGCCCACCATCGCCCAAGCGGAGGTAGTTTTACAAGATTGGCTTAGTCTGCATGCCCCGCAAACGGCATTGCTGTGCAGTGACGGCGAGCAGAAAAAACGCATCCGTGCCGAAGTAAATCAGCGCCATGCTGACAAAGCGCATGACCTGAGTTTTTTACGCCACGAGTCCATCCGTCAGAGTTTGCTGCGTGCGGGCAACTCGCCGCATTTGGCCGATGAAGCGTTTGAGGTGTTTTTCGCAGCGCGCCAAAACGTCACCTTGTATGACGGTGTGCAGCAAGCGCTTGAACGTTTGGCAGCGCGTTACCCGCTCGTGGGTCTGTCAAATGGCAATGCCGATGTATTTCGTACGGCAGCTGGTCCGTATTTCAAAGCCTCGTTGAGTGCTCGCCAATTTGGCGTGGCCAAGCCTGATGTGCGTATTTTTCATGCGGCTGCAGCGCAGTTGAATGTGTCTGCCGATGCGGTTTTGCATTTGGGCGACGACGCGCACACCGATGTAATTGGCGCCATGAATGCCGGCATGCAAACCGCGTGGGTCAATACACAAGCCCAAGAGTGGACATATGACGTCGCACAGCCTTTAACGGTGCGTCACTTGGCTGAGTTGTGTGATCACTTGCTGGCCTGAGCGCACAGCCCCTTCAAGGGTGGACGGGTAGGGTCCACGGATGTAGTCGCCGCAGGCCCATAGGCCATCTGCTACAAAAGATGCAGGTCTGTCGAGCATGGGTGTGCAAGCAAGGGTGGCGCGTTTTTCGACGATGGTTTGCACCACCTCAACGTTCAACAGTTCAAGCTGCTCGCAGACTTGGGCGTGTACTTGTTCGGTCACGTCATCGCGCTCAGCGGTGCATGCGCTGACCACAGCAGCCAGCAGACCGTGCTGTGTAGACAACGCGCCTTTGTCAAACACAAATTGAGCGGGCGATTTTGCGTCGCTGTGCAAGGCCACCATGGGGCGAGTCAGGCCTTTGAACAAGTCATCTTTGCAATGCAAGTACACCGTGGCTATGGCTGTGAAGGGCAGCTCGGCACAGAGGGTGGACCACACGGGTGCAATGTCAGCTGTGAGACGTGCCGCTTCCCAAGGTGGGCAAGCGAGCAGCACGGCGTTATCTGGTGTGGCGTCTTGATGCATTGCTTTCAGCTGCGCGGTAGTGGTCCGCGTGCCTAAATGAATCTCTGCGCCATTTGCCCACAGCCATTGCAAACACGCCTCAGGTAGCAGTGCACCCAAATCCACGCGAGGCACCAGCAGGTCAGAGCTTCCCGCGCCACCCAGCAACGCGTCGTGCAGGACGCGCAAAAATACCGCAGCACTTGCATCCTGCAAAGGTGTGTTGAGTGCAGACAGGCATAAAGGTTCGATGAGTTCGTTCATCACACGGCGGCTCAGACCTGAGGCATCGCACAGCTGCGCCACAGTCCAAGTCATGTCGCATTCAAACTCAGCGCGTTGCCAACCCCATGCAGCTAGGGTGAGGCTGACTTTGTCTTTCAAGGTCCAGCCTTGTGCGCGGCTTAATCCTGCCAACAGATTAAGTGGTGAGGGCCAATTCGGCAGGCTCAAGCCTTGGCCATTTGCGAAACGTAAATCGAGGGGGATGCGTTGCAGCAGCACCTCTGGGTTCAAACCCACGGTGCGCATGAGCGTCAATGTGTCGCGGTAAGCGCCAATCAAAATGTGCTGGCCATTGTCTAAAGGCTTGCCCGCAAAGCTTTGTGGCAAGCTGCGTGCGCGGCCTCCGGCGATGTGGGCAGCTTCATACAACTGCACACGCCAGCCCGCTTGGGTAGCAGCTACGGCGGCAGCCAAACCCGCCCAGCCTGCGCCCACGATGGTCAGTTGTTTCATGCCTCTGTTCGTGAAGCTTAGAAGCGACCTAGCGCTTGCATCTTCCAAGCGAGCCAGAGTTTGTGCAGCGGGGTGAGTGCCACGCGTTGGCTGAGCACAGGGAACTTTTTAGCCTCTATTTCACGCAGCAAGGTGCGGTAAATGCTGGCCATCATCAAGCCTGGCTTTTGGTGTTTCCAGTCGTTGGCAGGCAGCAGAGCCAAGGCTTCGTCATACAAAGCATGTGCACGCGCAGCTTGGAACTGCATGAGCGCTTGAAAACGGTCAGAGTCCAAGCGGTTCAAAATTTCGTGGGCCTTCACATCAAATTGCTGTAGCTCATTCACGGGCAAGTAAATGCGACCACGCAAAGCATCTTCGCCCACATCGCGAATGATGTTGGTGAGCTGAAACGCTTGGCCCAGTTTGTGGGCATACCCGGTGGTGCTTGCCTCGGTTTGGCCAAAAATCTTGGCCGACACTTCGCCCACCACGCCCGCCACCAAATGGCAATAGCGGGTGAGGTTGGGGTAGTCGAGGTAGCGGGTTTGCGTCAGGTCCATCTCGCATCCCTCAATCACCGATTGCAAAGACGCTTCTTCAATGCCGAACTCGGCCACCAAAGGCATCAGCGCTTGTGTGACGGGATGGTTGGGCTTGCCGGCAAAAGCTTGGTGGACTTCGTTGTGCCACCAGGCCAGTTTGGTGGCGGCCACGCCTGGGTCGGTGACCTCGTCCACCACATCGTCCACCTCACGGCAAAAGGCGTAAAACGCAGTGATGGCCGCGCGGCGCTGTGGCGGTAAAAAGAGGAAGGCGTAATAAAAACTGCTGCCCGAGGCAGACGCTTTTTGCTGAACGTAGTCTTGAGGTGTCATGTATGCCTGATTATCGGACACGAGGGTGTTGGCTTAGGTGCCCGATTCACATGCGAATGCAGCGCCATGCCATGCGAACAAAGTCTGATTTTTTCAGCGTGGGCCGTGCGAGTTGCCTGTGGTCGGCGGTTTCATCTCGTGCATCTAATTTGTCCAAGATGCGCAAGCCGCCTTGCACCATCGCACGCAGTTCCCAGCCAGCGCGTCCTTTGACGCGTCGCGCCAGTGGAGCGCCTTGCATCATCAGCTTGCGTGCAAAGCGCAGCTCTTGCGCAAGTGTGTGGCCTTGGGGTAAGTAGTCGCGGCCACGGCGCAAGTCTTCAGCCCGGTCTTGCCAAAAATTGATGAGCTGCAAGGCGGTGCAAATGGCATCGCTTTGCGCAAGCGACGTTGCATCAGCCACGCCATACAAATGCAGCATCAAGCGGCCCACGGGGCTGGCGGAGCGGCGGCAGTAGTCCAGCAGCTCGGCATGGTTGCGATAGCCTTGGCCCACGCTGGTGTAAACCACGTCTTGCTCAAACGCATCGAGCAAATCGAACAGTGGTTGAGCTGGTAATTGGTATTGCGCTATGGCGAGTTGCAGCGCGCCAAATACTTTTGGCCAGCGAACACTCGTTGCTCCTGAGTTGTCAAGGCAGTTTTGCAAGTCTGCGCGGTATTCGCCCAAAGCATCGAGGCGGTGGTGTGCGGGGTCGTTCCCTTCATCGGCCAAATCATCGGCCGTGCGGGCAAAGTGGTACAGCGCTGCGACGGCGGGACGCAAAGGTGCAGGGCATAGCCAAGATGCGACGGGGAAGTTTTCGTAGTGGTCGATGCTTGACATAAGGGGATAGATTGTCGCTCGCCCTTGTTAACGCAAGGTGAATTGAGATCAGCTACATTACTAACCAACTAGTCATTAATAAAGTCAATACTTTATGTTGTATCAAAATCTGCTTTCGCGACGCTTTTCAATCGTGTTTTTAATAGCGCTCGCTTTGACCGCTTGCGGCAAGGGGCAGGCGCCACAAGAGCCTGTTCGCGCGGTCAAAATTCTGACGGTGGGCGCATCCAGTGCGATCTCAGATTTAGAGTTTTCTGGCGAGGTGCGCGCCCGCATCGAATCCAGCCTTGGCTTTCGCGTGGCGGGCAAGCTGCTCAGCCGCCCCGCAGAAATTGGTCAGCGCGTGAAAGCTGGCCAGCTCTTGGCGCAAATGGACCCGCAAGACTACCGCGCCACCGCCGATGCCGCCGAGGCGCAATTGGTTGCGGCTCAGACCAACCGTGATGTGGCTGGCGCTGACTTCAAGCGCTACCAAGATTTGCATGCGCAAGGCTTCATCAGTGTGGCTGAGTTGCAGCGCCGTGAGGCCGCCTACATTTCGGCTCAAGCCCAATGGAAACAAGCCCAAGCGCAAAACTCCGTGCAAGGTAACCAGTCGGCTTACACCCGTTTGTTGGCCGATGGTGCGGGTATCGTGACTTCGGTTGACGCCAGTGCGGGCCAAGTGGTGGCCGCGGGTCAGGCCGTGGTGCGCTTGTCCTTGGACGGCCCACGCGATGTGGTGTTCTCTGTGCCCGAAGACAAACTAGGCCTGTTGAAAACAGGCGACAAAGTGAAGGTGCGTCAATGGGTGGACGGCCAAGTGCTAGAAGCCGTGGTGCGCGATGTGTCGGCCAGTGCCGACTCGGTCACACGCACTTTTGTGGCCAAAGCCGCATTGCCTAAAGATGCCAGCCCTGTATTGGGCTCTACCGTGACGGTGAACTTGAGCCTTGACAAAGCTGTCGCCAAAAGCATCAAGTTGCCTACCAGCGCATTGCGCTTAGAGGCCGGTGCTACCTCTGTGTGGGTGCTTGACCCGAACACTATGACTGTGAAGGCGCAAGCCATTGAGGTCAACACCGCCGAGGGCAACGACGCTGTGGTGACGTCGGGTCTGCAAAACGGCGATCAAGTGGTCTTGTCGGGCGTGCATGTGTTGACCGCTGGCCAAAAAGTGTCGGTGTTTGGTGCCGCGAAGTGAGTTGAGCATGGACGACAAATTCAACTTATCCAAATGGGCCATTGACCATCCGGCTTTGACCCGGTACTTGATGATTGTGCTCATGGTCTTGGGCGTGGCTGCGTATTTCCAGCTTGGCCAAGATGAAGACCCCCCATTCACCTTCAGGGCCATGGTGGTGCGCACGTATTGGCCGGGTGCCACTGCTCAGCAGGTGGCAGAACAAGTCACCGACAAAATTGAGCGCACGCTCCAAGAAGTGCCCTATGCCGACAAGATTCGCAGCTACTCCAAGCCCGGTGAATCGCAAATTATTTTTCAAATCAAAGACTCGTCCAAACCCACCGATGTGCCCAATGTTTGGTACTCGGTGCGCAAAAAGATTGGCGACATCCGCTACACCTTACCGCCCGGCGTGCAAGGCCCATTTTTCAACGATGACTTTGGTGATGTGTATGGCGTGATTTACGCGCTCGATGCGCCAGGCTTCAACCCTGCCGAAGTTAAAAAGTTTGCTGACGACGTGCGTCAACAACTGTTGCGCGTGAACGACGTGGCCAAGGTCGAGCAGTTTGGTGTGCAAGACGAAAAAATCTTCATCGAAATCCCACAAAAGCGCTTGGCGCAATTGGGCTTGGATGTAGGCGCTGTGCTGGCGCAACTGAGCCAAGAAAACGCCGTCGAAAATGCAGGTACTGTGCAAGCCCCGCTCGATGTGCTGCAAGTGCGCATTGGCGGGCAGTTTGAAACCGAAGCGCAGTTGCGTGCCATGCCCATTCGTGGCAGCTCTGGTCAGCAGACCAAGCTGGGCGACATTGCCACCGTCACTCGCGGCTATGTGGATCCTGCAACCGTGAAGGTGCACCACCAAGGTAAACCTGTGATTGCCTTAGGCGTGTCCATGGCCAAGGGCGGCGACATCATCACCTTGGGTAAGGCCTTGCAAGTGGCCACCACGCGCATCGAAAAAACACTGCCTGCGGGCGTGAGTTTGCTCAAAGTGCAAGACCAACCCAAGGCAGTACAAAAGTCAGTGGGCGAGTTTGTGAGCGTGCTGATTGAGGCTGTGCTGATTGTGTTGGCCGTCAGTTTCGTGGCTTTGGGTTTGCACAAAGGCGGGCGGTACGGCTGGTATGTGGACATGCGTCCAGGTTGGGTCGTCGCCATCACGATTCCGCTGGTCTTGGCCATGACGTTTTTGGCCATGAACTACTTGGGCATTGGCCTGCACAAAATTTCGCTGGGCTCACTCATCATTGCGCTGGGTCTGTTGGTGGATGACGCCATCATTGCGGTGGAGATGATGGTGCGCAAAATGGAAGAGGGCTACGACCGTGTGCGAGCCGCGACCTTTGCGTATGAAGTTACCGCCATGCCCATGTTGACGGGCACGCTCATTACCGCCGCAGGCTTCTTGCCCATTGGCATGGCCAAGTCGACCGTGGGCGAGTACACCTACGCTATCTTTGCGGTGACGGTGATCGCGTTGGTGCTGAGCTGGTGGGTGTCGGTGTACTTTGTGCCTTATTTGGGCACGCTGCTGTTAAAGGTCAAGCCGCATGGCGAAAACGGCGGCGAGCACGAAATCTTCGATGGCCCTTTCTATCGCCACTTTCGCACGGCAGTGACGTGGTGTGTGGAATACCGCTGGAAAGCCATTGGCATCACTATCCTCATTTTTGTGCTCGGCATTGTGGGCATGGGCCGTGTGCAACAGCAGTTCTTCCCGGACTCGAGCCGTCCTGAAATTTTGGTTGATTTGTGGTTCCCAGAAGGCACCGCCTTCAAAGCCAACGAAGCTGTGGCTCAGGCGGTTGAGCAGCGTTTGCTCAAAGAGCAGGGCGTGCAAAGCGTGAGCACTTGGATTGGCTCTGGTGTGCCACGTTTTTACTTGCCACTGGACCAAGTGTTTCCCCAAGCCAACGTCTCGCAAATCATTGTGATTCCCGAGAGCTTGGAGCGCCGCGAGTCCTTGCGTTTGGCTTTGCCAGCAATCCTGGCGCAAGAGTTTCCAGAAGCCCGTGCACGTGTGAAGCTTCTGCCCAATGGTCCGCCTGTGCCATATCCCGTGCAGTTTCGCGTGGTGGGTCCTGACCCCAAAGTGTTGCGCCAGCGTGCCGACGAGGTAAAAGCGCAAATGCGTACCAGCGAGAACACACGCGGCGTGAACGACAACTGGAACGAATCCATCAAAGTGGTGCGCTTAGAGGTAGACCAAGCCAAGGCACGATCTTTGGGTGTGACCAGCCAATCCATCGCCCAAGCGGTGCGCACCTTGCTGGTGGGCTCGACGGTGGAGCAGTTCCGTGAGGACAACAAGCTGATCGACATCGTGTTACGCCAACCATTGAACGAGCGCGATGCGATCAGCGACTTGGCCAGCGCCTACATACCAACGGCATCGGGTCGCATGATTCCAGCCACGCAAATTGTGAAACCTGTGTTCACTTGGGAGCCCGGTGTGATGTGGCGCGAAGGGCGTGAGTACGCCATCACGGTGCAGTGCGACATCATCGAGGGCTTGCAAGGTGCCACCGTCACGCAGCAGCTGTTACCCGAGTTGAAAAAGATCGAAGCCAAATGGCAAGAAACCGACACGCAGCCCTACCGCATTGAAGTGGCGGGCGCGGTGGAAGAGAGCTCCAAAGGCTCCAGTTCCATCTCGGCGGGCATGCCTGTGATGTTGTTCATCACCTTCACCTTGCTGATGTTGCAGCTGCACAGCTTCAGCCGCGCTTTGCTGGTGTTCCTCACTGGCCCGTTAGGTTTGGCGGGTGTGGCTGGCGCTTTGTTGGCACTTAACCGACCTTTTGGCTTCGTGGCTTTGTTGGGTGTGATTGCCCTGATGGGCATGATCCAGCGTAACTCGGTCATCTTGATTGATCAAATTGAGCAAGACCGTGCCAATGGCGTGCCGGCTTGGGAGGCGATTGTGGAGTCGGCTGTGCGCCGCTTGCGTCCGATTGTGCTAACAGCTGCGGCTGCCGTGTTGGCCATGATTCCGCTCACGCGCAGCGTGTTTTGGGGGCCCATGGCCGTCGCCATCATGGGTGGCCTGATTGTGGCCACCGTCTTGACGCTTCTTGCCTTGCCTGCTATGTATGCAGCGTGGTTTAAGGTCGAAAAGCCGTCTAAAATGTCAAGCTGACCGATTTCAAGCGGGTGGTCTTTTCAGGACCACCCGTTGTTATTTAGAAACCCGCGCGGGTGGCGAAATTGGTAGACGCACCAGGTTTAGGTCCTGACGTCCGCAAGGATGTGCGGGTTCGAGTCCCGCCCCGCGCACCACTTGATTGATAGCAAGCGGCCAAAAGGCCGCTGCTGACCATGCCAAATTAGGAGAAATACATGGCTGTGACCGTTGAAACTTTGGAAAAACTGGAACGCAAAATCACTTTGTCGTTGCCTGTGGATGTCATCACCAAGGAAGTGGACGTGCGTTTGAAGCGCGTGGCACGCCAAGTCAAGATTGACGGTTTCCGCCCAGGCAAAGTGCCAATGAACATCGTGGCCCAACGCTACGGTTACTCCACCCAATTCGAAGTGATGAATGACAAAGTGGGCGAAGCTTTCCAATTGGCAACCAATGAAGCAAAGTTGCGTGTGGCCGGTCAACCTAGCATCACGGAAAAAGAAGGCGCTCCAGAAGGCCAAATGCAATTCGATGCCATCTTCGAGGTGTACCCAGAAGTGACGTTTGCCGACATGGCTGCTGTGGAAGTGGAAACCGTGTCTGCCGAAGTGACAGACGCTGCCATCGACAAAACCATCGACATCTTGCGTAAGCAACGCCGCACCTTTGCCCAACGTGGTTTGGACGGTGCAGCTCAAGACAACGACCGCGTGACCATCGACTTCGAAGGCAAGATCGACGGCGAACCCTTCCAAGGCGGCAAAGCCGAAGACTTCCAGTTCTTGCTCGGCGAAGGCCAAATGCTCAAAGAATTTGAAGATGCGGTGCGCGGCATGAAGTCTGGCGAAAGCAAAACTTTCCCACTGAGCTTCCCCGCCGACTACCACGGCAAAGAAGTTGCTGGCAAGCAGTCTGATTTCTTGGTGACTCTGAAGAAAGTCGAAGCCGCTCACTTGCCAGAAGTGACCGACGAATTGGCCAAGTCATTGGGTGTGGCTGAAGCCACCGTGGCTGGTTTGCGCGCTGACATCAAGAAAAACTTGGAACGCGAAGTGAAGTTCCGTTTGCTGGGCCGCAACAAGCAAGCCGCTTTGGACGCTGTGGCGACTAAGGCCGAGCTCGACTTGCCAAAAGCCAGCGTGCAAGCTGAACTCGACCGCATGATCGAAGGCGCTCGCGCTGACCTCAAGCAACGCGGCATCAAAGACGCTGACAAGGCACCAATTCCTGACGACATCTTCCGTCCACAAGCTGAAAAGCGCGTGCGCATGGGCTTGGTGGTTGCCGATTTGGTTCGTGCCAACAACTTGCAAGCCACGGCTGAACAAATCAAAGCCCACATCGAAGAGTTGGCCTCTAGCTACGAGAAGCCAGCCGACGTGGTGCGTTGGTATTACGGTGACATGAGCCGTTTGGGCGAAGTTGAAGCCATCGTCATTGAAAACAACGTGACTGACTTCATCTTGTCTAAAGCCAAGGTCAACGCCAAAGCGATTTCATTCGACGAATTGATGGGTCAGCAAGGCTGATCCACGCACAAGGAAACAACATGAGCGCACTGGATACACAAGCTTTGGGCATGGTCCCCATGGTCATTGAGCAGTCGGGCCGCGGCGAGCGGTCTTACGACATCTATTCACGTTTGCTCAAAGAGCGCGTGATCTTCTTGGTGGGCGAGGTCAACGACCAAACCGCCAACTTGGTGGTGGCTCAGTTGTTGTTCCTTGAGAGTGAGAACCCTGATAAGGACATCTCGCTGTACATCAACTCTCCTGGTGGCTCGGTGAGCGCTGGCATGTCGGTGTTCGACACCATGAACTTCATCAAGCCCCATGTGTCCACGCTGTGCATCGGCATGGCTGCCAGCATGGGAGCCTTCTTGTTGGCCGCAGGCGAGAAGGGCAAACGTTTCTCGTTGCCCAACTCCAAGGTCATGATTCACCAGCCTTTGGGCGGGACACGTGGCCAAGCCACTGAGATCGAAATTCACGCACGCGAGATTTTGAAAACCCGCGAGCAATTGAACAAGATCTTGGCTGAGCGCACAGGCCAGCCTTTGGAAAAAATCCAACGCGACACCGAGCGTGATTACTACTTGAGCGCCGACGAGTCCAAAGAATATGGTTTGATTGACCAAGTGATCAGCAAGCGCGCCTAAAAGCCACACACCTCACATAAGCACTTACATGGTTGATAAAAAAAGCGCTTCTGGCGAAAAAACGCTGTACTGCACCTTTTGCGGTAAGAGCCAGCACGAAGTCAAAAAACTCATCGCGGGCCCCTCGGTCTTCATTTGCGACGAGTGCATTGACTTGTGTAATGAAATCATCCGTGATGAGTTGCCGGGCTTAGAGGCGGCCAAAGAAAAAGGCAGCGACCTGCCCACGCCCGCAGAAATCAAAGCCAACCTCGACAACTATGTGATTGGCCAAGAGTTGGCCAAGCGCACGTTGGCGGTGGCGGTGTACAACCATTACAAGCGTTTGAAGCACAAAGAGTCGTCCAAAAAAGACGACGTTGAGCTGACCAAAAGCAACATCTTGCTGATCGGCCCCACAGGCTCGGGCAAAACCTTGTTGGCGCAAACCTTGGCGCGCATGTTGAATGTGCCTTTTGTCATGGCCGATGCCACCACCTTGACCGAAGCCGGTTATGTGGGCGAAGACGTTGAGAACATCATTCAAAAGTTGTTGCAAACCTGCGATTACGACGTGGAACGTGCTCAGCGCGGCATCGTGTACATCGACGAAATCGATAAGATTTCTCGCAAGTCTGACAACCCCTCCATCACGCGTGATGTGTCGGGTGAGGGCGTGCAACAAGCGCTGTTGAAGCTGATCGAAGGCACGATGGCCAGCATCCCTCCTCAAGGTGGCCGCAAGCATCCCAACCAAGACTTCTTGCAAATCGATACGACCAACATCTTGTTCATTTGCGGCGGCGCGTTTGCAGGGCTTGAAAAAGTCATCGAAAACCGCACCGAAGCTTCGGGCATTGGCTTTGGCGCCACGGTCAAGAGCAAAGAGTCACGCAGCCTGACCGAAGTGTTTGGCGAAGTGGAGCCACAAGACATCATCAAGTTTGGCTTGATTCCCGAGTTGGTGGGGCGCATGCCCGTGATCGCTGCCTTGGCTGAGTTGACCGAAGACGCCTTGGTGCAAATCTTGACCGAGCCAAAGAATGCATTGGTCAAGCAATACAGCAAGCTGTTGGCCATGGAAGGCGCTGAGCTGGAAATTCGCCCTGCCGCGCTGCGTGCCATTGCCAAGAAGGCTTTGGCGCGTAAAACCGGTGCGCGTGGTTTACGCTCTATCCTTGAACAATCACTGATCGACACCATGTATGAGTTACCCAATTCATCCAATGTCGAAAAGGTGGTGGTCGAAGAGGCCACCATCGACGAGAACAAGCCACCTTTGTTGGTGTACCGAGAAGCTGCCAAGAAAGCTTAAAGATTCATCTCGGGGACGGTGCCTAGCACGCGTCCCTTTTTTACAGGAAGGCTGACCATGTCTGGACAACCCCCGCTGCCCGCTACCCCTCTTGAACTGCCACTATTGCCTTTGCGTGACGTGGTGGTGTTTCCGCACATGGTCATCCCCTTGTTTGTGGGCCGACCTAAGAGCATCAAAGCCCTTGAAGCTGCTATGGCTGCAGAGCGCCGCATCATGTTGGTGGCGCAAAAAGCTGCAGCCAAAGATGAGCCCTCTGTGGCTGACATGTTTGAAGTGGGTTGTGTATCTACCATTTTGCAAATGCTCAAGCTGCCTGATGGCACCGTCAAGGTGTTGGTCGAAGGTCAGCAACGAGCCAAGGTGGATGGCATTGAAGATGGTGAATCACACTTCACCGCGCACGTCACGCCCATCGAAGTGCAGCCTGCTGAGACTGGCAGCGAAGTTGAGGCTTTGCGTCGCGCGGTGATGCAGCAGTTTGACCAATACGTCAAACTGAATAAAAAGATTCCACCAGAAATCTTGACCTCTATTTCCAGCATCGACGATGCAGGTCGCTTGGCTGACACCATTGCCGCGCACTTGCCGCTGAAGCTCGAAAGCAAGCAAGTCGTGCTCGATTTGTCGCCCGTGCGCGAGCGCTTGTCCAACTTGTTTGAGCAGATTGAACGCGAAGTTGAAATCCTCAACGTTGACAAAAAAATCCGTGGCCGCGTCAAGCGCCAAATGGAGAAAAACCAACGCGACTTCTACTTGAACGAACAGGTCAAAGCCATCCAGAAAGAACTGGGTGAAGGCGAAGAGGGCGCTGACATTGAAGAGATCGAGAAAAAGATCAAAGCCGCCCGCATGCCGCAAGAAGCACGCAAGAAGGCCGAGTCTGAGTTGAAGAAGCTCAAGCTCATGTCCCCCATGTCTGCCGAAGCCACCGTGGTGCGCAACTTCCTCGACGTGTTGGTGGGCTTGCCTTGGAACAAGAAAACCAAAATCAAGCACGACCTTGGTAATGCCGAAGACGTGCTGAACGAAGACCATTACGGCCTCGACAAAGTCAAAGACCGCATCTTGGAATACCTTGCTGTGCAACAGCGCGTGGACAAGGTCAAGGCGCCCATTCTTTGTTTGGTTGGGCCCCCTGGAGTGGGTAAAACCTCGCTGGGTCAGTCCATCGCCAAAGCCACAGGCCGCAAGTACGTGCGCATGGCATTGGGCGGTATGCGCGACGAGGCCGAAATTCGCGGCCACCGCCGCACCTACATTGGCGCAATGCCAGGCAAGGTGCTGCAAAGCTTGACCAAGGTTGGCACGCGCAACCCTTTGTTCTTGCTGGACGAAATCGACAAGCTAGGCATGGACTCGCGTGGCGATCCATCAAGCGCTTTGTTAGAGGTGCTAGACCCCGAACAAAACAACAAGTTTGCAGACCACTATGTGGAAGTTGATTACGACTTGAGCGACGTGATGTTTGTGGCAACTTCTAACTCGATGAACATCCCGCCAGCGCTGCTCGACCGCATGGAAGTCATTCGTTTGTCGGGCTACACCGAAGACGAAAAAACGCACATCGCCATCAAATATTTGCTGCCTAAGCAAATGAAAAACAATGGTGTGAAAGACGAAGAGCTGTCGGTGGATGAAACCGCCGTGCGCGATATCGTGCGCTACTACACCCGTGAAGCTGGCGTGCGTTCGCTAGAGCGCGAAATGTCCAAGATCTGCCGCAAGGTGGTCAAGGCTTTGTTGCTCAAGCAAATGACGCCGCAAGTCAAAGTGACTGCAGACAACTTGCCTGACTTCTTAGGCGTGCGCAAGTACACCTATGGTCGTGCGGAGGCTGACAACCAAGTGGGCCAAGTCGTTGGTTTGGCATGGACCGAAGTGGGCGGTGATTTGCTGACTATTGAGGCTGCCATCATGATTGGCAAGGGCACCATCACGCGCACGGGTTCTCTGGGCGATGTGATGAAAGAATCTGTCGAAGCTGCACGCACGGTGGTGCGCAGCCGTGCACGTCGCTTGGGCATCTCGGAAGAGCTGCTGGAGAAGCGTGACATCCACATTCACGTGCCAGACGGCGCAACACCTAAAGACGGCCCAAGTGCAGGCGCAGCCATGACCACTGCTTTGGTTTCGGCCCTCACAGGTATTCCCGTGCGTGCTGACGTGGCCATGACAGGTGAGATCACCTTGCGTGGTGAAGTCACAGCCATTGGCGGCTTGAAAGAGAAGCTGTTGGCGGCATTGCGCGGTGGCATCAAGACCGTGTTGATTCCCGAAGAAAACGTGAAAGACTTGCAAGAAATTCCGGAAAACGTGAAGAACGGTTTGGAAATTGTGCCGGTGCGTTGGATCGACAAAGTGCTTGAAATTGCGCTCGAAAAAATGCCAACCCCTTTGCCCGATGAAGTGCCTGCTGTTGCTGCCGCACCTGTGGTGGACGCAGTAGTTAAAACTGAAGCTGTGAAGCATTGAGATTTTTCTAGTGCACGCCTAAACAGGGCGAAAAATGCACTAGAATATGCGTCTTACGCGGGAATAGCTCAGTTGGTAGAGCGCAACCTTGCCAAGGTTGAGGTCGCGAGTTCGAATCTCGTTTCCCGCTCCAAATTCGATCAGGGAAGCACACCATGCTTCCCTTTTTCGTCAAAGTGAATGGCGCGATAGCAAAGCGGTTATGCACCGGATTGCAAATCCGTTTAGCCCAGTTCGACTCTGGGTCGCGCCTCCAAACAAAAAGCCGTTACTGTTCGCAGTAACGGCTTTTTTATTGTTTTTGAATCGAGTTAATTGACTTCTTGCTTAAGAAGCACACTCGCGCGATACAAGAAAACTGCCAATAAATTCAAGAGCAGAGCCGTCAACGCAAAGTTTCGGTACCACTGAGTTTCATTGCTTGCTTTTTCTAGCTTGAGCAAAGTCATCGCCTGTTCTGTGTGCTCATGAATGTGCGAGCCTTGGTCACAAACTTGATGCGTAGCGTCATAAGGGTTGGCTTTGGTCGCTGCAATTTTCTCGCAGTTATCCAAAAGCTTGTCAGTGCTCAGGTGCAGTGTTTGTTCTTTCTCAAACATGTCGTTGAGGCTGGCCAGTTTGCTGTTGTAGCGCCAGTTGGCGATCAGCGTTGCTGGTAGCAAGCTCACGACGAAGATCGCAATGGCGATCTTTTGAACGCGTGTGAGCGTCATGCGTCGTAGCCATCTACTAACGCCAGTGAGCCCGTGGAGTTGGCTGTTCGGTGCTGGATGATGGCTTGATACGCTTCGCTGTGGTACCACGCTTGGGCTACCTCACGGCTTGGAAACTCAATCACCACGTTGCGTTCGCCTTGGGCCTGACCTTCTAGCTGCGCGGCATGTCCTCCGCGCACCAAATATTTGCCACCAAAGGCGGCAATGGTTTGCGGTACTTGGGTTGAATACACCGCATAGGCTTGAGGGTTGGTGACGGTGATCTGTCCAACCAGATAGGCTTTACTCATACGAATTCCAGTGCTTATTTGTAAAAGGCTTCGACTTTGCCCTTGATCTTGAACAGCAGGGGTTTGCCTTTGCGGTCTAGCGTTTTGTTGGCGGGGACTTTGACCCAGCCTTCAGACAGGCAATACTCTTCGACGTCGAAGCGTTCTTTGTCATTGAAGCGAATGCCGATCTCAAATTCAAACACAGCAGGCGCATAGTGCGGGCTGCGTGGGTCGATAGACAAATGGTCGGGAAGGGCGGGGCGTTGGGTTGTTGCGTCAGTCATAGGCTAGATTTTCCATGATTTACGTTTGCAAATAAAATGAGTGCAACTTATGCACAAATATTTACTCATACTTTTCTCATTGGTGTTGCAACCGAGTGCATGGGCGGGTTGGGTGTTCTTGACGAACAACAACCATGGGGCGAATGACTATTACTTTTCGCCCGTTGAGGACAAAGGCAAGGTGAAGGGTTTGCGCACGTTCACGCAACTGCCAGTGGATGCCAAAGTGCCTTTTCATACGCCCAAGGCGGTGGTCAAGGTGACTTTGTATAACTACACGTCCGAACAGTCCACGTATGAGATCAATTGCCAAGAGCAATCGATTCAGTTGATGGAACGGATTTTTTACCGCGATATGGCTGGCAAGGTGCCGTTCATCACCCACAAGGTGAAAGACACATTCATTGAACAAAGTAATTCAGAGTTTGCAAGGCAGTTCATCAAGACACCGCTGCACTTTGATGACATCCGGCATTCGCGGATGTATGAGGCTGCTTGTCGATAAAAAAGGGGACCGCTCTCGGCGGTGAATTGGAGTCCACACGCGCCCTAAAACTTCGGGCTGGTGGCGAGAGCGGTCATAAACCTAAGCAACCTTGAACCCTATATATCGGCGCAAGGTGCTCGGGCTTTAGTGATTTAGCCAATCAAATCGACGCGGCCATCCAAACTCATCACGCCGGTGATGACGCTGAGTTTGGGATGACGCTTTTGCACTTGACGACGGAACTCGTTCAAGGCTTCTGCGTGTGACTCGGTTTCAATTTCTTTGTTGGCCACTTTGTCGTCGCCGAATGCCAGCTTGGCTGCACCGCAGTCGCGGTGCGTGATGCCCACCACGCGTTTGATGTGGTGCAAAGACACGGTGATGTCCAAGTTGTCCCAATAGGCTTTGTGCCAAGCTGAGAACTTGGGATGCACCGCGCCAATGGGGCCACCAGCAATGACGAACTGGCTGTAGTTGTCGGTCAGCTTTTCACGGCTGATGCCCTGCAACAAGCCCATGTATTGCCAACTGAGGGTGGTGAAGCGTGGATCAATGCAGTTGACCAACATGGCTTCGTAGTTGCCGCTGGCCGCTTGGGCTTGAAAAGGGGCGAGGCCCATCAATCCAGCGGCCGCTGTGGCTGCACCGGCGGCCAAGAAGCCGCGGCGAGAGTGGTGACCGGCCAATTGAAGCGGGCCGCAGCAGGCGCAAGAAGGTGTTAAGTTGCTCACGGTGTTGTCCTTGTTGTGGTTAAAAAAGAAAAATTAGCCAGAAGGTATCGGCATCAAACCAATATGTTTTAGTGGTTTTGATGATTTTTACAGAATTTACGTTTCAAGGTCATGCTCGTCTCGTTTTGGATGGGCGTCGATAATGTCGGCACATCATGTCTGCAAGCCCTTCACTCGCCCCATCCTTTCGTGTTTTAAGCCTCATCCCGCCGATGACGCAGCTCAACACGCCATACCCCTCCACCGCTTATCTGACTGGGTTTTTGCGCTCACAGGGCGTGGATGCGGTGCAGGAAGATTTGGCCTTAGCGTTGGTGCTGGCCTTGTTCACGCCTGAAGGCTTGGGCCAAGTGCGTGACTGTGCCTTGGCACAACCCGAGGCAGAACGCACAGCTTGTGTGAACTACTTTCTAGATTATTTCGACCGTTATCAATCCACCATCGCCCCCACCATTACATTCTTGCAAGGGCGCGATTCCACGTTGAGCCATCGCATTGTGGGGCGTGGCTTTTTGCCTGAAGGCCCTCGCTTTGCTTCGCTCGACGCCTATGAAGATGACGGCAGCGGCGACCCGCTTGCTTGGGCCTTTGGTGCCTTGGGGCAACAAGACCGTGCCCGGCACCTGTCCACCTTGTATTTGAACGACCTCGCCGATGTGCTGCGCGATGCCGTTGACAGTCGTTTTGAGTTTGTGCGTTACGCAGAGCAACTGGCAGGCAGTCAAGCCACGTTTGAGCCCTTAGCCCAAGCGCTGGCTGAGGTGCCCACCTTGGTTGACAACACGTTGCAAACGTTAACGCTTGAGGTGATTGCCAAACACCAGCCGCAACTGGTGTTGCTGTCGGTGCCATTTCCCGGTGCGGTGTATGCAGCGTTTCGCATGGCGCAGACCATCAAGGCGCATCACCCGAACATTCGCATAGGTTTAGGCGGCGGTTTTGTGAACACCGAGTTGCGCGAGCTGACAGAGCCCCGCGTGTTTGACTATGTGGACTTCATCAGCCTAGACGCAGGCGAGCGGCCTTTGTTGGCGTTGCTCGAGCACTTGCAAGGCAAACGCAGCGTGCAACGCTTGGTGCGCACCTTTGTTCGCAACGATGAAGGCCTTGTGCAATACATGAACTGGGCGCAGCCCGATGTGCCGTTTGAAGACGTGGGCACGCCCACATGGGATGGGCTGCCTCTAGACCGTTATTTGTCGCTGCTCGACATGCTCAACCCCATGCACCGCTTGTGGAGCGATGGCCGTTGGAACAAGCTGACCGTGGCGCACGGCTGCTATTGGAAAAAATGCAGCTTCTGTGATGTGAGCCTCGACTACATCTCACGCTACGAAACCGCATCTGCCACCACGCTAGTAGACCGCATTGAACAAATCGTGGCGGAGACAGGGCAAACTGGTTTTCATTTCGTGGACGAAGCCGCACCTCCCAAAGCGCTTAAGGCATTGGCCGAAGAACTGTTGCGCCGTAAGGTGCACATTTCGTGGTGGGGCAATATCAGGTTTGAAAAAACCTTCACGCCTGAGCTGGCCGAGTTGTTGGCCGAGAGCGGCTGCATTGCCATGTCGGGTGGTTTGGAGGTGGCGTCAGACCGGTTGCTAAGCCTGATGAAAAAAGGCGTGTCGGTTGAGCAAGTGGCGCAAGTCACCAAAGGCTTTTCGCAAGCGGGCATCTTGGTGCATGCGTATCTGATGTACGGTTTTCCCACGCAGACCTTGCAAGACACCGTGGACGCGCTGGAATATGTGCGTCAACTCTTTGAGAATGGTTGCATTCAAAGTGGCTTTTTCCATCGCTTTGCTTGCACGGTGCATTCGCCTGTCGGTAAGAACCCTGCAGACTATGGTGTGCAGGTGGTGCCTCTGCCTGAGGTGAGTTTTGCCAAGAACGACATTGCCTTCATCGACCCCACGGGTACAGACCACGACACCTTAGGTCATGGCTTAAAAAAAGCCATTTACAACTACATGCACGGCGTGGGTGTGGAGCAGGACGTGCGTCAGTGGTTTGAGTTACCCAAAGGTCAGTGCCCTAAAACAACGGTACCTCGTCACAAAATAGCCAAGGCGCTCGGCTATTGAAAATTTCTTCACACCTCACTCGAAAAACGATTGAATTCGCGTTTAGAATCACTGCTTCGGAATTAAATACTCCACGCGGGAATAGCTCAGTTGGTAGAGCGCAACCTTGCCAAGGTTGAGGTCGCGAGTTCGAATCTCGTTTCCCGCTCCAATTTCAAAGAGCCCCTGAAACATATGTTGCAGGGGCTTTTTTGTATCTCTCTAAGCAATGCCGATGACCCACATCAATTTGGATGCACAGACCGCGGTAGAGTTATTTCGCCAAACCGATAACGGTTCTGGTGGTTGGTTGCAAACAGCCAAGCGACGCTTGAAGTTTCGTTTGCGCTTTTGGATGTGTGACAAGCATCTGCAACGCATTCGCAGTTTTTTTCATGAGCACGGGTTGACAGAGTTGACCTACACCGAATTGCCTGTGATGTTGCGACCCATGCGGCCATACCTGTGGGGCGGCTTAAATCCTGAAGCTCGCACCAATGCCATGTTGGCGCATTTCGAGTGGATGATGGCGCGTCACTCTTCACAGGCTGTTGTAGATTTCTACAAGCGTGGCTCATTTGTCTATTTCACGCAAACCTACCCCGAAGGCGATATCACCATTGAGCTCGAGCCTGGCCGAGGCTTGGGTCGCGAAGGTGAGTTTGAATTGCACCTCAAATTCAATGGTGCTGCTGTCATGCGCGCTGCATTCAGCGTCTTGCCTGCGGAGATGGTGGGCATTCAAGAGCCGGGGTTTGTGATGGCCATTGGCAATATGCAGGGCCAGCGCTTCCTGAATCAAGAAATCAAAATCGTCACGCAAAAGATGGAGCGTACGCGGCCGCAAAACATCCTCATGACGGCTTTACAAGGGTTGGCTTCGGGTTGGCAACTTGTCGCCATGGTTGGGGTGTCTGACTTCGCGCACGTGTATTCGAGCTACCGCAGCTTGTCACAGCGCGTTGGTTTAAGTTACGACAGCTTGTGGGAAGAGATGGGAACCACTGGCGCGCTGTCTAAAACACACTGGAAACTGCCTATTCAATGGGTGGCGCGCTCAGAGCAAGACGTGCCGTCCAACAAGCGCTCACAACTGCGGCGCAAAAACGAAATTCGTCAAAAAATATTTGACGAAGTCGCAAGCAACAGCGCAGGCCTATAAGCGCTGCGCTGTTCATCTCGTGCTTACTTCTTTGGCAAAGTGCCGCCGCTCTTCACGCATTCGTCCACCGTTTTGAATTCGGTGAACTTTTTTGTTTGCCCATAGCTGACGCTGTTTTTGTCGTGGCAAATGCCTGAATCAGACTTTTTCACAACCGGCTCGGCAGCTGCTGCGGTTTGTCCTGCCGCGGGGCGGCCACCACTTTTCACACATTCGTCCATTGATACAAATGCGGTGAACTTTTTGGTATTGCCAAAAGACGTGCTGCTTTTGTCATGACAAATACCCGCGTCTGATTTTTTCACCACAGGATCTGCGGCTTCTTTTTTGTCTGCTGCGTGAGTCAAGCTCAGACTTGAGGCGAGTAAGGCGGCCAACCAAAAATGGTGTGTGGTGCGTTTTGTCATGAATAGTCTCCTTTAGGTCGTAGAGTAATTTGATGCTTTAAGCTGTGCTCAAAATTTCCCTTCGCAAATATAGACTAAAAACATGACAAATCAGCGTTAAAAGTGCTCAAGTCGCAGGAGCGGCTGGCGTAAAATCAATGCTCACAACGACACTGCCCGAGTGGTGAAATTGGTAGACACAAGAGACTTAAAATCTCTCGCTTCCGTAAGGGGCGTGCCGGTTCGATTCCGGCCTCGGGCACCATCACATAAGCACAAGGAAGGAGTTTCGTCATGGCACGCTACAACGCCGCGTATGAAATTCATGTGCATGGGTTGGTTCCCCTGCAGCCCGAAGTCGGCTTGGACCAGTTGCAAGACGCGCTGCGCCCTTTGTGGCAATACGCAGGCGCCACGTCCCTCGAAGATGGCGCGACCAGCTCATACCCCGAAGAGCCAGGCATTCGTTTCAACCCCGAAGAACGTACCCTGCAAATGTGCTGGACAGTTTCTGGCGACGACGATTTTCGCCAAAGCTTGGACGAAATGTGCATGAGCTTGAACGAGCTCACCGCCGCGGGCGCACCGATTGAAGTCACTTTTTACGACAACGACTTTGACGAGGAAGATGACTCTCGTGGTGAAGATTCCCGCGATGACTTTGTCATGTTGTTTGTGGGCCCCACGCCCGCCGACATCATGCAAGCCCAGCGCGATATGTTGGTCAACGATGTGATCCACCTGATGGAGCGCCACTTTGACGGTGCTGAGTTGAGTGGTGTGGTGAACGAAATTGACAAACTCTTCTCAGATCGTTTTGACAACCTAGTGAATTCACTTGATTTGGGGCGTCCACCGCGTGGACCCAATGGCGGCCACGGTGGTGGCGGTCATGGTGGCCGCAAGCCGCGTCACTTGCACTGACAAGACATTAAAAAAACCGGCCTCTGTTTAGAGAGCCGGTTTTTTATTGGGCGCTTCAAACGCTGCGCGTTTTAAAAATTCAAACTCAGTTGGACTTGATGCCAATGCCTTTGAACTCACCCGTGGCAATGCGCTTTTCCCACTCGGCGGGGCCGGTGATGTGGGCGCTGGTGCCGCCAGAATCCACCGCCACTGTCACGGGCATGTCGACCACATCGAACTCGTAAATGGCTTCCATGCCGAGGTCAGCAAAGCCCACCACTTTGGCGTGTTTGATGGCTTTGGACACGAGGTAAGCCGCGCCGCCCACCGCCATGAGGTACGCCGACTTGTGCTTCTTAATCGCTTCAATGGCGGTTGGGCCGCGTTCAGCTTTGCCCACCATCGAGATCAAGCCGGTTTGCGACAGCATCATCTCGGTGAACTTGTCCATGCGTGTGGCGGTGGTGGGGCCGGCGGGGCCCACGGCTTCGTCGCCCACGGGGTCCACAGGGCCCACGTAGTAAATCACGCGGTTGGTGAAGTCCACAGGCAACTTCTCGCCTTTGGCCAGCATGTCTTGAATGCGCTTGTGGGCGGCATCGCGGCCAGTGAGCATCTTGCCGTTGAGCAAAATGGTTTGGCCTGGCTTCCAGCTCGCCACTTCTTCTTTGGTCAGGGTGTTGAGGTCCACACGCTTGCTCTTTTGTGTGTCAGGTGTCCAGTTGACGTTGGGCCACAAATCGAGTGAAGGCGCTTCCAAGAACACGGGGCCAGAGCCGTCCATCACAAAGTGCGCGTGGCGTGTGGCCGCGCAGTTCGGAATCATGGCCACGGGCTTGCTGGCCGCGTGCGTGGGGTACATCTTGATCTTCACGTCCAGCACCGTGGTCAAGCCGCCCAAACCTTGTGCGCCGATGCCAAGTGCGTTGACCTTGTGATACAGCTCCAAACGCAGTTCCTCAACTTGGCTGAGCTTGTCACCCTTGCTGGATTTCTCCAGCAATTGGTACATATCTAGGTCGTCCATCAAGCTTTCTTTGGCCATGAGCACTGCTTTTTCAGCGGTGCCGCCAATGCCGATGCCCAGCATTCCAGGCGGGCACCAGCCCGCGCCCATGGTGGGGACAGTTTTCAGCACCCAATCCACCACGCTGTCGCTGGGGTTGAGCATGACCATCTTGGATTTGTTTTCGCTACCGCCACCTTTGGCCGCCACGGTCACATCCACTTTATTGCCAGGCACGATTTGGGTAAAGATCACAGCGGGTGTGTTGTCTTTGGTGTTTTTGCGGGCGAACTGAGGGTCATCGACCACTGAGGCGCGCAGCATGTTGTCGGCAAAGTTGTAGCCACGACGCACGCCTTCGTTGATGGCGTCTTCCAAGCTGCCGGTGAAGCCTTCCCAACGCACGTCCATGCCCACTTTCAAGAACACGTTCACGATGCCGGTGTCTTGGCAAATCGGGCGATGGCCGAAGGCGCTCATCTTGCTGTTGGTCAAAATTTGCGCGATGGCATCTTTGGCCGCAGGGCTTTGCTCACGCTCGTAGGCGCTGGCCAAGTGAGAAATGAAATCAGCAGGGTGGTAGTAGCTGATGTATTGCAGAGCTGCAGCGACCGATTCAATCAGGTCGTTTTGGCGGATCGTGGTCATGGATGAAGTCCTGAAAAAGGCCAGAGGTAAAACAGCGGCTGAGTTTACTCAAGGCCGCTGTCGCAATGCTTGCAGCGCGTGGCTTGATTACTGGATGGTCAGCACCCAGGCAGCCAATTTTTTGGCATCGGCGTCGCTGACTTGGGTGTTGGCAGGCATGGGCACGGGGCCCCAAACGCCTGCGCCACCTTTTTGAATTTTGATAGCCAGTTTGTCGACTGCCGTTTTGTCGCTCGCGTATTTAGCGGCTACATCTTTGAAGGCGGGGCCCACAAGTTTTCTTTCTGTCGCGTGGCAAGCCATGCAGTTTTTAGAGGTCGCCAAGACTTGATCTGCGAATGCGGGAACGATTGATAAAAAAAGTCCCGCAATCGTCAAGGTGATGTGTCTCATATTGCTTCTAAATGACTTAAGTGGATCAATAGTCGTCTAGCACCGCACCTTTGCTGGCGCTAGATGCATTGAAAGCAAACTTGGCTTGCACACCACGCATGTAACGTGGCACAGGTGCTTTCCAGCCTTCACGTCGCTTGGCCAATTCGGCTTCGGGTACGTTCAGCTCCAAAACAAGCTTGTGGGCGTCGATGGTGATGCTGTCACCCTCATGAACAAACGCAATGGTGCCGCCGGCTGCGGCCTCGGGTGCAACGTGGCCCACCACCATGCCCCAGGTGCCGCCTGAGAAACGGCCATCGGTGATCAGGCCCACGCTTTCGCCCAGACCTGCGCCAATCAGCGCGCCCGTGGGGGCCAGCATTTCAGGCATGCCGGGGCCGCCTTTGGGGCCGAGGTAGCGCAAAACCATCACATCGCCTGCTTTGATCTTGCCCGCCAAAATGGCTTCGAGGGCCGATTGCTCGTCGTCAAACACGCGAGCGGGACCGGTGATGACCGGGTTTTTCAGGCCGGTGATCTTGGCCACAGCACCTTCGGGTGACAGGTTGCCCTTCAAGATAGCCAGGTGGCCTTGCTTGTACATGGCGTTGTCGATGGTGTGGATGACGCTTTGCTCGGGCGGCGCGTCGGGCACATCCTTGAGCACCTCGGCGATGGTCTGACCTGTGATGGTGATGCAGTCGCCATGCAGCAAGCCGGCGTTGAGCAAAATCTTCATGACTTGCGGAATGCCGCCGGCCACATGCAGGTCAACGGCCAAAGCTTTGCCGCTGGGCTTGAGGTCGCACAACACGGGTGTGCGCTGGCGGATGCGTTCGAAGTCGTCGATGGTCCACTCCACGCCTGCGCAATGGGCAATCGCCAAGAAATGCAGCACGGCGTTGGTTGAACCGCCGGTGGCCATGATCACGGCCACGGCATTTTCAATGGACTTGCGGGTCACGATGTCGCGCGGCTTGATGCCTTTGCGGATGGCTTGTACCAAAACACGGGCCGACTCTTTGGCCGAATGGACTTTTTCTTCGTGCACGTTGGCCATGGTGGAGGAGTAGGGCAAGGAGATGCCCAATGCCTCGAAAGCCGAAGACATGGTGTTGGCGGTGTACATGCCACCACATGAACCTGCGCCAGGAATGGCGCGCTTTTCAATTTCTTTCAGGTCAAAGTCGCTCATCTTGCCCGCGGCGTTTTCTCCCACGGCTTCAAACACGCTCACGATGTTCAGGTCTTTGTTTTGGTAGCGACCCGGCAAAATGGTGCCGCCATAGACGTAAATCGCTGGCACGTTGGCACGCAACATGCCCATCAGGCCGCCGGGCATGTTCTTGTCGCAACCGCCCACCACCAATACGCCGTCCATCCACTGGCCTTGCACGCAGGTTTCGACGCAGTCAGCAATCACTTCACGCGACACCAGCGAGTACTTCATGCCTTCGGTGCCCATGGCCATGCCGTCCGAAATGGTGGGGGTGCCAAACACCTGTGCGTTACCACCGGCTTCTTCAATGCCCTCTATGGCGGCGTCAGCCAGTTTTTGCAAGCCGCTGTTGCAGGGAGTGATGGTGCTGTGGCCGTTGGCCACGCCCACCATGGGTTTGACGAAGTCACCCTCTTCGTAGCCCATGGCGTAGTACATCGACCGGTTGGGAGCGCGCGATTTGCCCTCGGTGATGTTGGCAGAACGGCTGTTGATTTTGATGGTTTTGTTGTCCATGGTGTCTCAGAATTTTGTTTGAGGCTCAAGTTTAACCTTGGTCTGATCATGAAAAGGTCAGCAGGCCAAGGCACAATTGATCCATGATTTTGCACCCCACGATCGATACTGTTGCCCTTCAATTGGGCCCCTTGTCCATTCACTGGTACGGCTTGACTTACTTGGCCGCGTTTGCCTTGTTTGTCGGTTTGGGTCATTTGCGTTTGAAGCACGAGCCCTATGCTGCGCAAGTGGTGTTGGGTTCGTGGTCCAAGCAAGACATCGAAGACATTTTGTTTTACGGTGTGATGGGCGTTGTCTTGGGTGGACGCATTGGCTACTGCGTGTTTTACAACCCCAGTTATTACTTGATTCATCCGCTTGAAGTCTTGGCCGTGTGGCAAGGTGGCATGAGTTTTCATGGCGGTATGTTGGGTGTGTTTGTGGCGACGGCACTGTTTGCTCGGCAGCGTCACCGTCCCTGGCTGTGGGTGACCGATTTCATTGCCCCTTGTGTACCGACTGGCTTAGCCGCAGGCCGTGTGGGCAACTTCATCAACGGCGAGTTGTGGGGCAGGGCAGCAGACCCGTCCCTGCCCTGGGCCATGGTGTTTCCGCAAAGTGGCAGTCTCATCCCCCGTCATCCATCGCAGATTTACCAGTTCTTGGGTGAAGGCATTTTGTTATTCATCGTCTTGTGGCTTTACGCGCGCAAGCCACGCGCCATTGGTGCTGTGTCGGGTGTGTTCATGATTGGCTATGGCAGCTTGCGCTTCATGGCCGAATACTTCCGCGAACCCGATGCTCATCTGGGCTTGTTGGCACTTGGTATGAGCATGGGGCAATGGCTGTGCGTGCCGATGGTGGCCATTGGTGTATGGCTTTTGCTTCGCGCCAATCGATCCCCCGAAACCGTATAAATTTATATTGAATATCAGGGTAAGTCCCTGAGGTTTTCTTGCATTTTCTATCAATTAATTCTTCATAATTACGTGTAATTACAGAGAAACTAGCAGCACACCAAATCCATGCGCACGCTTCCCAGCTCCTTGCACGACGATGTGGCCACACAGCTGCGTAGCTACATCTTTGATGGCCAGCTTCGCCCTGGTGACTTTATTGATGAAGTGACCTTGTGTGAGCTGTGGTCCATTTCGCGCACGCCACTGCGTGAGGCCCTCAAGGTGCTGACTGCAGAGGGCTTGGTGCGACATGAACCGCGTCGTGGCTGCTTTGTGAACGAAGTCACTGAGCAAGACTTGGATGATATTTTTCCGGTCATCGCATTGCTAGAAGGCCGCTGTGCGTTCGATGCCACCCAGCGCGCCACACCTGCCGACGTGCAAGCGCTAGAGCTGTGGCATCAACGTTTGCAGCAGCACGCTGAAGCAGGGCATATCAACGACTACTACGACGCCAACTTCGCTATTCACGAAGCCATCATTCGGTTGGCCAACAACAAATGGTTGGCGCAAACCATTGCCGACCTGCGCAAAATTTTGAAGCTCGCACGTTTACAGCAGCTGCACGCGCCTGGGCGTTTGAAGCAAAGTTTGAAAGAGCATATGGCCGTGTTCGCTGCGCTCAAGGCGGGCGATGCCGCTGGCGCAGACACGGCCATGCGCAACCATTTATTGCAGCAACGTGAGGCCTTGCGCGAGCTGGCCTCAGCCAACCGAAGTGTGTTGACGGCATAAAGACGGCATGCAGCCAGAAAGAAAAATGGGATGAACGCGACAACTTGGCTCAATAGCAAAATTAATCTGCTTCGCAACTCAGCGCCTGCGGCAGAGGCCTCGAAGCCAGAAGACCGCTCCACGCGTGAGCGTCTGGATGCCACCTTGCGCCAAAAGAAAGAGGCCTTGTCACCGCGCACCTTGCGTCGCACGCTCACGCTCTTGCAAGCCGTGGTAGACCCGCGTGTGAGCGAAGTGGAGGGCGGTCGTCGCGCCAAAGCCTTGGCTGATTGGTACGCCAAAGCCGATGCTGCCCAGCGGCAAGACTTGTGGTTGCTGATCAGCGAGCAGTTTGGCCCTGATGCCGTCAAAGTGCGTGCTGCGCGCGACGATTACGACGCAGCATTGGGCACCGTGGACGAAGGCCCCGCCGAGATTCGTTTGCGTCGCGCTTTGGTATCACCCCGCACCCGTTTGTTGCAACGCTTTGCGGCTTCTGCTGGCGGCATGCGTTTCTTAGTCGATTTGCGTGCCGAGTTGTTGCCGCATCTCAAAGGCAACAAACGTTTGCAAGCGTTGGATGCCGAGTTGGAGAACTTGTTCTCAACCTGGTTTGATGTGGCCTTCCTCGAGCTGCGCAGCATCAGCTGGGATTCGCCCGCATCGCTCATTGAAAAGCTCATCAAGTACGAGGCGGTGCACGACATTCGCAGCTGGGCCGATTTGAAAAATCGATTGGACAGTGACCGTCGTTGTTACGGCTTCTTTCACCCCAGCTTGCCCAATGAGCCTTTGATTTTTGTGGAAGTCGCCTTGCTCAACGAGATGGCAGACAACATCATGCCGCTCTTGGATGAGTTAGCTGCACCCGAAGATTTGCAAAAGTCCACCGTGGCAATCTTTTATTCCATCAGCAACACGCAAGGTGGTTTGAAAGGCGTGAGTTTTGGCGACTCGCTCATCAAACGTGTGGTGGAAACCTTGCGTGCTGAATTTCCAAAACTCAAAACTTTTGCCACCTTGTCGCCCATCCCAGCCTTGCGCCCTTGGTTGACCAAGAATGTGGAAACGCTGCTGAGTCAGCTCGATGAAAAAGAGCTGTCGGCCTTGGGCCGTGAAATCAGCTTTGAGCCACCGACTGCCAGCCATGTCTTGGCTGCCATTGAACAACCTCAAGTGCTAGAGGTGTTGTCAGGCAAGTCGCACTTGCGCCATTTCCTAATGCGAGCTGGTGCACATTATCTTGGTCAAGCCAAATCTGGCGACCAAGTGTTAGACCCTGTGGCACGTTTCCACTTGGGCAACGGTGCGCGCATTGAGCGCATCAACTGGTTTGCTGACCCATCGGCCAAAGGTATCAAACAATCACACGGTTTGATGGTCAATTACCTTTACGATCTCAAACGCTTAGACAAGCATCGCCAATTGCTGGACAAAGGTATTGCTCCAGCTTCTGGGGATGTGGAAGATATGTATTTCAAATGAATGAGCCAATTAAAACCCTGAAGGAGACCTGCATGAAACAACTCAAACTAAACACAAGCCGTCGCCAATGGATGGCCATCACGGTAGCCGCCTGCGCTGCCTTGAGCTTTGGCGCACAAGCGCAAAGTGCATGGCCCACCAAACCTGTCACCTTAATTGTTCCGTTCCCTGCCGGCGGTGGTACGGATGCATTTGCGCGTCCGTTTTCAGCACAGTTTTCCAAACACAGCGGCAAGACCTTGGTGATTGACAACCGGGGTGGTGCCGGTGGTAACTTGGGCGCGGGTGTGGCATCCAAAGCTGCGCCCGATGGCTACACCTTGTTCATGGGCGCGGTGCACCATTCGATTGCACCCTCCATGTATCCCAAACTCGACTACGACCTAGAGCGCGACTTTGTGCCCCTCGCCCTCGTGGCCAGCGTGCCACACGTGCTAGTGGTGAACCCCAAAAATATGCCTGGCGATTTCAAAGCTTTCATGGCAATGGTGCGTAGCAAACCGGGTAAGTTCAACTATGGTTCTGCCGGTGGCGGTACCTCGCACCATTTGGCGGGCGAGCTGTTCAAGCTGCAAAGCAAAACCTTCATCACCCACATTCCATATCGCGGCTCAGGCCCTGCCTTGCAAGACTTGATCGCTGGCAACGTCGACATGATGTTTGATGGTTTGGGTTCTTCAGCGCAGCACATCAAAGGCGGTCGCATCAAAGCTTTGATGGTGTCGGGCAACAAGCGCAACCCAGCATTTCCAGATGTGCCTTGTGCTGCGGAGTTAGGTTTGCCTGACTACAACGTGAACACTTGGTATGGCCTGTGGGCACCCAAAGGCACACCCGCTGACGTACAAGCACGCGCCATCGAAGAAGTGCGCAAAGCAGCATCGTCAGATGAAATCAAAACCAGCTGGGCAAATAACGGTGCGGATTTCCCCAACCTCACCGGCGCACAGTTTGGTAACTTTGTGTCTGGTGAAATTAAAAAGTGGGCGGCCGTGGTGAAAGCCTCAGGTGCCAAACTCGACTAACTGAAGACAGACGATGAACCACAACCTCTATGCGGCCTTGCGTGCCGCGTTTCCTAGTGATTTGAAAGCAACAGCCATCGAAACAGACGATGGCTTGCACTACAGCTGGTCCGACCTTGATCGCGCCAGCGCCATGATGGCCAACCTGTTGGACTCACTGCACATTCCCAAAGGTTCACGTGTGGCGGTGCAAGTAGAGAAGTCGGTTGAAGCCGTCATGCTCTACCTCGCCACTTTGCGTGCTGGCTATGTGTTCTTGCCTTTGAATACGGCTTACCAAAGTGCTGAGATTGAGTATTTTCTTGGCAACGCCGAACCCGCCGTGGTGGTGTGCAGCAGCAAAAACTTTGGCTGGGTCAGCAAAATTGCTTTCAAGGCGGGCACGCAAAACGTGTTCACCTTGGATGACAACCGCACCGGCAGCTTGCTAGAGCGTGCCGCCCACTGCTCAGACAAACACCACGTGGTGCAAAGCAAGGCCGACGATTTGGCGGCTATTTTGTACACCAGTGGCACCACCGGCCGCAGCAAAGGCGCCATGCTTTCGCACGGCAACATGCTCAGCAATGCGCAGACCTTGAAGAAGTACTGGGGCTGGAAGCCCGGCGATGTGTTGATTCACGCACTGCCTATCTTCCACGTGCACGGTTTGTTTGTGGCCATCCACGGCGCCTTGCTCAATGGCAGCAAGATGATTTGGATGTCCAAGTTCGACCCCAAACTCGTCATCGCCAAAATGCCGCAAGCCACCGTGTTCATGGGTGTGCCCACGCTCTACGTGCGGATGTTGGCTGAGCCAAGCCTCACCAAAGCGCAAGCCTCGAACATGCGTTTGTTTGTGGCGGGTTCAGCGCCTTTGTTGTTGGAAACCTTCAATGAGTGGCAAGACCGCGTAGGCCAGCCTATCCTTGAGCGCTACGGCATGAGCGAAACCGTCATGCTCACCTCCAACCCTTACGCAGCTGATGCGCGCTACCCTGGCCAAACTGAACGCCGTGGTGGCACCGTCGGCTTCCCCTTGCCAGGCGTGTCTTTGCGTGTGCAAGACGACGAAGGCAAAGCCTTACCCGTGGGCGAAATTGGTGGCATCCAAGTCAAAGGCCCCAACGTGTTTGGCGGTTACTGGCGCATGCCCGAGAAAACAAAAGAAGAGTTCACGGCAGACGGTTATTTCAAAACCGGTGATGTGGGCAAGGTCGACGAGCGCGGCTACGTGGTCATCGTTGGTCGCAGCAAAGACCTCATCATCAGCGGCGGCTACAACGTCTACCCCGCCGAAATCGAGGGCTACATCAACGACATGGCGGGCGTTGCCGAAAGCGCGCTGATCGGCGTGCCACACCCCGACTTCGGTGAAGTGGGCGTGGCGGTGGTCATCGCCAAACCTGGTGCCAAGGTGAATGCAGATGCCATCATTGCCGCACTCAAGTCACAACTGGCCAACTTCAAAATTCCGAAGAAGTGTTTTGTTGTCGCTGAGCTGCCCCGCAACACCATGGGCAAAGTGCAAAAAAACTTGTTGCGCGACCAGTACAAAGGTTTGTTTTAAGTTGTCTGAGCTCCGAGTTCGAACGAAAACACTCGGATGCTGATGAGGCTGTGCGGCGGCTGCCGATTTCTGGTACCCCAGCATGAGGCAGCCTCCGCACAGCCCCATCAGCATCAGCGATAGAAAAACAGAAGCACAAACAAAAAAGCCACTCAAAAAAAGAGTGGCTTTTTGTTAGAGCAGAAAAAACTTAGCCAGCCAAAGCCGCCGAGTTCACCCGCTGCGTGATGTGCGCCAAAGCCTCATCCACTTGGTCAATCAAGATCAAGCACAAATCGCCCTTTTGCAATCGCTCCATCGCACGGTCAATCGCCAAAAACTCGCCATGAATTTCGTCAATGTGCGTCGTGCGTTTCGCGCCGTCCAAACCTTGACGCAAGAGCTTCAGCACCTCGCCATCCACACGGCCACGTTGGCACGCGTCTTGGTACAGCACCACATCATCAAACGCTTCACCAATCAAGCGCGTTTGTTCGCGGATGTCTTCGTCACGTCGGTCGCCCGCGCCGCTGATCACCACACTGCGGCGCTGTGCCGGCAGGTTCGTCACGGCTTGCACCAAGGCTTTGATCGCGTCTGGGTTGTGGCCGTAATCGGCAATCACGGTCGCACCTTTGTAGTCGAACACGTTGAAGCGTCCGGGTACGGCATTGCTGTCGCTGACAAACGTGGCCAAGCCTTTGCAGATGGTTTGCCAAGGCACGCCCACCGCCCATGCCGCACCGATGGAGGCCATGGCGTTTTCAATTTGAAAACCAATCGCACCACTGCGTGTGACAGGGATTTCTGACAAGGGAATGCGCACCGAGTGGTTGCCTTGCATCGCCACAATTTGGTCGTCTTCCACAAACAACACACGCTTGCCTTGCGCACGGTGCGTGGCAATGACCGGGTGGTGCGAATCTAAGCCGAAGAAAGTCACTTGACCTGGACACTTGTTGGCCATGGCCGCCACGATGGGGTCGGTGGCGTTGAGTACGGCTGTGCCAGATTCAGCAACGTTTTGCACAATCACGCGCTTCAACACCGCGAGGTCTTCCACGGTGGAGATGTAATTCAAACCTAGGTGGTCGCCCATACCGATGTTGGTGACCACGGCCACTTGGCAGCGGTCAAAGGCCAAGCCTTCGCGCAGCATGCCGCCGCGTGCTGTTTCTAGCACAGCCGCATCCACATCGGGGTGCGCCAACACGTTGCGACCGCTGCGCGGGCCGCTGCAGTCTCCGCTGTCAGTTTGACGGCCGTTCACATAGACGCCGTCTGTGTTGGTCATGCCCACGCGCAAGCCATTGGCCCGCAGCAGGTGTGAGGTCAAACGCACGGTGGTGGTTTTGCCGTTGGTGCCTGTGACGGCAATCACGGGAATGCGACCATCGCCACCATCCGGGAACATGGTGGCCATGACAGCCTCGCCCACATCACGGCCTTTGCCAAACGAGGGGCTCAAGTGCATGCGCAAGCCTGGAGCTGCATTGACTTCGACCACGCCGCCGCTTTGTTCTTCAAGCGGGCGCAGCACAGATTCACACACCACGTCCACACCGCAAATATCCAAGCCGACCATTTGTGCCGCCGCAATGGCACGCAGGGCGACTTCGGGGTGTACGTCATCGGTCACATCGGTGGCGGTGCCGCCGGTGGACAAGTTGGCGTTGTTGCGCAGAATCACACGTGCACCTTTGGCGGGTACAGAAGTGGCTTCAAAGCCTTGCTCTTTGAGGCGTGCGATGGCGATGTCGTCGAAGCGAATTTTGGTCAGCGAAGTGGCGTGGCCTTCGCCACGGCGAGGGTCGGCGTTGACAATGTCGACCAACTCACGCACGGTGTTTTTGCCGTTGCCGATGACCAATGGAGGTTCGCGACGTGCAGCGGCTACGAGTTTGTTGCCGACCACCAGCAAACGGTAATCGCTGCCTTGCAGGAAGCGCTCGACCAACACATCGTCGCGGTGCGCGACTGCGGCGAGATACGCGGCTTTCACACCTTCTTCAGAGGTCACATTGACGGAGATGCCTTTGCCTTGGTTGCCGTCGCGTGGCTTCACCACGACTGGCAGTCCAATCTCTTGTGCTGCCGCCCATGCATCATCAGGGTTGACGACAGGCCGTCCCAAGGGCACGGGCACGCCTGCGGCGTGCAACAACTTTTTGGTCAGCTCTTTGTCTTGCGCGATGGATTCGGCAATGGCACTGGTGGAGTCAATTTCGGCTGCTTGAATGCGGCGTTGTTTGCTGCCCCATCCCAGCTGAACCAAGCTGCCTTCGGTCAAACGACGAAAGGGGATGCCGCGTGCAATGGCAGCGTTGACGATGGAGGCTGTTGATGGACCCAAGCGAATGTCTTCGTCCAATTCGCGCAGTTGATGAATGGCGGCATCCACATCAAAGCTGGTGTTGTTGAAAGCGGCGAGACACAGTTCGTGGGCCAGCTTGATGGCCATAAAGCCTACTTGCTCTTCGGTGTACTCGACTGCCACCTGGAACAGGCCGTGGTCTGAAGTGGCCGTGGTGCGACTGAAGGTGACGGGGCAGCCCGCTTCAATTTGCAAATGCAAGGTGGCTGCTTCAAGCGCATGCGCCATGCTGAGCTTGACCTTGTGGTCGGTCGGCTGCAAGTTGCCCACGCCCGGAAATAAATTGCGCAAGCGGTTTTCGAAGTCGGGGTGCTGGCTGAGGTCGATTTCGGCTGCCTCACAAGTCGCCATGGCCTCCACGGCGGTGTGACGGGTCCAGAGGTTGGGGCCGCGCAGGGCGCGGATACGAGAGACTTCCATTAGCCATTCATCCTTGCAACGTCTTTGGCAACGTGTTGGTTTTGTTGTCCGAAATTTTTCAAGCCAGCGCGAATCAGCAGTGGCGCAATGTCCAGTGACCACGCAGCGGCCACCGCAGCCAGCAAGGTGGAGATGTGCAAGCCGTCTTTGAGCAAGCGTGCAATCAATTCGAGGTCGAGATGAAACAGCGGTGTTTCTTGGTCACCACGCGCCAAAGTTACATGGCCTTCTTTGCAGAACACACCACGACCACCGGCTTGCAAGTGCGCCATCAAGGTGGCGTTGTCTTGGGCTTTGGCGTAGTACACGACTTCGCCATCGCTGAGTTCAGCCAGGGTGGTCACATCTTTTTCGTCTGCGTTCAAGACGGCAGCACCTTCGGGCAACACCAAGTCGATTTGCGTACGAACCACGGTGCGCATTTGCTCAGGCGTTTGAATGTCGTGTTTGTCAATCAAAGCGGCTGTGGTGTCTGGCATGTTGGTGACCACGCCTACCAAGCAACGGTCGTAAGCCAAGCCTTCGTCCAAGATGTGCGCAGGTGTGGTTTCAAACACAGCGGCATCCAAGGCGCGGTTAATGAGCAAGCGCTCAGAGGCTTCAAAGCCACGGGAATCTGTTTTGCCCAAGTGCTGTTGGTCCATGTACAGGCCATCTTTGCAAGCCAAGCCAGTGCGTTTGCCAGAAAGGTGCAACAACCAAGCGAGGAGCTGAGACAACTCAGTGGTTTGCTGGCTGCCCACAATGCCCACCACGGGGATGCGGCCAGACTCATTGGGGCCAAACAAATGTTCGACGATGGCTTTGCCCACAGGGCGGGGCTGGCCCACCGCTGGCTTGACATGCATCAGCAAGCCAGGGCCTGCGTTGACCTCAATGATGGCGCCTTTGGTTTCTTCCAGAGGGCGCGAGATGTCTTGTGTCACGATGTCGATGCCGGCAATGTCCAAGCCAATCACACGCGCGGCGAGGGTGGCCACAGCAGCGACTTCAGGGTGAACCAAGTCAGTCACATCGTTGTTCAAGTTACCGTTGCGTTGCACGACCACGATGCGGCCTTTTTCGGGCACGCTGTCGGGCTTCAAGCCTTGGCGTTGGATTTCGAGCAGAGACATTTCGCCGCGTGGGGTGTGCAAGCGGATCAAGTCGAGCGGGAAGCCTTCGGCAATACCGCGACGTGGGTCAGTGTTGATTTGGCTGTCAATCAACTGTTCCACTGTCGATGTGCCGTCGCCTGTGATGCAAGCGGTTTCGCCACGGGTAGCAGCCACCACACGGTCGCCGACCACCAACACGCGGTGCTCATCACCGCGCACGTAGCGCTCAATCAGCACCTCACTGCCTTCTTTTTCAGCAGCGGTCCAGGCTGTGCGCACGCCTTCTTCGGTGTTCACGTCGAGCGACACGCCCCAGCCACGGTTGCCGTCGAGTGGCTTGACCACCACGGGCAAGCCGATGTCTTGGGCCGCTTCCCAAGCTTCGTCAGCAGTTTTGACAATCTGGCCTTCTGGCACAGGAATGCCGCACTGCGTGAGCAAGCGCTTGGTCAAGTCTTTGTCGCTGGAAATGCTCTCAGCAATGGCGCTGGTGCGGTCTGTCTCGGCCGTCCAGATTCGGCGCTGCTTAGAGCCGTAGCCCAGTTGCACCAAATTGCCTTCGGTCAGGCGAATGAAAGGGGTTTTGCGCTCCACCGCTGCATCGACGATGCATGCGGTGCTCGGGCCCAGGCAGCGCAAATCGGCAATCTTTTTCAAACGCTCCACGGTGGCCGTGATATCAAAAGGCTTGTTGTTGGCCGCGGCCATCACCAGTTCGCGTGCCGCCAAGAAGCTTTCGCGGCCCAGTTCTTCGTGCTCGGTGCGAAACACCACTTTGTAAATGCCGCGCTTGCTGATTTCGCGGGCCTTGCCAAACTCAGCGCGTGCACCGGCCAACAGCTGCAACTCGATGGAGACGTGCTCCATGATGTGGCCCATCCAAGTGCCTCCCACGAGGCGTGTGAGGAAGCCGCCGCGATGGCCCACACCGCAGTGGTGCTCGACCAAACCGGGCAACCAACCGTTGATGCGGTCGTTGAAGCCATCGATTTTGTTAGAGGGGTGGTCTTCCATTTCGCCCAAGTCGATGAGCGCTTCAATGATGGGGCGGTAAGTCCAGATATTGGGCCCACGCAAGTAGTTCATGCGCAGGATTTGGATGTCTTTGAAGGCCATAAATTAGCGGAGGTTTTGAGCGGAGGTTGGCGTGGCTGAAGCAGGGTGAAGAGCCGAGGTCACCACAGCGACCTCCGAGGCTGCGGCGATACAATCATTTGCATACGTGCTGGGGTTCAACAAAGTCCTGGCTCCTGCTTTTTATTTTTATCGCCGTCCATCGATTGACATCGATTGAAGCAGCAAAATTCCAATAATGAATTCTTCTTTATCGGCTTCCACCAAAGTTGTTTTGCCCGAGGGCTGGCAATCTTCAGCGTTTGCACAACTGTTACCTCAAGAAAACGTTCTAGCTTGTCTAGAGGTTGACTTGAATGCCCAATTGCATTTTTCTGCAGGGCTTCTCATTGTGACAGACCAAAGGGTGCTTTTTGGCTCCCAAACCACTGGTACAGCCATTGTCTGGAACAGTTGGACCTTGGCTGCTGGCATGAAGCTGACGCACACCGATCACGCCGGTGTGGGGACTCTGAGCTTGGTCGATGCCACGCACCGCATCGCCAGCTGGCGCTTTACGCTGACGCACAACGTCACGGCCATGCGTTTGCAAGAAACATTGGCAGATCGCTTGGAGGTGCTGACCCACGGTAAATCGCTGACGGCCTCTGCCCAAGCCCGTTGTCCACAGTGCAAATTGCAGCTCGAAAACGTGGGCGACGAATGCCCCGTGTGCAGCCGTGAACAACATGCACCCATGTCGACATGGGGCTTGTTTCGTTTGTGGCGTTTTGCTCACCCTTACCGCTGGCGTCTGCTGGCGGGATTTTTGTTGACGCTGGCCTCCACAGCTGCGACCCTGGTGCCTCCTTACCTGACCATGCCGTTGATGGACGATGTGCTGATTCCATTTCAAAACGGCAAAGACATTGACCACGATTTGGTCTACATGTATTTGGGTGGTTTGCTGGGGGCCGCTTTGCTGGCTTGGGGCTTAGGCTGGCTTAAAACCTACATCCTGGCCTTGGTGTCAGAGCGCATTGGCGCTGATTTGCGCACCACGGCTTACGAACATTTGATGCGCTTATCGCTGGAGTACTTTGGCGGCCGTCGAACGGGTGACTTGATGAACCGCATTGGCGCCGAGACCGACCGCATTTGCGTATTCTTGTCGTTGCATTTGCTGGACTTCGCCACTGACGTTTTGATGATTGTCATGACGGCATCGATTCTCATCAGCATCGACCCCAAACTGGCGGCAGCCACTTTGTTGCCGCTGCCGTTCATCGTTTGGTTGATTCACACCGTTCGCGACAAATTGCGCACTGGCTTCGAGAAAATTGACCGCGTGTGGTCAGAACTCACCAACGTGTTGGCCGACACCATTCCTGGCATCCGCGTGGTCAAAGCCTTTGCGCAAGAGACGCGCGAAGCCAACCGCTTTCGCGATGCCAACAAGCACAACTTGGCGGTGAACGACCGCATCAACTTTGTGTGGTCTTTGTTCTCGCCCACCGTCACGCTGATGACCGAGGTGGGTTTGTTGGTGGTGTGGGGCTTTGGCATTTATTTGGTGTCCCACAACCAAATCACCGTGGGTGTGTTGGCTGCGTTTTTGGCCTACATCGGCCGCTTCTACACACGACTCGATTCGATGAGTCGCATCGTGTCGCACACCCAAAAAGCGGCGGCTGGCGCCAAGCGTATTTTTGAAATTTTGGACCACGTTTCCAGCGTACCGGAAACTACGAACCCACAAAAGTTGCCTGTGCCTTTGCAGGGCAATATCGAAATTCAAGATGCGGGTTTCCGCTACGGCAACCGCGCGGTGATTCGCGGCATGAACCTGAGCATTCGCCCAGGCGAGATGATTGGTTTAGTCGGTCAAAGCGGCTCAGGCAAGAGCACGTTGGTCAACCTGATTTGCCGCTTCTACGATTTGAGCGAAGGCTCAATCAAGCTGGATGGCATTGATATTCGCAACGTCGCCTTGTCTGACTTCCGCAGCCACATTGGCATGGTGTTGCAAGAGCCGTTCTTGTTCTTTGGCACGATTGCCGACAACATCGCCTACGGCAAGCCCGATGCCACACGCGAAGAAATCGTGGCAGCAGCCCGTGCGGCGCATGCGCATGAATTCATCTTGCGTTTGCCACAAGGCTACGATTCTTTGGTGGGTGAACGCGGCCAAGGGCTGTCCGGTGGCGAGCGTCAGCGTATCTCGATTGCGCGAGCTTTGTTGATCAACCCACGTATCCTGATCTTGGACGAAGCCACCGCTTCGGTAGACACCGAGACAGAGCTAGAAATTCAAAAGGCCTTGGACAACCTGGTGCAAGGTCGCACCACGATTGCCATTGCGCACCGTTTGTCTACGCTCAACAAAGCCGACCGTTTGGTGGTGATGGAGCAGGGTGTTGTGGTGGAAGAGGGCGACCACGACACGCTCATGGCGCGACAAGGTGCTTACTACCGTCTGTATGAAGCCCAAGCGAAAAATGCACAAGACGCCGTGGCGCGTGCTTTGACCAAGGAGTCTGTATGAGTGCCGCATTTACCTTAGCGTTTGATGCCTTTGGCAAACTGGTCGTCACCTTGGCCGATGGGACGCAACACATGGGCGCTGTTGTGGCGCGTGCGTTTCCGATTGCGTCACCCGATCAAAGCATTTCTGTGTTGAGCGCCGAAGGCAAAGAGCTGGCTTGGGTGGAAAACCTCAAAGACCTGCCTAACAACGAGCGCGAGATCGTCGCGCAAGCCCTGCAAGGCCGAGAGTTCATGCCCGAAATTTTGCGCTTAGACGGTGTGAACAGCTTTTCCACGCCCAGTGTGTGGCGCGTCCAAACCAGCCGTGGTCCAGCGCAACTGGTGCTCAAAGGCGAAGAAGACATTCGCCGTTTGACGGCCAGTCGTCTCATCGTGGCTGATGCACACGGCGTGCAGTTTTTGATTCGCGACTTGCCGTCGCTGGACCGTCACACCCGCAAATTGCTGGACCGCTTCTTGTAAAGAGGCGATCAGCTCAAGCTCAGCACGGCCAAGTACTGCCGTGTTCGGGCACCACCGCACGCAACTTTAATTCACGCTCAATGCGCTGACGCAGCGCGTCAGAGGCTTCGGGTTCGCCGTGCACCACGTACACCTGATCTGGCTTAGTTTTCATGTGACCCAGCCAATCGACCAACTGCACAGCGTCGGCATGTGCTGACGACGATTGCAGTTGCACCACCTCAGCCTGCACGGCCACATCTTGTCCGTGAATGCGCACCACACCACTGCCGCTTGCCAGAGTGGCACCGCGCGTGCCCGGTGCTTGATAGCCCGTGAGAATGACCATGTTGCGGTGGTCGGGCAGGTAATGCGCCAGGTGGTGCAACACGCGCCCACCCGTGGCCATGCCGCTGGCCGACAAAATCACCATTGGACCATGGTGTTTGGCCAAGGCTTTGGATTGCTCGGGTGTTTCCACCATGGTGGCGATGTGTTTCAGCACATTGAGCGCTTTGGCATCCAAGCGGTGCGCCTCTGGGTGGCGTGGCAACAGTTCGGTGGTGTGCACCGCCATGGGGCTGTCTAAGAAGATGGGTAGCCCGTGTGGAATTTCGCCACGTTCTTTCAGCAAGGCAATGGCATGTAACAAAGCTTGTGCACGGCCCACGGCAAACACGGGCACCACGGCCACGCCGCCACGTGCTGCCACGCGTTTGAGGGCGGGCGCGAGTTCGGCCAATACGTCTTCTTTGGGGTGCTCGCGGTTGCCGTAGGTGGACTCAATCAACACGGTGTCGGCATCTGGTGGTAAGTCGGGGGCCTTCATCACGAGGTCATCAGGTCTGCCCAGATCTCCGCTGAACAAAATGCGACGGTCTGCCACCTCTAACAAAATGCTGGCCGCACCCAAGATATGCCCTGCGTGTGAGAAGGTGGCCTTCCAGCCGGGCAGTGGCGAGAAGCTGATGCCCTCGCGCTCTGGCTTGAGCAGTTGCAAGGATTGCAGCGCGTCGTGTTTGCCATACAGCGGCATGGCGGGCTCGTGTTTGGTGTAGCCGTGACGGTTGACGAAAGCCGCGTCTTCTTCTTGGATATGGCCGCTGTCTGGCAGCAAGATGGCGCACAAATCGCAGGTGGCGGGCGTTGCATGCACGTGGCCACGATAGCCTTGGCGGTAGAGCAATGGCAGGTAGCCGCTGTGATCTAGGTGGGCGTGCGTGAGCAGCACGCTATCCACATCTGCCGCTTCAATGGGCATCGGGTTCCAGTTGCGCAAGCGCAGTTGTTTGAAGCCCTGAAACAAGCCACAGTCGACCAGTAGTTTTTTACCGTCGTGCTGAACCAAGTATTTAGAACCGGTGACTGTGCCGGTTCCGCCCAAAAATGTGATGTTGACGCTCATGCGCGAAGTATCTCCCTTTTAACGCAAGACACTTCGCGTGCTTCAGTTGAAAAAGCGCTTGAGCTTATCGGCCCATCCACCCTCGGCAGGTGAATGCTTGGCGCCGCCTTTTTTCAAGGACTCGTCCAGCTCTTTGAGCAGCTTGCGTTGGTGCTCTGTGAGCTTGACCGGTGTTTCCACTGAGATGTGGCAATACAAGTCGCCTGGAAAGCTAGAGCGAATGCCCTTCAAGCCTTTGCCGCGCAAGCGGAACTGCTTGTCGCTTTGCGTGCCTTCTGGAATATCAATCGCCGCTTCGCCGGCCAGCGTGGGCACGCGAATTTCGCCGCCCAAGGCTGCGGTGGTGATGCTGATGGGTACTGAGCAATGCAGGTCGTCGCCATCACGCTCAAAAATGTCGTGCTTCTTGACGCGAATCTCAATGAACAAATCGCCGGGTGGGCCACCGTTGGTGCCGGGCTCGCCGTTGCCGGTGCTGCGAATGCGCATGCCGTCGTCGATGCCGGCTGGGATTTTGACTTCCAGTGTTTTTTGCTTTTTGAGCTTGCCTTGGCCGTGACACATCGTGCACGGGTCGGGAATGACCTTGCCTGAACCGCGGCAGTGCGGGCAGGTCTGCTGTACGCTGAAAAAGCCTTGGCGCATTTGCACCTGACCGCTGCCATGGCAGGTGGCACAGGTTTTGACCGAGGTGCCGGGTTTGGCGCCTGTGCCATCGCAGGTTTCGCACTCGTCCCAGCCTGGAATTTTGAGCTGTGCTTCTTTGCCGTTGGCCGCTTCTTCGAGCGTGATTTCCATGGCGTAGCTGAGGTCGTTGCCACGGTAGACCTGACGGCCACCGCCCCCACGGCGTTGTTGGCCAAAGATGTCGCCAAAGATGTCGCCAAAGGCCTCACCAAAACCCGCACCACCAGCGCCAGCGCCAAAGCCACCAGGACCGCCGCGCATATTGGGGTCCACGCCTGCATGACCATATTGGTCAAAGGCCGCACGCTTTTCGGGGTCCGACAGCATTTCGTAGGCCTCTTTCACCTCTTTGAACTGCGCTTCTGCTTCCTTGGCTTTGTCGCCTTGGTTGCGGTCGGGGTGGTGCTTCATCGCGAGTTTGCGATAAGCCTTTTTGATCTCGTCATCGCTCGCGCCTTTGGCGACGCCGAGGACTTCATAAAAATCGCGTTTGGACATGGTGTGGGCAGTGCCGTGTTTTGTGGGGCTTGGTTACGACTTCGCCGCGTGTTCACCTTTTCAGGCGAAACGCGGCGAGGTCAGCTCAGAGGTTGAGAAAAAGGTTTAGCCCTTTTTGACTTCTTTCACTTCAGCGTCGACCACGTTGTCGTCGGCTGGTTTGGCTTGCTCGCCTGCGGCTGCACCGCCGGCGGCTTGCGCGGCTTGCATGTCGGCGTAGACTTTTTCACCCAGCTTTTGCGAGGCGGTCATCAAAGTTTCGGTCTTGGCATCGATGTCGGCTTTGTCTTCGCCTTTCAAGGCTTCTTCGACTTCCTTGATGGCCGTTTCGATGGTTTCTTTTTCACCAGCGTCGAGCTTGTCGCCATGCTCGACCAAGCTCTTCTTCACGCTGTGCACAGCGGCATCAGCTTGGTTGCGAGACTGGACGATCTCCAACTTCTTCTTGTCTTCGACGGCGTTCAACTCGGCGTCTTTCACCATTTGTTGAATTTCGTCTTCGCTCAAACCAGAGTTGGCTTTGATCGTGATTTTGTTTTCTTTGCCAGTGGCTTTGTCTTTGGCGCCCACGTGCAAGATGCCGTTGGCGTCAATGTCAAACGACACTTCAATTTGTGGTGTGCCGCGAGCGGCAGGTGCGATGCCTTCAAGATTGAACTCACCCAAACCTTTGTTGAACGAAGCCATTTCGCGTTCGCCTTGGAACACCTTGATGGTCACAGCAGGCTGGTTGTCTTCTGCGGTAGAGAAGGTTTGTGCAAACTTGGTGGGGATGGTCGTGTTCTTGGTGATCATCTTGGTCATCACGCCGCCCATGGTTTCGATACCCAAAGACAGCGGTGTCACGTCCAGCAACAACACGTCGGTACGGTCGCCAGACAGCACTTGACCTTGAATCGCAGCGCCCACAGCCACAGCTTCGTCAGGGTTCACGTCACGACGTGGCTCTTGACCGAAGAACTCTTTCACCTTTTCTTGCACCTTGGGCATGCGGCTCATGCCGCCCACCAAGATCACGTCGTCAATGTCGCTCACCGACACGCCAGCATCTTTGATGGCGGTGCGGCAAGGGGCGATGGTGCGCTCGACCAACTCGTCCACCAACTGCTCCAGCTTGGCGCGGTTGAGCTTGATGTTCAAGTGCTTAGGGCCTGAGGCATCGGCGGTGATGTAAGGCAAGTTGATGTCGGTCGAGGTGGCGGATGACAACTCGATCTTGGCTTTTTCAGCGGCTTCTTTCAGGCGCTGCAAGGCCAACACGTCTTTGGACAAATCAACGCCAGATTCTTTCTTGAACTCGGAGATGATGAAGTCGATGATGCGTTGGTCGAAGTCTTCGCCGCCCAAGAAGGTGTCACCGTTGGTGGACAACACTTCGAATTGCTTCTCGCCATCGACGTCGGCGATTTCGATGATGGACACGTCGAACGTGCCGCCACCCAAGTCATACACCGCAATCTTGCGATCGCCTTTTTCTGTTTTGTCCAAACCGAAGGCCAAGGCAGCAGCGGTGGGTTCGTTGATGATGCGCTTGACATCCAAGCCCGCGATGCGGCCTGCATCTTTGGTGGCTTGACGTTGTGCGTCGTTGAAGTAAGCGGGCACGGTGATGACGGCTTCGGTCACTTCTTCGCCGAGGTAGTCTTCGGCAGTTTTCTTCATCTTGCGCAGAATTTCAGCGCTGATTTGAGGCGGGGCCAACTTGTTGCCACGCACTTCCACCCATGCGTCGCCGTTGTCGGCTTTG
>NZ_JAVKLM010000033.1:0-1754 GCF_031539105.1 Limnohabitans sp.
CTTGCGCCTTACGCATCTTAGACGCGGCGACCATTTCCATGGCTTTGGTGATCTTCTTGGTGTTTTCCACCGATTTGATCTTGCCGCGAATTTCCTTACCTGCTGCCATTTGAGGCTCCTTGTGTCAGGTAGGAATTAAGCGAAGGTTTTCTTGAACGCAGTCAGAGCAGCGGTCAATTCAGCCTCGGCATCTTTGTCCATGGCTTTGTCGGCTTCGAGTTTGGCCAACAATGCAGCATGCTTAGCTTTGAGGTAAGCGTGCATTTCATATTCAAAGTGCAGAACTTGTTTGACTTCGATGTCGTCCATGTAGCCTTTGTTCACCGCAAACAGGGTTGCACCCATGATGCTGATGGACTGTGGGCTGTACTGAGCTTGCTTGAGCAATTCAGTCACGCGAGCACCGCGGTCGAGCTGTTTACGTGTGGCTTCGTCGAGGTCAGAAGCGAACTGGGCAAACGCTGCCAATTCACGGTACTGAGCCAAGTCGGTACGGATACCACCGGACAAGTTCTTGATCAATTTCGTTTGAGCTGCACCACCCACGCGAGACACTGAAATACCAGCGTTAATCGCAGGACGGATACCAGCGTTGAACAACGAGGTTTCCAAGAAGATTTGACCATCAGTGATCGAAATCACGTTGGTTGGCACGAATGCGGACACGTCACCGGCTTGAGTTTCAATGATTGGCAATGCCGTCAATGAACCTGTTTTACCTTTGACAGCGCCTTTGGTGAAGTGCTCAACGTAGTCGGCGTTCACGCGGGCAGCGCGCTCAAGCAAACGGCTGTGGAGATAGAACACGTCGCCAGGGTAAGCTTCGCGGCCTGGTGGGCGACGCAACAGCAAAGACACTTGGCGGTAAGCCACAGCTTGCTTAGACAAATCGTCATACACGATCAGGGCGTCTTCGCCACGGTCGCGGAAATATTCGCCCATCGTGCAACCTGAGTAGGCCGACACGTACTGCATCGCTGCAGATTCAGAGGCAGAAGCGGCCACCACGATGGTGTACTCCATCGCTCCAGCTTGCTCCAAAGCGCGCACCACGTTTTTGATCGAAGAGGCTTTTTGGCCAATCGCGACATAAACGCAGGTCATGTTCTGACCTTTTTGGTTGATGATGGCGTCGATCGCAACAGCTGTTTTACCAGTCTGGCGGTCACCAATGATCAACTCACGTTGACCACGGCCGACTGGCACCATGGAGTCAACAGATTTGAGACCGGTTTGCATGGGTTGGCTCACAGATTCGCGAGCGATAACGCCAGGTGCAACCTTTTCGATCACGTCAGTCATCTTGGCGTTGATTGGGCCTTTGCCGTCAATCGGCTGACCCAAAGCGTTCACCACGCGACCTATAAGCTCGGGGCCGACGGGCACTTCCAAAATGCGACCTGTACATTTGACAACGTCGCCTTCAGAGATGTGCTCGTACTCACCCAAGATCACGGCGCCGACCGAGTCACGCTCGAGGTTCAGCGCCAGACCGAATGTGTTGTTGGGGAATTCCAACATTTCGCCTTGCATCGCGTCTGAAAGACCGTGCACGCGAACGATACCGTCAGTCACCGACAAAACGGTGCCTTGATTACGAACGTTGGCTTCGGTGCCCAAACCTTCGATACGGCTCTTAATCAGCTCAGAGATTTCTGCTGGATTGAGTTGCATGACTCTTTCCTTCTTTCTTGTTAGGGCTGACAGGCATTAAGCCGTCAGCGCAACTTTCATTTGATCTAAACGGGCTTTGA
>NZ_JAVKLM010000034.1:0-57679 GCF_031539105.1 Limnohabitans sp.
CCTGAGTGAATTTCGTCAACGAAAAACCTTGGGTGCTTCTTGGCGAACCCTTGTGGGGCAGCATCGAAACTTTGGACCTTCAGCCATAGACGCATGGTTCGCGCCGGACCCAGACCCGTTTGCCTTTTTTGTCGAATTGCAGCCTACGATTATGACACCATCCTTCGCCAGATCCGGTCTTAAGCTCACAAAAACGCGTGGCAGGTGCCATAATCGCGCCCGATTCAAACTTGAACCCCTTTCGTCAGTGGCCACCGAACAAGAACTGTCAGACTTTTTAAAAAGCGTTGAGAAGCGAGCCTTCAAGCGTTCGGTCTATCACGTTCGTGACGACGAGGCGGCTCTGGACATTGTTCAAGACAGCATGATGAAACTCGCTGAGCACTACGGTGACAAGCCAGCAGCAGAGCTGCCCATGCTGTTTCACCGCATCTTGTCCAATACCACCCTCGACTGGTTTCGACGCAACAAAACACGTCGAGCGTTGTTCAGTAATTTCAGCGATTTCGACTCAGACAAAGCCGATGGCGAATTTGATCTTTTAGAGGCTTTGGCCGTCGACAATGACAGCCAAACCACCCAAAGCGCCGAAGACAACTTCGCCAGTATCGAGAATATCCACGACATCGAAGAAGAGATACAAAATTTGCCGGCACGTCAACGGGAAGCCTTCCTGCTGCGTTATTGGGAAGATCTCGATGTTTCTGAGACTGCGGCAACCATGGGCTGCTCAGAAGGAAGCGTCAAAACACACTGCTCTCGGGCTGTTCTCGCGCTCAGCAAAGCGCTTAAATTAAAGGGAATTCAACCATGACACATACCGCAAATACCCAAGACCAGTTTGGTTTGCGCATTGCTGCCCAACTGAATTCAGCCAGCCTTGCGCTGCCCCACGACATTTCTGAGCGCCTGCGTGCTGCACGCACCCGCGCTGTGGCTGCCCGCTTAAAGCCTCAAACCCGCTTGCAAACCAGCGCTGGTATGGTTCACCAAAACGGTGCTGCCTTGTTGAACTTTGGTGGCGACGAAGGCCTGAACATTTGGAGCCGTTTGGCCTCCTTGTTGCCCCTCATTGCCTTGGTCGCAGGCTTGGCCCTGATCCAAAACATCATGGACGACGATCGTGCCAACGAATTGGCCGAAGTCGACTCAGCCTTGTTGGTGGACGATTTGCCACCTTCAGCCTATGCCGACCCCGGCTTTCTTCAGTTCTTGAAGAACCCTATTGCCACTGAAACCAAATAAATAACGGCCTCCATGCTGCTTCAACGCTCGATCACCGCCACATTCATCGCCCAACTGTTGCTGAGCGGTGCGGTGTTGTTCACTGGCGTGATGGTGGGCGCACAAACTGCGCCCGTGGTGGCGACAAAACCTGCCCCCAGCCTCCCCGGTCGTCCTTTGTGGATGGATTTGGCTGAATCACAACAACAAGCCCTTGCACCATTGGCCCAGCTGTGGCCTACGATGACCGAGCCGCACAAGCGCAAATGGTTGGCTGTTTCACAAAACTTTGGTCAACTCAGCGCTGACGAGCAAGCCACGGTTCAAGGCCGCATGCGCGAGTGGGCAGCCCTAAGCCCACAGCAGCGTACCGCTGCACGGTTGAATTACGCTGACGCCAAACAACTGTTGCAAGAAGACAAAAAGGCCAAGTGGGAGGCCTACCAAGCCCTTTCACCTGAAGCCAAGCAAAAACTTGCGGCGCAGCAAAGTCAACCGATTCAAGGTGCAGCCCCCGCCACCAAGCCCGTTTCTGCCGCCAAGCTCACCTCATCGCCTGCCGCAAGCACCAACAAACCCTTGCCGCGCATTGCAACAGACCAAGTAGCACCCACCACCTTGTTGCCAACACCGGTTACCAGCACAGCACCGGCCAGCGCCGAAAGCGCACTCGCACCCCAATGACATCGGAGTTGACTGCCCCTAGCCTGCTTCGCCGCATGGCTTGCTGGCTCTACGAAGGCCTGCTTTTGTTTGGTGTGCTCTTCATCTCGGGTTATTTGTTCAGCACCCTCAGTCAGTCGCGACACGCACTCGACAACCGCCACGGTTTGCAAGCGTTTTTGTTTCTGGTGGTCGGTATTTACTTCACTTGGTTTGGGCAAAAAGGTCAAACTTTGGCCATGAAAACTTGGCACATCCGCGTCGTTGATGTCCAAGGACAAGCACTGACTCAAAAACGTGCGTTCTTGCGTTACGTGCTGAGCTGGATTTGGTTCATTCCGCCTTTAGCCATCCTGGCGCCATTCGAACTAACCGGCGGCGAGACTACTGTGCTGTTTTTGGGCTGGGTCGCGGTGTGGGCCTTGCTGAGTCGCTTTCATCCGCAGCGACAGTTTTGGCACGACGCCTTCGCGGGTACGCGCTTAGTCAATGCGCAACCAGTCCCTGAAAAAGTCCCCACCTAAGCGCTTGTCTATGACACCCCCCGCATTTTCTGTCTGCGTCTACTGCGGCTCACGCAATGGCGCCCTGCCCGCTTATGCCGATGTGGCCCGCCAAGTTGGCACTTGGATTGGCAAACACAACGGCCAACTCGTGTACGGAGGCGGCAACAACGGATTGATGGGCATCGTGGCACAAGCGACAGCCGATGCCGGTGGCCACGTCGTGGGTATCATCCCCAAAGCGCTGCAAACCACCGAAAACACACGCACAGCCTGCACCGAGTTGCACGTGGTCGACACCATGCACGAGCGCAAGCAGATGATGGCTGAACGCGCCGATGTGTTCTTGGCCCTGCCAGGCGGCATTGGCACCTTTGAGGAGTTCTTTGAGGTGTGGACTTGGCGTCAGCTGGGCTACCACGACAAACCCATTGGCCTGCTCAACACCCAAGGTTATTACGACGGCCTATTGCAGTTTGCGCAAAACAGCGTGGGCCAAGGATTCTTGAACGATTGGCAAATGGACCTCATTCGCAGCGGCGCCGAGCCCATTGCCTTGCTGCAAGCGCTGGTGCAAGCCGCAGGCTTTGCACCCGAGCCTAAGCTGGCAGGTCTCTGAACACCCATCCAACAAAAAAAGCCGCGGCCCTCTCAGGCTGCGGCTTTTGCGATTGAAGCGCGAAACTTAAATCGTCACATCAAATCGCGGCATCGTCCAACTCACCGGTACGAATGCGCACCACACGCTCCACAGGCGTGATGAAAATTTTTCCGTCGCCAATCTTGCCCGTACGTGCGGCACGCACGATGGCGTCTACGCAGTTGTCCACATCAGCGGCCTTGACGGTCACTTCAACTTTCACCTTGGGCAAAAAGTCGACCACATACTCAGCACCACGGTACAACTCGGTATGACCCTTTTGACGACCAAAGCCCTTGACCTCGGTCACGGTCAAACCCGTCACACCACATTCGGCCAGTGCTTCGCGCACTTCTTCAAGTTTGAATGGTTTGATGATGGCGGTGATTTGCTTCATGTTCAAAGTCCTTGAGATCAATGGAAGGGCCTGTATTTAGGCGCGGAATTTATTGGTTATAGGATAACGCCAATCTTTACCAAAACTGCGGTGGGTCACGCGAATTCCCACCGGAGATTGGCGGCGTTTGTACTCGTTGATACGAATCAAACGGGTCACCTTCTCTACATCGGCACGCGCAAAGCCTGCGGCAATGATGTCATCTGAGCTTTGGTCGTTCTCCATGAAGCGCGACACGATCTCGTCCAACACCTCGTACGGTGGCAAGCTGTCTTGGTCAGTTTGATCAGGACGCAACTCAGCACTGGGCGGACGCGTGATGATGCGTTCAGGGATGGGCTCGGTACCCGTGCCGTATGGGTCGTGGGCATTGCGCCAACGCGCCAGCTTAAACACCAAGGTCTTAGCCACGTCTTTGATGACTGCAAAACCACCGGCCATGTCGCCGTAAAGCGTGCAATAGCCCGTGGCCATTTCGCTCTTGTTGCCCGTGGTCAGCACGATGGCGCCAAACTTGTTGGACAAGGCCATCAGCAGGGTGCCACGAATGCGAGCTTGGATGTTCTCTTCGGTGGTGTCGAGCTGCGTGCCTTCAAAGTCAGATTTGAGCGAGCCTAAGAAGGCTTCAAACTCCGGCACGATCGAAAGCTCGTCGTAGCGCACGCCCATGCGTTGGGCCATGTCACGCGCATCGACCCAGCTAATTTCGGCGGTGTAGGGAGACGGCATCATCACGGTGCGCACTCTGTTGGCGCCCAAAGCATCCACCGCAATGGCCAGCACCAAGGCTGAATCAATACCGCCCGACAAGCCCAGCAGCACACTAGGAAAACCATTTTTACCAATGTAGTCGCGCACGCCCAACACGAGGGCGTGCCACAGGTCAGCCTCGAGCGAGCCGTCTTTGGCGATTTCACCCGACAGACGAAGATTGACCGGAGATCGGCTTGAGGAGATTGGTGAGGTCTGCACACTCGCAACGCCCTTCCCCTGTGGCGCGTCTTCACCGCGAGCCACATCCACCACAAACGAAGCCACTTCAAAACTCGGCGCGCGAGCAGCCACAACACCATCGGCATTCAGCGCAAACGAGCGACCTTCAAACACCACCTCGTCCTGGCCGCCCACCAAATGCGCGTAAATCAAAGGCAAGCCCGTGGCTTGAACGCGGCCACGCATGGCTTGCTCGCGTTCGTCGCCTTTACCCACATGGAAAGGCGAAGCATTGATCACCGCCAGTAACTCAGCGCCTGCTGATTTGGCGTCCGCCGCAGGCGCATCAAACCAAGCGTCTTCACAAATGAGCAGGCCCACTCTTGTGCCAGCCACATCAAACACGCACGGTTTTTCGCCAGCCACGAAATAGCGGCGCTCATCAAACACTTGGTAATTGGGTAGTTCGCGCTTGGCGTAAGTGGCCACCACTTGGCCTTCACTCACCACGCTCGCCATGTTGAAGCGGCGCTGGACTGATACCGACCGTGTGCGCTGGTCACCGCCTGAAGGATGGCCCACCACCACGTGCAAACCCTTTAACCCGCTCAGAGCGGTGGACACCGTTTTCAAGGCATCATCACAGGCTTGGATGAACGAGGGGCGAAGGAACAAATCCTCGGCTGCATAACCGCACAGCGATAGCTCAGGCGTCAGCACCAAACGTGCGCCATCTTGGTACGCCGCAGTGGCGCAATCGATGATTTTCTGGGCGTTACCCGCCATGTCGCCCACCACGAAATTCAACTGAGCAACACAAATTTTGAGAGTCATGGCAGCAGGCACATCGTCCAAAGTAAAACAGGTCTAAAAAGAAAATGGATTATGTCATTCGCGTCCACGCCAGCCCGCTCGATATCCCCGCCCAAGCGTGGGACGCTTTGTTGGCCCAGCAAGACGCGCCCTCGCCCTTCATGCAGCACGCCTATCTGGCAGCCCTAAACACCAGCGGCAGCGCCACGCCCGACAAGGGCTGGACACCGCAGTTTGTGTCGCTCTGGCTCGGTGACAACTTAGCCGCCGCCTGCGGGCTTTACATCAAAGACCACTCCTACGGCGAATATGTGTTTGACTGGGCGTGGGCCAACGCCTATGCCGACCACGGCCTGAACTACTTCCCCAAAGCCACGTGCGCCGTGCCGTTTACGCCCGTGCCGGGATCGCGTTTGTTGGCCATCGACGCAACAGCGCGCCAAGCCCTACTTGAAGCCTTGGTGGATGTGGCCAAGCAGTTTCAGCTCTCATCTCTACACTTGCTTTTTACCAGCCCCGACGACCGCACCGCTTGCGATACGCTGGGTTTGATGCAGCGCCAAACCGTGCAATTCCATTGGCACAACAGCAGCCCGCAAGGCCAACACTTTGACAACTTCGAGGCTTTCCTAGCCAGCCTCTCGCAAGAGAAACGTAAAAAAATCAAACAAGAACGCCGCCGCGTGGCCGATGCGGGCGTCACGTTTCGAACCTCGGTGGGTGCGGCCATCAGCAGCAAGGACTGGGACTTTTTCTACCAGTGCTACGAACGCACCTACCTTGAGCACGGCAATGCGCCCTACCTCAGCCGCTCGTTCTTCGAGCACATGCAACACGACATGCCCCACAACTGGGTGCTTTTTGTAGCCGAGCGCGAAGGCCGCGCCATTGCAAGCAGCTTGGTGGCGGTGCAAGGCCTGGGTACGACTGAGGCCGTCGCCTATGGCCGCTACTGGGGCGCATTAGAGCGCGTGGACTGCCTGCACTTTGAAGCCTGCTACTACCAACCGCTGAGCTGGTGCATTGCCAACGGTGTGCAGCGCTTTGAAGGCGGCGCGCAAGGCGAACACAAAATGGCCCGCGCCCTCATGCCCGTAGCCACCTTTAGCGCGCATTGGCTAGCCCATCCTGCGTTTGCCGATGCGGTGGAACGATTTTTAGAGCGGGAGTCAGCGGGTGTCGACAACTACCTCGACCACTTGGCCGAGCGCAGCCCTTTTAAGCGCCAAGCGCCTCAATAAAACGTAGACGTAAAAAAGCCCGCAAAAGCGGGCTTTCGACCAACACAACCAAGAATTACTTCTTGTAGTTGGCCATGCCGTCCACGATTTCTTTGTGGGCAGAATCAATGCCTTCCCAGCCCTTGACCTTGACCCACTTGCCTTTTTCGAGGTCTTTGTAGTGCTCAAAGAAGTGGGCGATTTGTTGCAACTGCAACTCATGGATATCAGCCAATGACTTGATGTTGCTGTAACGGGCCAAGATTTTTTCAGTGGGCACAGCCAAAACTTTGCCGTCCACGCCGCCTTCGTCTTCCATCATCAAAATGCCCAACGCACGGCAAGGAACCACCACGCCTGGTGGCAATGGGAAAGGTGTCATCACCAACACGTCCACAGGGTCGCCGTCGCCAGCGATGGTTTGTGGCACATAACCGTAGTTGGTGGGGTAATGCATGGCCGTGCCCATGAAGCGGTCCACAAACAGAGCACCAGACTCTTTGTCGACTTCGTACTTCACGGGATCCGAGTTCATCGGGATTTCGATGATCACGTTGAAGGCTTCAGGAACTTTGCTACCGGGGGTGACTTTATTCAGGGACATGGTTGTCTTGTTATAAAAGTTAAAAAAGAAACACAGAGGATTAGCCCCGATTTTACTTTCATGGGGCTTGCGTCTCTGAATGCCCTTTGAAACTCTTATTCGTGGGTGCTTTTACCGGTTTCATCCATCAAACCCATGAACACGCGCAAAAAATACACCGCCATCACCAACACAGCCACGATCACCGCCAAGCTCATCAGGCCGTAATCGGTAGAAAAAAGGTCGATCCAAGCTTTCATGGGTTTACTCCTGTCAATTGCAATGCCTTCACTTTGCTCCGTTTGGGAGCCTGTCGCACTGATCTATGTCAACACTTAAGGGATTGGCCACTCAGGCAAAATCTAGCCCTATGTCAGAACGCGTGATCCCCCTTGTCGACCAACGGCTGCGAGCCCTTGCTGCCACCGTACCTAACCAACCCATTGCGGCCACAGGCCTGCTGAGCGACAGCTTGGGCCGCCCGCTGAGCGACCTGCGCATCAGCGTGACCGACCGTTGCAACTTTCGCTGCAACTACTGCATGCCCAAAGAGGTGTTCAACAAAGACTACGCCTACCTGCCCCACGGCGACTTGCTGAACTTTGAAGAAATCACGCGTCTCGCCAAGGTGTTTGTGGCCCACGGCGTGCGCAAAATTCGGCTAACCGGCGGCGAGCCGCTGTTGCGCAAGAACCTTGAAATTTTGGTGGACCAGCTGGCGAATATCCAAACGCCTGACGGCACACCGCTCGACCTGACCCTGACCACCAACGGCTCGCTCTTGGCCCGCAAAGCCAAGTCGCTCAAAGACGCGGGATTGAACCGCGTGACGGTCAGCCTAGACGGTTTGGACGACGCGGTATTTCGCGCCATGAACGATGTGGACTTTCCCGTATCCGATGTGCTGGATGGCATTGCCGCCGCCAAAGACGCGGGCTTGGGGTTGGATGCCAACGGACTGTTCACGGGCCTCAAAGTCAATATGGTGGTCAAGCGCCGAACCAACGTCGACCAAATCTTGCCCATGGCACGCCATTTCCGTGGCAGCGGCATCACGCTGCGCTTCATTGAGTACATGGATGTGGGCGCCACCAATGGCTGGTGTATGGACGACGTGCTGCCTTCTGCAGAAGTCATCCGACATATCCAACAAGAATTTACGCTAGTGGCGCTAGACGCCAGCAAGCTGGGCGAAACCGCCCAACGCTGGGGCTATGCCAATGCCTCTGGCGTGTTTGACCCCGCCTTGGGCGAAGTCGGTGTCATCAGCAGCGTGACCCAAGCCTTTTGCCGCGACTGCAACCGCGCCCGCCTCTCCACCGAAGGTAAGCTTTACCTGTGTTTGTTTGCCACACAGGGCTATGACTTGCGCAGCCTCTTGCGAAGCTCTAATTCGCCCGAAACGCAAGCCACAGACGCCGACATCGCCTCGGCGATTGGCCACATTTGGAACAAGCGCGATGACCGCTATTCAGAACTCCGTGCCTCCATGCCCGCCGACAACGCAGCTGATGGGTCACCGACTGCTCGCCGCGTCGAGATGAGCTATATAGGCGGCTAAGCCCACCCTCCCGAACAGAACCCTAGACACACCAACATGACCCACACCATTCCTCCCCAAGAAATCACCGGCCTCATCTTGGCTGGCGGTCGAGGCAGCCGCATGGGCGGCGTGGACAAAGGCTTGCAAAACTTCAACGGCATTCCGCTCGCCTTGCACACCCTCATGCGCTTGGGGCCTCAAGTGGAAAGTGTGATGGTCAACGCCAACCGCAACCTCTCAGCCTACGAATCGTTTGGCGCCTCGGTCTGGCCCGACGCCTCGGCAGACTTTGCGGGGCCCTTGTCTGGCTTTCTCGTCGGCTTAGAACGTGCCGAAACCCCCTATGTGCTGGCAGTGCCTTGCGACACGCCACGCTTGCCGCTCGACTTGGCAGAACGCTTAGCCGAAGCCTTGGTGCGCGAAGACGCAGACATCGCCATGGCCGCCGCGCCTGAAACCGATGCCCAAGGTCAAGCACATATTCGCACGCAGCCCGTGTTCTGCTTGATGAAGATTGAACTGTCTGAAAGTTTGGTCAAGTTCACCCAAGCCGGTGGCCGCAAGATTGACGCGTGGACAGCGCAGCACAAAACGGCGGTCGTGCCGTTTGACGCACCCAGCGACGACCCACTGGCCTTTGCGAACGTCAACACTTTGAACGAACTGCAAGCCCTAGAAAACGCCGCGCCATGAAAAGCATCGACGACATCGCCGCTGCACTGCAAGGCTACGACCCACAAGCGTTAAGTGTGAGTCAAGTCAATGAATTCTTGGCGCAACTCGTGCAGCCTGTATCTGCCGACGATTCGCAAGACGTGTTTTTGTTTGACGCTTTGGGCCGCGTTTTAGCGCAAGATGTGGTCTCGCCCATCAGCGTGCCCGCGCACAACAACTCGGCCATGGACGGCTTCGCGTTCGATGCCACTCAGTTGCACGCCAACCAGCCACTCACACTGCGCGTGGTGGGCACGGCGCTCGCCGGCAAAGCGTGGCAAGGCAAGGTGAATGCGGGCGAGTGCCTGAAGATCATGACGGGCGCCATCCTGCCTGACGGGCTCGACACGGTGGTGCCACAAGAGCTCTGCCAAGTGGTCAGCGCACATGATGTGACCACCGTCAACATTCCTCCCAACATTTTGAAAGCCGGCGACAACCGACGCTTGATGGGCGAAGACCTGATGCAGGGCCAACCCGCTTTGAAGGCTGGCCAACACCTCACACCCGCAGCATTGGGTTTAGTCGCCAGCCTTGGACTGCCCGATGTACGCGTGCACCGCCGCTTGCGCGTGGCTTATTTCTCCACCGGCGACGAAGTGTTGAGCTTGGGCGAAGCGCCACGCGAAGGCGCTGTGTACGACAGCAACCGCTACACCGTGTTTGGCCTACTCACGCGCATGGGCTGCGAAGTGATCGACATGGGCGTGGTGCGCGATGACCCTGCCCTTTTAGAAGTTGCTTTTGCCCAAGCTGCACAAGTAGCCGACGCCATCATCACCAGCGGTGGCGTGAGCGTAGGCGAAGCCGACTTCACCAAAGCCATGATGAAAAAGTTGGGCGATGTGGCGTTTTGGAAAATCGCCATGCGTCCAGGCCGTCCCATGGCCGTGGGCCGCATTGGCAGGTCGGTGTTGTTTGGCTTGCCTGGCAACCCCGTGGCTGTGATGGTCACCTTCCTTGCCTTTGTGCGCCCTGCGCTCTTGCGCATGATGGGAAGCACCACACAGCCTGCACCCATGTTGCGCGCCAGGAGCCTTGAGCCCCTGCGCAAAAAAGCAGGCCGCACCGAATACCAACGTGGTTTTGTCAGCAGCGCCGCCGATGGCACACTGCAAGTGCGCACCACAGGCAACCAAGGCTCAGGCGTACTGAGCTCGATGGTGCAAGGCAATGGCCTTGTCGTGCTGCATCACGCGCAAGGCAACGTGGCCGTGGGCGAAGAGGTGGATGTGATGATGTTTGAGGGCGCTATTTAAGCCAACCCATTAGGCACCCACATCCTCGTCTTCATGGCGAATGGTGATGGCGCCCGGCACTTTGTTGCGGGCCAGCAAGGTGTACATGGTGGGCACCACAAAAATGGTGAGCAAGGTGCCCAAGCTCATGCCCCCCACAATCACCCAACCAATTTGCTTGCGACTTTCAGCACCTGCGCCACTGGCCAAAGCCAACGGAATCGCGCCCAGCACCATCGCACCAGTGGTCATCAAAATCGGGCGCAAACGCAAGGTGGCCGACTGCGTGACCGCAGCAAACAATTCCATGCCCTCCTCACGCAACTGATTGGCAAACTCCACAATCAAAATGCCGTGCTTGGTGATGAGGCCCACCAAGGTGATCAAACCAATTTGGCTGAACACATTCAAAGTACCGCCACTGAACTGCAAGGCCAGCAAAGCACCCACCATCGACAAAGGCACCGACAGCATGATGACCAGCGGGTCAATGAAGCTTTCAAACTGCGCCGCCAACACCAAGAAGATGAACAACAGCGCGAGCACAAACACGATGACCAGCGAGCCTGACGACTTCACAAACTCACGTGAAGTGCCGTTGAGGTCGGTGGAGTAACCCGGCTTAAGCACCTTTTGGGCCGTGGTGTCCATGAAGGTGATGGCCTCACCCAGAGAATAGGTGGGGGCCAAATTGGCACTGATGGAGGCGCTGCGGCGTTGGCTGAAATGGTTCAGCTCGCGCGGCACCACCACCTCTTTGATCTTCACCAAAGCCGACAGCGGAATCATGGCATCGCCCTTGCCGCGCACAAACACGCGCTCAATGTCGTCTGGCGTGTCGCGGCCTGTCGGTGCGGTTTGCACAATCACGTCGTATTGGTCGCCCTCGCGCTTGTAGCGCGTGACTTGTCGGCCACCCATCATGGTCTCCACCGCGCGGGCAATTTGTTCCACGGGCACACCCATGTCAGCAGCTCGCTCACGGTCCACTTCCATGCTGATTTCGGGCTTGTTCAAACGCAAGTCAGTGTCCACGCTCACGATGCCTGGGTTCTTGGCAATTTCTTCTTGAAAACTACGCACCACTTGCGCCAAGTTTTGGTAGCTGTCCGACGTCAAGATGACAAAGTTCAGAGGACGCTCGCGAAACGCCTGACCCAGAGAAGGTGGCGTAATGGGAAACGCAGTAACACCCGGTAAACCTGCCACGGCGGGTGTCATCTCGCGGGCAATTTCGAGCGTGGTTTTCTTACGTTCTTCCCAAGGTCTGGCACGGTAAAACACGTTGCCCTGCGCCACAGTGGGGTTGCCCACCACGGTGAAGATGCGGTCAAACTCGGTGTATTTCTCGGCCATCTTTTCAATGGCCATGGTGTAGCGCGTGGTGTAGTCCATGGTGGCACCATCAGGCCCGTTGATCACGGTCAAGATCACGCCACGGTCTTCCATGGGGGCCAATTCGCTTTTGGTGGTTTTGAGCAAGGTCCACGTGCCAATACCGGCCAACACCATCACCGCCACCACCAGCCAACGACGCGACATCGTGCGGCCAAAAACCACACCCGATGACAAGGTCCACTGCAGCAATCGGCCATAGGCGTTGGACATGCGTTGCAGCTGACGCTCCATGGTGCGGTCAAACCAGCTGGGGTTGTGGTTGTGCTTGAGCATGATGGAACACATCATGGGCGTGAGCGTCAAGGCCACAAAGCCAGACACCACCACAGAGCCGGCCAAGGCCAAAGCAAATTCAGTAAACAGCTTGCCCGTGCGACCCGGCGTGAACGCCAAGGGCGCGTAAACCGCGGCCAAGGTCATGGTCATGGCCACCACGGCAAAGCCCACTTCTTTGGCGCCTTTGATCGCGGCATGAAACGGCGACATCCCGTCTTCAATGTGCCGGTAAATGTTTTCGAGCACCACGATGGCGTCATCCACCACCAAACCAATCGCCAGCACCAAGGCCAACATGGTGAGCGTGTTGACGGTGAAGCCAAACATGGCCATCAAGGCAAACGTTCCAATCAAGCACACGGGAATGGTGACCAGCGGAATGATGGACGCACGCAGCGTGCGCAAAAACACAAAAATCACCAAGGCCACCAGAATGGCAGCTTCCACAATCGTTTGGTACACCGCCTTGATGGAGCGGTCAATGAACACCGAGTTGTCGTTGGCAACTTCAATCTCCACACCCGGTGGCAAGTTCTCTTTGATCTTCGGGATCATGTTGCGCACAGCCGCGCTCAGGTCCAGCGGGTTGGCGGTGGCGTTTCGAATCACACCTAAGGTGATGGCGTCTTTGCCGTTTAGACGGGTGGCCGTGCGCTCGGCTTGCGGGCCTTGCTCGACACGCGCCACATCACTCATGCGCACCTGAATGCCGTTGACAGATTTGATGACCACGTTGCCAAACTCTCGCGGGGTTTGCAGATCGGTCGATGCCGTCACGTTGAATTCACGCAACTTACTCTCAATGCGGCCTGCAGGCACTTCCACGTTGGAGCGGCGCAGCGCATCTTCCACGTCTTGGGTGGTGAGCTTGTAGGCAGCCAAACGGTCTGGGTCCAACCAAATACGCATGGCGTATTTGCGCTCGCCATACACGCGCACATCCGACGCGCCGGGCGCAGTTTGCAGCATGGGCTTGGCAATGCGGTTGGCATAGTCGGTGAGCTGCAACACGTTCAAGGTGTCGGCGCTGAAGGACAGCCAAATCACCGGAAAGGCATCGGCCTCGACCTTGGCAATGACCGGTTCATCAATGCCTTGCGGCAATTTTTGGCGCACACGACTGACTTTGTCACGCACATCGGCAGCCGCAGAATCGGCATCGCGCGACAACACAAAGTTGACGGTGATTTGGCTTTGCTCTTGGCGGCTGATAGAGGTGATGACGTCCACACCCTCAATGCCGGAGAGCGAATCTTCGAGCACCTTGGTGACTTGCGATTCCACCACCGCGCTCGACGCGCCGGTGTACTTGGTTTCAACCGTGACCACGGGGTTGTCAATTTTGGGGTACTCGCGCACGTTCAAGCGGGTGAACGACACCACGCCCACCAACACGATGAGCAGGGACAGCACGGTGGCAAACACCGGGCGGCGAATGGATATCTCAGGCAACTGCATGTGAGTTCTTCGCGTTCGGTTTAGCGGCTGGCAGCAGAAGCTGCCGCACTGGCTGAGTTGGCGGACACGGATGCATCAGTGCCTGTTGCGCCGGATGCCCCTGAAGCTGCAGCCGACGCGGGGTTTGCAGGCCCGCGGCCAAGCTCAACCACACGCAAAGGCGAGCCATCTTTTTGCAGGCGTTGCTGGCCGGCCACCACGATGGTATCGCCCTCTGCCAAGCCTTCGGTAATTTCCACTTGACCACCACGACGCATGCCCAACCTCACCTCGACACGCTGAGACACCAGTTTGGTGTCAGGCGGCAAAGCGGGTGCGCTGGCTGCGGCACTGGCCGAACTGGCGGCAGGTACAGGCAAGTCACTTGGAGGCACAGCTTTGATGACAAATTGTTTGCCGCCCTGCGGCACGATGGCCTCTTCAGGCACCACCAAGGCATTGGGCTTGACGGCAAACACGGCCGTCACACGCGCAAACATGCCTGGGCGCAAAGGGCCGTGTTGATCACCACCCGCACTGGTGCGCGTGCGGTCAAAGGTGTTGGTGGGGCAACCCAAGCTTTGAGGCGAAGGCAATGCCACGCCCCGGTTGTTGGGTGCTGACGTCTCAGACACCGACGACTTGGCAGGTGCTGGTGCAGCAGCACCTTGGCCTTGACTCTTACCACCCGCCGCAGCCACAGGTTCGCCCGCCGTATTGGCCAATACCGCACGTACACCAATAGAACGGCCATTGGCATCAATCAGCGGATCTACCGCTTCCACTTTGGCTTTGAACAAACGACCACTGAAGGCATCGAGCTTGACTTCGATCGTTTGACCGGGTGCTACCTTGATTTGGTAGCGCTCGGGCAAGCGGTAGTCCACATACAAGCTGCCAATGTTTTCTAGGTTGATCAGGTCTGCACCATCTTTCACGTAGTCACCCACGTTCACACTGCGAATACCCACCACACCGTTGAAAGGGGCAATCAAACGCATGCGGTCCAAACGGGCACATGACAAACCCAACTGCGCATCGGCCACTTGTAAGGCTGCTGCGCTTTCGTCTAAGGAGCGTTGGGCGATGAAGTTTTGGGCCACCAGCTCTTGATTACGTTTGTGGTTGGCGCGGGCAATTGACATTTGAGCCAGCGACTGCTGCACCTCTGCGCGCTGCAGGGTGTCGTCCATTTGCACCAGCACTTGGCCAGCACGTACACGCGCACCATCGGCAAAACCAAGTGACAACACACGGCCCGCCACTTCGGGGCGCAGCATCACGTTTTGCGACGAGCGCAAACTGCCCACAGCCTCGGCGTCGTCTCGCAAGGTTTGCTTTTTGACTTGGGTGATCTCCACGCCCACCGCACGCGCACCCGTTGGAGCACCTGCGTCCGACTTGGGCATTTGCAGCCACCAAGCCAAGGTCGAGGCACCCACAATGCCCACGACTGCCACAACGGAATACATCTTTTTGGAGGCCATGAATGAGATTCTTTTAAGTTGCATTTAAACCAACCTTGCAATGTACCAGCGGCTGGGCTGAAAACCGTCTGATTTACCTTGGCTTCACACAAGCTGTCACTTAGTAGACAAAACCAAGTCAACACCTCGGTTAGCCAAGCCATCGGCGCGCTCATTGTCCACGTGGCCGGCATGGCCTTTGACCCAATGCCACACGATGTCATGGTCACCTTGGTGGGTCAGTGCATCGAGCTGCTGCCACAGGTCGGCGTTCTTCACGGGCTGCTTGGCCGCAGTGCGCCAACCCCGAGCTTTCCAGCCATGGATCCACTCGGTGATGCCTTTGCGCACGTATTCGCTGTCCAAATACAAAGCCACCACACACGGGCGCTTCAGGGCACGCAACGCCTCGATCACGGCCAGCAGCTCCATGCGGTTGTTGGTGGTGCCCAGCTCACCGCCAAACAACTCTTTTTCTTGGCCCGAGGGCGAGCGCAGCAATACACCCCAGCCGCCTGGGCCTGGGTTGCCCTTGCAAGCACCGTCTGTGTAAATTTCTACCGTGTTCATTCCATTCCTTTTGATGCGGTGTTGGATGCCGTGGTCGCCACCACCGCCGAACGCGGCACCGTTTTTTTCCATGCAGGCGACATCAACCGCATGCCTTGCACGCGCTTGACCGCCACCATGCCATACACCGCGCCCAAGATGGGCCACCAGCGCACGCCGGCCTCGTCCATCCAATCCAAGCGCCTTAGCCAGCGCTGTGTTTTCACATCTGGCCGGTAGCAGCCAAAGCTGGTCGACTCCACCTCAAAGCTCAGCAGTTGCAACCAGTCGCGCAAGCGGCGTTGACCAATGAAGTCGCCCACCTGCGAAAAACTGCGCTTGCAGCTTTTACTCACACCCCACAGGCTGTTGGGGTTGAAGCCGCAAATCACCACACGCCCCTCGGGCACCAACACGCGCTCCACCTCTCGCAAGGTGGCGTGCGGGTCGTAGCTCAGCTCTAGCGTGTGGGGCAACACCAGCAAGTCCAAGCTGGCGCTGGGGAAAGGCAAAGCCTCGTAATTGGTCAGCACCACCTCGCGGCCCAAGGGCCATGGCTCGGGATGGGCGTCACAGCCCAACCAACGGTGCGGCATGCGGTTGGCTTGCAAAGCGTCGAGCGCGGGAAATCCCAGTTGCAAGGCATGAAAGCCAAACACATCGGCCACTGCGCGGTCTAAATAGGTTTGCTCCCACGCGCACAAATACTGGCCTGCGGGGGACGCCAGCCAGTCAGGCAAACTATCGTTTTTTAAAGGTGTGGATGACATGAAACTGATTGCACTGCCCGCGTTCTCTGACAACTATCTGTGGTTGTGGCAACAAGGCCAATTGGCCGTAGCGGTCGACCCCGGTGACGCTGCGCCTGTGTTGCAATCGCTAGCCAAAGAAGGTCTGAAACTTGCCGCGATTCTAGTCACCCACCACCACGCCGACCATGTGGGTGGCGTGCGCGAATTGCACCTCGCCACGGGCGCACAAGTGTTTGGTCCTGCGCGCGAAGATGTGCCAGCACCCTTTACGCCCGTCATGCAGGGTGACACGCTTGAGCTACTGGGCCAAAGCGTACAGGTGCTAGACGTGCCAGGCCACACGGCGGGCCATGTGGCTTACTTTTTACCCAACGCTGCACCCAGCCCCGTGCTGTTTTGCGGCGACACTTTATTTTCAGGCGGCTGCGGGCGTATTTTTGAAGGCACGCCGGCGCAAATGCTGGCCTCGCTCGACAGCCTGGCAGCACTTCCCGCCTCCACGCAGATTTGCTGCGCCCACGAGTACACTGTGTCCAACTTGCGATTCGCGCTCGCCGTAGAACCCAGCAACACCGACTTGCAAACCTATATGGCGCAGTGCCAACAGCTCAGAGCAGAGGGTTTGCCCACCCTCCCGGCCCAGCTGGGTAGCGAATTGCAAATCAACCCGTTTTTACGGGCTCGACACCCCCGTGTGCGACACGCTGTTGCACAACACGCTGGACTCTCAGCGCTCGAACAAACCAACGACGTGGCTGTGTTTGCCGCCCTTCGTGAATGGAAGAACGATTTCAGATGAGATTTCTACTCACCGTATTTAGCCTCAGCCTTGCCTTGCTCACCGGTTGCGCCAATTTGGCCGAACCTCCTCAGGCGACAAACCAAACCGAGTTAAGCCCTATCGCCAAAGGCAGCGCCAAACGCGACAGCGTGGCCAAGCTCGACTTACCCAACGACTTGTGGGAACGCATCCGCAAGGGCTACAAAATGCCAGACCTAGAAGGCGACTTGGCCAATGACCGTACCCTGTGGTACGCCTCCAAACCCGATTATTTGAGTCGCATGACTGAGCGCTCAAACAAATACCTGTATCACATCGTTGAAGAACTCGAAGCTCGCAACATGCCCACCGAGTTGGCATTGCTGCCCTTCATTGAAAGTGCTTTCAATCCGCAAGCTGTGTCTAGCGCTCGCGCCAGTGGGATGTGGCAGTTCATGCCCAAGACAGGCAAGAGCTTTGACCTAAAACAAAACGCTTTCCGCGACGACCGCCGTGACGTGCAAGCCTCCACACGCGCCGCACTCGACTACCTAGAACGCCTGCACAAAATGTTTGGTGACTGGCACTTGGCCTTGGCCGCCTACAACTGGGGCGAAGGCAATGTAGGCAAAGCAATTGCCCGCAACAAACGTGCAGGCCAACCCACGGGCTACACCGACCTGAACATGCCGATGGAAACACGCATGTACGTGCCCAAATTACAGGCCATGAAAAACATCGTGGGCAACCCACCCCAATTCAGCGTGGTGCTCCCCAGCATTCCCAACCACCCCTACTTTCAAAGCGTGCCCTTGCCACGCGACATGGACGTCAGCGTGGCTGCCAAGTTAGCCGAAATCTCTGAACAAGACTTCAAAGCCCTCAACCCATCCGCCCACCGCCCCGTGCTGCTGGCGGCTGGCTCACCCAAAATTTTGCTGCCATGGGACAACGCCGAAGTGTTCCAACGCAACTACGAAGCCTCCACCTTGGGCCGAATGGCCACATGGACCGCTTGGATTGCGCCCACCACCATGAAAGTGACAGATGCGGCCAAGCGCGTGAACATGAACGAGGCCGACTTTCGCGCCATCAACAACATCCCGCCGCGCATGCTCATCAAAGCAGGCTCTGCACTGCTGGTGCCCCGCAGTGCAGGCATCTTGGGTGACGTGACGGCACAAGTGGCTGACAACGGCCACTTAGATTTATCGCCTGAAGCCGTGGCCAAACGCAAAGCGGCGGCCAAAGGTAGCAAAAACGCCAAGGGCACTAAATTAGCATCCGCCAAAGACAGCAAGGGCTCTGGCAAACAGCAAGCGGCAGCCAAGGGCGATAAAAAAGGCGACACCAAGGTCGCCAAGAAATAAAGCGGCGCAGCTAGAAATATGCGGCGTATAGCGGAAGGCTCTGCGCTTTCCGCCTTTTATGCGTCTCGCCTGTCCACCAACGCGTGGGCAATGGTGCCCAAATCCACGTATTCCAGCTCACTACCCACAGGCACGCCACGGGCTAGACGCGTCACTTGCACACCGCGCTTCTTCAGAGCCTCGCCCAGCACATGCGCCGTGGCTTCGCCCTCAGCAGTGAAGTTGGTGGCCAAAATGACTTCTTTCACCACGCCGTCGCTGGCACGTTCGATGAGTTTTTGAAGGCCTATGTCTTTGGGGCCAAAACCATCCAAGGGACTGATACGGCCCATCAACACAAAGTACTGCCCCTTGTAAGCAGCGGTTCGCTCGACCGCTGATTGATCGGCAGGCGTTTCCACCACACACAAGCGGGTGGTGTCGCGCCCATCGTCCAAACAGGTGTCGCACACGGGCTGAGTGGTGAAGGTATGGCAGCTTTCACAGTGCTGCACTTGGCTTGCGGCTTGGTGCAAAGCTTGAGAAATCATCTCCGCCCCCTCGCGGTCGTGCTGCAGCAAGTGGTACGCCATGCGCGAGGCCGATTTCACCCCCACGCCGGGCAAACGGCGCAGGGCCTGAATCAGGCCTTCGAGCACGGACGTGTCGCTCATTTAGAACGGCAGCTTCAAGCCAGGCGGCAAGCCAGCGGTGAGCTTGCTCATCTTGGCTTCGCTGGTCTCAGCGGCTTTGCGCACCGCATCGTTGAAGGCGGCAGCCACCAAGTCTTCGAGCATGTCTTTGTCGTCCGCCAACAGACTTGGGTCGATGGTGATGCGTTTGACGTCGTGCTTGCAGGTCATCAAAACCTTGACCAAACCAGCGCCAGATTCGCCAGTCACTTCGACGAACGCCAATTCATCTTGTGCCTTTTTCAAATTCTCTTGCATGGCTTGGGCTTGCTTCATCAGGCCCGAGAGTTGTCCTTTGTTGAACATGATTTTTCCCTTTTACAAACTAAAAATTAAACGCTCTGATTTACAGCGGCTTGATGCTGCCCGGCACGATTTTGGCGCCATAGTCACGCATCAAACTTTGAACATACACATCGTTGAGGATGATGGCTTCAGCCCCTGCTTGGCGCTGAGCCGCAGCAGCGGCATTGCGTTTGGCGGGGCTGTCTTGCACGCGGCCCACTTCAACGACTAGACGCACGGGGTAGCCCGCAGCCTCGAGTGCTTTTTGCAAACGCTCACGGCTGGTGGTGCTGTTGAGCGATTCGCGCTCCACGCGCAGCATCCAGGTATCGGTATCACGCGCCACTAACTGAGATTGCAAACCCAGCTCGCGCACCAAGGCGTTGATGGTTTCGGCTGCCGACATGTCCATCACCAGCTTGTGCCAGAACTCACCCTCGGGCGTGGCCACGATCTGCGGCACTTCGGTAGTGGGTATTTGCGGCTCCAGCACAGCGCTGGGTTCGGCTTGTTGGCGTACGGGCATAGCCACCACGGCGGCGTCTGAATCGTGGTCATAGCTTGAGCTATCGCTGCAATTGGGGTCGTGGCTGGGATCGTCTTCCCAAGGCGCCACTTCGCGCGGCTGCATGTCGCGCACAGGCAAAGCTTGTACGGGGGTTGACGGCGCTTGAGCCACCAGATGAGCAACCGGTACAGGCGCTAAAACAGCGGGTTGCGGATTAATTAGAGTTTTTTTTTCAGCCGAGGCCGAAGCAGCATTTGAAGTCTGTGGCTTAAACGCCAGCAAACGCAGCAGCACCATCGTGAGTGCGGCGTATTCATCAGGCGCTAGCCCCAGCTCTTGCCGGCCATGCAAGCAAATGCTGTACAACAATTGAGTTTCATCGGGTGGCATCACGCCAGCTAAACGCACCATCTCGGCAGCTTCAGGGTCGGCAGCATCACCCTCGCCCATGTCAGGCACCGCTTGCAACACAGCCATGCGCTGCAACACCATCGACATGTCTTCGAGTGTGGCGGCAGCGCTCAAGCCATGCACACGAAGGGCTTCAGAGGTTTCGACCACGGATTTGCCGTTGCCATGCGCCAAAGCTTCGATCAGGCGGAACACATGCGAGCGGTCGGCACTACCCAGCATTTGACGCACAGCAGCTTCTTGCAATTGGCCACCGCCGTAGGCAATAGCTTGGTCCGTCAAGCTCAAGGCATCGCGCATGGAGCCACGTGCGGCACGGGCTAACAGGCGCAAGGCTTGTGGCTCAGAGGCAATGTTTTCTTGGCCCAGCACATGACCCAAGTGCTCCAGCACGGTTTCAGGGGCCATCGGGCGCAGGTTGAACTGCAAGCAACGCGACAACACCGTAACCGGCACTTTTTGTGGGTCTGTGGTGGCGAGCACAAATTTCAAATACTCAGGCGGCTCCTCAAGCGTCTTCAACATCGCGTTGAACGCGGTGTTGGTGAGCATGTGCACCTCGTCAATCATGAAGACTTTGAAGCGGCCTTGCACAGGCTTGTAAACAGCTTGCTCTAGCAAGCTTTGCACTTCGTCGACGCCACGGTTAGAAGCAGCATCCAACTCGGTGTAGTCCACAAAGCGGCCAGCATCAATGTCAGTACAGGCTTGGCAAACGCCACAGGGGTTGGCGGTAATGCCACCCGTGCCGTCCACACCTTGGCAGTTGAGCGACTTGGCCAGCACGCGCGACACCGTGGTTTTACCCACACCGCGGGTGCCGGTGAATAAGTACGCGTGGTGCAAACGCTGGGTCGTCAGTGCATTGGTCAGCGCCTGCACGACGTGCTCTTGCCCCACCATCTCCGTGAAGGTTTTGGGGCGATATTTGCGGGCAAGCACGAGGTACGACATAAGCCAAGCATTCTATGTGACCTACAATAGACCTCGACGGGCCTCCTTACATGGTGAAGCGGCCAACCGGGTCAGGTGGGGAACCAAGCAGCCCTAACTGTGGAGCCAGTGCTAAGGGCCAGGCCCGTCACCTTTATTTTTTTTCTTTATCTGCTAAAGAAACCCTCAACCCAAGCCGATAAGGGTGTGATGGCCGAAGACACGACTACAGCACTACAAGACCCAACGAGCACCACCGATGTGCCCGAAGGTGCTGTTGCGCTTACTGAAACCGTGGCTACAAGCGAATCTCAAGTGGCGGCAGCTCAGCCTGCTGCCCAAGAAGCTTCAGCTGCACCCAGTGATCCTGAAGCGCCCCAAGAGCCCGACGCCATTCAGCCCTTCATCGACAAGGCGTTTGAAACCATTCAGCATGAAGTCGAGGCCCTAGAGCTGGGCAAGTTCTTACGAGCCCACATCAAAACTTTCCGCGAAGAGTGGGATGCGCTGTCTGACACTGCCAAAGACGCCTACGTGCACATGATGACGTCGCAGCTGGTGCAGCGCAAAGCAGCGGCAACGCGCATCAAAATTTATGATGAATTCAAACTGCCTGTGCCGTCAGCACAAACCACCTTGTTTGAATCCATCAAACAAACTCAAATCAAACCCAAAAAGCGCCAACCCGTGCTGTTGATGCCGCCTAATTTGCGGCCTACTTATTCCCTGAAGAAGTAGTTTTGGCTTTTAAGTAATCGGCCAAGCCGGCGTTGTTCAAACGCACGCCGCTGCTGCCACTGTCTTTGGCCACCGCGCCACGAATTTGCTTGATCAACAAACCTTTCACATCGCCTTGCATGGCTTGCGTGCGCAACGCTACGTAGCGCACTTGCGCTTTGGCCGTGTCCATCTTTGATTCGGTCATGGCTTGCAGCCACAGACCATCGTCACGTTTGCCAGCCTCAAGCTCGCGCAACACCAAAGCGCGAACCATGTTGGAAGATGAGTCAGACATCAATGGGCTCCAAACAAGATTAATCGTTGGTGGCGGCGTTCATTGCCTCGACCATGCCTTGCAGCAAGGTTTCTGCCTCGTGCGCACCCGACAAACCCACTTGGCGATTGAAGATAAAAAATGGCACACCCGAGATACCCATTTCACGAGCCGCCTTGTCGCTGTCAATGGTTTGGCTGTGCAGGTCGGAGTTTTGTAGATGCGCTTCAGCCACTGCGCGGTCCATGCCCGCCGACTCAGCGATGTCCATCAGCACCGAGGCTTCGGTGAGATCGCGGCCTTCGAGAAAATACGCTTTGAACAAAGCCTCCACCATCACGTCTTGCGGCATGCCAGGCTCGGACACCGCAATCAGGCTGTGCGCCACCACGGTGTTGGGTTGGCGGACGATTTTGTCAAATGCAAATGAAATACCCACTTCTTTACCAACTGTCGCGATGTGCTCATATTTGGCAATGCCTGCGGCGCCAAATTTATTGAACACGTAGTCAGCGCGAGGCATCCCTTCGGGCGATAGATCGGGGTTGAGCTGAAAGGTGTGCCAGCGCACTTCGGGGTCTACATCGGGGTACTGAATTGACAAAAGTGCCAAAGCGCGTTCTAAGCGACGTTTACCGATGTAGCACCAAGGGCAAACAACATCCGACACAACATCAATGGTGAGAGTTTTCATGGGGGTACTTGCTTTCTGCCACAATGCCCCAACTGTAGCTCTATCGCCAATTGAAAGAGGAAATAAAACCATGGCCAGCGATTTGATCAAACACATCACCGACTCCACCTTTGAAGCAGACGTTTTGCAAGCGGACAAGCCCGTGTTGGTGGACTATTGGGCCGAATGGTGTGGCCCCTGCAAAATGATTGCCCCCATCTTGGACGAAGTGGCTACCGCTTACGAAGGCAAGCTGCAAATTGCCAAGATGAACGTGGACGAAAACCGCGACATTCCCGGCAAGCTCGGCATCCGTGGCATCCCCACCCTGATGGTGTTCAAAGGCGGCCAACTGGCAGCCACCAAAGTAGGCGCCATGAGCAAAGCCCAATTGACAGCCTTCATTGACCAACAGTTGGCGTAATTCATTGGCCTAACAAATTGGACTGATCAATCAGTCCAACTGACAATTTACAAAGCCCACAGATCTTTTGATTTGTGGGCTTTTTTCCTGCCATAATTCGTTTCGAATTCACCTTGCGGCCCATGAGGCCACTCGGCTCCCCATCAGGGCATGAATTCCGGTCCAGAGGTATTTCTCTCCTCGCTCCGACCTCCCCACCCCAATTTTTTTAACGAACTCCCTACTGGAGTCCCAAGATGCATCTGAACGAACTCAAGGCACTGCACGTGTCTGAAGTGCTGAAACAAGCCGAAGAACTCGAAATCGAAAACACAGGCCGCATGCGTAAGCAAGAGCTGATGTTTGCCATCATCAAAAAGCGCGCCCGCGCTGGCGAACAAGTGTTTGCCGACGGCGTGCTCGAAATCTTGCCCGACGGCTTTGGCTTCTTGCGCAGCCCCGACACCAGCTACACCGCTTCGACAGACGACATCTACATCAGCCCCAGCCAAGTGCGTCGCTTTAACCTGCACACCGGCGACATGATTGAAGGCGAAGTGCGCATTCCCAAAGATGGCGAACGCTACTTTGCGTTGACCAAGCTCGACAAGGTCAACGACGACCTGCCTGAGAACAACAAGCACAAGGTCATGTTCGAAAACTTGACCCCGCTGTTCCCCCGCGAACAGATGAAACTCGAGCGCGAAATCAAGGGTGAAGAAAACATCACCGGCCGCATCATCGACATCATTGCGCCCATCGGCAAAGGCCAACGCGCCTTGGTGGTTGCCCCGCCCAAGAGCGGCAAGACCGTGATGATGCAGCACATCGCTCACGCCATCGCCGCCAACTACCCCGACGCCCACATGATGGTGTTGTTGGTGGACGAGCGCCCAGAGGAAGTGACAGAAATGCAGCGCTCGGTGAAAGCCGAAGTGATTGCCTCCACCTTTGACGAACCCGCCGCACGCCACGTGCACGTGGCCGAAATGGTGATTGAACGCGCCAAGCGTTTGGTGGAACTGAAAAAAGATGTGGTCATCTTGCTCGACTCCATCACCCGCCTCGCCCGCGCTTACAACAACGTGGTGCCCTCATCAGGCAAAGTGTTGTCAGGTGGTGTGGACTCCAACGCCTTGCAACGCCCCAAGCGCTTCTTTGGCGCGGCCCGCAAAGTGGAAGAAGGTGGCTCACTGACCATCATCGCCACTGCTTTGATTGACACCGGCAGCCGCATGGACGAAGTGATCTTTGAAGAATTCAAAGGCACGGGTAACTGCGAAATTCACCTCGACCGCCGCTTGTATGAAAAGCGCGTGTTCCCAGCCATTCAACTCAACCGCAGTGGTACACGCCGCGAAGAGCTGCTGCTGCCACCTGAGATCTTGTCAAAGACCCGCATCCTGCGCCAGTTCATGTACAACATGGACGAGATCGAATCCATGGAAATGGTGTTGAAGAGCATGAAGGCGACCAAGTCGAACGTCGAGTTCTTCGACATGATGCGTAGAGGCGGTTAATTCGCTTTCGCTACCGCACGATTAATTCGGGACCAAAAACTCCCGACTGATGCTCGCTCCAATTTCATTCACGCGGTCCAAGAACTGCGTGAGGTAGGCATGCAGTCCATTGGCCAAAATTTCGTCAATGCGGCTGAACTCCATTTCGGCGCACAGCTTGCCCGCACGGCGATAGCTTTCTAACGAGCGGTCGTCCGACACCATCGAGATGTTGTTGACCACTTCGTTCAAGCACGCATGTAGGGAGCGCGGCATGTCGGCGCGCAGAATCAACAGCTCTGCCACGCGCTCGGGGTGAATCACATCGCGGTAGACCTTGCGGTAAATCTCAAAGCCCGACACGCTGCGCAAAATCGCGCTCCAGTGGTAGAAGTCGTGTTGCTCGGTTTTCTCGCTACCATCGGCAAAGAGGTCGCCATGCACAGCATGAAACTTCACATCCACCAAACGAGCGGTGTTGTCGGCGCGTTCCAGGAACGTACCCAAGCGCATGAAGTGCAAGGCCTCGTCCATCAACATGGTGCCCACGGTCACGCCGCGTGAGAGGTGCGAGCGGAATTTGACCCACTCAAAAAACTCACCGGGGTCGCTCTCAAGCAAACCACTTTTCAAAATGCGGTTGAGCTCCAGCCACGTTTGGTTTTGCGTTTCCCACACTTCGGTGGTCAGGCTGCCACGCACAGCACGCGCGTTTTCACGCGCAGCGCGCAGGCACGAGATGATGGACGACGGGTTGTTCTCATCCTTCACCATGAACTCCATCACACGCAAGGGCGTGATGTCGCCATGACGGGCTTGATAAGCGGGCAACAACTCGCTGATCGACAACAAGCCTTCCCATCCCAACTGCGTCACTTCAGCAGACTGGGGCAGCAACGACGTTTGATAATTCACATCCAACAGGCGCGCGGTGTTCTCGGCCCGCTCAGTGTAGCGGGACATCCAAAACAGGTGGTCAGCAGTACGGCTCAGCATTGTTAAACCTCAAGAATCCATGTGTCTTTGGTGCCGCCGCCTTGGGACGAATTCACCACCAGTGAGCCTTCTTTCAGCGCCACGCGGGTCAAGCCGCCGGGCACCATTTGCACGGTCTTGCCGCTCAACACGAAGGGGCGCAAATCGATGTGGCGCGGCGCGATGCCACTCTCCACATACGTGGGGCAGCTCGACAAGCTCAGCGTCGGTTGCGAGATATAGCCATCGGGTTTGGCCAGCAACACTTGGCGGAACTCTTCAATCTCAGCCTTGGTCGCTGCAGGCCCGACCAACATGCCGTAGCCACCTGCGCCATGCACCTCTTTCACCACGAGCTTGTCGAGGTTGGCCAGCGTGTAGGCCAAGTCGTCTTTCTTGCGGCATTGGAACGTGGGCACGTTGTTGAGGATGGGCTTCTCACCCAAATAAAACTCGATCATTTGCGGCACATATGGGTAAATAGACTTGTCGTCGGCAATGCCCGTGCCTACCGCGTTGCAAATGTTCACATGGCCCGCGCGGTAAGCGTCCATCAAACCGGCGCAGCCAAGTGTGGAGGTTGCGCGAAACACGCTGGGGTCTAAAAAGTCATCGTCTACGCGGCGATAAATCACGTCCACGCGCTTGGGGCCGCGTGTGGTGCGCATGTAAACGAAGTCGTCTTTCACAAATAGGTCTTGGCCTTCAACCAACTCCACACCCATTTGCTGCGCCAAGAAGGCATGCTCAAAATAAGCGCTGTTGTACATGCCGGGCGTCAGAACCACCACAGTAGGGTCGTCGGTGGTGGATGGGCTGCTGGCACGCAAGGTTTCAAGCAACAAGTCGGGGTAATGCGCGACAGGCGCCACGCGGTGTTGGCTGAACAACTCGGGAAAGAGTCGCATCATCATCTTGCGATCTTCCAGCATGTAGCTCACGCCGCTGGGCACGCGCAAGTTGTCTTCGAGCACGTAGTACTCGCCATTGCCTTGGGCGTCTGGTGCACGCACGATGTCGATGCCGCTGATTTGCGAATACACCTTGTGCGGCACATCCACGCCATGCATCTGGGGGCGGTACTGCGCATTGTTCAAAATTTGCTCACTCGGAATGAGGCCAGCTTTGAGAATGTTTTGCGCGTGGTACACGTCGTGAATGAACATGTTCAAGGCATTGACGCGTTGCACCAAACCCTGCTGCATGCTGGTCCACTCGTGAGCAGGAATGATGCGGGGAATCAAATCAAACGGAATCAGGCGCTCAGTGCCTGCGCCGTCTTCATCCTTGTCGCCGTACACCGCAAAGGTGATGCCGACGCGACGAAAAATCATCTCGGCCTCTTCGCGCCTGTCGCGCATGGTCTGAGGGTCTTGGCGCTTGAGCCAGTCCAAGTAGTTCCGGTAGTGGGGGCGCACCGCGCTGTCCACAAATGGCAGCTGGGCATACATCTCATCAAACTTGTGCATCTTTGGAACTCCTGGCATTTGTTACGCAAATTGAGTGCCAACCCTCAGAATACGTGTTGCCAGTATCGTTGTCTTAGATTTCGCTCACATTGCACCAAGTTGGGTTGCTCACTGCGCCAGGTCGATGCACCACAACGAGGCGTCTGCACCACAAGCACCCCCAAATCGCTGTAACGCCGCAAAACATCAGGCCTGGGATGGCCAAAGCGATTGCGGTAGCCGGCTTGCACGATGGCGACGCTGGGATCAACGGCTTCTAAAAAAGCTGACGTGGACGATGTGGCACTGCCGTGATGCGGCACCAGCAGCCAATCGGCTTGGAGGGTTTGGCCGCTTTGCAGCAGGTCATGCTCTTGGGCGGCTTCGATGTCGCCAGCGAGTAAGGCCGACGCGTGTGTGCGGTTGGTCTGCCAATGTGAAGCCGACACGCGCAGCACACAGCTCAGCGCATTCGGTTTGAGCTTGCGTTCGTAGTCCGCCGCTCTCGGATGCAGCACCTCAAAGTGCACACCATCCCAAACCCACGACTGCCCGCGTTCGCAGCGCTGCATGTGGCCTAACTGTCGCAACGGATGCTCAGGCGCAATCGACGTCAACACATCCGCTTGGGGCTGCATGGCCATCACCGAAGGTGCGCCGCCGCTGTGGTCGCTGTCTTGGTGGCTGATGACGATGCGGTCCAGCCGCTCGCCCCACGCGCGCAGCAGCGGCACCAACACGCGCTGGCCCGCATCGGTCTCAGCCGAGTAGCGCGGACCCGTGTCGTACAACAAGCTGTGCGTGGCTGTGCGCAGCAACACGGCATGGCCCTGCCCCATGTCAGCCGCCACCAACTCAAACGCTCCGTACGCGGGGCGCGGTGTTTGCCAGCTGAGCACGGGCAACACCAAAGCCACGCCAAACAACCCCAGCCAGATCGGCAAACGCATGGCCCACAGGCCCATGCCGGCCAACGCGGCAGCACCCGCCCACAAGGGTGCAGCGGGCGCCGACCATTGCGCCCACGACACACCCGCCCCCACTTTGAGCAGCCAAACCGACAGTTGCAACGCCTCAGCCGCCAAGCTCCACGCCAACGGCAACACCAACCCCACCATGCACAGCGGCGTGACCACCAAGGTCACCCATGGCACAGCCAGCAAATTGGCGAACAAACCGACCACCGACACTTGGTGAAACAGCAGCAAGGTCAGCGGGGCCAAGCACACGCTCATCAGCCACTGCTCGCGGCACATGCGTTGGACTGCGCCCCAGACTGAGGCAGCGCCTTCTTGCGAGCCCGATGCAAACAACACGCCCACCGCCACAAAGCTCAACCAAAACCCAGCTTGCATCAGCGCCCACGGGTCTAGCGCCAGCACCACCGCGCACACGCTCAACCACACCTGCATCAAGGGCCAGCGCAAGCCATACACCCGCAGCAACGTCACCACACCCAGCATCCACACGGTGCGCTGCGCAGGCACGCCCCAGCCTGTGAACACGGCATACGCCAAGGCCACCAGTGCGGCAGACGCGCTGGCGGCGACGGGTGCGGGCAAGCACAAGCTCCACGGTTTGCGAGGCGACCACACATCACTGCGCCGCCACAACCCACCCACGCACAAAGCGGCCAGCCACGCCAGACCTGTGATGTGCAAACCCGAAATGGCCATGAGGTGCGCCACACCCGTGGCGCGAAACACATCCCAATCGGTGCGCTCAATCGCCGCTTGATCGCCCACCAACAAGGCCGCCACAATGCCTGCCATGGCACGGTCAGCCACCTGCGCGTCGATGGCGCTGCGCACCCGCTGACGCAGTCGCTCTATGGGATGCGCCCATGTGCTGCCTAGCCACTGCGGCGGCGCGTCTTTGGCGCCATTGCGCACATAGCCCGTGGCTTGCAAGCCCTGCTCCCACAGCCACAACTCGTAATCAAAACCGTGTGGGTTGATGTGGCCATGTGGCGCTTTGAGGCGCACGGCCAATTGCCAACGGTCACCTGGGCGCAAATCGGCGGGCGGTGCTTGAACCTGATCGTCGCTGCCACCTTGCCCGCCATACCCTTTCAGGCGGTTGCCATACCAACCCAGCAACACATGCGGCGGCAGCTGCACCTGCGTGCCGTCCATCTCCCGGGCAGACTCCACCTCTAAGCGAAACCGCGCACTGTCCTCGGTGCGCTGCGGCAAGTTGGCAACGATGCCCACCACCTGTAAAGTGCGGCCTTCAAGCGCGGGGTTTAAAGCGGTTTGCAAAAACTGGCAGGCTCTAGCGCCAGCGAGGGAGAACGCCAAAGTTCCGGCCAGGGCAAACCAAACAAAAGCTTGCCACCAAGCGCCAGCCGATACACGCGAGAAGAAAGCTGAGGCACTGCGGGCAAACGCAAAGCGGCTAAGTATGAAGCGAGCAGCGGCATACACCAGTAAAAGCGCCACAGCACCCAAGCACCAATACATGTCAGCAGCCCACAGCTTGGCCTGCTGCAACTGCAACGCCGTGCCCGCAATCCAGCCTAGGGCAAATGGTGTGATGACAGAAAACATGGCCGCATGTTCGGCGCAATGCAGCCTTGCAGGGGCAATGCCCACTCACAAGTTAAAAAGCCGCGTCCATCTCTGGCGCGGCTGGATGCGTGGCAAGTCAAGGATTAGCCCGAAGCCGCCTTAGACCCGCACACTTCTTTCTTCAAAGCTGCCATGTAGGTGTTGGGGCGAATCGGGTATTCGCGCGGGCGCCACTCGTGCACATCGTCTGACGACACTTCTTTGCCCTTGCCCATTTGCTTGTCAAAGTAGCTCACCGACAAGCGCACCACAGTGTCGTTCTTGCAGTACATGCGCACACGCAACATCATCGACTTGTAGTTTTCGCCCGTGGGTGTTTTGTCGCCCTTGGGCAAATCGGTCAGCACCCATGCGTAGCGGGACACGTGCACGGGCATGACGGCTTCTTTGTCAAAGTAATACGTGGCTTCGTCTTCCTTCACCAATTCGCTCCATTCGGCCGAAGCTGGCGCAGCCCAGGCCAGCAGGCTGGCAAGCACGAAAGCAACAACAGTGAAATGACGTGAACGCATGGCGGGACTCAAAGATAGAACTGACTTGCCTAGGGTATCGGCGGTGGTGCAGAAAACTTGAGTCAACACACGCAGCCAAAAGCGCACCGCTTTGGCGCATAAGGCTTGGCGCGTGTCTTGCTAGTATGAATGCATGTCTATCCATGCCGCACTCCACCACGTCACCCAATACAGCTACGACCGACTGGTTGAGTTAGGCCCGCAGGTCATCCGCCTGCGCCCTGCTCCGCACTGCCGCAGCAACGTCATTTCGTACTCGCTCAAAGTCGAGCCCGAGCATTTCATCAACTGGCAGCAAGACCCCTTTGCCAACTACCAAGCCCGTTTGGTGTTTCACGAAAAAACCACTGAGTTCAAAGTCACGGTGGATTTGGTGGTGGAAATGGCGGTGTACAACCCGTTCGACTTTTTCCTCGAGCCGCACGCCGAAAAGTTTCCCTTTGCCTATGGCGTGACCTCGGCCCAAGAGCTGGCACCTTACTTGGTGACCAACCGCTTCACGCCGAACTTCAAGCACTACTTTCACAGCATCGACTTCAAAGCACTGAAGCGTGCACCGATTCGCACCATCGACTTTCTGGTGCAAATCAACCAAAAACTGCACGAAGACATTGCGTACACCATCCGCATGGAGCCCGGTGTGCAGACGCCCGAAGAAACGCTGACGTTGCGCAGCGGCTCTTGCCGTGACACGGCTTGGTTGCTGGTGAACTTGCTGCGCCACTGCGGATTGGCCGCTCGATTTGCGTCAGGCTACTTAATTCAACTCGCCCCCGATGTGAAGTCGCTCGACGGCCCCAGCGGCACCGAAGTGGACTTCACCGATTTACACGCCTGGTGCGAGGTGTACCTGCCCGGCGCTGGTTGGATTGGTCTAGACCCCACATCAGGCTTGCTCGCAGGCGAAGGACACATTCCTCTGGCTTGCACACCGCAGCCATCGAGCGCGGCACCGATTGAAGGCTTGGTGGACGAAGCCGAGGTGGAGTTTGGCCACGAGATGGTTGTGAACCGCGTGCTTGAGTCACCCCGCGTGACCAAGCCCTACACCGAAGACCAATGGACCGAAGTGCTGGCCTTGGGCGACGAAGTGGACCGCCGCTTGGTCGAAGGCGATGTGCGATTGACCATGGGTGGCGAACCGACCTTCGTCACCGTGCATGACCGCGATGCACCAGAATGGAACACCGATGCACTCGGACCGACCAAACGTGGCTTTGCCACCGAATTGGTGCATAAGCTGCGTGCTGAATATGGCGATGGCGGCTTCTTGCACTTCGGCCAAGGCAAGTGGTATCCGGGCGAACAATTGCCGCGCTGGGCGCTGGGCATTTACTGGCGCACCGACGGCCATCCCTGCTGGCACAACCCCGATTTGTTTGCCGACGAGCGCGTGCCCAGCCAGTACACCACCGAAGATGCGCAGCGCTTTACCCAAACCCTCGCGCACAAGCTGGGGCTGGATGACCAATACATCACCCCCGGCTTTGAGGACACGTGGTATTACCTATGGCGCGAACGCCGCTTGCCCGTGAACGTGGATCCGTTTGACGCCAAGCTCGACGACGAGATGGAACGCGTGCGCCTGCGCCGCGTGTTTGGCCAAGGCTTGGACAAAACCGTGGGCTACGTGCTGCCCCTCAAAGCCGGCGAAGCCGCGGGCGACCCGCGCTGGACCACAGGCCCTTGGTTTTTACGCGACGAGCGCATGTACCTCGTGCCCGGCGACTCACCCATGGGCCTGCGCTTGCCACTCGACTCTCTGCCGTGGGTCAGCCAAGCGGACTATCCCTACGCCATTGAGCAAGACCACTTTGCCGAACGCAAGCCTCTGCCCCACGCGGCGGCTTTGCGTGCACAGTACTCGCACCATGCACGGCACCCGCACTTTGATCAACACATTGGCCACCATATCAACACGCATGTGGCAGGTGGTGGCTTGGCCCAAGGCGGCACGGTGGGCTTGCAAACTGGCATGGGCCAAGACGGCTTTGTGCCGGGCACGCCCCACCCAGTGCCCGCCAAAGACCAATCGGCGCATTGGATCACCCGCACCGCCATTTGCGTGGAAGTGCGCGACCCATCGCGTGCCAACGGCCCCGCCGTTGAACTCAAAGCGATGGAAAACCCACAAGGTTTGATTTATATCTTCATGCCGCCACTCGGCGACTTGGAAGACTATCTAGAACTGCTCAGCGCGATCGAAGCCACCGCCGAAGAACTTGGCGTGCGCATTGTGTTGGAAGGCTACCCGCCCCCACGCGATGTGCGTCTCAAAGTGCTGCAAGTCACCCCCGACCCCGGCGTGATTGAAGTCAACATCCACCCCGCCCACAACTGGCTAGAAATCGTGGACCACACCGAATTCTTGTACAAAGCCGCGTTTGAGTCGCGGTTGTCTGCCGAGAAGTTCATGACCGACGGTCGCCACACCGGCACAGGCGGCGGCAACCACATCGTCATGGGCGGCGCCACGCCTGCGGACAGCCCCTTCTTGCGCAAGCCCGAACTGTTGGCCTCACTCATCTTGTATTGGCACAACCATCCCTCATTGAGCTACTTGTTCAGCGGCATGTTCATTGGCCCTACCAGCCAAGCACCGCGCGTGGACGAAGCGCGCAATGACCAAATTTACGAGCTCGAAATTGCGCTGGCCGAAATCCAAAAGAACCGCGAAAAGTTTGGCAATGACATGCCGCCTTGGATCGTCGACCGCACGCTGCGCAACTTGCTGATTGACGTGACAGGCAACACACACCGCAGTGAGTTTTGTATCGACAAGCTCTACTCGCCCGACTCGTCTACCGGACGTTTAGGACTGCTCGAACTGCGCGCGTTTGAAATGCCACCGCACGAACGCATGAGCATCGTGCAGCAGCTTTTGCTGCGCGCCTTGGTCGCTCGTTTTTGGGAGGCGCCTTACAAGGCATCGGCCACACGTTGGGGCACCGAGCTGCACGACCGCTTCTTGCTGCCGCATTTCGTCAAAGCCGACTTTGACGATGTGCTGACTGAGCTGGGCGACTGCGGTTTTCAGTTCGATCCTGAGTGGTTTGCGCCGCACTTTGAATTCCGCTTCCCACGCGTGGGAGACTTGCAAACACTGGGCATCAACCTCACGCTTCGCAACGCCTTGGAGCCTTGGCACGTCATGGGCGAAGAGGGTTCAAGTGGTGGCACGGTGCGCTATGTGGACTCGTCACTCGAACGCATCGAGGTGCATGTGGCGGGGCTTAACCCCAGCCGCCACACCATCACCGTCAACGGCCGACCCTTGCCTTTGCAACCCACAGGCACCGTGGGCGAATACGTGGCTGGAGTCCGCTACCGCGCATGGGCACCATCCTCGGCGCTGCACCCCACCATTGGCGTGCATGTGCCGCTGACCTTTGACATCGTGGACACGTGGATGAAGCGCTCAGTCGGGGGCTGCCAGTACCACGTGGCGCATCCGGGTGGACGCAACTACGACAGCTTTCCTGTCAACGCTTACGAGGCCGAGAGCCGTCGCTTGTCGCGATTCTTCCCGCTGGCTCACACGCCGGGAAAATTGGAGGTGCCGCAAGCCACGGTGGGGGTGCCTGCCAGCAAAGAGTTCCCCTTCACGCTGGATTTGCGACGCGACTAAGAACACCACGCTTCAACTACATAGCAATGCCACAACCCAAAGGCGGTGAGACAATGCAAGCACTGTGCAAAAGCCTTCCTCACCTCCCTCTGGGTCCGTTGCTTCACCGCGTTTGCTTGACGTGGTGAAGGGCCTTGCACATCCCGCCGACAGCGGGCATTTTGACGAGCTGCAAGGCAAGTGTTCGCCAGCGACTGCGGTACTGACGCAAACGCAAACGCAATCTCAAAGCCAAAGCCAAGGTCCAGTCTTGCAAGGTGCAAAAGCCATGGCACCGCTGGCCCCCATGCAACCCATGGCCGAGCCATTAGCTACGCTTGCGCCCGAAGCCGAGCCCGATTTAAGCCCCGCCTGGCAAACCTTTTTTGACCAGCTCGGCAGCACCGGCCTAGACGACCTCGACCGACGCACCCAAACCCTCGCGCGCCAAGTGCGCGACAACGGCATCACCTACAACGTGTACGCCAGCCAAGGCGGCCCGCAGCGCCCTTGGGCGCTTGACCTGTTCCCTCTCATCATCACGCCCGACAGCTGGCAACAAATTGAAGTGGGCGTGAAGCAACGCGCACGCTTGCTCGAACGGGTGATGGCCGATGTGTATGGCCCGCAGCAGCTGATTCGCGAGGCCATGATTCCGCCCGCCTTGGTGCAAGGCCACCCCGGATATTTGCGTGCCATGCATGGGGTGACACCTGTGGGCGGCACGCATTTGCACATCGCCGCGTTTGACTTGGCACGTGGGCCTGATGGCAACTGGGCCGTGGTGTCGCAGCGCACGCAAGCGCCTTCGGGCTTGGGCTATTTGCTAGAAAACCGCTTGCTCATTTCACGCCAGTTCCCGCAAGCGTTTGAAGCGATGAACATCCAGCGCTTGGCAGCCACCTACCGTGTGTGGGTCGAATCGCTCAAAGCGCACAGTCCGGAAGGCGCCAATGCCCACGTGGCCTTGCTCACCCCTGGCCCGTACAACGAAACCTATTTCGAGCACGCCTACCTTGCGCGTTACTTAGGCCTCACGCTGGTCGAAGGCCATGACCTGACCGTGCGTGACGAACGCGTTTACCTGCGCACCCTGCGCGGCTTAGAGCCCGTGCATGTGCTGCTCAAGCGTTTGGATGATGAGTTTTTAGACCCGCTCGAATTGCGCGCTGACTCCACCCTAGGTATCCCCGGTTTGCTACAAGCCGTGCGCGCGGGCAACGTGGTGGTGGCCAATGCACCGGGCTCGGCGTTTTTAGAATCGCCTGCGTTGTTGGGTTTCATGCCTGCGCTTAGCGAGCAGCTACTGGGCGAAGAGTTGCAGTTGCCCGCCCTCGACAGCTGGTGGTGTGGCGAACGCGCGGCCCTAGCCTCGGTGCTGCCCCAACTCGAACACATGGCCATCAAGCCCACCTATCCTGGCTCAGCCACGCACGGCACTTTCGATGCGGTGCTAGGACGCACCCTCACCCAAGCGCAACGCGACGAATGGGTGGGCCGTATTACCCGCCAACCCGACCGTTACACCTTGCAGGCCTACACGCCGTTGTCGCAAATGCCCACTTGGAAAAACGCCAACGAAGGTGTGGTGCAACGCTCGGTCATGCTGCGCGTTTTTGCTCTGCGCAATGGTGTGGGGGATGACGCAGATTCATGGCGCGTGTTGCCCGGTGGCCTTGCCCGCATTGCCGCACCCAATGCGCCCATTGCCTCCATGCAGCGCGGCGGCAGCAGTGCCGATGTGTGGGTGCAAACTGAGGCGGATGTGGACCGCAGCAGCTTGTTGCCAAAGTACAACTTAGCCTCCAACTTCAAACACCGCGAGCGCATCGTCACCAGCCGTGCCGCTGAAAATTTGTATTGGCTCGGCCGCTACACCGAGCGCAGCGAAAACATGGTGCGCTTGGTACGTCTGTGTATCGAAGCCTTGAACGGCGAAGACCCTGCCTCACGCAGCTTGTGGGCTTGGTTGCAGTTGCTCACCCAGCGCCAAGGCCTTGTGCCAGCAGGCGTGCCATCGGCTCACGCCGCCACCGAAGATAAAACCACCAGCACACCCAGCATGGGTGCACGACGTCGTGTGTTTGAACGCACGCTCATTGCGTGCTTGGACCAAGACGACCACAGCAACAGCGTGGGCTACAACTTGCGTGCCTTGCACCAAGCCGCGTCATCGTTACGCGAACGCTTGTCGCCCGAGCACTGGAACGCCATCGTGCATTGTGTGGACCAGTTCAGCGCCGACTGCGCGCTGTCGGGTTCGCAACGCGAGTTCACTGCCGTACAAGCCTTGCAAGCGCTTGATGCTGCTAGTTCGGCACTGGCCGCCATCACCGGCGCACAAACCGACCGCATGACACGTGACGACGGTTGGCAGCTGCTGAGCATTGGCCGCCATGTGGAACGCCTCGGCTTTTTGTCATCTGCCCTCGACTTGGCGGTGGAAGTGGGCGCGTTTGAAGGCGCTGCTGACGAAACACAGAGTGCTGACGAAAACAGCTCGCACTTTGCGGCCCTGTTGTCATTATTTGACAGCACCATCACTTTTCAAGCGCAGTACCAACAAAGCCGAGAACTGGCGCCACTCATTGAGCTGCTGGTACAAGACAACGACAACCCACGCTCACTCGCTTGGGTGGCTCGCGCGCTGCGTGGGCGTTTGTCAAAGCTGGCCAAAACGCCCATGGGCGAACCCGATGCACTGGCACGCTTGGTGCCCACTTTAAAAGACACGGATTTAGAACAGCTCTGCACATTCAACGGCGCAGGCCACCACCAAAATCTCCGTGCCTGCCTGACCGAGTGCATGCAAGCTGCTTGGCAAGTGTCGGACGCCATCACGGCCCACTACTTCAGCCACACCGACGACGCCGACAGCGTGGGGGCCTAAACCATGCTGCTGTTCATCACCCACACCACCACCTACCACTATGTGCCGCAGGTCAACACCGCACAGCACATGGCGCATTTGTTGCCGCGCGAAAGTGCTGCGCAAACCGTTCACCAAGCCGAGCTACACATCAGCCCAACGCCGGCTGCCACCAGCACACATGTGGATGTTTTTGGCAACAACCGCACGTTCTTCTCGCTGCCGGTGGTGCACGAACGCTTAAGCATCACCGCCAAGAGCACGGTAGAAACCCACTTCATCCCCTACCCACCTGAGCAAGCAGACGGGACCCCGGCATGGGAAAACGTGCGCGCACATTTTGTGTACCACTCGGGTGCTGCGTGGGACGCCGCTACCGAATACGTGTTTGCCTCGCCTTATGTGCAACCTCATCCAGACTTTGCCGAATATGCGCGCGCCAGCTTCACACCCGCTCGCCCCGTGTTGGTGGCTGCCTGCGATTTGATGACGCGCATTCACCAAGAGTTCACCTATGAAACGGCGAGTACCGACATCAACACGCCGGCGCTCGATGCCCTCAAAAGTCGCACCGGCGTGTGCCAAGACTTTGCTCACATCCTCATTGGCTGTTTGCGCACGCAAGGTTTGGCAGCGCGGTATGTGAGCGGCTATTTGGTGACCGAAGTGGCACAAGGCAAAGCACGCTTGATTGGCAGCGATGCCTCGCACGCGTGGGTGTCGGTCTATGTGCCCAACGACTTAGACGATGCAGCAGAAACCGCTAAAACAGGGGCACTGGCCACCACCGGGCAATGGTTTGACCTCGACCCCACCAATAACCGCTGGGGCCTGAGCTCACCTGGCATCGACTACGTGACCTTGGCCATTGGCCGCGACTACGCAGATGTGTCACCCGTGCGCGGGGTGATTCATGGCGGCGCCAGCCACACGCTGGAAGTGGGCGTCACGGTGCAACCGGCTTCTGAGTTGGTGGCCTAGCACTCTTAAAATCATTGGATTCAAACAAGGAATCCAACATGAGCGTTTACGACAAACTCCAAGCCCTGAACATCACCCTGCCCCCCGTGTCTGTTCCCGCTGCGGTTTATGTGCCGTTTGTGCAAACAGGCAACTTGGTATTTTTGAGCGGCCACATTGCCAAGCAAGACGGCAAAGTGTGGACCGGCCAACTGGGGAAAACCATGCAAACCGCCGAAGGCGAACAAGCTGCACGCGCGGTGGCTGTAGATTTGTTGGGCACCCTGCACGCTGCGGTGGGCGACTTGAACAAAGTCAAACGCATCGTCAAGGTGATGAGCTTGGTCAACTCAAGCCCGGACTACACCGAACACCACTTGGTGACCAATGGTTGCAGCGAACTGATTGGCCAAGTGTTTGGCGACAAAGGCTCACACGCACGCAGCGCGTTTGGTGTGGCACAACTGCCTTTGGGTGCTTGTGTGGAGATTGAGTTGATTGCCGAGATGTCTTAAAGAAAGTAGCTCAATCAGCGGTAAAGATGCCGCTGACGCTGTGCAGCTGATCCAACGCCATGCCGCAGCCACGAGCCACGCACGTGAGCGGGTCTTCTGCAATCAAGACAGGCAAACCGGTTTCCTCAGAAATCAAGCGATCCAAGTCGCGCAGCAAAGCACCGCCGCCAGTCAACATGACGCCCCGCTCGGCAATGTCAGAACTCAGCTCCGGCGGCGTACGCTCTAAAGCGATCTTGACGGTAGACACCAAGTTGTTGAGCGTGTCGGTCAGGGCTTCCAAAATTTCAGTGGAGCTGATGGTGAAGCTTTGGGGAATGCCTTGGCTCAGGTTACGACCCGTGATTTCCATTTCCATCACCTCACCCGTGGGGAAGGCGGTGGCAATTTCTTTCTTGATACGCTCTGCCGTTTGTTCGCCAATGAGCATGCCAAAGTTACGACGGATGTAGTTCACGATGGCTTCGTCAAACTTGTCGCCACCAATGCGTGCGCTGTTTTTGTAAACCATGCCGCCCAGCGACACAATGCCCACCTCTGTGGTGCCGCCTCCAATGTCCACCACCATCGAGCCACAGGGCTCGGTCACAGGCAAACCTGCACCAATGGCTGCGGCCATGGGCTCTTCAATCAGGTACACCTCAGAGGCTCCTGCACCGAGAGCTGACTCGCGAATCGCACGACGCTCGACTTGGGTGGAGCCGCAAGGCACGCAAATCACAATGCGTGGGCTGGGCTTGAACAGCATGTGCGGATGTGCCAGTTTGATGAAGTGTTTGAGCATGACCTCGGTCACGGTGAAGTCGGCAATCACGCCGTCCTTCATGGGGCGAATGCATTCAATACCCGCAGGCACGCGACCCAACATGGCTTTGGCCTCGTTGCCCACAGCCAAGACGGAGGTTTTGCCGTGAACTTTCCCGTCTTTTTTGATCACGACCACCGAAGGCTCATTGAGCACAATGCCGTGTTCTTTGGTGTAGATCAGCGTATTCGCCGTGCCTAAGTCGATGGCAATATCGGTCGAGAAAAATTTGGTGAAGCTAGAGAACAAAATAACCTCGCATGAAGGAGTAGTCGCGCGAAATTATCAATAATTCAACAAAATCAGTCTATACACCTCACGGCGTATAAATTGTTGAATTTAAATATAAATTAACTATTTAGAGTACAAATAAAAAGGGCACCCTTCGGGTGCCCTTGAAATAGTGGACTTGGATCAGGCTTTGACAGCGCGGAATCCAGAATACATACGCGAAGCAGGACGGCTGCGCTGCTCGGCCTCTTGGGCCAACTGAGCGCGGATGCGATCGAAAGTGGCTTTGATGCCGGTCTTTTCGCAAGACACGATTTTGAAGCGACGCTCCACGGCAACATTAGGCGACTCGATCTGAACTGCTGATTTATCCAATTTAGGCTCCAAAGAACTTAGTCAGAAATCAACGCGTCAGACTTTCATTTGGTGCACACATTTTGTAAAGAAAATAACATCAAATTGAAAAAATTAGATTAAGTCATTGATTTATATAGATTAAAAATTTCAAAAAAGTCATAAAAAAACCACCCGAAGGTGGTTTTAAAAAGCAAAGGCTAATCACAAAGGATTAACGAACGACGGCGATCTGGTCGCGCTTGCCTGCTTTGAAGGTGTACAGCGTGAGGGCCCCGTTTTTGATGTCGCCCTTGGCATCAAACGAAATCGTACCAGTCACGCCTTTGAAGCCCGTGGTCTTGGCCAACTCTGGCAAGTACTTGGCTGGCTCGCTGGACTTGGCGCGTTGCATGGCGTCAACCATCACAAACACCGCGTCATACACATACGGTGAATACAGTTTCACGTCGTCATTGAAGCGCTTTTTGAACTTAACACCAAACTCGTCCATGCCCTTCTTCAAGGCACCGTCCACGCCGCCCGCTTCGGCGCACACCACTTGGCCATCGGCCATGGCGTCGCCGGCGAGCTTGATCATCTCGTTGGTACAAATGCCGTCACCGCCCATGAACTTGGCCTTGATGCCCAAAGATTTCATTTGCTTGACCATGGGGCCGCCCACGGCGTCCATGCCGCCAAAGAAGATGATGTCTGGCTTCTTGCCTTTAAGCGTCGTCAAAATTGGCATGAAGTCGGTGGCTTTGTCGGTGGTGAACTCGTGGCCCACCAAGTTACCGCCGGCGGCCTTGACCGCTTTTTCAAACTCTTCTGCCACACCTTGGCCGTAGGCCGTGCGGTCGTCGATGACGGCAATCGACTTGCCCTTGAGCTCGTTCACCGCATAGCGCCCCAAGGTGCCACCCAAATGCACGTCATCCGCCACCACACGGAAGGCGGTTTTGTAGCCTTGGCGGGTGTACTTGGGGTTGGTGGACGAAGGAGAAATTTGCGGAATGCCCGCATCGCTGTAAATCTTGGAGGCTGGAATGGTGGTGCCCGAATTCAAGTGGCCAATCACGCCGCTGACTTTGGCATCGACCAGCTTTTGTGCTGCGGCCGTGCCTTGTTTGGGGTCGGCGGCATCATCTTCAGCGACCAATTCAAGCTTGACCTTTTTACCGTTGATGCTCACGCCTTTGGCATTGAGTTCTTCAATGGCCAAACGTGCGCCCCACTCGTTGTCTTTGCCCAAGTGGGCGATGGCACCGCTAACGGGTCCTACATGGCCAATCTTCACCACTTGTTCTTGCGCAATGGCCAAACTACTGATGGCGGCCAAAGTTGCAACGGCTGTCAATTTGAAAGAGAGATGCATGCAAGAGCTCCTAAAAGTGAAAAGAAAAAACACAGAGAACAATTAAGCCGAAGTTTCCTTCAACTTCAAATCATGCCGTGTGATGGCATACCCGCGATCGGCATAGTGCTTCCAACGCTGACGGGCCTGCTGGCGGTCTTCGTCGTCCAGCGACACGACTTCAATGGTGCGCTCGAAACGCTCGTAGCCAGCCGCCACATCGGCTCCCAAATTCAAAAGTACTTGGTGGTGCGGCAATTCAGGCCCACCTTCAATTTGTGCAGCCAAGACCACGGGCGATGCCATCAACTGCTCGGCTGGACTGCCAGCGCGGCAGTGCGCCACAAACTCCAGCGGCGAAAACGTCCACAGTAGCGTGTCCAGCGCTTGCAAAGATGCAGGCGCGCCCGTCACCACCACGCGCGCACCGCTGGCCACAGCCTTGCGCAGCAAGCGGCAGGCATAGGCTAATTTGTCAGGCGCGTTGAAGTGAAAGGCGATTTCGGTCATTTGGCTTTGACAGTACCTAAGAGGTATTGCAACAACAAGCCCACGGGGCGACCGGTGGCGCCTTTGGCAGCGCCGCTCTTCCAAGCCGAGCCTGCGATGTCCAAATGCGCCCACGGGTAATCTTTGGCAAAGCGCTGCAAGAACTTGGCAGCGGTGATCGAGCCCCCCTCACGCCCCGCCACGTTGGCCACATCGGCAAAGTTGGACTTGAGGCCTTCAGCGTATTCTTCATCCAAAGGCAAGCGCCAGCAGGGGTCGAGCGCGGCTTCGCCGGCGGCAAACAAGGCATTGGCCAAATCATCAGATGGCGAAAACAAACCACTGCGCACATGGCCCAGTGAAATCACACAAGCACCGGTGAGCGTGGCAATGTCAATCACGGCACGGGGCTTGAAGCGCGTGGCGTAGGTGAGCGCGTCACACAAAATCAGACGGCCTTCAGCGTCGGTGTTGAGCACCTCAATAGTTTGGCCGCTCATGCTGGTGATCACGTCACCTGGCTTCAAAGCTGAGGCGTCAGGCATGTTTTCGCAAGTAGGAATCAAACCCACCACGTTGATGGCGGGCTTTAGGTGCGCCAACGCTTCAAACGTGCCAAGCACGCTGGCGGCTCCGCACATGTCGAACTTCATCTCATCCATGCCAGGGCCTGGCTTGAGAGAAATACCGCCGGTGTCAAAGGTGATGCCCTTGCCCACCAGGACCGTGGGCGCCACTATTTTGGCGGCACCGGTGTATTGCAACACAATGAAACGCAAAGGCTCGACCGAGCCACGCGCCACCGCAGCGAATGAGCCCATGCCCAGCTTTTCAATCTCTTTGGGGCCAAGTACTTGGCAATGGATGCCAGCCTTCTTACCCAAAGCCTTGGCCACATCGGCCAAATGCGTGGGCGTGGCGTGGTTGGCGGGGCGGTTGCCCCACTCTTTGGCCAGAGACACACCGGCCACTTGGGCACGAGCGAGGTCGAATTCGTGTTTAGCGGCTTTGGTTTTCTCAGCTGTTGGCAAGGCCAACACCACGCGCTTCAAGTCAGCGGCTTTGGCCGAAGGCTTGGTGGCGGTATACACATAGCTGGTGTCGGCCACAGCTTGCGCCGCGGCTTGCAGGCGGTGTTCGCTGGCATCGGCCAAACACACCGTGATGTGGGCAGGCTTGGCTGCTTTGAGTGCAGCCACCGCAGCGGTCACAGCTTGGCGCACCACGCGGGCGCTGCCGTCGCCGCTCGAGGACAACACCACGCGAGGTGCGGTCACGCCTTGTGGGTGCCACACGCTCAGGAGCTTGGCGGGTGATTCGTATAAATCGCCGCTTTTGCGTGCTTCAGAAATAAGTTGTGCCAAAACGCATTTGGCAGGCTTGTCCTTGGCAGATACCAAGATAATCAGCGCATCGGTTTTATGCGTGGCTGCAGCGTGTAAATCTAGGGTCTTGAGCTCGAAGTTCATAATTGCGGTTTTCCTCTGTTGCTGATGTTATTCCATTCCACTATTCGTAAAGAGCTGGCCCGCAGTTTTGGTGCCACGCTGATCGTGCTGGTCACTATCGTGATGACCATGATGCTGATCCGCACGCTCGGACAGGCCTCTAACGGCAGCGTCAACCCAGCCGAAGTCACCCTAATTCTGGGCTACACGATGCTGGGGCAACTGCCCATTTTGCTCACGATGAGCTTGTTTATTGCGGCCGTCGGCACCTTGTCTCGCATGTACTTGGAAAGCGAAATGGTGATCTGGCTCGTCAGCGGCAAAGGACTGCGCGCTTTGGTCACGCCGATGCTGAACTTTGCTTGGCCAATGTTGCTAAGCGTGTTTGTGCTGATGCTGCTGGTCTGGCCTTGGTCCCATCAGCAAATCGGTGAACTCAAAGACCGCTACGAGCGCCGCGGCGACTTAGAGCGTGTGGCACCGGGTCAGTTTCAAGAGTCCGCCAGCGGGGCTCGGGTGTTTTTCATCGACAAAGACAGCCTTGATAACAAAGAAGGCAAAAACGTTTTTATTTCATCCACGGACCACAACAAACAAGCCATGACATCGTCCAAAACAGGACATGTGGAAATCTTGGACGATGAACAATATTTGGTGCTCGAAAACGGCCAACGGGTTGAACAAACCATCGGCAAACCTGAGTTGAAAGTCACCCAATTCAAAAGCTACACCTCGCAACTCAACCCCTCCTCCAAACTGCAAGACAAACCACCACTCAAAACAGTCACGAGCCTCGAACTGATCCAAACCCCCACAAGTGCAAATTTGGGTGAATTGGGTTGGCGTTTGGGTGTGGCGTTTTCGGCGTTCAATGTCATCGTCATTGCCTTGGCCATCACCAGCGCCAACCCGCGTGTGGGACGCGGAGGAAATTTGGCTCAGGCACTGCTCATCTTTGTGGTCTATTTCAACTTGATCAACTTGGGGCAAAGTTGGGTGGGCTCGGGCAAAGTGCAACTGCTGCCCTTCTTCATCACGCTGCATGGCGGGGTTTTCGTCTTGGCCTACACCTGGCTCACAGCGCGTCATTACAACTGGAATTGGCGTCAACTGTTGGGACGTGCAGGCGCTTAAAGCCCATCGACTTATGAAAACCCTTCGCAAACTCATTCACCATGAAATTTGGGTCTCTGTGGCGTTTGTCACGCTTTGTTTTTTAGCGCTGTTCTTTTTCTTTGACTTCATTGATGAGTTGCCCAATGCCGGAGGCAACAACAACCTCTACCAACTGCGACACGTGTTTGGGTTTGTGTTGCTGTCCGTCCCTAGCCACTTGTATGAGTTGCTCCCTATCACGGTCTTGATCGGCACCATTTTTGTGATGTCACGTTTGGCCAAGAGCTCGGAATTCACCATTTTGCGCACCAGCGGACTCACGCCGCTGATGGCACTTCGCAACCTGATGGGTTTAGGTCTTGCTTTCGTACTCATCACATTTGCCGTGGGCGACTTCTTAGCCCCTATTAGCGATCGCTACGCACAGCTTCTCAAGTCCAAGTACCTTGGCACGCAAATCAAGGTGGGCCACACTGGCGCGTGGCTGCGCGAAACCCAAGCCGACCAAAAAGTGTTTATTAACATCAACCAGCTTTCAGCCGATGGTTCTCCGCAAGACATTCGAATTTTTGAATTCAACGCAGACGGCGAATGGATCGCCTTGAGCAAAGCAGGAGGGGCTCAAATTGAAAGCGGCGCATGGCTGCTTCGCCAAACAGAACGCAATGCGCTGCAAGGCAAAGCGGACGAGCAGCAGTTGAAAGTGATACATGCAGACACGATGCGCTGGCCCAGCGAAATCAGCATCGAAATGGTCGCTGTTGCCATTCTCAAACCCGGCCGAATGAGCACCGTTGACTTGTTTCAATACATCAAACATTTAAGCACCAACGGGCAATCTACCCAGCGTTTTGAGATTGAGTTTTGGAAGAAAGTGTTTTACCCACTCAGCTGCTTGGTCATGGTGGTGTTGGCACTGCCTTTTGCCTACTTGCATTCGCGCAGCAGCAACATTGCAAGCCATGTCTTTGGGGGCGTGTTGGCGGGTATCAGCTTCTTCTTGCTCAACAACGTGTTTGGCTACTTGGGCAACATCAACAACTGGCTACCTTGGTTTGCTGCCGCTGCGCCTGGGTTGCTTTACACACTGGCCTCTTTGGCCGCATTTGGCTGGTTGGTCGCTCGTCAATAAGGTTTTTTATGCACGCCATCATTTTGTTCGCCCACGGCTCCCGCGATCCGCTCTGGCACAAGCCCATTCAAGCGGTGGCTGAACGCATTGTTCAGCGCTCCCCCACCACGGTGGTTAGATGCGCCTATCTTGAGCTCACCGAACCCGATCTGCCGCATGTGGCAAAGGCCTTGGTGGACGAAGGCGCCACCAGTTTGTGTGTGGTGCCGATGTTTTTGGGTGTAGGCCGCCATGCGCGTGAGGATTTGCCCGAGTTGATCAGGGTCTTGAAAATCGACCACCCCTCGGTAGACATTCAGTGCCAGCCCGCCGTGGGCGAACAAGCACAGTTACTGGATTTGCTGGCCGATATTGCCCTGAGTTGAGGCCTTGGCTGACGGGGTCAAATGTTAGAATCGATGATCCTAATAATTGCGTGATAACTTATGAAAATCGCCATTGCAGGCACAGGTTACGTCGGTCTTTCTAACGCAGTTTTACTCGCACAACGCCACGAAGTTGTGGCTCTCGACATCGTCGACGAGCGCGTCAAAGCCATCAATGCCCGTCACTCCCCCATCGATGACCGCGACATTGAAGCCTATTTGGCTGAAAAAACATTGAATTTGCGTGCCACGCTAGATCCGGCTGATGCCTACACAGGCGCTGACTACGTGATCATTGCCACGCCCACCGATTACGACCCGCAAACCAATTACTTCAACACCCGCTCGGTCGAGTCGGTGATTGCCGATGTCAAGCGCATCGCACCCAAAGCGGTGATGGTCATCAAGTCCACCATTCCAGTGGGCTTCACTGAAAAGATTCGCGCCGATCTGGGCACAGAGCAAATTATTTTCAGCCCCGAGTTTTTGCGCGAAGGCAAAGCCTTGCACGACAACCTCTACCCCAGCCGCATTGTGGTGGGCGAAGTGTCTGAACGGGCCCGCGTATTTGCCGGGTTGTTGCAAGAAGCATCTCTGAAGCCCGATGTGCAAGTGCTGTTCACAGGCAGCACCGAGGCTGAAGCCATCAAGCTGTTTGCCAACACCTACCTCGCCTTGCGCGTGGCGTATTTCAACGAGCTCGACAGCTACGCGGCCTCGCACGACCTAGACACCCGCCAAATCATCGATGGTGTTTGCCTAGACCCACGCATTGGCAGCCATTACAACAACCCCAGCTTTGGCTATGGCGGTTACTGCCTGCCCAAAGACACCAAGCAATTGCTGGCCAACTACAACAATGTGCCGCAAACGCTGATTGGTGCCATCGTGAGCGCCAACAGCACACGCAAAGACTTCATTGCCGACGACATCCTGCGCCGCAAGCCCAGCACCGTGGGCATCTTCCGCCTCATCATGAAAGCGGGCAGCGACAACTTCCGCGCCAGCAGCATTCAAGGCGTCATGAAGCGGCTCAAAGCCAAAGGCGTGCGCGTCATCGTGTACGAGCCTTTGTTGGCAGAGGAAGAGTTTTTCAAATCTGAAGTCACGCACGACTTGGCATCGTTCAAGTCGCAATGCGATGTGATCGTGGCCAATCGCCAAACAGACGATCTCAGCGATGTGGCGGCCAAGGTCTACACGCGCGATTTGTTTGGCAGCGACTAAGCTCGCTCGCCCTCATCCTCACTGCATGCAGATCACTTTGTCGTCGCCGCCTAACGGACGCGTTTGGTTCGTGATGGCCACTTTGATCATTGCGGCAGGCGTCTTAGCCGAATTCTCAGAGTGGCACCCGAGCTTGATGCTTGGGCTGAACCACGCTGCGCAGCTACTGCCTGAACTCTTCTGGTCTTGCATCACCGTATCGGGCTTAGGCTGGGCGGTCTTGATTTTGGTCAGCGTCATGAGCCGCAGCGACTTAGGCGCTCGCGTGGTGTTGACCGCATTCCTGCTTGGCGGCATCGTGACGCATACCCTGAAACCTTGGCTCAGCCTACCTAGGCCCGGTGAAGTTTTGCCTTTGGACATGCTGCACTTCATTGGTAACCCTGTCATCAACCACCACTCCATGCCATCTGGCCACGCGCTCGCAGCAATGTGCATGGGCACGCTGTGGGTGTGCTTGATCCGCGCGCACGCATACCCTCGCTGGTTGGAGGGCTTGTCATGGGCTATCGCTGCCACCATCGCTGCATCCCGCATTGCTGTGGGGGCGCATTGGCCCGCCGATGTGCTAGTGGGCAGTGGTCTCGGCTTGATGGTGGGCTGGCTGGCTTGGCGCTTTCCTTTTGCATGGCCGCGCAAAGATGCGCAAGCTTTCCCATGGCTTCCCGTTTTTGTAGAAGCTTTGGGTGCTTGGGCCGCCTTCACGTTTGACGAAGGCATGCCACTGGCCTTGACCTGGCAGTGGCTGCTTGGTGGCTTGGCTGTGGCGAGCTTGATGTGGCGCATCCAAACCTGGTGGTCACGCCCAACTTCTGAACACGCCGCATGAAAAAATCTTCCAAAAAACTCTGGGTGTCCATCGGCGTCACCGTGCTGGCAGTTGCCATCATGGCGTGGATGCTGCGCGCCGTGGACTGGGATGTGGCCATTGGCGCTTGGCAGCGCGTACCGGCCCACATTTGGCTGGTCAGTGCCATCGGCTTGGCAGCCAGCCACCTGCTGCGCGCTGGCCGCGTTCGAACGGAATGGCGCGACACACTCAACATGGGTTGGCGAGAAGCTTGGGGCCTGATGGTGCGGCACAGCGCTTGGGTCGTCTTGGTGCCCATGCGCGGGGGTGAAGCCATTTATGTATGGGTGCTGCACCGACAAGGCGGCATTTCCATTCGCGATGCCAGCATCAGCCTGCTTAGATTGCGCGTCCAAGACATGGCGGTTTTGGGCGGTTTGTCAGTGGCTTTGTTCGCCCCGTTTTCTTTAGAAATCAGCTTGGTATTGGCGGTGGTGATGATGGCGATGGCCATGTGGATCCTGCCTTTGAGCTGGACATGGCTGATGTACCGCATGTCGCGCAAAGAAGGCGCTGAGCCTTTCCAAGCTCCCCCACCTGCGTGGGAAAGCTGGATGTACGCCATTTCCAACTGGATCCTCAAGTCCTGCGCCATTGCTTGGCCGCTGTGGGTCATGCTGCCGATTGACTTTAGGACGGCCTTACACGGATCGGTGGGGGGCGAGCTCGCCGCTACACTTCCCTTGCAGCCTCCGGCGGGCTTTGGGCCTTACGAAGGTGGTGTCATTTTTGGCATCCAGTGGTCAGCCACCCTACCCTGGCAAGAAATTGCTGCCACAGCTTTGGCTGTGCATTTGCTGGCTTTGGCCGTCACGGTTGGCTCAGCCACGGTGGCGCGTGTCCTAGGCTGGAGCCAAAAACCGCTGCACCGCCTGGACGGGGCGCCAGCCACATTTTCACCATAAGGTTTTCACATCATGTCAGACCCCATCGCCCTCATGCCACAGCACACCTTGTCCGTCGTTGTTCCGATGTACAACGAACAAGAAAATGCACCTTTGCAAATCGATGCGGTGCAAGACGCACTGAAGCACTACCCCATGCCTTGGGAAATGATCTTGGTCGACGATGGCAGCTCAGACAACACGGTGGCGGCCTTGCTCAAACGCGCCAAAGAAATTGGCCCGCACATCCGCGTGGTCGAACTGCGCCGCAACTTCAAACAAACTGCCGCCATGCAAGCAGGCATTGATGCCGCACGAGGTGACGTGATCGTCACCATGGACGGCGATTTGCAAAATGACCCACGCGACATCCCCAAACTCGTGGCGCGTTTGCTCAACGAAGACCTCGACATGGTGGCTGGCTGGCGTCAAAAGCGCCAAGATGGTTTCATCTTGCGCAAGTTCCCGTCCATGATTGCCAACACCTTGATTCGCAAAGTGTCTGGCCTCGATTTCAAAGACTTGGGCTGCAGCCTCAAAGCCTTCCGCGGTGAAGTGCTGCGCAAAGTGCGTCTGTATGGCGAAATGCACCGCTTCATTCCCGCTTGGCTAGCCACGGTCACATCCCCACGTCGCATGGCCGAAGAGCCTGTGCGTCACCACGCACGCGTGTTGGGCGAGTCCAAATACGGCATCTCTCGCACCTTCCGTGTGATCGTTGACTTGCTGGCCATGTACTTCTTCTTGCGCTTTGGCACACGCCCTGGCCATTTCTTTGGCGGCATTGGCCTGGTCTTTTCGGCCATCGGCAGCTTGGTCTTGGCCTATTTGGGCGTTTTGAAATTGTTTGGCGACCAAGTGGGTGGTCGCCCCTTGTTGTGGCTGGGCTTCTTTGCGCTGCTCGCAGGCGTGCAAATGCTGACGACGGGTGTATTGGCGGAGATTTTGATGCGCAGCTACTTTGACCAAAGCGGTGCACGCTCCTACCATGTGATGCGCAATGAAGCACCCGAAGCTTCAGAGGGCTGGCATACCGCACACGCATGATTCAGTACTGCAACCCCCTTCGCTGGACCAGCGCAACTTGGGTCGCCCTGTCGCTCCTGAGTTTATATTTGGTCCGCCTAGCAGGTGCCCCCCTGTTTGATGTGGACGAAGGGGCCTTTGCCGAAGCTTCACGCGAAATGCTAGCCTCTGGCGATTGGGGCCACACCACCCTCAACGGCGCAGACCGTTTTGACAAACCCATCTTCATCTATTGGTGCCAAGCGGCGCTGATGACCGTGTTGGGCTCCCACGACTGGGTGGCTCGTTTGCCTTCCGCTTTGGCGGTCCTCGCGGCCACCTTCGGCGTCTGGCGGTTTGCAGCCCGGCATTGGGGCGAGGCCGCCGGCCAGCGCGCTGCGTTCATGCTGGGTTCTAGCTTAGGCCTGCTCGCCATTGGCCGTGCAGCCACCGCCGACGGCATGCTCAATGCCTTGTTGATTGCTACAGGCTTGTGCTTGTGGACCTTTGCCTCCACAGGCTCTCGCGCGGCATTGCGCTGGGCTTATGTGTGGTGCGGGCTTGGCTTGCTGACAAAAGGCCCGGTGGCGCTGCTGATTCCTGGCGTCACGTTGCTCATTTGGTCTTTGGTCACTGACCGAGGTCGTACGGCCTTGCAAGCGCTTTGGGAGCCCAAGGGTTGGTTACTTTTACTCGCCATCGCTGTGCCTTGGTATCTCTACGCGTTGCAGCGTCACGAAATGGCGTTTGTGCAGGGCTTCTTTTTAAAGCACAACGTCGAACGTTTCACTGGCACGCTTGAGGGACACGGTGGCAATCCGCTTTACTACGTGGTGGTGTTGCCACTTCTGCTCTTGCCATGGTCGCCTTGGTGCGTGCGTTTGCTGGGCAGCGTGCGCACGCAGTGGGCCGATCCCTTGCAACGCTTCTTGTGGATTTGGGTGCTGTTCGTGTTGGGGTTTTTCTCGCTGTCGGGCACCAAACTGCCGCATTACATGCTGTATGGCCTTGCACCCTTGGTGTTGCTGATCGTGGCTCAATCTGTCCAGCGTCCTGCCACTCAAGTTTGGCAGGCTGCGCTTTGGGTGTGTGCTGCGCTGTCTTGCGCCTTGGCTTTTGCCGTGCCGTTCATCGCAGCTTGGGGTGCCACCACCGTCAAAGACACCTGGGTACAACCCTTGCTGGCCAGCGCGCCCGATGGCTTGTGGGTTCAGGTCGCCGCCGCTGGCGTAGCCTTGGTCGGTGTGATGCTTGCCATCGCACGTCGTGCTGAAGCATGGGCGCGTTTGATGACCTGCGTTTGGCTGGTCAGCATGTTGTGGATTGGCATGGTGATTCCTTGGTTGGGCCAAGTGCTGCAAGCTCCCTTCCAAGAAGTTGGCACTTGGGCACGCCAACACCACCCAGATGCCCGCATCGTGCAATGGCGCATGCATCAACCCAGCTTTGCGTTTTACTTCGGCGCGCCCACCACGCAGCAGCCCCCCACAGCCACCGACTGGGTCATCGTGCGCCAAGACCGCGTGGAGGGCTTGCCCATGTCCCGCTATGAAACAGCGCACAGCCACCGTGGGCTGTTGCTGCTCAAGCCCATGCCATAAGCCCTTTTGATCTCATGCCTTTGAACCGCCGCCCCCTCTCGTCCACCCTTGTGATCCTGGTGCTGCTCTCGCTCGCCTTGCTGGCTTTGCGGATGTTCGAATTCACCCTCAGTGGTGCGGGTTTGCATGTGGACGAGGCGCAATATTGGTTGTGGTCGCGTGACTTGCAATGGGGCTACTTTTCAAAGCCACCTGTCTTGGTGGCACTGATCACGGCATCCACAGCGATGTTTGGCAATTCGCTGCTGGGTGTCAAAGCGCTGGCGATGACGTGCTGGATTCTCAGTGCGTGGGTGCTGGGCTGGTTGGCCTATCGCATCAGCGGCATGCGCACCGCTATCTTTGCGGGTGGTCTTTTTTCTGCCACCTTGGTGTCGGGCTTGTTGGGCCTGAGCGTCACCACCGATGCCCCCCTGACCTTGTGTTGGGCGTTTTGCATGCTCACCCTTTGGGAGGCGGCCCATGCCACAGGCCTGCGTGCCAACTTGTGGTGGATCGCTTGTGGCGTGAGCTTAGGCTTGGGCGTGTTGTCCAAATACAGCGCCTTGGCCTTGGGTATTTCTGCACTCTGGCTCTTGGCAACAGCACCCAAAGAACACCGTCGACATATTTTCTTGGGTGGCATGCTCGCCAGCTTGGTGGCTGTGTTGGTGCTGCTGCCGCACTTGGCTTGGAACATGGCCAACCACTGGCCGACGGCACAACACACGCTTGAAATCACCGTGCAAGAAACAGGCTCGACCGTGGCCCAAGGTGCAGGTGGATGGCGCCGCGTGTTGGCATCAGGCTTAGAGTTTTCCTTTGGCCAGTTGTTAATTTTGGGACCCAGTGTGTGGCTGGTTTGCTTTTGGCTTTGGCGCAAACAACGCACGGATCACTTGCCACCCCCAGCCGAATACGGCGTGAAAGAGACTGCGTCACAGACCAGTGTGTGGACACCTCGCGCTTACGCCTTGGCTTTTTCGTTTCCCATCTTGGCGCTGGGTTTGATTCAAGCGCTCAATTCCAAAGCGCTCATCAACTGGTCTGTGCCCATGGCCTTGGGCGTGTGCTTGTGGCTGGCCTGCTGGGCGAATCAGCTGCAACTTTCACTCACGCGCCTCATCTGGGCTTGTCTTGCAGGCGTTGTGCTGAGCGGCTTCATCGCCACGGGCGGTGACATCAAACAATGGGTGGGTGTACAAACCCAAGCCAACCAATCGAAGTGGGACATCTGGGGCCGCATGCGAGGCTGGGACGCGTCATTGCAAATCCTCAAACCCGCCCTAGAGCCTTACCGTGATGTGCCTTGGCTCACGAGCGACCGCAGCACCTTGGTGCAAGTTGCCTACAGCCTTCGCACGCTCGAACCAAAACTGTACGCATGGAACAGCGATGGCGGTGTGCACCATCACTTTGAATGGAAACAGCCTTGGCCTGCGAATGCCAGCGATCCAACCGTGGTGTGGATCAACCCCGGCGAGCCACACCCCGCGCTGCTGATGCGATACCCACAGGCACGCAAACTGGCTGAGGCGCAATCGGATCGCGTCACACTCCAAGCTTGGCTGCTGCAAGCCCAACGACCACAGCCATGACACGCCCCCAACGCCACGAAGTTCAAACGTGGTTTGCCCTCACCCTGATATGCATTGCGGTCTATCTGGTTTGGCCAGAATTGGACCTGCAGGTAGCCTATTGGTTTTACACACCCAACGTCGGATTTGATGCCGACGCATGGTCTTGGGTACCCACCTGGCACATGAGCGTGCCTTGGGCTGGGCGAGCTATGGTGTTGGTCTGCGTGTTCTTGTTGGCTTTTGGTCAGGGTCGGTTAAAGCCCGCGATGCGCCGCAAAACATGCGCCTTGCTTGTCTGCCTCATCGTCGGGCTATGGCTCATCATGCATGTCGGCTTCAAAGACCACTGGGGCCGCGCACGTCCTAGCCAAATCACAGCCCTGGGTGGCACTGAAGCCTACACCTCACCCTTGGTCCCGAGCTCGGCTTGTGACACCAATTGCTCCTTCATGAGTGGCCATGCGGGCACTGGCTTTGTGCTGATTGCCGTGGGCGCACTCGCCACCACGCGCACACGTCGCCGTTGGATCTTCATTGGCTGGACGGCCGGCTTGGTGCTGGGCTTTGTGCGTATGGCTCAAGGCGGCCACTTTTTGGGCGATGTGCTATTCGGCGGCTTGCTGCTGTGGGGCTGCGCATGGGCCACACGCGGGTGCTATGTGCACTGGCGAGCACTCCGCAGGATCAAAACTCAGCCCTGATTCGGTCTCACTTTTTGCGGGACAATGGCCGCATGAAAGTACTCCTCACTGGTTGCGCCGGCTTCATCGGCATGCATGCTGCTCAACGACTCTTAGCCCGTGGCGACGACGTGGTTGGCATTGACAACTTCACCCCTTATTACGACGTCAATCTCAAGCATGCGCGCATGCAGCAGCTGTTGGGCCAGCCCAACTTCCGCTTCATCGAAGAAGACTTGGTCAATATGGCGGCCATTGAAAGCCAGCTAGGCACTTGGCGCCCCGATGCCATCCTTCACCTCGCCGCTCAGCCAGGCGTTCGTTACTCCATCGACCATCCGCATGTGTACGCGCAATCCAACTTGGTCGCCTTCTTGAACATTCTGGAGTGGTCACGCCATTGGCAAGTCAAGCATCTGGCTTACGCCAGCAGCTCGAGCGTGTATGGCGGGAACGAAAAGCTGCCCTTCAAAGAGTCCGACCCCGTCGACCATCCTGTCAGCTTGTACGCTGCCACCAAACGCGCCAACGAACTTATGGCCCACACCTACAGCCACTTGTACGGCACGCCCACCACGGGCTTGCGCTTCTTCACGGTGTATGGGCCTTGGGGCCGCCCCGACATGGCGCCCTTCAAATTTGCGGATGCCATCATCAAAGGGCAGCCCATTGAGATTTACAACCACGGTCAGCAAATGCGCGACTTCACCTATGTGGACGACATCGTCGAATCCGCCCTGCGAGTGCTTGACCGCCCGCCCGTGTCACAAACATTTGCCAAAGGCCAAGAGCCCGGTTGCGCCGAAAGCTGGGCGCCCTACCGCGTGTTGAACATTGGCAACTCGGACCCCGTGCAACTCATGGACTTTGTCCACACCATCGAGCAAGCTGTGGGCGTGGAAGCCACCAAAATCATGAAGCCCGCGCAGCCCGGCGACGTGACCGCCACCTTTGCCGATACCACCCAGCTTGAAGCCTGCATTGGGTTCACGCCAGCAACCTCTTTGAGCACGGGCATTGCGCGCTTTGTGGCTTGGTACCGAGACTATTACAAAGCATAAAGAAACGATTAGTTAGATGCCCAAGGCATAATGGACGGCAAATTACAACGCCAAGCCATGAACCTACATCAGTTCCGTTTCGTCCAAGAAGCCGTCCGCCGCAACCTCAACCTCACCGAGGTGGCCAAGTCGCTGCACACCTCGCAGCCTGGCGTGTCTAAAGCCATCATTGAGCTGGAAGAAGAGTTGGGCATCGAAATCTTCTCGCGTCACGGCAAACGCCTCAAGCGCGTGACCGAGCCAGGCCAGCATGTGCTGCGCAGCATCGAAGTCATCTTGCGCGAAGTGGGCAACTTGAAACGCATTGGCGAGCAGTTCAGCGCCGAAGACAGCGGCACGTTGTCGATCGCCACCACCCACACCCAAGCCCGCTATGTGCTGCCCGTGCCCGTGGCCAAGCTGCGCGAGGCCTATCCCAATGTGAACATCAGTTTGCACCAAGGCGCACCCGCGCAAGTGGCGCAAATGGTGATGGACGAAGTGGCCGAGATTGGCATTGCCACCGAGTCGCTCTCTGAATACCTCGAGCTGGTCACCCTGCCCTGCTACGAGTGGGAACACATGTTGGTCATTCCCAAATCGCACCCGCTCGCGGGCAAAGTGCGTATCACGTTGGAAGACTTGGCGACTGAACCCATCATCACCTACCACCCCTCGTTCACAGGGCGCACACGCATTGACAAAGCCTTTGCAGCCAAGGGCCTCACGCCACGCATCGCGCTCGAAGCGATTGACTCTGACGTCATCAAAACCTATGTGCGTTTGGGTTTAGGTGTGGGCATCGTGGCCGAGATGGCTGTGAAAGACGGCTTGGACGACGACCTCGTGGCACGCCCCGCCTCGCTGCTGTTTGGCAAAAACGTGGCGCGTATTGCGTTCAAGCGCAGCGCCTACATTCGCCACTTTGTGTATGACTTTGCCGCCCTCTTGAGCGACCGCCTCGACCGCAACCTCATCATGAAGGCCCTCGACGGCCACCCCACTGATTTCAACATGTGAACCACGCAAGATGACCACACCTCAACTCGACACCAAGTTCCCCAAAATCGGCACCACCATCTTCACGGTCATGTCGGCTTTGGCCACTGAAAAAAATGCCGTCAACCTCGGCCAAGGCTTCCCCGACTTTGACTGCGACCCCAAGCTCGTGGCCTGCGTGAACGACGCCATGACCCACGGCCTCAACCAATACCCGCCCATGACCGGCGTGCCCGCGCTGCGCGAAGCCGTGGCTGACAAGATTGAGTCGCTCTACCAATACCGCTACGACCCCACCAACGAAATCACCATCACGGCGGGTGCGACCCAAGCCATCCTCAGCATCATCTTGGCCGTGGTGCGTGCAGGTGACGAAGTGATTGTGTTGGAGCCTTGCTACGACAGCTACATCCCCAACATCGACATGGCCGGCGGCGTGGCCGTGCGCGTGCCGCTCACCCCCGGCACCTTCCGCCCTGACTTCGACAAAATCGCAGCGGCCATCACACCCAAGACGCGCGCCATCATCGTCAACAGCCCGCACAACCCCAGCGCTACGGTGTGGACGCGCGAGGAAATGCTCAAACTGCAAGAGCTGCTCGCCCCCACCAACATCGTGCTCATCAGCGACGAGGTGTACGAACACATGGTCTACGCACCACTGAAGCACCTGAGCGCATCGAGTTTCCCCGGCTTGGCCGAGCGTGCGTTCATCGTGTCGAGCTTTGGCAAAACCTTCCACGTCACCGGCTGGAAAATTGGCTACGTGGCTGCACCTGCAGCCTACAGCGCCGAGTTTCGCAAAGTGCACCAGTTCAACGTGTTCACCGTTAACACGCCTGTGCAACACGGCTTGGCCTCGTTCCTCAAAGACCCACAGCCTTACTTGCAACTGCCCGCCTTCTACGCCGCCAAGCGCGACCTGTTTCGCCAAGGCTTGGCCCAAACCAAGTTTGAGTTGTTGCCCTCGGAAGGCAGCTACTTTCAGTGCGTGCGCATCGACAAATTGGGCGTGCCAGAAAAAGACCTGAGCGAAGCTGACTTCTGCAAATGGCTTACTTCTGAAATTGGCGTCGCCGCCATTCCTCTGTCGGCCTTTTACGCCGATGGCTTTGACCAACGCGTGGTGCGTTTTTGCTTTGCCAAGAAAGACGAAACCTTGAAGTTGGCGTTGGGGCGGTTGGGGCGGCTTTGATTAATCAAGCTCAATAACTCAACTGCTGCCAAGCCTTATCCAGCCGCTTCACACTCACCGGCTGGGGCGTGCGCAGCTCTTGCGCGAAGAAGCTCACGCGCAGCTCTTCCAGTAGCCATCTGAACTCTTGCATGCGTGCGTCGGTCACGCCTTTGCGCTCGGCCACCAAGCGCCAATATTTTTGCTCCAGCGGTTTGAGTTCGGCCAGTTTGGTGGCATCGCGCGCTGCATCGGCGCGCAGTTTGTCTAGGCGCAGCACCACGGCTTTGAGGTAGCGCGCAAAGTGCTGCAGCTGTGTGTAGGGTGTGTCAGCAATGAAGCGTTTGCCCACCAAGCGTTGCAGCTGTTGCGAAGCGTCGGCCACGCTGTCGGGGCTGATTTTGGTGTCTTTCACTTTGCGGCTGGCCGCTGCAAACTCGGTCAGCACGGTGCTGGCCAAGCGCGCTATCTCGTTGGCGATCAACGTCAGTCGGCCACGGCCTTCCTCAAGACGACGTTTGAAATCAGCCTCACTTGTGGGTAGTGGGTCGAGCAAGAACGCACGGTCCAGCGCCACATCCAAAATTTGTTGTTTGAGTTCATCCACTGTGCCCCCACCCGAACCATCGGGTGACTTGCCTACCATCATGTAAGCCACCGACATTTTTTGCAGATCGGGTAAATTCTTCTCAAGGTACTTGAGCGCGTCTCTGATTTGCATGGCAAACAAGCGGCGCAAGCCAGCGCGGTGTTTGGTGCCAGCCACCTCGGGCTCGTCAAACACTTCAATGCACACAGCATCACCCACATCCACCAGCGCCGGAAAACCAATGAGGGTTTGTTTGCCTCTGGTGATTTCCATCAGCTCAGGTAATTCACCAAAGGTCCAACTGGTGTAGCGCTGTTCTGCAGGCGAAGAAACCGCAGAACCAGCAACAGACGCCGACCCACCCGAAGGCGTCGAGCGATGCGGGGGCGCCGGGGTCGATTTTTGTAAAACACGAGGAGGCCCCCGCCCCCCCACCCGCGCCCCCCCAGGCAACTCAAACCCCCAACCCCCCCCCCAAACCCC